>NZ_JBIVUY010000014.1:0-292296 GCF_044757425.1 Streptomyces sp. NPDC091281 | reverse complement strand
AAACGCCCGGTTACATTCCGAACCCGGAAGCTAAGCCTTACAGCGCCGATGGTACTGCAGGGGGGACCCTGTGGGAGAGTAGGACGCCGCCGAACTCCTTTTACAGCTCTGGCTCTTGGGCACACCGCCCAAGAGCCAGAGCTTTTTTGCGTTGAGGTAGGGTCAGGGGGCATCGTTGGCTCATTTTCTACTGGAGGCCCCCGGGTGGAGGTCCAGGAGACCCGCGTTCAGACCGACCGGGTCCTCACCATCCCCAACATCCTCAGCATGGCGCGCCTCGCCGGCGTGCCCCTCTTCCTGTGGCTGATTCTCCGACCCGAGTTCGGAGGCCCGCAGAGCGACGGGTGGGCCCTGCTGGTGCTGGCCCTCAGCGGGATCAGCGACTACCTCGACGGGAAGCTCGCCCGGCGCTGGAACCAGATCAGCAACCTCGGCCGCCTCCTCGACCCCGCAGCCGACCGGCTCTACATTCTCTCGACATTGGTCGGACTGACCTGGCGCGAGATTCTCCCCCTCTGGTTGACGGCTGTACTTCTCGCCCGGGAACTGATGCTCCTGGTGATGGTCGGCATCCTCCGGCGCCACGGCTATCCGCCGCCCCAGGTGAACTTCCTCGGCAAGGCCGCCACGTTCAACCTCATGTACGCCTTCCCCCTTCTCCTCCTCAGTGACGGAAGCGGCTGGCTGGCGTCACTCGCAGCCATTTTCGGATGGGCGTTCGCAGGATGGGGTACAACCCTGTACTGGTGGGCAGGAGTGCTGTACGTGGTACAAGTCCGCCGCCTGGTCCGAGCGGACGCCACGTCCGACTGAGCTCGCCGATCGGCGGCCGGAACAGGCTCGATGGCCCGACGTGGAAAAGTGCGGGACAATCTGGACGGGTGAAGTCGGCTAGACCGTCTCTTCAAGGAGGACGCTTCCGACATGAAGGCCGTCGTGATGGCCGGAGGCGAAGGCACACGCCTTCGCCCGATGACCTCGAGCATGCCCAAGCCGCTCCTGCCGGTGGCCAACCGGCCGATCATGGAGCATGTCCTGCGGCTGCTCAAAAGGCATGGACTCAACGAGACCGTCGTGACCGTGCAGTTCCTGGCCTCGCTGGTCAAGAACTACTTCGGCGACGGTGAAGAGCTCGGTATGGAGCTCACCTATGCCAACGAGGAGAAGCCACTCGGTACCGCCGGAAGCGTCAAGAACGCCGAAGAGGCGTTGAAGGACGACGCCTTCCTCGTCATTTCCGGCGATGCCCTCACCGACTTCGACCTCACCGACCTGATCCGCTTCCACAAGGAAAAGGGCGCACTCGTCACCGTCTGTCTGACACGTGTACCCAACCCCCTCGAATTCGGCATCACCATCGTCGACGAAGAGGGCAAGGTCGAACGGTTCCTGGAGAAGCCCACCTGGGGACAGGTCTTCTCGGACACCGTCAACACCGGCATCTACGTCATGGAACCCGAGGTCTTCAACTACGTCGAAGCCGACGTGTCCGTCGACTGGTCCGGCGACGTCTTCCCCCAGCTGATGAAGGAAGGCAAGCCGATCTACGGCTATGTCGCCGAAGGCTACTGGGAGGACGTCGGCACCCACGAGAGCTACGTGAAGGCCCAGGCCGACATCCTGGAGGGCAAGGTCGACGTCGACCTCGACGGATTCGAGATCTCGCCCGGCGTCTGGGTCGCCGAAGGCGCCGAGGTCCACCCCGACGCCGTACTCCGCGGCCCCCTCTACATCGGCGACTACGCCAAGGTCGAAGCCGGGGCCGAGATCCGGGAACACACCGTCATCGGCTCCAACGTCGTCGTCAAGTCCGGCGCCTTCCTGCACAAGGCCGTCACGCACGACAACGTCTACGTCGGACAGCAGAGCAATCTCCGCGGCTGCGTCGTCGGCAAGAACACCGACATCATGCGGGCCGCCCGCATCGAGGACGGCGCCGTCATCGGAGACGAATGCCTGATCGGTGAAGAATCGATCGTGCAGGGCAACGTCCGGGTCTACCCCTTCAAGACCATCGAAGCCGGCGCCTTCGTCAACACCTCCGTGATCTGGGAGTCGCGCGGTCAGGCGCAGCTCTTCGGAGCCCGCGGGGTCAGCGGCATCCTGAACGTCGAGATCACCCCCGAACTCGCCGTCCGCCTCGCCGGTGCCTACGCCACGACCCTCAAGAAGGGGTCGACGGTCACCACGGCCCGCGACCACTCCCGCGGCGCCCGCGCGCTCAAGCGGGCGGTCATCTCCGCGCTCCAGGCCAGCGCCATCGACGTACGCGACCTGGAGAACGTACCGCTGCCCGTGGCGCGGCAGCAGACCGCTCGGGGGAGCGCCGGAGGGATCATGATCCGGACCTCGCCCGGGGTACCGGACTCCGTCGACATCATGTTCTTCGACGGGCGGGGCGCCGACCTGTCGCAGGGCAGCCAGCGGAAGCTGGACCGGGTCTACTCGCGCCAGGAGTACCGGCGCGCGTTCCCCGGCGAGATCGGGGACCTGCACTTCCCGGCCAGCGTGTTCGACTCGTACACCGGGTCGCTGCTGAGGAACGTGGACACCACCGGGATCGCGGAATCCGGACTGAAGGTCGTCGTCGACGCGTCGAACGGCAGTGCCGGTCTGGTGCTGCCGAGCCTCCTCGGCAAGCTCGGGGTGGACTCGCTGACCGTGAACCCCGGCCTCAACGAGGCCCGGCCCACCGAGACCGCCGACCAGCGGCGGTCCGGGCTGGTACGGCTCGGGGAGATCGTCGCGTCCTCGCGAGCCGCCTTCGGCGTGCGGTTCGACCCCGTCGGCGAGCGGCTCTCCCTCGTCGACGAGAAGGGCCGGATCATCGAGGACGACCGGGCCCTCCTCGTCCTGCTCGACCTGGTCGCCGCCGAGCGGCGCAGCGGGCGCGTCGCGCTGCCCGTGACCACCACCCGGATCGCCGAGCAGGTCGCCGCCTACCACGGCACCCAGGTGGAGTGGACGACGACGTCACCCGACGACCTCACCCGCGTCGGACGCGACGAGTCGACCATCTTCGGCGGCGACGGCAAGGGCGGCTTCATCGTCCCCGAGTTCAGCAGCGTGTTCGACGGCACGGCCGCCTTCGTACGGCTGATCGGGCTGGTGGCCCGGACGCAGCTCACGCTCAGCCAGATCGACGCGCGCATCCCGAAGGCGCACGTCCTCAAGCGGGACCTGGCGACCCCGTGGGCCGTCAAGGGCCTCGTGATGCGGCGGGTCGTCGAGGCCGCCGGGGACCGCTTCGTGGACACCACCGACGGAGTCCGCGTCGTCGAGACCGACGGCCGCTGGGTGATGGTCCTGCCGGACCCCGCCGAGGCCGTCACCCACCTGTGGGCCGAGGGCCCCGACGACGCCTCGGCGCAGGCCCTGCTCGACGAGTGGGCGGCCGTGGTCGACAGCGCCGGTGACTGACCGGGTCGCGCTCCCGCCTCGTCCGTAGGCGGCCCGCGGCTCTCGCGCACGCGCGCATGCCGGGCACGTACCCTCCGGGGAGCGTGTCCGGCACGCGCGCGTGGGGCCATTCGGAGGTAGCGGGCACGACGTGCGACGATGTGCGGCATGCCGCAGCAGCCCCCCGTTCGGAGCACACCCGCGCGCGTGTCGCGCCCGGACGCCTCCATGTCGCTGCTCACCAACGTCATGGACCACAGCCTGGACGAGGGCTACGCCGAGGCCGCCGCGCGCAGACGGGCCGCGGGCGCGGGCGGGGTGCCCAAGCCGCTGCGGGCCAAGCTGGGACTCGCGGCCGGGCTGGTGCTCGCGGCGCTCGTGGTGACCGTGGGCGCCGCCCAGGCGCGCGTCGCCGCGCCCGTCGTCGCCAAGGAGCGCGAGGAACTGATCGACCGCATCGACCAGGAGACCGACGCGGCCGACAAGCTCGAAGGCACCGTCGACAAGCTCCGCGAAGACGTCGGCGCCCGCCAGCGCGAGGCCCTGCGGGCCAGCGGCGGGGGCGGCCACTCCGACCTGACCGGCATGCTCGCCGGATCGGTGGCCGTCCACGGACCCGGCGTGAAGCTGGTCGTGGACGACGCCGAGGAGGCCTCCACGGGCGGCGACGGCGACCCCCGCGAGACCACCGGGTTTTCCGACACCGGGCGGGTCCGCGACCGCGACATGCAGCGCGTCGTGAACGGACTGTGGGCGTCGGGCGCCGAGGCCGTCTCCGTCAACGGACAGCGGCTGACCGCCCTGTCGGCGATCCGGGCCGCGGGCGACGCGATACTGGTCGACAACAAACCGCTGGTGCCGCCGTACACGGTGCTCGCGGTGGGGGACGGCAAGAACCTGAGCACCCGGTTCCAGGACAGCGCGGACGGGCTGTACCTGCACGCCCTCCAGGAGAACTTCGGCATCCGGACCGCCATCTCCGTGGAGAAGGACGTCCAGGTGCCCGCCGCACCGAGTGTGATCGTACGCACCGCACAGCCGAGCACCGAGAAGGGCAAGGGCACATCGTGATCGCCGTACTGGGCCTCGTCGTGGGCGTCGTGGCCGGACTGTTGGTCCGGCCCGAGGTTCCGGCGGTCGTCGAACCGTATCTGCCGATCGCCGTCGTGGCGGCGCTGGACGCCGTGTTCGGCGGGCTGCGCGCCATGCTGGACGGCATCTTCGACGACAAGGTCTTCGTGGTGTCGTTCCTGTCGAACGTGGTCGTGGCCGCGCTGATCGTGTTCCTCGGCGACAAGCTGGGCGTGGGCGCCCAGTTGTCGACCGGTGTCGTGGTCGTCCTCGGCATCCGGATCTTCTCCAACGCCGCGGCGATCCGCCGCCACGTCTTCCGGGCGTGACGCCGATGAACGACCACGACGAGCCGCGCCGCGACCAGCCGCACCCCGACGCGCCCCGCCGGGCCGGTACGGGGCACGAGGACGAGCCGACCGCCAGGCTGCGCAAGGAGCTGCCGCCCGAGGTCGCCGCGACCGCCCCCGAGGAACCGGCGCCGTCGGCCCCGGCCGGACCGGAGGTGACGGGGCGGCAGCGGCTCGCGCAGGGCCTCTGGCCGCCGCGCGTGAGCCGCGCCCAACTCATCGTCGCGCTGCTGCTGTTCGGTCTCGGTTTCGGGCTCGCCGTGCAGGTCGCGTCCACCAGCGACGACGGCAACGCCCTGCGCGGCGCGCGCCAGGAAGATCTTGTCCGCATCCTGGATGAACTCGACGACCGGAGTCAGCGTCTAGAAGACGAGAAGCAGGGCCTGGAGAAGCAGCGGGAGGAGCTGGAGAACAGCTCCGACCAGGCGGAGGAGGCCCGGAAGCAGACGGTCGAGAAGGAGAAGCAACTCGGCATCCTGGCGGGCACGGTGGCCGCCGAGGGGCCCGGTATCACCATGACGATCGAGGACACCAAGGGAACGGTCGAGCCCGACATGCTGCTCGACGCCGTCCAGGAACTGCGCGCGGCCGGCGCCGAGGCGATCCAGGTGAACGGCGTACGGGTCGTGGCCGGGACGTTCCTGACGGATTCGGGCAACGGCGTGGGCGTGGACGGGAACAAGATCAACGCCCCCTATCGTTTCAAGGTCATCGGCAAGCCGCAGGACCTCGAACCGGCGCTCAACATCCCTGGAGGCGTGGTGCAGACTCTGGAGAAGGAGCAGGCCACCGTGGTCGTCGAGCGATCCACCAAGATCGTCGTGGATGCCTTGCGGGCAGCGAAGCAGCCTGACTACGCTCGGTCGTCGTCCCGGTGAACCGACGGTGCATGGCGGCCGTCGGGCAGGGGCATGAGGTTGCGGGGGGTCGGCGCACCGATCGGGTGGTGCGTGGTGGAAACTGTCTGGCGGATACGGACGTTGTGAAGGTGTCCGGCTCGGCCGGTGTAATCAGTCAGGGTTCGTCCTGCCCCACGGGCGGGTCTGTTTCGGTCAAGGGGAATCGCCCGTGAAGTTGTTTGCGAAGTTGTTCGGCAAGAGCGCGCGAGAGAGCGGGGAGAACGCGACGGCCCGCCACCGCGCCCAGCCCGACGCGGAAGGCCAGCGACCGCTGTTCCGGGACCAGGTACCCGGTCCGGGCGGCGACATTTCCGGAGGCCAGGGCGGGGCGTCGGTTGACCCTGCGCAGCCCGGCGGCATAGGTTTCGGACAACCGTCAACCTCAAGTACGGGTGGAGGGTTTTCCCCTATGTCAGCCCTGGTGTGTACGAGGTGCGGTAACCGCAACGCGGAGAACAGCCGCTTCTGCTCCAACTGCGGCGCGCCGCTGAGGCCCGGTCTGACGCCGGAGCGCGCGTCGGAGACGACCTCCACGATCTCCATCTCCGGCCTGGAGGCCTACGACTCCGAGGTCACCGGCCAGACCCAGTTGCCGTCGCTCTCTCCCGAGGCGCAGGCCGCGGTCGACGCGCTGCCGCTGGGCTCCGCCCTGCTGGTGGTGCGCCGGGGTCCCAACTCGGGCAGCCGCTTCCTGCTGGACGGCGACCTGACGACGGCCGGCCGGCACCCGCAGAGCGACATCTTCCTGGACGACGTCACCGTCTCCCGGCGCCACGTGGAGTTCCGCCGCGCCCAGGACGGCTCGTTCACGGTCGCCGACGTCGGCAGCCTGAACGGCACGTACGTCAACCGGGAGCGGATCGACGAGGTCCCGCTGTCGAACGGCGACGAGGTGCAGATCGGCAAGTACCGGCTGGTCTTCTACGCGAGCCAGCGAGGCTACTGACCCCCCGGACCCGTCCGGGGGAACCCCGAGGGAAGGCCCATGCTGCGCACACCGAGGGGCGGTGCCGGACCCGGCACCGCCGCCCTGGACGGTGATCCGATGAGCATCGGCACGGTGCTCAACGTGCTGCGCGACGAGTTCCCCGAAGTGACCATCTCCAAGATCCGCTTCCTGGAGTCGGAGGGGCTCGTCGAGCCGCAGCGGACCCCGTCGGGGTACCGCAAGTTCAGCGCGCGGGACGTGGAGCGCCTGGGTCACGTCCTGCGGATGCAGCGCGACCACTATCTGCCGCTCAAGGTGATCCGGGAGCACCTGGACGCCATGGAGCGCGGCGAGGCGGCGCCCCTGCCCACGGTGGGCCGCCAGCGGGACGGCGAACCCGTCCCCGAACCCTCCGAGGCCCCGACCGCCGCCCGCATCGGCCGCGCCGAGCTGCTGGCCGCCGCCGGGATCGACGAGGACGAACTCCGCGAGTGGGAGTCGTACGGCCTCGTCGCCCCATTGGCGGAGGGGGTGTACGACGCCGAGGCGGCCACCGTCGTCGCGCTCGTCGCCGAGCTGGGCCGCTTCGGGATCGAGCCCCGGCATCTGCGGGTCATGAAGGCCGCGGCCGACCGGGAGGCGGGTCTCGTCGACCAGGTGGTGGCCCCGCTGAGACGGCACCGCAACCCCCAGACCAGGGCACACGCCGAGGCCCGCGCCAAGGAGCTGGCCGACCTCGCGGTGCGGCTGCACGCGGCGCTCGTGCGGTCCGCGCTGGGCGTCCGCCTGCCCTGAGAGGGACCTCCGGGGCAGCGGCGAGGGTCCCCGCTTCGGTCACCCGTTCCCAGCCCGACTACCCAAACGTCCCGAGCACGGCCTAGGGTTGCTGTGTGAACGAGCTCGATGTCGTAGGTGTCCGGGTCGAGATGCCCTCCAACCAACCGATCGTGCTGCTGCGTGAAGTGGGAGGCGACCGCTACCTCCCCATCTGGATCGGGCCCGGCGAGGCGACCGCGATCGCCTTCGCCCAGCAGGGCATGGCTCCGGCGCGGCCGCTGACCCACGACCTGTTCAAGGACGTGCTGGAGGCCGTCGGCCAGGAGCTCAGCGAAGTGCGCATCACCGACCTGCGCGAAGGGGTCTTCTACGCGGAGCTGGTCTTCGCCAGCGGGGTCGAGGTGAGCGCGCGCCCGTCCGACGCCATAGCGCTGGCGCTGCGCACGGGCACGCCCATCTACGGCAGCGACACGGTGCTGGACGACGCGGGGATCGCCATCCCGGACGAGCAGGAGGACGAGGTGGAGAAGTTCCGCGAGTTCCTCGACCAGATCTCGCCGGAGGACTTCGGCACCAGCAACCAGTAGAGCGGCCGTCAGGGCCTGGCCGTCAGGACTCCGGTGAACCGGAGCGTCGGCCACCGGTGGGCCAGGCACGGAGGGCCGCTGACAGGTCGGCAGCCCGGTCGGTGGCGGCGGTGCGAGGGACTTCGTGGGCCGCGTGCCGCGGCAATTGCCAGCGGCGTGTGAGAGCGTCCTGCGACCCTCACCGAGCGCATTCGGCTAGCCTTTCCCCGCAGTGGGGTGCGGGAAACCACTCCTTGGGTGATTATCACCCGGCGTGGCGAGTGTGGCGATCGTTGACGCACCCCTGGTGACTGCCTACCGTCGACAAGGCAGGTCAAGGACGGAGGTCGGCGTGAGAAGCAGCGGCGACGGTACGGCGGGGGGTGCCCCCGGACTCGGTGTCGGGGGAAGCGGTCCGTACGCATCCCCTGGCTCACGGCTGCGTGCGGGGGGTGCCTATCCCCAGCACAGCACCGCGGCCGAACCCGCTCCGCAGCGCCCGGCGTCCGCGCCGGACGCCGGCGGGGCGGCGGCGCCCGGCGCGTCCGAGGAGATCGGATACCGGGGTCCCACGGCCTGCGCGGCCGCCGGGATCACCTACCGCCAGTTGGACTACTGGGCGCGCACCGGGCTCGTCGAGCCGAGCGTGCGGCCCGCGTACGGGTCCGGAACCCAGCGCCTCTACAGCTTCCGGGACGTCGTCGTCCTGAAGATCGTCAAGCGGTTCCTCGACACCGGGGTGTCCCTCCAGAACATCCGCACCGCCGTGCAGCACCTGCGGGAGCGCGGGTTCAGCGATCTGGAGCGCATGACGCTGATGAGCGACGGCGCCACGGTCTACGAGTGCACCTCGCCGGACGAGGTCCACGCACTGCTCCAGGGCGGTCAGGGCATCTTCGGGATCGCCGTGGGCGTGGTCTGGCGGGACGTCGAGGGCGCCCTGTCCCAGCTGCACGGCGAGCGCGTCGACACCGGCGAGACACTCGTCGGGCCCAACCCGGCCGACGAACTCGCGCGCCGCCGCAACCGGGCGGTCTGACGCTCCTCCCGGCACTCCGGACCGTTCCGGAGCGTTCCGTCTCCCGCCCGGCGTGGTGCGTCGCCGTGTGACCGCGTTGTCAGTGGTGTGGTGCAGCATCGGAGATGTGAGAAACGCGCCCACCGTCCTGCATCTCGACATGGACGCCTTCTTCGCCCAGGCGGAGCAGGCGTCCAAGCCGAGTCTGCGCGGGAAGGCCGTCGTGGTGGGCGGCCTCGGGCCCCGCGGGGTGGTGGCGACCGCCTCCTACGAGGCGCGGGTCTTCGGAGTGCACTCGGCGATGCCGATGGCCCAGGCCCGCCGGCTGGCGCCGAACGCCGCCTACCTCGTGCCCCGCTTCGCGTTCTACCGCTCGATCAGCGAGCAGGTCATGGGCCTGCTGCGGGCCTTGTCGCCGCTGGTGGAGCCGCTCAGCCTGGACGAGGCGTTCGTGGACCTGGAAGCCGGTGGGGCGGCCTGGGACACCGAGTCGGCGCGGCTTACCGGCGTCCGGCTGCGCGCGGACATACGGCAGGTCACGGGGCTCACCGGGTCGGTGGGCCTCGCCGCCTCCAAGATGCTCGCCAAGATCGCCTCCGAGCAGGCCAAGCCGGACGGCCTGGTGCTGATCGACCCGGGCACCGAGCGGGGGCTGCTCGCCCCGATGCCGGTGCGCACCCTGCCCGGGGTCGGCCCCGCCACCGGCGACCACCTGCGCCGCGCGGGCATCACCACCGTCGACGACATGGCGGAGGCGGGCGAGGACGAGCTGGTCCGGCTGCTCGGCAAGGCCCACGGGCACGCCCTGTACGCGATGGCGCTGGCCCGCGACGACCGGCCCGTGGTGGCCGAGCGCGAGACCAAGTCGGTCTCCGTCGAGGACACCTACGACGTCGACATCCACGACCGGGTCCGGGTCGAGCTGGAGGTACGGCGGCTGGCGGACCGGTGCGTACGCAGACTGCGCGACGCCGGTCTGTCCGGCCGGACCATCGTGCTCAAGGTCCGGCGCTACGACTTCTCCACCCTCACCCGCTCCGAGACCCTGCGCGGGCCCACCGACGACCCCGCGGTGGTGCGGGAGGCGGCGCAGCGGCTGCTGGACTCCGTGGACACCACCGGCGGGGTCCGGCTGCTCGGCGTCGGGGTGAGCGGGCTCGCCGACTTCACGCAGGAGGACCTGTTCGCGCAGGCCGCCGAGGACCGCGGGGACGGCGGCGCGGAGGAGGCGCTGCCCGACCTGCCCGCCCCGGAGGAGGCGGTGCCGCCCGAGCACCGGTGGCGGCCCGGCCACGACGTACGCCATGCCGGACTGGGGCACGGGTGGGTGCAGGGCAGCGGCCTGGGGCGGGTCACCGTGCGGTTCGAGACGCCGCAGTCGGAGGTCGGGCGGGTGCGGACCTTCCGGGTCGACGATCCGGAACTGGCGGCGGCCGACCCGCTGCCGCTGGTGCGGCGAAGACCGGACGCCCAGGAGGGCGACCCGCCGCAGGCGCGGGCGCTGGACCCGGCGGAGACGGCGCGGGACGCCGCGGGGCCCGCCGCCCGGTCCGGTCAGGGCAGCGCGCACGGGGCGTGAGGCAGGCCCGCGGCTACAGGCGCGCGGGGAAGGAGCGGGCGTTCTGGTGGTCCGCGCTCAGCTGTCGTCCGTGCCCGCCAGCTTGCCGAAGTCGTGGTCCGGCAGCGCGGGAGGGGCGGATACGTCGAGGCCGTAGTGGTGGTAGAGCTGGAGTTCCTGCTCGGGGGAGAGGTGGCGGCCCACGCCGAAGTCCGGGGCGTCCTTGATCAGGGCCCGTTCGAACGGGATGCGGAGCGTGCCCTCGACGAGTTCGCTGGGCTCCAGCGGGACGAACGCGTCCCGGCTGAACAGGCCCGTGCGTATGGCCGCCCACTCCGGCACGCCGGTCGCGTCGTCGAGGTAGACCTCGTCGACGGTGCCGATCTTGGTGCCGTTGCGGTCGAACGCCTTGCGGCCGATCAGACTGCGCGGATCGATGTCGGTCTGCACGGAGCCCTCCCACTCGCTCGCCACTCACCTGTAAGCACTACAAAAGAGCACAATGGAGACCGCGGCCACTCGAAAGAGGCCCCGTTGACCTCGCTGGTAGTCTGGCAGCGGCTGCTGACCCCGTGCGGGAGAGTCCTCCGGACACCATCGGAGGCGCCGAAGGAGCAAATCCTCCCCGGAATCTCTCAGGCCCACGTACCGCACGGACGAGGTCACTCTGGAAAGCAGAGCGGTGGCGCAAGCCCCCGCTCTCACCGACGGTGAAAGCCGGGTGCCCGCGGGCGGCCGGTGAAACTCTCAGGTTGAGATGACAGAGGGGGAGGCCGTCCGGGTACCCGCGCCAGTGGTACCCCTCGAAGGTCGCGTCAGACCAGGAGGCCTCCGCAATGACCGCCCCTCGCACACCGCTCTCCGTACTCGAACAGGGCATCCCCTTCGAGCAGCGCCACATCGGGCCCGACCAGGAGGCGCGGGCCAAGATGCTCGCGCAGGTCGGATACGGCTCCCTGGACGAGCTGACCGCCGCCGCCGTCCCCGAGGTCATCAAGAACGCCGACGCGCTGGACCTGCCGGGCGCGCGCACCGAGGCCGAGGTGCTGGCCGAGCTGCGGTCCCTGGCCGACCGCAACCAGGTCCTGGCCCCCATGATCGGCCTCGGCTACCACGGGACCTTCACCCCGCCGGTGATCCTGCGGAACGTCATGGAGAACCCGGCCTGGTACACGGCGTACACGCCCTACCAGCCGGAGATCTCGCAGGGCCGCCTGGAGGCGCTGCTCAACTTCCAGACCATGGTCGCCGACCTCACCGGCCTGCCGACCTCCGGCGCCTCCCTGCTGGACGAGGGGACCGCCGCCGCCGAGGCGATGGCGCTGTCCCGGCGCATGGGCAAGAACAAGAAGGGCCTCTTCCTCGTCGACGCGGACGCCCTGCCGCAGACCGTCGCCGTGATCCGCACCCGCGCCGAACCGACCGGCGTCGAGGTCGTCGTCGCCGACCTCACCGACGGCATCCCCGCCGACCTCGCCGCCCGCGAGATCAACGGCGTCCTGATCCAGTACCCCGGCGCCTCCGGGGCCGTCCGCGACATCAAGGCCGTCGTGGAGCAGGCGCACGGGCTGGGCGCGCTGGTCACCGTCGCCGCCGACCTGCTCGCGCTGACGCTGCTCACCTCGCCCGGCGAGCTGGGCGCGGACATCGCGGTGGGCACCACCCAGCGGTTCGGCGTGCCCATGGGCTTCGGCGGGCCGCACGCCGGATACATGGCCGTCCACGAGAAGTTCGCCCGCAGCCTCCCCGGCCGCCTCGTCGGCGTCTCCGTCGACGCCGACGGCAACCGCGCCTACCGGCTCGCGCTCCAGACGCGGGAGCAGCACATCCGCCGGGAGAAGGCCACCAGCAACATCTGTACCGCGCAGGTCCTCCTCGCCGTCATGGCGGGCATGTACGCCGTCTACCACGGGCCCGACGGGCTGCGCGCGATCGCCCGCCGCACCCACCGCTACGCCGCGATCCTCGCCGCCGGGCTCACCGCGGGCGGCGTCGAGGTCGTGCACGGCGCCTACTTCGACACGCTGACCCTGCGGGTGCCCGGCCGGGCCGACGAGGTCGTCGCCGCGGCCCGCGACCACGGCGTCAACCTGTACCGCGTGGACGCCGACCACGTCTCCGTCGCCTGCGACGAGACCACCGGACGCGACCAGCTCACGGCCGTCTGGAACGCCTTCGGCGTCGAGGGTGACATCGAGGCGCTCGACGCCGCGACCGCCGACGCGCTGCCCGCCGCGCTGCTGCGCTCCGACGAGGTCCTCACCCACCCCGTCTTCCACCAGCACCGCTCCGAGACGGCCATGCTGCGCTACCTGCGCCGCCTCGCCGACCGGGACTACGCGCTCGACCGCGGCATGATCCCGCTCGGCTCCTGCACCATGAAGCTCAACGCGACCACCGAGATGGAGCCGGTCACCTGGCCCGAGTTCGGTCAGCTGCACCCCTTCGCGCCCGCCGAGCAGGCCGAGGGCTACCTCACGCTCATCCACGAGCTGGAGGACCGGCTCGCCGAGGTCACCGGCTACGACAAGGTCTCCCTCCAGCCGAACGCCGGCTCCCAGGGCGAGTTCGCCGGACTGCTCGCGGTCCGCGGCTACCACCGCGCCAACGGCGACGAGCAGCGCACCGTCTGCCTCATCCCGTCCTCCGCGCACGGCACCAACGCGGCCAGCGCCGTGATGGCCGGGATGAAGGTCGTCGTCGTGAAGACCGCCGAGGACGGCGAGATCGACGTGGACGACCTGCGGGCGAAGATCGAGCAGCACCGCGACGAGCTGGCCGTGCTGATGATCACCTACCCGTCGACGCACGGCGTGTTCGAGGAGCACGTCGCCGACATCTGCGCCCAGGTCCACGAGGCGGGCGGCCAGGTCTACGTCGACGGCGCCAACCTCAACGCCCTGGTCGGGCTCGCCAAGCCGGGCCACTTCGGCGGCGACGTCTCCCACCTGAACCTGCACAAGACGTTCTGCATCCCGCACGGCGGCGGCGGTCCCGGCGTCGGCCCGGTGGCCGTCCGTTCGCACCTCGCGCCGTACCTGCCCAACCACCCGCTCCAGCCGTCCGCCGGACCGGAGACCGGCGTGGGCCCGATCTCGGCCGCGCCGTGGGGGTCCGCGGGCATCCTGCCGATCTCCTGGTCGTACGTGCGCCTCATGGGCGGCGAGGGCCTGAAGCGCGCCACGCAGGTGGCCGTGCTCTCCGCCAACTACGTCGCCAAGCGGCTGGAGCCGCACTACCCCGTGCTCTACACCGGCCCCGGCGGGCTCGTCGCGCACGAGTGCATCATCGACCTGCGGCCGCTCACCAAGGCGACCGGCGTCACCGTGGACGACGTGGCGAAGCGCCTCATCGACTACGGCTTCCACGCGCCGACCATGTCGTTCCCGGTGGCGGGCACGCTGATGATCGAGCCGACCGAGTCCGAGGACCTGGCCGAGCTGGACCGTTTCTGCGAGGCGATGATCGCCATCCGTGCCGAGATCGAGAAGGTCGGCTCGGGCGTCTGGCCCGCCGAGGACAACCCGCTCGCCCGCGCCCCGCACACCGCCGCCGCGCTCGGCGGGGAGTGGGAGCACGCGTACACCCGCGAGGAGGCCGTGTTCCCGGCCGGGGTGTCCGCCGCCGAGAAGTACTGGCCGCCGGTCCGCCGGATCGACCAGGCGTTCGGCGACCGCAACCTGGTCTGCTCCTGCCCGCCGCTGGACGCGTACGAGGACTGATCGCCGTGCGCCGAGGGGGCCCCTGTCCGGGAAGGGCGGGGGCCCCTCGCCGTGTCAGGGGGTCGCGACCGAGACCTCGGTGGACTTGATCAGCGCGACGACCGCGGAGCCGGGGGCGAGACCGAGGTCGGTGACCGCCTCCCGGGTGATCACGGAGGTCAGCTCGCCGCCCCCGGCGGTCAGCTTCACCGAGGCCATCGCACCGCCGGTGGTCACGGCCGTGACGGTGCCGGGGAGCCGGTTGCGGATCGAGAGGCCCTTGACCGGGCCGGTGGCGAGGGCGACCTCCGTCGACTTCACCAGCGCGTGCACGGCGCTGCCCTCGGCGAGGGCGAGGTCGGTGACCGCCTCGCGGGTGATCGCGGCGGTCAGGGTCTCGCCGGAGGTGAGCCTGACGGTGACGACCGCCATCACCTCACCCGGTACGACGGCCGTGACGGTGCCGGGGAGGCGGTTGCGGATGGACAGGGTGGACGCGGCGTGTTCCGGGGTGCCGGGGGTGCTCGGGGTCATGGGCACTCACCGTAGAGCTTGCCGGGTGTTATGACCGTTATGTGCGGTCCGCTGGGTGCTCGTGCCGGTTCCGGTGGTGCCCGTGTCTCCGGCGGTCAGGTGCGGTCGATGTGGACGTTCGTCGCCTTGACGCGGGCGGTGGCCTCCATGCCGACCTCCAGGCCGAGTTCCTCCACCGCCTCGCGGGTGAGGAGCGAGACGAGGCGGTGCGGGCCCGCCTGGATCTCGACCTGGGCGGCCACGTCACCGAGCTTGATCGCGGTGACGATGCCGGGGAACGCGTTGCGGACCGAGGTGGTGGCGGGCTCGTCGCCCGCGGGGGTCCCGGCCAGCTCCACGGAGAACGCGGCGAGGTCGGTGCCGTGGATCAGACGTCGTCCGGTGTCGTCGCGGTGGGTCGCGACCCGGCCCGCGTCCGCCCAGCGGCGGGCGGTGTCGGGGCTCACGCCGAGCAGGCGCGCCGCCTGGCCGATGGTGTAGGACTGCATGCCGATCACGATAGGCGCAGGCGGGGACTCGGGGAGACGGGGGAGGTACCGCCTGGGCGGGGGTGAGGCCGGTGGGCCGGGTCAGGGGTGCCGGGGCGGGTCCGTCAGGTCGCGGAGGATCGTGTCGTCGATCTCGTGGCGGAGCCGTTCCAGTACGGCCGTGCCCTCGGTGAGGGTGCCCCGTGCCTGGGAGCGGCGGGCGCCGGTGTCCAGCTCGTGCCAGAGCAGGGGGTTGCCGACCAGGGCGCGGGGGTCGAGTTCCAGGCGGTGTCCGTCGGTGTCGCGCAGGACCACGTGGGCGGAGACACCGGGGTACTGGTGCACGGACCGCAGCGCGTCGGTGCGGACCACGCGCCGCCGGAGCGGGCCGCGTGCCGTGAGCAGGCCGTGGGCGACGGTGAGCCGGGGCGGCAGGAGGACGAGGAACAGCGCGGCGGACAGGGCCGTCCACAGCAGTCCGCGCGGGAGGGTGAGTGTGCGGGCGTCCCAGTCGATCAGGAAGGTGAGCGCGCCGAAGCCGAGCGCGCAGCCGGTCGCGAGGCGGGCCTCGGAGCGCCGGTGCCGGTCGGTGGGGCGGCGCTGCCGGTGGGCGACCGGTCGCGTGGGTGCCAAGGGGGACATGCTTCGACCGTAGGCCGCCCGCCCGGCGCCGGAAGGGCCGTTGACGGGCCTCTGACGCCGGGCGGGGCCGGGTTGACGGGGTTCTTACGGCGACACGGTGGGGCGGCGCTCCCGTGAGTGAGCCCGTGTCAGCGCGGCAGCCCAGGCGGCCCGTCGGCCCGTCAGCCGGTGTGGACGCGGGGGCGGCGGGCGCGGTCCGGTTCGGCCTTGCGGAGGACCTCGCGGGTGACCGGGGCGACCTCGCCGTGGCCGAACAGGAAGAAGCGCAGGAAATTGGCGAAGGGGTTGCCCTCGGTCCACTCGAAGTAGATGTGCGGGATGCAGTGGGTGGAGTCCCGGATGTGCAGCAGGAGCGCGGCGAGGGCGTTGGGGACCGAGGAGGACTCCAGGGTCAGGACGCGGTAGCGGCCGTGCAGGACCTCCCCGCGCACCGTCAGACCCGCCTCGAACTCGGACGGGTCGAGGACCGTGACCTCCACGAAGACGAAGTCCTCCTGGCCGGGGATGTCGTTGTCCTGCCGGATCTGCTCGATCTTGGCGCGGTACTCGGCCAGGTCGCGGGCGTCGGGCTGGTTGGCGATGAGCCGGATCTTGCGGCTGGCCATGTCCCGGACGAACCGCTGCGCCAACGGGTCCAGCGTCACGCTCGTCACGCGCAGTTCGAAGGCGCGGGCCAGCCGGGAGAGGAACGACACGAGCATGATGCCCGCGATGAAGCAGGCGCCGATCTTGACGCCCTCGGGGCGTTCGACGACGTTGACGACCGTCGTGTAGAGGAACACCACCGAGATGACGGCGAACCCGGCCCGCCGGCGCCGTTGCCCCGCCTTGTGGGCGGCGATGGTCACGGCGATCGCGGCGGAGCTGATCAGCACCAGCACGCCGGTCGCGTAGGCGCCGCCCTGGGCGTCGACGTCGGCGTCGAAGATCCAGGTGACCAGGAACGCGATCAGCGTGAAGACGATGACCATCGGCCGGACCGCGCGGGCCCAGTGCGGGGCCATGCCGTAGCGGGGCAGGTAGCGCGGCATCAGGTTGAGCAGGCCCGCCATCGCGGAGGCGCCCGCGAACCACAGGATGGCGATGGTGGAGACGTCGTAGACCGTGCCGAAGGCGTTGCCGAGGTACTCGTGCGCCAGGTAGGCCAGGGCGCGGCCGTTGGCCGCGCCGCCGGGCTCGAACTCCTTCTCCGGGATGAGCAGGGTGGTGATGAAACTGGTGGTGATCAGGAAGCAGCTCATGATCAGGGCGGCCGTGGTGAGCAGCTTCTTCGTGTCCCGGATGCGGCCCGCGGGGCGGTCCTCGGTGTCGCCGGGGTCGCCCTTGACGTGCGGCATGACGGCCACGCCGGTCTCGAAGCCGGAGAGGCCGAGCGCGAGCTTCGGGAAGACGATCAGGGCCACGCCGACCATCGCGAGGACGTTGCCGTGCTCGGCGGTCAGCGCGGTCGTCCAGTCGGTGACGACGTGCCCCTCGGTCGCCACGTGCGCCAGGCCCGTCACCACGACGACGGCGTTCAGCGCGAGGTACACCCCGACCAGGACGACCGCGATGCCCACGGCCTCCTGGAAGCCCTTGAGGAACACCGCGCCGAGCAGCGCCACCAGGATCAGCGTGATCAGGACCTGGCGGTCCTCCAGCGCGCCGGTGAGGTGGGGGTTCTCGATGAGGTGGGTGGAGGCGTCCGCCGCGGACAGGGTGATGGTGATCAGGAAGTCGGTGGCGGCGAAGCCGAGCAGGGTGAGGACGAACAGCTTGCCCTGCCAGAACGACAGCAGCCGCTCCAGCATGCCGATCGAACCCGCGCCGTGCGGGCTCTCCTCGGCGACCCGGCGGTAGACCGGCAGCGCCCCGGCCAGGGTGACGACCACCAGGACGACGGTGGCGAGCGGGGACAGCAGACCGGCGGCGAGGGCGGCGATGCCGGGCTGGTAGCCGAGGGTGGAGAAGTAGTCGACGCCGGTCAGGCACATCACGCGGTACCAGCGGCGGCCCCGGTCGGGCGGCTGCGGCGCGGCGTGCGGGCCCTCGATGCCGCCGGGCCGGCCCATGTCGGAGGCGCCCTCCAGCATCCAGGTGCGCAGGCGGCTCGGCGGTGGCGGTGGCTGCGGTGGCGGCTGGGTGAGGGCCATCGACGTGCTCCTGAGGCTCCTGGGGACGCGCCCCGCGCGTGGGGGACGGGGTGGCCGCGGCGGGGTCCCGGCCGTCCCGAGGGCGACGGGCCCAGCGTATGCGGGGCGTGCGCCGCGGGCCCCGGTCCGGGCGGGCCGGGGGCGTCAGGGTTGCGTCAAGACCGGCGCGGCGGCCTGCGAGGACACCCCTGAGCAGGTGGGGGAGCGGGATTGCGCCGTACGGGCCCCTCGGCGGCGCGGGGGGCCTCGCGGCGTATGGGAGCCGTCAAGGGCGGGCGGGGCGGCGTCAGGGAGTCGTCAACAGCGGTCGAATCCGGTCAGGAGGGCTGTTTCCTCGAAGCCGTCCGGTCCGGCCGAAACCGACCGGACGACCGACCCGAACCGACCTCTACTCCAGGAGCTCACGATGGCCGACCTGGCCTTCGTCGTCACCACGATCGCGGCTCTCGCGCTGGTGGCCCTCGTCGCCAAGGGGGTGACGAAGCTGTGACCGCCGAGAACGTCGTCGGCCTGATCGTGGCCGTCGCCCTGCTGGGCTATCTCGTCCTCGCCCTGATCTTCCCGGAGAGGTTCTGAGCACCGACATGGGTCCCGTACTCGCGGGCGTACTGCAACTGCTCGCCCTGATCGGCGCGCTGGCACTCGCCTACGTCCCCCTCGGCACGTACATGGCCAAGGTCTACTCCTCCGACCGGCACTGGCGGGTCGAGCGGTGGATCTACAAAGGCATCGGCGCCGACCCCGACACCCGGATGGGCTGGACCGCGTATCTGCGCGGCGTCCTCGCCTTCTCCGGGGCCGGCATCCTCTTCCTCTACCTCCTCCAGCGCCTCCAGGGCGTCCTGCCGCTGTCGCTGGGCTTCCGGTCGATCGACCCGGACCAGGCCTTCAACACGGCCGTCTCCTTCGTCACCAACACCAACTGGCAGTCCTACTACGGCGAGCAGGCCATGGGCCACGTCGTGCAGACCGCCGGGCTCGCCGTGCAGAACTTCGTCTCCGCGGCCGTCGGCATCGCCGTGGCCGTGGCCCTGGTGCGGGGCTTCGCCCGCGCGCGCACCGGCGAGCTGGGCAACTTCTGGGCCGACCTGGTGCGCGGAGTGGTCCGGCTGCTGGTGCCGCTGGCCGTCGTCGGCGCCGTCGTCCTGGTCGCCTGCGGAGTGATCCAGAACTTCTCCGGCATCCACGAGGTCGGCCAGTTCACGGGCGGCACCCAGCAGTGGAACGGCGGCGCGGTCGCCTCCCAGGAGGTCATCAAGGAGCTGGGCACCAACGGCGGCGGCTACTTCAACGCCAACTCCGCCCACCCCTTCGAGAACCCGACGCCCTTCACCAACCTCTTCGAGATCTTCCTCCTGCTGGTGATCCCGTTCGCGCTGACCCGGACCTTCGGCCTGATGGTCGGCTCGGTACGGCAGGGCTACGCCATCCTCGCCACCATGGCGACCATCTGGCTCGGCTTCGTCGCCCTGATGATGTGGACCGAGTTCGCCCACCACGGCACCGCCCTCCAGATCGCGGGCGGCGCCACCGAGGGCAAGGAGGTCCGCTTCGGCGTCGGCGCCTCGTCGATCTTCGCGGTGTCGACCACGCTCACCTCCACCGGCGCGGTGGACTCCTTCCACTCCTCCTTCACCGGCCTCGGCGGCGGCATCACCATGCTCGGCATGATGCTGGGCGAGATCGCCCCCGGCGGCACCGGCTCCGGCCTCTACGGCATGCTCATCATGGCCGTCATCGCGGTGTTCATCGCCGGTCTGATGGTCGGCCGCACCCCCGAGTACCTGGGCAAGAAGATCGGCACCCGCGAGATCAAGCTCGCCGCCTGCTACATCCTCGTCACCCCGGCGCTCGTCCTGGTCTTCACGGCGGCGGCCATGGCACTGCCCACACCGGGCCACTCGATGACCAACTCCGGCGCGCACGGCTTCTCCGAGATCCTCTACGCCTACACGTCCGCCGCCAACAACAACGGCTCCGCCTTCGCCGGGCTCAACGCGGACACCCAGTGGTTCAACAGCACCCTCGGCCTGGCCATGCTGCTCGGCCGGTTCCTGCCGATGGTGTTCGTGCTGGCGCTCGCCGGTTCGCTCGCCGGACAGCGGCCCGTCCCCGCCACCGCCGGCACCCTGCGCACCGAGAAACCCCTGTTCACGGGGTTGCTGGTGGGCGCGATCCTGATCATCACCGGTCTCACCTACTTCCCGGCCCTCGCGCTCGGGCCGCTCGCCGAGGGGCTGGCGGCATGAGCGCCGACGTAACGAAGCACGAGGACGCGATGTCCATGTCGTCCATGCCGCCCGTCCCGACCGACGCCCCGGCGCGCGCGCCGCACCCCGGCGGGACCGCCGGGCACCCCGCGCCCTCCGGGCGGGTGGGGGCCGGGCTGTTCGAGCCGCGGCAGCTGCTGCGGTCGCTGCCGGAGGCCTTCCGCAAGCTCGACCCGCGGGTGATGGTGAAGTCGCCCGTCATGTTCGTGGTGTGGGTCGGCTCGCTGCTGACCACCGTCTTCTCCTTCACCGACCCCGGCGACTGGTTCGGCTGGACCATCAGCGCCTGGCTCTGGCTGACCGTGCTCTTCGCCAACCTGGCCGAGGCGGTCGCCGAGGGCCGCGGCAAGGCGCAGGCCGACACCCTCCGCCGGGCCAAGACCGACACCGTGGCGCGCCGCGCCGACGGGACCACGGTGCCCGGCACCGAGCTGATGATCGGCGACCTCGTCGTCTGCGAGGCGGGCGACGTCATACCCGGCGACGGCGACGTCGTCGAAGGCGTCGCCTCCGTCGACGAGTCCGCCATCACCGGCGAGTCGGCGCCCGTGATCCGCGAGTCCGGCGGCGACCGCAGCGCCGTCACCGGCGGCACCCGCGTCCTCTCCGACCGGGTCGTCATCCGGATCACCACCCGGCCCGGCGAGACCTTCATCGACCGCATGATCAACCTGGTCGAGGGCGCCTCCCGGCAGAAGACGCCCAACGAGACCGCGCTGAACATCCTGCTCGCCTCGCTGACCATCGTCTTCCTCCTCGCCTGCGCCACCCTGCCGCCGCTCGCCGACTACGCGGGCACCCACCTCACACTCGTCGTCCTCGTGGCGCTGCTGGTCTGCCTCATCCCGACCACCATCGGCGCGCTGCTCTCCGCGATCGGTATCGCCGGCATGGACCGGCTGGTGCAGCGCAACGTGCTCGCCATGTCGGGCCGCGCGGTGGAGGCCGCCGGTGACGTCTCCACCCTCCTCCTCGACAAGACGGGCACCATCACCCTCGGCAACCGGCAGGCCGCCGAGTTCGTGCCGGTGCGCGGGACGACGGAGGCCGAACTCGCCGACGCCGCGCAGTTGTCGTCGCTGGCCGACGAGACGCCCGAGGGCCGCTCCATCGTCGTCCTCGCCAAGGAGCGGTACGGCCTGCGCGAGCGGCACGAGGGCGAACTGGCCGGCGCCGAGTGGATCGCGTTCACCGCGCAGACCCGCATGTCCGGCGTGGACCTCGGCGGGCGTACGGTCCGCAAGGGCGCCGCCGGTTCGGTGCTGGCCTGGGTCCGTGAGCGCGGCGGGAGCGTCGCCGCGGACGCGGGCGAGCTGACCGACCGGATCTCCGCGGCGGGCGGCACCCCGCTGCTGGTCGCCGTCGAGGACGGGCGCGGCGCCCGCGTGCTGGGCGTCGTCCACCTCAAGGACGTCGTCAAGGAGGGCATGCGCGAGCGGTTCGACGAACTGCGCCGCATGGGCATCCGCACCGTCATGATCACCGGGGACAACCCGCTGACCGCGCGGGCGATCGCCGAGGAGGCGGGCGTCGACGACTTCCTCGCGGAGGCCACCCCCGAGGACAAGATGGCCCTCATCAAGCGCGAGCAGGCGGGCGGCAAGCTCGTCGCGATGACCGGCGACGGCACCAACGACGCGCCCGCGCTGGCCCAGGCGGACGTCGGGGTCGCGATGAACACGGGCACGTCGGCCGCCAAGGAGGCCGGCAACATGGTCGACCTCGACTCCAACCCCACCAAGCTCATCGAGATCGTCGAGATCGGCAAGCAACTGCTCATCACACGGGGCGCGTTGACCACGTTCTCCATCGCCAACGACGTCGCGAAGTACTTCGCGATCATCCCGGCGCTCTTCGCGGCCGTCTATCCGGGCCTCGACAGACTCAACATCATGGGCCTGTCGTCGCCGGACTCCGCGATCCTCTCCGCGGTGATCTTCAACGCGCTGATCATCGTGGCGCTGGTGCCGCTCTCCCTGCGGGGCGTGCGCTACCGGCCCGTCAGCGCCGACCGGCTGCTGCGGCGCAACCTCGGGATCTACGGTCTCGGCGGGCTCGTCGCGCCCTTCGTCGGGATCAAGCTCATCGACCTGCTCCTGTCCCTCATCCCCGGAATCGGCTGATCGCCATGAACAACTCCGTCTCGAACACCGCGCGGCTGCTCGGCGCGGGCCTGCGCGCCCTGCTCGTGCTCACCCTGGTGACGGGCGTGCTCTATCCGCTGCTCGTCACCGGCATCGCCCAGGGCCTGTTCGGCGACAAGGCGAACGGCTCCGAGGTCAGGGCGGACGGCAAGGTCGTCGGCTCGTCCCTGATCGGCCAGGCCTACAACCTGCCGCTCGGCAAGGGCCAGGAGACCCCGGCGCCCGATCTGAAGTGGTTCCAGGGCCGCCCGCAGAACGGGCTCGGCGTCAACAGCGTCAACACCCGGTACGAGCTGATCCTGTCCGGCGCGACCAACCGTGCCGCCGACAACCAGGAGTTGGTGGACTGGGTGAAGGCCGCCAAGGCGGCCGTCGTGAAGGACAACTCGGTGCCCGGTCACCCGGTCCGGCCCGCCGAGGTGCCGGCCGACGCGGTGACCTCCTCCGGCTCGGGACTGGACCCGGACATCTCCCCGCAGTACGCGCGGCTCCAGGTCCACCGCGTCGCGGACCGCAACGGCCTTCCCGTCGCCCGTGTCGAGCAGTTGGTCGCCCGGCACACCCAGGGCCGTACGCTCGGGTTCATGGGGGAGCCGCGGGTCAACGTGCTCGAACTCAACGTGGCGCTGCGGGAGTTGATATCCGGCCGCTGAATCTCACGGCGGCGGTGTCGGTCCGGGCGGCCTTTTGGGGGCTGCCCGGACCGGGCGTGCGCGGTGCCTCAGGCGGCCGTGACGACCCGGCCGCCGGTCAGCGGGCGGTGCGGGGCGATGATCCTGCCGTCCGGGAGGATCTCACCGGTGTCCTCGAAGAGCAGGACGCCGTTGCACAGCAGGCTCCAGCCCTGTTCCGGGTGGTGCGCCGCGAGCCGGGCGGATTCCCGGTCGGCGGAGTCGGCGGACGGGCACGGTGGCTGGTGCTGGCACATGGCAGGGATCTTTCGCTCTGTCGTGACGGTCGGAAGGTGCGTGGTCTCTGTCCCGCGGCGTGAAACGTCGTTCATGGCCGCCCCCGTTGTGATAAGTCGGTCGGTACCCCAGTGTTGCCCCACGGGCCTCGTTCCGCAGGCATTTCGCGGCACCGCTTGTCACAGGTTCAGGACGCATCACCCTCGCGGGTGGTTCAGTCCGACTCCACCGTCCCTTCGGGTGGTTATCGCTGGTCACAAGGGACTAGGACCGTCTGACCCGCTGACGCAGAGTGCGTTCGCGCAGCGGTCCGTGACCGGTGTCCGGCCCGGTCCGTGACCGGTGCCCGGCCCGGTTGGTGGGCCGCGGTCGGGCCGGTCCGTGGCGGGCCGTCAGGCCGGTTCGTGACGGGAGGTCAGGCCGGTGAGCCGAGGAGGGGGCCGGGGTCCGGCGGGACGCGGAGGGTGAGCACCGGGAGGAGTTCGGCGACCCGGTGCGGGCGGTGCGCGGCGATGCCGGGCGGCGCCGGGGCCAGCGGCACCAGGAGGTCGGTCGCGGCCGGATGGCCGGTGGTGCCGTCGGAGGCGCAGTCCCCGTGCAGCCACAGCGTCAGCATGTACAGGCCGGGCACGGACAGCAGCCGCGCCTGGTACGGCTGGTCCGTCGCCGTGGACTCCGCCTGGCGCAGCGCCCGTTCGGTCGAGGCGATGTACGGGCCCTCGAAGAAGTGCGAGAAGGCCCAGCCGTCCGCGGTCAGCCGGGTCTCGGCGGCGGCGACCGCCCGGTCCCCGCAGCGGATCAGGAACCGCCAGCCCGCCAGCCGGGTCACCGACCCGCCGTCGGGGGTGATCCGGTCCAGGACGTGCAGGGGCAACGGGAGTTCGGGGGTCGCGGGCCCCTGCGCGGTACGCAGGGACGGGGTGCGGGCCTCGCGGACCGCGGAGGGGGAACCGAGTGCCGTGAGGACGGAGCGCAGGGCGGGCGCGGGAGCCGGGGGGACATGCAGCGGCATGGTGGGTCGCCTCTCATCAGGCAGGCACAAGTGGCGCGAGGGCGTGGGGCGGACGGCGCTGTCAGCTCTTGGGGGAGGTCGGAGAGGCGGGGGCCGGGGTCGTGGGACAACGAGGTGCACGGATGGCCCGCCGTCCGTCACGCGGGGGACGACAGGCTTCTTCCGACCGAGGGCGGCCCGCCTTCTCTGCCTTCTCCGCGGAGTTTATACGACACGTGTTCTGTTCGTGTTTCGGCTAGTCGCTCCCCGGACACCCGGCAAGGGGACATCAGGACGTCGGAACAACTCCCTCTTCCTGCTGCGCAGTCGGCCGCACGGCCATGACCTCAGAAAAGAGCGGCGCCGCGGTCGGCCTATTCTCGTCGGCGTTTTTCACGAGATGCTTACGGCCGAAACAATGCAGGCGTCATGCCCGGTGAATGTGCCAGCGGTCTCCATCGGTCAGAGTAACGGGTCGCTCGGCGGGCAGGAGACGTTATCGACGGGCGGGGCTGGGCATCATCCCCCCTGACCCCGGCAGGTCGGCGGCCGTGCGTCGGCCCGCCCAGACGAGGAGGGACGGTTCGATGGGGGAGAAGGTCGTGGCGGACGGGTTCGACCTGTCCGACCGCAAGCGCTACCGCGACAAGCTGCGTCAGTGCCTGACGGGGCTGGAGCGGCTCCTGGCCCAGCAGCGCTTCGACCGCCCCAGGAATCTGATGGGGCTGGAGATCGAGCTGAATCTCGCGGGCGCTGACGGACTGCCGAAAATGTTGAACGGAGAGGTACTGGAGAGGATCGCCAGCCGGGATTTCCAGACAGAACTCGCCATGTTCAACCTGGAAGTCAACATAGCCCCCCACCGATTGGGCGGCCGCGTTTTCGACCAGCTCGCGGAAGAACTCCGTACGTCCCTGGCATATGCCCATCGAAAGGCGGGCGAAGTCGACGCGGGAATCGTGATGATCGGAATTCTCCCGACTCTCGACCGCGACGACCTCGTCTCCTCCAACCTCTCGGACGTCGACCGCTACACCCTCCTCAACGACCAGATCGTCGCCGCGCGGGGCGAGGAGTTCACCCTCGACATCGAGGGCGTGGAACACCTCTCCTGCACCTCCAAGTCGATCGTCCCGGAGGCCGCCTGCACCTCCGTGCAACTCCACCTCCAGGTCACGCCGGGCCGCTTCGCCGACGTGTGGAACGCCGCCCAGGCCGTGGCCGCCGCCCAGGTCGCCATCGGCGCCAACTCCCCGTTCCTCTTCGGCCGTGAGCTGTGGCGGGAGTCCCGGCCACCGCTCTTCCAGCAGGCCACCGACACCCGCCCGCCCGAGCTCCAGAGCCAGGGCGTCCGGCCGCGCACCTGGTTCGGCGAGCGCTGGATCGGTTCCGCGCACGAGCTGTTCGAGGAGAACCTCCGCTACTTCCCGGCGCTGCTGCCGATCTGCGACGACGAGGACCCGCTGGCCGTCATCGCGGCGGGCGGCACCCCGAGCCTCTCCGAACTGGTCCTGCACAACGGCACCGTCTACCGCTGGAACCGCCCCGTCTACGACGTCGCCGACGGCGTCCCCCACCTCCGGGTGGAGAACCGGGTCCTGCCGGCCGGACCCACGGTCACCGACGTCGTCGCCAACGCGGCCTTCTACTACGGCGTCGTCCGCGCCCTCGCCGAGGAGTCCCGGCCCGTCTGGACCCGGCTGCCCTTCGAGACGGCCGCCGCCAACTTCGACGCGGCCTGCCGCCACGGCATCGACGCCCGCCTGCACTGGCCCCGGCGCGGCAGGCTGGGTGGCACCACCGAGGTCGACGCGGTGAGCCTCGTCCGCGACGAACTGCTCCCGCTGGCCGAGGCGGGCCTCGACGCCTGGGGTGTGGAACCCGCCGACCGCGACCTCTACCTCGGCGTCATCGACGAGCGGTGCCGCCGCCGCACCAACGGGGCGAGCTGGCAGGTCGAGACCTTCCACCGGGCCCTGGAGTCGGGCCTGTCGCGGGACGCGGCGTTCGCCGCGATGACCCGGCGGTATGCCGAGCTGATGCGGCACGGCGACCCCGCGCACACCTGGCCGGTCGGGCTCCCGGAGCCGGTGGCGGCCGGGTGAGCGGCCCCCGCGCCCACCCCGCGCACGGGTGACGTACGCCGTCCGGCGCCGACCCCCGGGACCCCGCTCCCGGGGGTCGCCCGTGTCCGCACCGCCCCCATCGGGCAAGCTGTGACCTCCGACGACCGCGAGGCGCGGACCCGCACGACGGGCGGCAGGGGTGAACAGGCGTGAAGGTGGAGGCCGGGCAGGTGGCTGAGTCGATTCCGCAGGAGCGGTCGTCCCGACGGATCTTCCGGGACGAGACCCTCCTCGTCCTGGGGCTGTCGCTCGGCGCGAGCGGGGTGTCCGCCCTCATCAGCTTCGTCGGCTCGGTCACCCGGCCCGGTGGCCTCAAGGACCAGGCGGCCACCCTCAACGCCTCGGCCGCGCCCGGCCGCCCCTGGCTGGACCTGGCCTGGCAGCTCTTCGGGATCACCACCTCGCTCATCCCGGTCCTGCTCGTCGCCCACTTCCTGATCCGCGAGGGCCGCAGCCTGCGCATCCTCGGCTTCGACCGCACCCGCCCCTGGTCCGACCTCGGCCGGGGCGCCGCGATCGCCGCCGTCATCGGCAGCACGGGCATCGCCTTCTACCTCGCGGCCCGCGGCCTCGGCTTCAACCTCACCGTCGTCCCCGAGGCGCTGCCCGACGTCTGGTGGAAGTACCCCGTCCTCATCCTGTCCGCCGCGCAGAACGCCGTCCTCGAAGAGGTCATCGTCGTCGGCTATCTGCTGCGCCGACTGGACCAGCTGGGCTGGTCGCCGACGGCCGCGCTCGTCGGCAGCTCCGTCCTGCGCGGCTCCTACCACCTCTACCAGGGCATCGGCGGCTTCGTCGGCAACATGGTCATGGGCGTCGTCTTCGTCTGGCTCTACCGCCGCTGGGGCCGCGTCGGCCCGCTCGTCGTGGCCCACACGCTGCTCGACATCGGTGCCTTCGTCGGCTACGCGCTGCTCGCGGGCAAGGTCGACTGGCTGCCCACCGCCTGAGCCCCGCCGCCCCGCCCTACACCAGCAGTTCGCCCTCGACGACGGTCACCGCGCTGCCCGCGAGGAGCGTACGGTCGCCGCGCAGCTCGGTGCGGACGCGTCCGGGCCGCTGCGACGCCTGGAGCCCGGTCAGCGCGGTACGGCCCAGGCGCGCCGACCAGTACGGGGCCAGCGCGGTGTGCGCGCTGCCGGTGACGGGGTCCTCGTCGACACCGACGTTCGGGAAGAAGCAGCGCGAGACGAAGTCGTGGCCGGCGTCGGGGTCGGCGGCGCGGGCGGTGGCGATGACGCCGCGCGCGGAGTGCGCCCCGAGCGCGCGGTGATCCGGGCGCAGCGCGCGGACGGTCGCCTCGTCGGCCAGCTCCACCAGCAGGTCGCCGACGTTCGGCCCGGTGTCGTACGCGGTGACCGGCTGCGCGCCGAGCGCTTCGGCGACACCCGCCGGGATCGGCACCTCGGTGAGCGGCGCGGTCGGGAAGTCCAGGACCACCGACCCGTCCTCGGCGGGCGTCGCCACGAGGACACCGCTGTGGGTGAGGAACCGTACGGGACCCCGGTGGGCGCCGGTGCTGTGCAGGACGTGCGCGGTGGCGAGGGTGGCGTGGCCGCACAGCGCGACCTCGGCGGCGGGGGTGAACCAGCGCAGCGCCCAGTCCGCCTCGCCGCCCGCCGGGAGCGGGTGGGCGAACGCCGTCTCCGCGTGGTTGACCTCCCGCGCCACGTCCCGCATCCGCGCGTCGTCCGGGAAGGCGTCGAGGAGCAGGACCCCGGCGGGGTTCCCGGTGAAGGGGCGGTCGGTGAAGGCGTCGACGATCCGGATGCGCATGGGGCGACCGTAGGGGGTGGGGCGGGGGCCGCGCCAAGGCCAATCGGGGGTTTCTGGACCGGCCGGGAACCGGAGGCGGCGGACGGGACGTTGGCGGAGCACGAGAGCCGGGTGGGGCGCGCGGGGCGCCCCGGCCGGGCGGTGGCCCGAGGAGGGACGTACCGCTGAACGGCGACGAGGTGGGGAGCGACGAGGTGGGGAGCGGTGACGAGGTGAGCGACGGCGGGGAGCGTGTCCGTGCGGACGGTGGTGGCGGCGCGGCCGGTGGTGGGCCGGTGGTGCTGACCGGTGCCAACGGATTCATCGGGTCGCACGCGCTGCGGGAGCTGGTGCGCGGGGCGCGGGTGCGCGCACTGGTCCGGCGTGTGCCCGAGGGCGGTGCCGAGGGTGTCGGCGGTACCGGGGGCGTAGGCGTAGGCGTAGGCGGGGGCAGAGGCAGTGGCGGTGCGGCGGTGTCCGCGTCGTCCGGGGTGGAGTGGGTGCGGGGTGACCTGACCGACCCGGAGGCCGTACGGGGCCTCTGCGAGGGGGCCTCGGCGCTGGTGCACCTGGCGTCGTACATCGGCGGGGACGAGCGGCTCTGCGAGACGGTCAACGTCGACGCCACGCGCGCGTTGATGGCGGAGGCCCGGCGCGCCGGGGTGGCCCGGATCGTGCACCTGTCGACCGCGGCGGTCTACGGCGCGGGCCCGCACCGGGGCATCGAGGTCGACGAGATCGTGCCCGCACCCGTCTCCGCCGTGAGCCGCACCCGGCTCGCCGGGGAGGCGTACGCGCTGGAGGCGGGGGCCGTCGTCCTGCGCCCCGGGATCGTGCTGGGCGCCGGGGACCGCTGGGTCGTGCCCGGTCTCAGGGAACTGGTCGCGCGGGTGCCCGCCGAGTGGGACGGCGGGCGGGCGCTGCTGTCGGTCGTGGACGCGGGTGACCTGGGGCGCCTGATCGCCGCCGTCGCCACCGGCCCGCGCCCGGTGCCGCCCAGCGTCCGGCACGCCGCCCACCCCGAGCCGGTACGGATCGGCGACCTGCTGGCGGAACTGGCCGCGCTCGGCGTGCTGCCGCCCCGGCCCCGCGAGGACTGGCCCTGGCCGGTCTGTCTGGAGCGCCTGAGAGCCACGCCCGGCCGGGCCTCGGAACGGCAGTTCGCGCTGGTCGCCCGGGACCACTGGTACCGCGCGGAGGAGCTGTGGCGGCTGACGGGAGAGGAGCCGGGGCCCGGTCCGCTCGCTCGGCTGGCGGGGGCGGCGGAGTGGTATCGGGGGCAGGGCGGCTGACCTGAGGGGGCGGTGCGGCGGGGCTGTCTGGTGGCGGCACTGGTCCGACGGTGGTGCCGGTCGGGCCGGCAGTCGCGGTCGGTCCGGCTGGTGTGGCCGGTGCCGCGAGTCGGCCGTGCCGTCGGCGGAGCCTGCCGTACGCCGAGCCCCGTACGGCGGGTTACTCCCCTCGTGGGACGACCGCCGGGCCGGTCGTCGGCACCGTGGGGAGGGTGAAGCTGACTCGCCCGGTGCGCCAGGTCTTCCTCGTCGTCCATGTGGTCGCCTCCGCGAGCTGGCTCGGGGTCACCCTGGGCCTGCTCGCCCTCGGGATCGCGGCCGCCGTCTCCGGGGACGCGCCGACCGTGGAGGCCTCCGTGCGGGCCATGACCCTGTTCGCCGACTGGCTGCTGCTGCCCGTCGCCGCGCTCACCCTCCTCAGCGGCTTGGTGCTCTCCCTCGGCACCCCGTGGGGCCTGGTCCGGCACCGCTGGGTCGCCACCAAGTTCTGGCTGACCCTGGCGACGATCACCGCCACCGTGTTCGCCCTGCGTCCCGCCGTGCACGCCGCCGAGGCCGCAGTCGCCGGGGGCGGACCGCTGCCGGACACCGGTGACGTGCTGTTCGGGCCCGCGGTCTCCCTCGGCGCGTACCTCTTCATGACCGTCGTCTCGATCCTCAAGCCCTGGGGGCTCACCCGGCGCGGCCGTCGCGCCCGGCAGGAGCGCGCGTCCCGTCCGGAGAGCCGGGTGTCCGTCACCGCCCGCTGATCCCCGGCCCGTCCGGCGGCGGTCTCCGCTTGTCGGGGCATTGCGGTCGACGGGGTGGCAGCGCCCCGGCGCATGCAGCGGGCGGACACAGGGGCCGGTGGCTTCAGCCCGTGCCGGTGGTCTTCCGCCGGGCGCGCCGACCGGAACGCTGAGATGCTGGAAGCGGCCGCCCCCACGTCCGGTCGCCCGCGTCCGGACCGCGTCACCCGCTCGACCCCGCTCGCACCTCCCCACCCCGGGCGGCCCCGATTCCCGACGTCCCCCACCTTCCCGACGACATCAGCGACCTCGACGACCAGTGGCGGTGAGCGCCATGGCTGGGCCGGAGGAGAGCGGTTCGCCGACAGAGCCGGAGGCCGATCCGCGGGGCGACCCGTATCTGCGGACACGGTTCGCCCGACCGGCACTCCCTTTGACGTTCCTGCGGCGCGAACGCCTCGTACGCCGTCTCGACGCGACCCCCCGCACCCCCCTGACCATGGTCAACGGCTGCGCGGGCGCGGGGAAGACGCTGCTCGTGGCCGACTGGGCGGCCGGGTGCGCGGGGCCCGTCGCCTGGTTCACCACCGACGCCGCCGACCAGGGACCCGGCATGTTCTGGGCCTACCTCCTCCAGTCGCTGCGCGCCGCCGGGCTCGCCCTTCCCGACGGCATCGGCTGTCCCGCCGACGCGGGCCGCGCCCCGCACGCCCTGCTGGCTCGGCTCGCCGCCGCCTTCACCGACCGCGAACGGCCCCTCACCCTCGTCCTCGACGAGTACGACCGGGTCACCGACCCCCGGATCGCGGAGCAGCTGGAGTTCGTCCTGCACCACGCCGGGGACGGCCTGCGCCTGGTCCTGGTCACCCGCACCGAGCCCCTGCTGCCCCTGCACCGCTACCGGGCCGCGGGCGAGCTGACCGAGATCCGGGACGCGGCGCTCGCCTTCACCCCCGAGGAGGCCGCCGACCTGCTGGAGCGGCACGGGCTGCGCCTGCCCGGCGCCGCCGCCCGCACCCTCGTCGACCGCACCCGCGGCTGGGCCGCCGGGCTCCGGCTGTGCGCCCTCGCCGCGCGGGAGAGCCCCGATCCGCAGACGTACCTCAAGGAGTTCGAGGCGGACCACAGCACCGTCGCCGACTTCCTGCTCGCCGAGGTCCTGAAGCGGCAGCCGCCCCGCACCCAGGACCTCCTGCTGCGGGTGAGCGTCCTCGGCCGGTTCCGGCCCGAGCTGGCCGACGCGCTCACCGGGCACACCGACGCCGGGCCGCTGCTCGCGCGGCTGGCCCGGGAGAACGCCTTCGTCGAACACCTCGGGCACGGCCGCTACCGGCTGCACCCGCTCTTCGCCGAGATCCTCCGCGCCCACCTGCGCGAACGCGCCCCCGGTCTCGAACCCGAGCTGCACCGGCGCGCCGCGCACCGGCTGCGCCGTTCCGGGTCCCTCACCGAGACCCTTGGCCACGGTGCCGCCGCGGGCGACTGGGAGTTCACCGCCCGTGCCCTGGTCGACGACCTCGCCCTCGGCCAGCTCTTCACCGGGCTGCGCTCCGGCGACCTGGCCGCGCTGTTCTCCCGGATGGGACCCGAGGCCGGGGGCCCCGCCGCCGACCTCGTCCGGGCGGCCCGCGCGCTGGCCGCCCACGACCTCGGCCACGGGCTCGTCCACCTGCGGGCCGCCAGGCGGGGGCTCGCCCCACGCCGCCACGGCCTGGCGGGTGTGCCGCCCGCGTACGCCGCCGGTGCCGTGGCGTACGGCGGCTTCGACCGGGCGCCGGTGCCGGGCGCGGTCGGCGATCCAGCCGCCGGAGCCGGAGCCGGGGTCGAGGCCGCACCCGTCCCCGCCGCACCCGTTCCCGCTGCACCTGGACCCGCCGCACCCGCCGCACCCGTCGATCCCGACGTGGCCGCCCGGCTGAGCTGTGCTCTTCTCGACGCCCTGGCCGCGCGGCTCACCGGCTCCCCGGCCCGTGCCGAGCGGGCGGCGGCCGTCGCGGACGAGCTGACCCGGCGGGTGCCCGCCGCCGTTCTGGACCGGCACCCCGAACTCACCGCCCTCCTCCTCAGTCACCTCGGTTCCGCGCGTCTCTGGGCGGGCCGGTTCGAGGAGGCGGAGGCCGCGTTCACCGCCGCGACCCGTGCCACCGGCGGGGCCGCGACCGCGCTGCCGCGCGCGGACTCCCTCGGCCGTCTCGCCCTCATCGACCTCCTCGACGGGCGGCTCGGCCAGGCCGAACGCCGGGCGCGGGCGGCCGTGACGGAGACGGAACGGTTCGGCCTGCCCCAGCCGTCCGGCTCCGGCGTCGGACAGCTCGTCCTGGCCGCCGTCGCCGTCGAACGCGACGACCTGGCGCCCGCGCGCGCCCACCTCGACGCGGCGGCCGGATCGCCCGCCGTACTGCGCGACCCGGTCCTGGAGGCGGCCCACGCCCTGGTCACCGCCCGTCTGCACCTGGCCCGCGGCGACACGGCGGCCGTACTGCGGGCCGCCGGGCCGGGCGTGGCCGCGGAGGTGCCGTCGCCGTGGGCGGAGGCGCAGACCGCGCTCGTCGTGGCCGCCGCCCACCTCGCGGAGGGTCGCCCCGAGGTCGCCGCCGCCGTCCTGCGGGCCGTCTCCGGTGATCCGGCGGCCTGCGCGGTCGGCGCCGCGCGCGTCCGGCTCGCGCAGGGCCGCCCGCGTGCCGCCGTCGAACTGCTCGACGCGCTGCGTCCCGAACGGCACGCCGGTCCCGCCGTGACCGTACGGGCCGCCCTGATCCGGGCCGAGGCCGCCGAACGGACCGGCGATCCGGCGGCGGCGCGGCGGTTCCTGGCCCACGCCCTCCACGAGGCCCGGCCCGAACGGCTGCGGCGCCCCTTCCGCGAGGCCGGCCCCTGGCTCCGGCCGCTGCTGGCCCGCCCGCCGCTGCGCGGCCCGGCCGCCGACTGGCTCACCCCGGCACCCGCGCCCCACGCACCCAAGCCCCACGCACCCGCGCCGCACACGCCCCCCATGCCGCACAAGCACCCCGTGCCGCACGCGGCGCCCGCGCTCCCCGCGCCCCATGATCACCGGCCGTCCGTCGGAGCCGACCGGGCGGCCGGTGCCCGGAAGGAGCCCGCCCCGCCCGTCGTGGAGCGGCTGAGCGGGCGCGAGCGGGACGTGCTGCGGCGGCTCGCCGGGATGATGTCCACCGAGGAGATCGCCGCCGACCTGTACGTCTCGGTCAACACGGTCAAGACCCACCTCAAGAGCGCCTACCGGAAGCTGGGAGTCAACCGCCGCGGCGACGCCGTGCGCCGGGCCCGCGAGCACGGACTGCTGTGAGCCCGCGAGCACGGGCTTCCGTACGCCCGTCCCGCCCTCACCGCCCGCCCTCCTGACGGCCTTCCGGCCCACACTCACACCCACGGGGTGAGGCCACCCGCACCCCCCGCGCGGGAGGATCGGGGCAAGAGGCGCAGTCCGCCTGTCCCAGGCCACCGGGGGAGAGCAGCCGATGCGCTACGAGATCCGCGTCGACGGCCATATGTCGGAGACGCTGACACGGGCCTTCCCGGAGCTGGACCACGTGGTGATGTCCGGTCAGACCGTGCTGTTCGGGCACGTCGTCGACGAGGCCCACCTGTACGGGCTGCTGGCCCGCTGCCAGTCCCTCGGCCTGCGCCTCCTGGAGATGCGCCGCCTGCCCGAGTGAACGACCGCGCCGATGAACGACCGAGCCGGTGAACGACCGAGCCGGTGACAGGCGGGACCCGTCACCGGCGCACGGCAGACATGGCGAACACGGCGCCTAGAGGCTCTTCGCCTCGACCCGCCCCGCCCGCGCCGCCTCTCCCAGCGCCTGGAAGTCCCGCTCGTTCTGGTCGGCGTAGCCTTGCGCGAACTCGGCGAGCGCGCGGTCGAAGCGGTCGCCGCCGCCCAGGTAGGCGGCGATGGCCACCGGGTCCCCGGACCGCGCATGGGCGCGGGCCAGGCTCCCTCCGCACAGTCCGGCGGCGAGCCGCATCAGCGCCGGGTCCATCGTCTCCGGCCGCATGATGCCCTTCCAGTCCCGCAACTGCCGTACGTAGAAGTCCCGGTCGCGTCCGTCGAGGCCGACGGTGTGGGTCCAGCCCAGGAAGATGTCACTGGTCGTCTGGATGAGCCGCTGCCCCGTCACCACGCGCCGCCCCTCGTTGTCGAACAGCTCGCCGTCGGTCTGCGCGGCCAGCACCGACTCCCCGGCTTCCTTCGCCTGGAGCAGCAGCGGGTCGTCGTCGTCCCGGCCGAGCAGCAGCACGATCCAGCACCGGGTGCCGACGCTGCCGACCCCGACGACCTTGCGGGCCATGTCGACGAGCCGGTACTGCCGCAGCAGGTGCCGGCGCTCCGAGGACAGCGTGTCGACGTAGCCCTCCAGGACGGCCTGGAGCGTCTTCATCTCCTCGCCGGAACCGGCGACCAGCTCCCGCAGCGGGACGATCAGCGGCGGGTCGGCGGCGATCCGGCGGCCCTCCGCGGTCAGCCGGGTGAGCTTCTCGTAGGCCTGGAGTCCGGTGCGGGCGCGCGCCTTCGCGGTCGCCTGGGCGGTCCGCCGCCGGGCCTCGCGGCTCATCGACGACGCCTGGAGATCGCGCATCCGGTCGGCGTCGTCCTGCGCGTACCAGATGTCGAGGGCGCGCATCCCGGCGAACTCCCGCATGCGCCGCCGGTACGCCCGTACGCAGGTCCGCACGATGTCGTCCTGCTCCCGCACCGGGAAGCCGTTCGCGCGGCCCGCGATCGCGAAGCTCGTCGCCAGCCGCTTGACGTCCCACTCGAAGGGGCCGGGGTACGTCTCGTCGAAGTCGTTGATGTCGAACACCAGATGGCGTTCCGGGGAGGCCAGCAGCCGGAAGTTGAGCAGGTGGGCGTCGCCGCAGAGCTGGACCGTCAGGCCGGTGTCCGGTGCGGGTCCGAGGTCCTCCGCCATGATCGCCGCGGCGCCCCGGTAGAAGCGGAACGGCGATTCGAGCATCCTGCCGTACCGGATCGGCACCAGCTCGGGCACCCGCTGCTCGGACTGCCGCCCGATCACCTCCAGCGGGTCGGGGCGGTCGCCGCCCGGCGCGAACACGCCGTGGGAGGACCGCGACGCACGGGCCCGCGCGTCCTTCCCGCGCGCCGCCCGCTCGGCCGGGGTGAGAGCGGTCAACGCTGTCTGTACGGGCATGGCGCACACCTCCGCGACGTCGTCGGGCCCCTCCACCTCACCCCACCGCCCGCGCGCCGCGGCTCACCCGCGGGGGGTGAACCGGCGCCCGCGCCCGCGCGGCACGCTGGAGCGGTGGGGTCCCCCGAGCGGTGAGGTCCCCGCACCGCCCCGCCGGAGGCCCGCGGGCGGGCATCCCGGCCACGCGAGGAGGAGCCATGACCGTGTCGCGTGATCCGGCGTCCCGCCCCGGACCGGAGCATCCCCCCGGCGGGGCGGACCCCCGTCCGCGCACCCCGGACGACGCCCGCGACCCGCACGACGGCGGCCGGCCGGGCGGCGGCCGTGACCCGCACGACGCCGACCCGTACGACGCCCGCGACCCCTACGGCGGGTCCGTCCTGGTGGCGACGGGCCGTCCCGCCGATCTGCTGGCCGTGGTCGGGCGCTCCTGGACCTGGATGCTCGGGTCGGCCGCCGTCACCCTCGTGCCGGGCGTCCTGGTGCTGGTCTGGCCCGACGAGACGCTGCACGTCCTCGCCGTCATCGTCGGGCTCTGCCTGCTGGCGACCGGCGCGTTCCGCTTCGTCGGCGCGTTTGCCCGCGAGGAGCACGGCGAACGCCTGCCCGGCCTGCTGCTGTCCGTGGTCTACGTCCTCGGCGGCGTCCTCTGCCTGCGCGACCCGCTCCAGACCATCACCGCGCTCTCCCTCATCGTCGGCGTCGTCTGGCTGGCGTCCGGCATCCTCACCCTCTACACGGCGCTCGCCACCCCGGACCTGCCCCACCGCGGGGCCGTTCTCGCCGGGGCGCTGCTCGCCGTCGTCGCGGGCGTCGTCGTGCTGGCGCTGCCGTCGGAGTCGGCGCGGGCGCTGACCCGGCTGCTCGGACTCTGGCTCGTCCTGCTGGGCCTCGTCGAGGTGGCCGTGGCGCTCGCCTGGCGGTCCGCCCTGCGCCGCGCCGCCGCCGGACGGCGGCCCCCGCCCGGCTGACCGGATCACCCGCCGGGGGTGAGGCGCGGCGCGGCCCGCGCGCGCACGCTGGAACGGCAACCGACGCGCTGTTCGGGCTCCGGCCCGGAACGGAGGAGAGAGATGAGTGGGGAGACGTACCTCGCCTACGACTATCCGTTGCTGAGCGCCTTCTGGACCATCCTGCTGTTCTTCCTGTGGATCATGTGGTTCGTGCTGCTCTTCCGGGTGGTCGTGGACATCTTCCGCGACGACGACCTGAGCGGCGGGGTCAAGGCCGCCTGGCTGGTCCTCGTGGTCCTCCTGCCCTTCCTCGGCGTCTTCGTGTACGTCGTCGCCCGCGGCCGCAACATGGGCCGCCGGGAGGCCGCGCACGTCCGCTCGCAGCAGAAGGCCTTCGACGACTACGTCCGGGAGACCGCCAAGGGCGGCACCGGCCCCAGCAGCGCCGACGAGCTGGCCAAGCTCTCCGAGATCAAGGCGCGCGGCGACATCACCGACGACGAGTTCCAGCGCGCGAAGGAACTGGTCCTCAGCGGCCACGGCGCCGGGACCGCCCACGGCAGGCACGCGGCCGGCTCGGCCGGCTGACCCCGTACGACAGCGAATCGAGGCACCGGAATGACCACGACGCACAGCCACCACACGCCGTCCGGAAAGCAGCAGTGGGCCGTGGGCCTGACCGCCTTCGCCGCCGTGATCCTGCTGCTGGCGGGCCTGCTCGACATCTTCCGCGGGATCATGGGCATCGCCGAGGACGACGTGTTCGTCACGACGCCCGACTACGTGTTCCGCTTCGACACGACCGGCTGGGGCTGGATCCACCTCGCCCTCGGCGCGGTCGCGGTGATCGTCAGCGTGGGTCTCTTCCAGAGCGCGCTGTGGGCCCGGATCTGCGGGGTGGCCATCGCCGGGCTGATCATCATCGCCAACTTCCTCTCCCTGCCGTACTACCCGGTGTGGTCGGTCGTGATGATCGCCTTCTCCGCGTTCGTCATCTGGGGCCTGTGCGTGTCGCGTTCGGACACCTCGGCCCGCTACGGCGGCTGACCACGGGCGGGCCGACCGGCACCGCGATCCGACACGGAAGGGTGGTGGGCGCGCCATGTGCCGCTGGCTGGCGTACTCGGGGACACCGGTCCTGCTCGACACGATCCTCTACCGGCCCGCCCACTCCCTCATCGACCAGAGCCTCCACTCGAAGATGGGCGTGGAGACCACCAACGGCGACGGGTTCGGGGTCGGCTGGTACGGCCCCGACGGGCAGCCGGGCCCCCACGGGCGGGAGCCGTCCCTCAGCACCCCGGCCGTCGTCCGGGACACCGGGCCCGCCTGGAGCAACCGGAACCTTCGGGAGATCTCCGGACACGTCCGCTCCTCCCTCTTCTTCGCCCACATCCGCGCCTCGACCGGCACCGCGGTGCAGCAGACCAACTGCCATCCGTTCCGGCACGGCCGCTGGATGTGGATGCACAACGGGGCCGTCGAGGGCTTCCACCGCATGCGGCGCGACCTCGCCCTGGCCGTCGACCCGGAGCTGTTCCTCGACATGGAGGGGGCGACCGACTCGGAGATGATGTTCTACCTGGCGCTCACCCTCGGCCTGGAGGAGGACCCGCCGTCCGCCGTCGCCCGGATGACGGGCCTGGTGGAGCGGACCGGGCGGGCGTACGGGGTGCGGGACCCGATGCAGATGACGGTCGCCGTGACCGACGGGCGCACCCTGTGGGCCTTCCGCTACTCCAGCGCGCGGTCCTCGCGGTCCCTCTTCTACAGCACCCGCGTGGACACCCTGCGCGCCCTCCACCCCGACCTGGCGTTCCTGCGCGAGGTGTCCGACACGTCCCGCCTCATCGTCTCCGAGCCCCTCGGCGACCTGCCCGGCGCGTGGAACGAGGTCCCCGAGAGCACGTACGGCGTCGTCGGGCCCGGCGGCGACGAGATGCACCCGTTCGCACCGCGGGCGGCGTAGCGGAGCGGGTCCTGTTCCCGCCGGTCGGCCACCCGCAGAGAGCCGGCGGTCAGTGGACGGAGAAACCGCCGTCGACGAAGAGCGACTGGCCGGTGATGTAGGCGGAGGACGGACCGGCCAGGAACACGGCGGCCCCGGCGAAGTCCTCGGCCAGCCCGTTGCGTCCCGTCATGGTCCGCGCCGCGAGCGCCGCGACCCGCTCCGGGTCGGACGCCAGCCGCGCGTTGAGCGGCGTCATCACGAACCCGGGGACGAGGGTGTTGCAGGTGACGCCGTACGGCGACCACGCCTCGGCCTGTGAGCGGGCCAGCGACTCCAGGGCGCCCTTGGAGACGCCGTAGGCACCGCTCTGCACGAACGCGCGGTGCGCCTGCTGCGAACTGACGTGGATGATCCGGCCGTAGCCCCGCTCGGCCATGCCGGGCCCGAAGCGGCGGCCCAGGAGGAAGGGCGCCTCCAGGTTCAGCGCCATCGTGGCGTCCCACACGTCGTCGTCCAACTCGGCCATCGGCGGGCGCAGGTTGATCCCGGCGCTGTTGACCAGGATGTCGGGCTCGCCGAACGCCTCCACCGCCCGTTCGGCGGCTTCAGCCACCCCGGCGCGGCTGCCCAGGTCCGCGTCCACCCAGGCGGCCCGGCAGCCGTCGGCCGTCAACTCCTCGACCGTGGCGGCCAGTTCCGCCTCGCGCCGGGCCACGACCACGACCTTCGCCCCGGCCCGCGCGAGCGCCCCGGCGATGGCCCGGCCGATTCCTGAACTCCCGCCCGTCACCAGGGCGACCCGGCCGTCGAGCGAGAAGAGCGCGGAGAGCGCCGCGAGGTGGTCGAGGTCGTCCGGGGTGCGGTTCTGCGAGGTCATGCCCGCACCTTAGGGCGTGTCCGCGGGGACCTCGGCCGCGGGTCGGGGGAGCCGGGGCTGGGGGCGGTGGCTCCGGGAGGGGCGGGGTCAGCGAGTCTGGATGACGACCGACTCGATGACCGCGTCCTGCACGGGACGGTCGTTGCGCGGGTTGGTCTCCGTGGTGCCGATGGCGTCGACGACCTTCTGGCTCGCCTCGTCGGTCACCTCGCCGAAGATGGTGTGCTTGCCCGTGAGCCACGTGGTCGGCCCGAGGGTGATGAAGAACTGGGAGCCGTTGGTGCCCGGACCGGCGTTGGCCATGGCCAGCAGATAGGGCTGGGTGAAGGCCAGGTCGGGGTGGAACTCGTCGGCGAACTCGTAGCCGGGCCCGCCCGTCCCGTTCCCCAGCGGGTCGCCGCCCTGGATCATGAACCCCTCGATGACCCGGTGGAAGACCGTGCCGTCGTACAGGCGCTCCCGGCTCGGCTGTCCCGTGTTCGGGTCGATCCACTCCCGCTGTCCCTCGGCCAGCTCCACGAAGTTCTTCACGGTCTTCGGGGCGTGGTTCGGCAGCAGCCGGATCTCGATGTCGCCCTTGTTCGTCTTCAGCGTCGCGTACAGCTCTTCGGCCATGGCGGTGGTCCTCCGGGTCCGTATCGGTCTGGCGCCGCCAGTCTCACCGTCCGGCGGACGCCCCCGGGGGCAGGGACACGGAATCTCACCCGCACGCGTGGTGGGGCGCCGACCGGTGACATCGACGGTGGACCGCTTGCCCCCGACGTCTTGCCCCCGACGTCGGACCGGCCCGGAGTCCGGCGCCCGCGGTGTCGGACCAGGACGGGCCGGGCATGCCATGGGCGAAGCGTGGCGGCCACAGGGGGGACGGGCGATGACGAAGCTCGGCGCGGGGGCGCTGCTCCTGTTCTGCTACATCGACGTCGTCGCGGCTCTCGCCATCGGGGACTGGCTCCCCGACGTGGGCCCGCTTCTGCTCTGTGGCAGCCCGATCGCGTTCGGCACCGGGTTCGTCGCCCAGGCGGTGCACGACGTCCGTCGACGGAACGCGGAGCGCGACGCGCGTCCGTAACTCCCCGCCGGACAGTGCTGCCGGACAGCCGCTCCGCCGCACCAAGGTGTTGCCATCCGATCGGTTCCGATATATCGTTGACGCATCACGACAGATCAACGATGGAATGAATGGAGTGGTTGTGATGCACGCACACGGATACGAGCGCGGACATGGTGGCGGTCGCGGTGGTCGGGGCCAGGACGGTCCCGGGTGGCGCGGCGGGTTCGAGGGGCGACGGGCCGCCTTCGGGCCGTTCGGACCCGGAGGGCCGGGTGGCCCCGGCGGACCTGGCGGGTTCGGTGGGCCCGGCGGTTTCGGTGGCTTCGGCCCCGGGCCGTGGGGCGGCCGGGGGCGCGGCGGGCCCCGGGGGAGGGCGCGGCGCGGTGACGTACGGGCCTCCATCCTGGCCCTGCTGCGGGACCGGCCCATGCACGGCTACGAGATGATCCAGGAGATCGCCGAACGCAGCGGCGGCGCGTGGAAGCCGAGCCCCGGCTCGGTCTACCCGACGCTCCAGCTGCTGGAGGACGAGGGCCTGATCGCCAGTGCCTCCGAGGGCGGCAAGAAGCTGTTCTCGCTCACCGACGCGGGCCGCACCGCGGCGGAGGAAGGGCCGGACGCCCCCTGGGAGGAAGCCTCCCGCGGGGTCGACTGGGAGGCCCTCGGGGAGATCCGGCAGGCCGGGTTCGGTCTGATGGAGGCCTTCGGGCAGGTCTGGAAGACCGGCAGCAAGGAGCAGCGCGAGAAGGCCCTCACGGTCATCAACGACGCGCGCAAGAAGCTGTACCTGATCCTCGCCGACGAGGACTGACGGCACTGCCGGGCCGACCGGCACCGACGGCAAGGCGCCCCACGGAATACGACCGTGGGGCGCCTTGTCGTCGTCCGGGGTGGTCGTCCGCTCAGGGCGCGGGCGTCGTCAGGGTCTCCAGGCGGCGCAGTGACTCGTGCAGCGCGGCCGTCGCCGAGTCCTTCAGGCGCCCCGCCATCAGCGACACCGCCGCGCCCGTGAACTCCCCGTCGATCCGCAGCCCGGTGGCGTCGCCGTCGGGGGTGAGGGTGTAGCGGGTCGCCACCGTCACCGCCATCGGCCCCTGGCCCCGGATCGCCAGCACCCGCGCCGGTTCCAGCTCCTCCACCGTCCACTCGACCTCGGCCGGGAAGCCCATCAGCCGCATGTTCTCCCGGAAGGTCGCCCCGACCTCCAGCACCGCGGGCCCGCCCTGCGGGAAGTCGGTGTGCGTCGCGTTCCACGCCCCGTACGCCGGCCAGTCGGTGAGCTGCGCCCACACCTTGCCCGCCCGTGCCTGGATGCGTGCCTCCGCGCTGACCTCTGCCATGCGTCCCCCTCGTCGGACGGGCCCGCCGGGCCCCTCGGTCGCCGGTGTCGCGGAACATAGCTCCGGCGGTCGCACCATTCAAGACTGACGGACCGTCAGAAAATTTCCCGTCGGGCGGCTGTAACGCGTGCGTTGCGGCCACGCGGCTGGATCTCATCCGTGAGGAGGAGATTTCGCCCTCCCGCGTCCCCTCCTCGTGGCACGCCGGAATGGTTCGCGCCGTGGATGCCCCGGACGGGCGGGGCTGATGAGGTGGAGTACGTGCGACCCCAGATCCCCCGGCAGCCGGTACCCGGCCACGCGGCCCCCGCCCCGGACGACGAGGCCGGGCTCAGCGCCGAGCTGGCCGCGGCGGTCGCGGGCGCGCGCCGCCGCGCGGTCCGCGACGGGGACCGGCAGACCGACACCGCCCACCTCCTGCACTCCCTCCTCGAACACGACCCCGAGGTCCGCGACGCCTTCGGCGAGGGCCCGCGACTGGCCCGGCTCCTCGGCTACCTCGTCCAGCGCAGCATCGGCTACGGCCTGCGCTGGCAGGGCGGCGTCGAGGACTCCGGCGCCCTGCCCGTCGTCGCGGCCGCCGAGGGCTTCTCGCCACTCGCCGCGCAGGCCCTGCGCCACGCGCGCGACCGCGCCGCCGAGCGCGCCGAACACCTCCACGGCGTACGCCCCCACGACGGCCCTCCGCGCCCCGGCGACCCCGAGACGGGCGACGTCCGCGCCCGGGGGATGGACCTGCTCGCCGCGATCGTCGCCGATCCGCAGGCGCGGGCGGTCGAGGTGCTCACCCGGGCCGGGATCGACCTGCCCGCCGTGCTCCCGCCGTGGGAGCCGGTCGCCCACCAGGAGCGGCCCGGCCGCGACCGCACCTCCTGACCTCCCCGCGGGCCCGGTCCCGGCTCCGCCCCGTCCAGCCGCTGAGACAGGAGTCAACGGGGATGACGCTCATGTCCTCGCCTGCCATCATGTGCCCGTGCGTATGTCTGTGAGCAGTCGGAACAACCGTGCGAGGGCCGTCGCGCTCTCGCTGGCGCTCGGATCGGCCCTCGCCTTCGGCGGGTCGGGGGTGGCGGCCAAGCCGCTCATCGAGGCGGGCCTCGACCCGCTGCACGTCGTGTGGCTGCGCGTCACCGGCGCGGCCCTCGTGATGCTGCCGCTCGCCGTGCGCCACCGCTCGCTCCTGCGCCGCCGCCCCGCCCTGCTCGCCGGGTTCGGCCTGCTCGGCGTGGCCGGGGTGCAGGCCTTCTACTTCGCCTCGATCTCCCGCATCCCGGTGGGCGTCGCGCTGCTCGTCGAGTACCTCGCGCCCGCCCTCGTCCTCGGCTGGGTGCGGTTCGTGCAGCGGCGGCCGGTCACCCGGGCCGCCGCGCTCGGCGTGGTCCTCGCCGTCGGCGGGCTCGCCTGCGTCGTCGAGGTCTGGTCGGGGCTCGGCTTCGACGCCCTCGGACTGCTCCTCGCCCTGGCCGCGGCCTGCTGCCAGGTGGGCTACTTCGTCCTGTCCGACCAGGGCACCGACTCCGCCGACGACGCCCCGGACCCGCTCGGGGTCATCGCGTACGGCCTCCTCGTCGGCGCCGTCGTCCTCACCGTCGTGGCCCGCCCCTGGGGCATGGACTGGTCGGTCCTCGCCGGGAGCGCCGGGATGAACGGCACCGACGTACCGGCCTGGCTGCTGCTGGTCTGGATCGTCCTCATCGCCACCGTCCTCGCGTACGCCACCGGAGTCGTCTCGGTACGGCGGCTCTCCCCGCAGGTCGCGGGGGTGGTGGCCTGTCTGGAGGCGGTGATCGCGACCGTCCTGGCGTGGGTGCTGCTCGGCGAGCACCTGTCGGCACCGCAGATCGCGGGCGGCGCGGTGGTGCTGCTCGGCGCGTTCATCGCCCAGTCGTCCGCGCCCGCGAAACCCGGGGACGGCAGGCCGGTCACCGGGGGCAGCCCCGAGCGCGAACTGTCGGCCCGGGGCACCGCCACCTGACGCCCCGCAGCGCCGCCGGCCCGCTGCCTGGGCGACGCGAGGGGGCGTCTCAGAGCGCCGCCAGATAGGCGGGCAGCCCGGTGCCGGGGGCCAGGTCCGCGTCGGGGAGCGGAGCGCCGTAGCCCTTGCGCAGCGGGAGCACACCGGCCCAGTGGGGGAGGGCGAGGTCCTCGGGCTCGTCGTTGACGCCGCCGGTACGGGTCTTGGCCGACACCTCGGTGAGGTCGAGGCGGATGACGGCGGTGGCGGCGAGTTCCTTCTTGTTCGCGGGCCGGGAGTCGGCGGCGCGGCCCGCCACGACATGGTTCACCAGGGCGTCCAGCGCGGCCCGCTTCTCGTCGCGGTCCGTCACGTCGTGGGCGAGGCCGTGCACCACCACCGAGCGGTAGTTGATCGAGTGGTGGAACGCCGAGCGGGCCAGCACCAGACCGTCCACGTGGGTCACCGTCAGGCACACCGGCAGCCCCGGGTCCGCCGCGCCGGTCATCCGCAGCGGGCGGGAGCCGGTCGAGCCGTGCACGTAGAGCGTCTCGCCGACCCGCGCGTACAGCGTGGGCAGGACGACGGGCGCGCCGTCGCGGACGAAGCCCAGGTGGCAGACGTAGCCCTCGTCGAGTATCGCGTGGACCAGCGCGCGGTCGTAGGCGGCCCGGTCGGCGGAGCGGGTCGGGACCGTGCGGTCGGTCGGGGCGTACGCGCCCTGTGCGGCCGTCGCCGCGGGGCTGTCCTGGGTGTCCTGGCTGTCCTGGGTGGACTGTGGCCGCATTGGCGTTCTCCATTGCACTAGTGCATAATAAGGTTTGTGCTAGAAGAGTATCCGATCCAGGGGCGCCGTGCCGCCGACATTTCCGCGAGCGTCGAACGCGCGGTGGGTTCCGGGGAACTGGAGCCCGGCGCGGTGCTGCCGCCGATGCGGGAACTGGCGGAGCGGCTGGCGGTGAATCCGAACACCGTCGCCGCCGCGTACCGCGTCCTGCGCGAGCGCGGCGTGATCGAGACCGACGGCCGCCGCGGCAGCCGGGTGCGAGCCCGACCCGCCACCACCGGGCGGGAGTTCATCCGGGTCGAGGTCCCCGACGGCGTCCGGGACGCGGCCGCCGGAAACCCCGACCCCGCGCTGCTCCCCGCCCTCGGACCCGCCTTCGCCTGGGCCGCCGCGCAGGCCGACCGGCGGCCCGTGCTCTACGGCGACGACCCGGTCGAGCCCGAACTGGAGCGCCTGGCCCGCGCCGAACTCGCCGCCGACGGCGTGCCCGACGGGCCGCTGGCCGTCACCTCCGGCTCCCTCGACGCCATCGAGCGGGTCCTCGCCGCCCACCTCCGCCCCGGCGACACCGTCGCCGTCGAGGACCCCGGCTGGGGCGCCCTGCTGGACCTCGTCCCCGCCCTCGGCCTGCGCACCGTCCCGGTCCGGCTCGACGACGACGGCCCGCTCCCCGACGACGTGGCCCGCGCCCTGGACGGCGGCGCGCGCGCCCTCGTGGTGACCGGCCGGGCCCAGAACCCGACCGGCGCCGCGATCGGCGCCGAACGGGCCCGCGCCCTGCGCGCCGTGCTCCGCCGCCACCCCGGCACCCTGCTCATCGAGGACGACCACGGGCACCGCATCGTCGACCTCCCGCTGCACCCCCTCGTCGGCGCCACCACCCACTGGGCCCTGGTGCGTTCCGCCGCCAAGGCCTACGGCCCCGACCTGCGCCTCGCCGTCCTCACGGGCGACACCGTCACCCTCGACCGGGTCCGCGGGCGCCAGCGGCTCGGGCCCGGCTGGGTCAGCCGGATCACCCAGCGCGCGGTGGCCCGGCTCTGGGCCGACGGCGCGGTCGACGTCCGCGCGGTCGCCGCGTCGTACGGCGCCCGCCGGGACGCCCTGATCGCCGCCCTCGCCGAACGCGGGGTCGCGGCGTACGGGCGCTCGGGCATGAACGTGTGGGTCCCCGTCCCCGATGAGACCGGCGCGGTGGCCCGGCTGCTGCACGCCGGATGGGCGGTCGCCCCCGGCGCCCGCTTCCGGCTCGCCGCGCCCCCGGGGATCAGGATCACGGTGTCGGGGTTGGGCGGGGGGTCCGGGGCGTCGGGGATGGGACCGGGGACGGGGGTCGGCTCGGTGGCGACCGAGGTCGTGGCCCTGGCCGACGAGGTGGCCGCCGCCGTACGGGCGACGGCCGGGCGAGGGGCCGTCTAGGGCCTGCTGGGGCTGGGGCTGGGGCTGGAGTCGGGACCGGGGCTGGGGGCGGTGCTCGGGCTATGGGCGGTCACGGGGGTCGGGTCGGTGGGGGCGGTCGGGGCGTCGTCCGAACGGCTCCGGCTCACGCTCCCGCTCGGGCTCACGCTTCCGCTCTTGCTCACGCTCCGGCTTCCGCCCCGTGCCTGGGTCAGTGCCGCGCCCGCCAGGACGACGACCGCCCCCACGGGGGTGGACCAGGAGAGGGGTTCGCCGAGGAGGGTGACGCCCGCGGCCGTCGCGACGACCGGGATGAAGTACGTGACCATCTGCGCCGTCGTGGGGCCGACCTCGGTGACCAGGCCGTACTGGATCAGCAGGGCCAGGCCGGTGCCGAGGGCGCCCAAGGCGGCGATCGCGAGCAGCGGAACGGCCGCGAACCGCGCCGGGAACGCGGTGAACAGCGGTGTCACCACGGCCAGTTGGAGCGTGGCCAGGAACAGTTGCGCGCCCGTCATGGAGAGCGCCGAGGCGCCGGTGCCCGCCAGGGTGCGGCGGACGTAGATCCAGCCGACCGGGTAGCAGAGCGAGGCCAGCAGCGCGAGGGCCGTGCCGCGCGCGTCCAGACCGCTGAAGCCCTGCCAGGCGCCCAGCACCGTGAGCACCCCGAGGAAGCCGAGGCCGAGGCCCGCGACCCGGACCCGGGTCGGCCGGTCCTCGGAGAGCGCCACCAGCGACAGGGCCATGCCCCACAGCGGTGAGGTCGCGTTGCAGATGCCCGCCAGCGTGGAGGGGATCGTCAGCTCGGCGTACGCGAAGAGGGAGAACGGCAGCGCGTTGAGCAGGAGCGCGGCGACCGTCAGGCGCGCCCAGGTGCGGGCCCCGCGCGGCAGCCGCTCCCGCTTCACCGCGATCGCCGCCGCCAGCACCGCCGTCCCGAACACCAGCCTGCCCAGGGTCACCTGGAACGGCGCGTAGCCGTCCGTGCCCACCTTGATCAGCAGGAAGCTGAAACCCCAGATCAGGGAGAGGAAGCCGAAGCGCAGCCGCCAGTCGAGACCGCGGCGCGGGCCGGGGTGACGGACGTCGGCGGGTGTCGTCGGGGGGTTCGCGGTCGGGGCGCCGGAAGCGGCTGCGGGCGTGGTGCTGGTCATGGTCACCACGGTCCTCCCCTCACACCTCGTAGCACAAGCGAGAATGTGCGAGGGTTATCTCGTAGCATCGCTTACATGTTGAACCTGGAGCGCCTGCGCACCCTCGACGCCCTCGCCCGGCACGGCTCGGTCAGCGCCGCCGCCGCCGGACTGCACATCACCACGTCGGCGGTCTCCCAGCAGCTGGCCAAGCTGGAACGGGAGGCCGGACAGCAGCTCCTGGCCAAGCACGGGCGGGGGGTGCGGCTCACCGACGCGGGACGGCTGCTCGCCGACCACGCGGCCCGCATCCTGTCCCAGGTGGCCCTCGCCCAGTCCGATCTGGAGGCCCAACGCGGCCAGGTGGTGGGGGAGTTGCGGCTGTCCGCGTTCCCCACCGCGGCCCGCGGGCTGTTCCCCACCGCCCTCGCCGAACTGCGCAAGGCCCACCCCGGACTGCGGCTGCGCTCCTGCGAGCTGGAGCCGGAGGCGGGCATCGCCCAGGTGATCCGCGGCGACCTCGACCTGGCGGTCGTCCTCGACTGGTACAACAAGCCGATGCCGCTGCCCGACGGGCTGGTGAAGGCGCCGATCCTCGACGACCCCGCCGACGTGGCGCTCCCCGCCGGGCACCCCCTGGCCGGGCGGGAGGAGGTGGACCTCGGGGAGTTCGCCGAGGACGAGTGGATCACCTGGGCGGAGGGCGAGTTCTGCCACGAGTGGCTGATGTTCACGCTCCGCTCACGCGGCGTCGAGCCCTTCGTCGGCCACCGCGCCGCCGAGACCCACACCCAACTCGCCCTGGTCGCCGCCGGACTGGGGGTGTGCATCGCCCCGCAGCTCGGCCGCGATCCGGTGCCCGAGGGCGTCGTCACGGTCCCGCTGCGGCAGCGGGTGCGGCGCCACGTCTACGCCGTGTGGCGCGCAGACGCCGACCGCCGCCCCTCCATCCGGGCGGCCGTCGCGGCGCTCAAGTCGGCGGCCGGAAGCGTTGGTTGACCCGCGTCGCCCCGCCCGTCACCCCACCCGCCGCACCCGCCCTCACCCGTCGTTGAGCTTGCGGAAGTCCCAGGACACGATCTTCTCGGGCCGCAGCCGCGCCCACGCGTGCCGTCCGTCGTGCGGCATCGCGTCCAGCCCGAAGTTCTTGCGCGCGAACAGCGTCTCCACGGAGTCCAGTTCGGCGCACAGCTCACCCGTGCGCGGGACCTCGCCCACGAACTCCACGGCGCCGGACAGCTCGACGCCCCGCAGCGACTCGTACTCCTCGCCCGTGTCCACCACGATCGCCACCCGCGGGTCGCGCCGCAGATCCGCCCAACGCCTGCTGCGCACCACCGAGTACAGCCAGAGCGCCGAGCCGTCCCACAGGAACCACAGGGCGCTCACATGCGGGGCACCGCCCGCCGACACGGTGGCCACCCGGCAGGTGCGCTGGGTGGTGAGGAACGCGCTCACCTCACCCGGCGACATCATGATCTTCCGGCCACGGCGCTGTGTCACGGTCATTCAGCCCTCATTCCGCTCTCTGTTCACATCGTTCTCGCTGTTCGTGCCGGAGACCGAGACGGTTTCTGACGCCTCGTCATATCAGGTCGCCCGAGAAGGATGAATCGTCTTCCCGCCTCGCGCAACGGTCGCTATCCTCACCCGACTCGGCCCGAATCGACCCGACCCGCACCGACCGACCGCGACCCGTCCGGCACCCTGGGGGAGCCATGCCGTCACCCACCCGCCTCGGTGACCTCGTCGACCCCCGCCGCACCGTCCTGCTGACGGTGGAGTGCCAGCGCGGTGTCGTCGGACCCGACGCCGCGCTGCCCGAACTCGCCCACGCCGCACGCGCGTCGGGCGCCCTCGCCAACGTCGCCCGTCTGGTCGCCGCCGCCCACGCGCACGGCGTCCAGGTCGTCCACGCCGTCGCCGAACGCCGCCCCGACGGACGCGGCGCCAACCGCAACGCCCGCCTGTTCCGCGCCGCCGAACGGCTGCCGGTCCGCCAGCTCACCGGCACCCCCGCCGTGGAGGTCGCCCCGCCGATCGAGGTCACCGACGACGACCTCGTCGTACGGCGGCTGCACGGGCTGTCGCCCATCCAGGGCACCGACGTGGACGCCCTGCTGCGCAACCTGTACTGCCGCACGCTCGTCGTCGCCGGTGTCTCGGCCAACGTGGCGATCCCGAACGCCGTCTTCGACGCCGTCAACCGCGGATACACCGCCGTCGTCCCGGCCGACGCCGTCGCGGGCGTCCCGGCGGAGTACACCGCCGCGATGATCCGGCACACCCTCGCGTTGGTCGCCACGGTCGCGACCACGGACGAGGTCCTCGCGTGCCTCACCGCGTCCGGCGCCGCCTCCGGCACCACCCGCGCGGCACCCGTCAGGCCAGGCTGATCGCGTCCCCGTCGACCTTGATCCGCACCTCGGGCAGCGGCTTCGTCGCCGGGCCGCCGCGCACACTGCCGTCGGCCACCGAGAAGTCGCTGTTGTGACAGGGGCAGCGGATGACGCCGTCGGCCACGCTCGTCACCGCGCAGCCCTGATGGGTGCAGATCGCCGAGAAGGCCTTGAAGTCGCCCGCCGTCGGCTGGGTCACGACCACCTTCTGCTCGGCGAACACCTTCCCGCCGCCCTCGGGGATGTCGGCCGTCGCGGCGAGCGCGCCCGCCCCGGCCCCCGCGCCGCCGGTGGAGCCCGAGCCGTCCACCGCGTCCGAGGAGTCGTCGGACCCGTCGGAGCCCCCGCACGCGGTGAGCGCGACGAGGAGCCCCGCGGCCCCGGCCGCCGCGACCACCGTACGGCGGCCCGGTCCCGCGGCGGGGCCGCCGGAGCGGGCCGGGACACCGGAGCCGGGCTCGGGCCCCGGTTCGAGGAATGCGCTGGTCATCGAAGCGTTCCTTTCGGAGATCCGTCCACTGCTTGAAAGATCGAACATCTGCCGAGAGGTACGGCACCCGGACGCCACCTGTTCAGCCCCCGCCCCACCCGATCCCGACCCGGCCCGGACACCGCCCCGCCCGCCCCCGTCCCCCCGGACCGCGGCCGCCGCCCCGGGACAGGCCCCGTCCGGACCCGTATCAGAAGGCGCCGACCGGGGAACCCGTGAGGCATCACCCCCAGGGTCCGGCCCTCCCGGCGCACCGGACCCACCAGCCCAGGAGGCGGAACATGATCCGTGCGGCCGACATCCGTGAGTGGCGCAACCACGACGTCCGCGACCCCGAGGGGCACCGGATCGGCGAACTGGAGGCCGTCTACGTCGACACCCTCACCGACCTGCCCGCCATGGTGACCGTGCGCACCGGCCTGCCCACCCGGCACCGGCTGAGCTTCGTCCCCGTGACCGACGCGGTCCTCGGCCCGGACTACGTCGAGGTCCCCTACGACAAGGCGCTGGTCAAGAAGGCGCCCTCCATCGGCATGGACGACGTCCTGCCCGCCGAGGACGAGGCGGCGATCTTCCAGCACTACGACCTCGCCTACGAGACCTCCCCGGACGGCGCGCGCAAGCTCGCCCGCCGCTGACCGGCCCCCGCCGAAGGAGACACGGGCGTCATGGCGCTGTTCCTGTTCCTCGTCCTCGTCGCGGTCGTGCTCGGCATCATCGGCGTCGCCGCCCACGGCCTCGGCTACCTGCTGGTCATCGGCGTCGTCGTCCTGGTCGGCGCCCTCGCCCTCGCCGCGTTCCGCTGGACCCGCCGCGCCGCGGGCCGCCCGATCCGCTGACCCCGGCCGCCCACTATGCTCACTGTCTTTCCGGATCACCTCCGTGACGGAGGCGAGGAAGGCGGGGCGGACGAGCTGTGGGGCCTGGGAAGACGTTGAAGGAGGTCGCCGCGACGCGCTTCGTCGCGCCGCTGCGCGAGGGCGGCTCGCTGCCGGGACTGGTCGAGGCCGACGACCTCGGCCTGTACGTCCTGAAGTTCACCGGCGCCGGACAGGGCCGCAAGACCCTGGTCGCCGAGGTCGTCTGCGGCGAACTGGCCCGCGCCCTCGGACTGCGCGTCCCCGGACTGGCCGCCGTCCGGCTCGACCCGGTGCTGGGACTCGGCGAGCCCGACCAGGAGGTGCAGGGGCTGCTGCGCTCCAGCGGCGGCCTCAACCTCGGCATGGACTTCCTCTCCGGCGCGCTCGGCTTCGACCCGCTCGCCTTCACGGTCGACCCCCGCGAGGCCGGGCGGATCGTCTGGTTCGACGCCCTCGTCAACAACGTCGACCGCTCCTGGCGCAACCCCAACCTGCTGATGCACCGCGGCGACCTCTGGCTCGTCGACCACGGCGCCACCCTCATCTGGCACCACAACTGGCCCGCCGCCGAGACCTCCGCCGCCCGCCCCTACGACGCCTCCGACCACGCCCTCGCCCGCTTCCGGCCCGACGTGGCCGCCGCCGCGGCCGAACTGGCCCCCCTGGTCACCGCCGACCTGCTCGCCGAGGTCACCGCCCGCGTCCCCGACGCCTGGCTGGCCGACGAGCCCGGCTTCGACACCCCCGACGCGCTCCGCCGGGCCCACGCCGCCCCCCTCCTCGCGCGCGCCGCCGTCATCCACACCCGCGTCCAGGGAGTCGCCGCATGACCGAGCGCCACATCATCCGGCCCAGCGAGGCCAACGACCGCGACGTCTACGAGTACGCCGTCCTCCAGGTCGTCCCGCGCGTCGAGCGCGGCGAGTGCATCAACGCGGGCGTCCTCGTCTACTGCCGCGCCCTCGGCTACGTCGCCGCCCGCACCCATCTCGACGAGGCGCGGCTGCGCGCCCTGGACCCGGCGGCCGACACGGCCGGCATCCGGGCCGCCCTCGCTGCGGTCGAGAAGGTCTGCGCGGGCGGCGACGGCGCCGGACAGGCCGCCGGGGACGACGCCGGGCGCCGGTTCCGCTGGCTCATCGCGCCCCGCTCCACGGTGGTCCGGCCGGGCCCCGTGCACACCGGGCTCACCGCCGACCCCGAGGCCGAGATTGGGCGGCTGCTGGACCTCCTGGTGAGGTAATGGATCACACCGTCAGGGTGTGCCGTTGACACCGGGTGCCATGGCTTCTAGCGTCACCTGTGCCGAAGGTACTAAGCGGTCGCTCACCGAAGGGGCGGAGCGGGAGCCGCGCGGACCGGCAGGCGTTCCGGCTTTCTCGACGGCGAGGAGATCCAGCACATGTCCACCACCGAACAGCGGGTCGCAGTAGTCACCGGCGCGGCGCGCGGCATCGGCGCCGCCACCGCCGTACGGCTGGCCGCCGAGGGCCGCGCGGTCGCCGTGGTCGACCTCGACGAGGCCGCCTGCAAGGACACCGTCGAGACGATCACCGCGGCGGGCGGCCGGGCCGTCGCGGTCGGTGCCGACGTCTCCGACGAGGCCCAGGTCGAGGCCGCGATCGCGCGCGTCGTCGCGGAGCTGGGCGCCCCGACGATCCTCGTCAACAACGCGGGCGTCCTCCGCGACAACCTGCTGTTCAAGATGACCGCCGCCGACTGGGACACCGTCCTCGGCGTCCATCTGCGCGGCTCGTTCCTCGTCACCAAGGCCGTCCAGAAGCACATGGTCGACGCGGGGTTCGGCCGGATCGTCAACCTGTCGTCCTCCTCCGCCCTCGGCAACCGCGGCCAGGCCAACTATTCCGCCGCCAAGGCCGGTCTCCAGGGCTTCACCAAGACCCTCGCCATCGAACTCGGCAAGTTCGGCGTCACCGCCAACGCCGTCGCCCCCGGCTTCATCGCCACCGACATGACGGCCGCCACCGCCGCCCGCGTCGGCATGGACTTCGACGACTTCAAGGCCGCCGCCGCCACCCAGATCCCGGTGGCCCGGGTCGGCGAGCCCGACGACATCGCCAACGCCATCGCGTTCTTCACGGGCGAGGCCGCCGGCTTCGTCTCCGGCCAGGTCCTGTACGTGGCCGGCGGACCGCTCGACTAGCACTCACCAGGGATTCCGACCATGACTGAACTCCCCCCGCTCTCCGGCAAGGTGGCCCTCGTCACCGGCGCCAGCCGCGGCATCGGCTACGGCGTCGCCGAGGCCCTCCTCGCCCGCGGCGACCGGGTCTGCATCACCGGCCGCAACGAGGACGCCCTCAAGGAGGCCGTCGAACGGCTCGGCGCCGACCGCGTCATCGGCGTCGCGGGCAAGGCCCACGACGAGGCCCACCAGGCCGCCGCCGTCGACCGCACCATGGAGGCCTTCGGCCGCGTCGACCACCTGGTCAACAACGCCGGGACCAACCCGGTGTTCGGCGCCATCGCCGACCTCGACCTCAACGTGGCGCGCAAGGTCTTCGAGACCAACGTCGTCTCCGCGCTCGGCTTCGCCCAGCGCACCTGGCACGCCTGGCAGAAGGACAACGGCGGCGCCATCGTCAACATCGCCTCCGTCGCGGGCCTCTCGGCCTCGCCCTTCATCGGCGCGTACGGCGTCAGCAAGGCCGCGATGATCAACCTCACCCAGCAGCTCGCCCACGAGTTCGCGCCCCGGGTGCGGGTCAACGCCATCGCCCCGGCCGTGGTGAAGACCAAGTTCGCCCAGGCGCTCTACGAGGGCCGGGAGGCGGAGGCCGCCGCCTCCTACCCGCTGGGCCGGCTCGGCGTCCCCTCCGACATCGGCGGGGCCGCCGCGTTCCTCACCTCCGAGCAGTCGGACTGGGTCACCGGACAGACCCTCGTCGTCGACGGCGGCATCTTCCTCAACGCCGGTGTGGGCTGACCGACACCCCGGCCGCATAAGGGACATGGGCGCCTCTTCCGTAGCGGAAGGGGCGCCCTCGCCGTGTGGGCGACTTGTACACGTATCTATGACAACGTCGTCACCGCGGAAGTGATCAAGATGTGCTGAGACAGGGGCATTCAGGGCCCCCGGCGCTGCGGTATGGTCTGCCAACCCTTGGCAAGGCAGATCGAGGAGCGTGCACGTGTTCAACCGGAAGCGATCCTTGCAGCAGGTCGCGGCGATCGTGTCCATATCCATGGTGGCCGGATGCGGCCTCCTGGGCGCCGACGGCTCCGACGACTCCGGACCCATCGTCGTGGGGACCACCAGCGCGCCCAGCACCCTCGATCCGGCCGCCGCCTGGGACGGTTCCTGGGAACTGTTCCGCAACGTCTACCAGACCCTGCTGTCCTACCCGGACGGCGCGACCACACCGCAGCCCGACGCGGCCCGAAGATGCGAGTTCACCGACTCCGCCAACCGCGTCTTCCGCTGCGAACTCCGCGACGACCTCTCCTTCTCCAACGGCGACAAGCTCGACGCCGAGGCCGTGAAGCACTCCGTCGACCGGATCCTCGCCATCAACGCCGCCACCGGCCCCGCCGGACTGCTCGGCAGCCTGGACCGCGTCGAGGCACCCGACGAGCACCAGGTGGTCTTCCACCTCAACAAGCCCGACGCCACCTTCCCGTTCGTTCTCGCCACCCCCGGCCTCTCCCTCGTCGACCCCGACGAGTACCCCGCCAAGAAGCTCCGCAAGGGCGACGGCATCGTCGGCTCCGGCCCCTACACCCTCAAGACGTACGAGCAGGGCAAGCGGTCCGAACTGGCGCGCAACGGCCGCTACAAGGGCGCCGCCGACCGCCGCAACGACGCGGTGACGATCCGCTACTTCACCGACTCCGCGCAGATGGTCAAGGCCCTGCGCGCCCGCGACATCGACATCACCTACCAGGGCCTCGCCGCCGACGACATCGTCGCCCTGGAGAACGAGGGCCCCGGCAACGAAGGTCTCCAACTGGTCGAGGGCGCCGCCACGAACATCAACTACCTGGTGTTCAACCCGAAGGACCCGTGGGCCGAGAAACTCCCCGTCCGCCGGGCCGTCGCCCAGGTCGTCGACCGCGCCGCCATCGCCCACAAGGTCTACAAGGACACCGTCGACCCGCTGTACTCGATGGTCCCCAAGGGCCTCACCGGCCACACCACCGCCTTCTTCGACGACTTCGGCGACCCCGACACCGCCAAGGCCCGCGAGATCCTCACCGACGCCGGCATCACCGAGCCCGTCCCGCTCACCCTCTGGTACACCACCGACCGCTACGGCTCCGACACCGCCGTGGAGTTCAAGGAGATCAAGGCGCAGCTGGAGGCCTCCAAGCTGTTCACGGTCACCCTCAAGAGCCGCCCCTGGAACACCTACGTCGTCGGCTACCAGAAGGGCGAGTACCCGGTGTTCGGCCGCGGCTGGGCCCCCGACTTCCCCGACGGCGACAACTTCATCGCCCCGTTCGTCGGCGAGCAGAACGCCCTCGGCACCCCCTACCCGGCGAAGAAGATCACCCAGGTGCTGCTGCCCCGCTCCCGGCAGGAGAGCGACCGCGCCAACGTGGTCAAGGACTTCCAGGAGGCGCAGCAGATCCTCGTGGACGACGCCCGGCTGCTGCCGCTGTGGCAGGGCAAGCAGTACATCGCCGCCAACGAGGACGTCTCCGGCGGCGAACGCTCCCTCGACCCCTCCACGATCATGATGGTGTGGGAACTGAGCCGCAAGACGAGCTGGTAGCCGTCCCCGGGGGGCCCGGTCTCCGGACGGGGCCCCCGTTGTCAGTGGTCACCTGTAGGTTCTGTGTCCTGGAAGTGACCGCACGACAAAGGACGTTGACGTGACCGACACCGCCATGCTGCCCGAGTCCTGGCGCGGGGTGCTGGGTGACGAGCTGCAGCAGCCCTACTTCAAGGAGCTGACGGAGTTCGTCGAGGAGGAGCGCGCGAAGGGGCCCGTCTATCCTCCGCGCGAAGAGGTGTTCGCCGCGCTCGACGCGACGCCGTACGACCAGGTGAAGGTCCTGATCCTCGGCCAGGACCCCTACCACGGCGAGGGGCAGGGGCACGGGCTGTGCTTCTCCGTGCGGCCCGGCGTGAAGATCCCGCCGTCGCTGCGCAACATCTACAAGGAGATGCACGCCGAGCTGGACACCCCCGTCCCGGACAACGGCTACCTCATGCCGTGGGCCCAGCAGGGCGTCCTGCTGCTCAACGCGGTGCTGACCGTCCGGTCCGGCGAGGCCAACTCCCACAAGGGCAAGGGCTGGGAGCGCTTCACGGACGCCGTGATCCGCGCGGTGGCCGACCGCCCCGACCCGGCCGTCTTCGTCCTGTGGGGGAACTACGCGCAGAAGAAGCTCCCCCTGATCGACGAGACCCGCCACGTCGTCGTCAAGGGCGCCCACCCGTCGCCGCTGTCGGCGAAGAAGTTCTTCGGCTCCCGCCCCTTCACCCAGATCGACGAGGCGGTCGCGCGGCAGGGCCACGACCCGATCGACTGGACCGTCCCGAACCTGGCCTGACCACCGCCGGGCCGGTCCCCCCGGACCGGCCCGGTGCCGCCTGACCGGGAATCCCGCCGCCTGCGGCTAGCGTCGTCGCATCTACGCAAGGAGGGCTCGTGGTGGAGCATGGACAGGAGCGGACGGCGCCGGACCCGGTGCTCACCCGCATCGGCCAGATCGTGATGCTGCACCACGGCGGGGACCGCGAGGAGGCCCGGCGGCGCCTGCTCGCCCTCTGGACCGAACTGGGCGAGGACGGCGACCCGCTGCACCGCTGCACCGTCGCCCACTACCTCGCCGACACCCAGGACGACCCCTTCGACGAACTCGCCTGGGACCTGCGCGCCCTGACCGCCGCCGAGGAACGGGAGAGATCCCCCGAGGTCCGCTCCCTCTACCCCTCGCTTCACCTCAACCTCGCCGCCGACTACGTCAAACTCGGCCGCACCGAAGCCGCCCGCACCCATGTCCGCAAGGCCCGCCGAGCCGCCCGCTCCCTCGGCGACGACCCCTACGCCGACGGCGTCCGCGGCGCCATCAGCCGCATGGAACTCAGACTCGGCGAGGGGGGCCTGGAGAACCTGCGGGCGGAGTAGCCCACGAACTCGCCACCGCCGCTGCACGCCCCTCTCTCACCGCCCGTACGTCTCCCCGCAGATCACCGCCTCCGGGCTGTCCGCCCGCCAGCCGCCGTACTGCTCGCCGAGGGCGCAGACGTCGGTGGTGCGGCGGACCTGGTCGCGGAGGGCGTCGGCGTCCGGGAGGCGGACGTCCGGGTGGGTGCGGCGCTCGTGGTGCGGGGCGGCCGGGGCCGCCCGGTGGGGGCGCGGCGGGGGCGCGGGGGAGGGCGGTGCGGCCGGGGTCGCGACCGTGGCGGCCCGGCGTTCCGGGGCGACCCTCTCCAGGGCCTCCTGCGCCGGGGCCTGCACGACCCGGGTGCCGGCGCGGCCGTCGGTCCGGGGCACGGACGGCCGGTCCGGGGTGCCGGACGCGCCGGGCGCGGGCGGGTGCTGAACGGTCACGCATCCGGCGAGGGCCGAGACGGTCACGGTCAGCAGGAGCGTTGCGGTGGTCGTCGTTCGCTGCACGCGCGCCACTCTGCTGGGTCGGGCCCGCCCGGACCGGCCGGACAGGCGGAGGTTGCCCCGCACGGGTGACCCCGCGCCAGGGCGTCTCAGTCGCCGGTGGCGCCGTCGATGCGTTCGCGCAGCAGGTCGGCGTGGCCGTTGTGGCGGGCGTACTCCTCGATCATGTGGGTGTAGATCCAGCGCAGGTTGAACGGGTCGTCGGAGTGCCGGTGCCTGCCGTGCGACAGGTCGTCCAGGCCGAACCCGGCGGCGTTGCGCCGGGCCGCGTCGATCTCGGCCTGCCAGGTCGCGTGCGCCTCCTGCCAGGTGTCGGCCTCCGTCAGCCGGAACTCGCCGTCCAGGTCCTCGTCGCTGTAGTGGATCGGGCCCGCGTCCTCGCCGACCAGGACGCGGCGGAACCAGCCCCGCTCCACGTCCGCCATGTGACGCACCAGCCCCAGCAGAGAGAGCGTCGACGGTGGCGCCGACGCCGTGCGGAGCTGTTCGTCGGTGAGGCCCTCGCACTTCCAGGCCAGGGTCTGCCGGTGGTACTCCAGCCAGCCCTCCAGCATCGTGCGCTCGTCGGCGTTCTGGGCGGGTTCGCGGCGCTGAGTCGTCATCCCCGCATGATCACCCACCGCGCCCGCGCCCACCAACGGTTTTCCGGCCGCCCGCGGCCCCTCCCGGCGGCCCCCGTATGCTGCGGTGCAGGCAGGAGCAGGCGCGGACCAGCAGTGAAGGAGCCCCCGTGAAGGTCGGCTGCATCGGACTCGGTGACATCGCGCGGAAGGCGTACCTGCCGGTGCTCGGCGCGCTGCCGGGCCTCGAACTCCATCTCCAGACCCGCACCCCGGCCACCCTCGACCAGGTCGGCGACACCCTGCGCCTCCCGGCCGGGCAGCGCCACCGCGACCTCGACGCGCTCCTCGCGCAGGGCCTCGACGCTGCGTTCGTGCACGCCCCCACCGCCGCCCACCCCGAGATCGTCGCCCGTCTCCTCGCGGCGGGCGTCCCCACGTACGTCGACAAGCCGCTCGCGTACGAACTCGCCGATTCCGAGCGGCTGGTGGGTCTCGCCGAGGACGCCGGGGTGTCCCTCGCCGTCGGCTTCAACCGGCGGTTCGCGCCCGGCTACGCGCAGTGCGCCGAGCATCCGCGCGAGCTGATCCTCCTCCAGAAGAACCGCGTCGGGCTGCCCGAGGAGCCCCGCCTCATGATCCTCGACGACTTCATCCACGTCGTCGACACCCTGCGCTTCCTCGCCCCCGGCCCCGTGGACGACGTCACCGTGCGGGCCCGGGTCGTGGACGGGCTGCTGCACCACGTGGTGCTCCAGCTCGCCGGGGACGGCTTCACCGCGCTCGGCGTGATGAACCGGCTCAGCGGCTCCAACGAGGAGATCCTGGAGGTCTCCGGCCAGGACACCAAGCGTCAGGTCGTCAACCTCGCCGAGATCGTCGACCACAAGGGCCAGCCCACGGTGCGGCGGCGCGGCGACTGGGTGCCGGTGGCCCGCCAGCGCGGCATCGAACAGGCCGTCCTCGCCTTCCTGGACGCCGTACGGGCCGGGAAGGTGCTCAGCGCCCGTGACGCACTGGCCACGCACGCCCTCTGCGAGCAGGTGGTCCGAGCGGTGCGGGAGCGCTCCGCCGCGTCCTGACCGACCGCGCGCCCTCCACCAGCGCGGTCGCCAGCAGCACCAGCAGCGCCACCTGGACCGGCCAGTCCCCGAAGCGGACGTACGGTGTCACGCCCGTCGTCAGCGGCACCTCGTAGACCTCGGTGGTGCTCGCCCCGGTGCCCAGCCACGGCCCGAGCCGCCTGCCGTCCGCGCCGTAGACGGCGGACACGCCGGTCAGGGTGGCGTGCACGAAGGGGCGTCCGGTCTCCGCCGCGCGCAGCGCCCCGAGCGAGGCGTGCTGGGCGGGGGCCCAGCTGTGCTGGAACGTCGACGTCGAGGACTGCGCGACGAGCAGGTCCGAGCCGCCGCCCGCGCCGCCCGCCCCCGACGCCCCGTCCTCGACGAGATGCCGGCTCATGTCGGGGAAGGCTGTCTCGAAACAGACCATCGGCCCGATCCGTACCCCGGCCGAGGTGTTCATCACGACCTGCGCCGTGCCCCGCCTGCGGTCCTCGCCCGCCGCCTTGCCGACCGAGGTGGCCCAGCCCAGCAGCGAGCGGGCCGGCACGTACTCCCCGAACGGCACCAGCCGCATCTTGTCGTACCGGTCACCGGTCGGGCCCTCCGGTCCGACAAGCATCGAACTCTTGTAGATGCCGGGCTGGTCGGAGCGCCGGGCGTCCACGTTGACGACGAGGTCCGCGCCGGTCGCCCGGGACAGCGCCGCGAGCCGCCGCGCCAGGTCCGGGCGGTCGTCCAGGTCGTAGCCGATGCTGCTCTCGCCCCACACGACGAGGTCGACGTCCTCGCCCACCAGGCGGCGGGTGAGCTGTTCCTCGCGGTCGAAGCGGGCGTCGGCCCCGTCGATCACCCCCGGCTGCACCACGGCGATCCGGACCGTGCGGCCCCCCGAGTCGGGCCGCGGCGCCCCCGTCCACGCGGCCGACGTCACGGCCGCCACCGTCACCACCCCGGCCACCCCCGGCATCCGGTGCGCGGGGACGGCGACCAGCACCGCCACCGCGACGTTCACCGCCACCACCAGCAGGCTCAGCAGCCACACCCCGCCCACCGACGCCAGCCGCAGCGCCGGTTCCACCTGCCACTGACTCGACCCGAGCATGCCCCACGGTCCGCCGAGCGCCTGCCAGGAGCGGACCAGCTCGATCGCCAGCCAGCCCGACGGCAGCACCACCAGCGCCGCCGCGACCCGCCCGCCCGAGGGCAGCCCGCCCAGGAACCGGCGCACCAGCCAGCCCCAGGGCGCCCACAGCGCGCCCATCAGCGCGGCGATCAGCAGGGTGAAGACGTGCAGACTCGGCACCAGCCACACGTGCATGCCCAGCATGAACCCGAAGCCGCCGCTCCAGCCGTCGTACAGCGCGCGGCGGCCGGTCGGCGCGGTGCGGGCGAGCAGCAGCCAGGGCACCAGGGCGACCGGCGCCCACCACCACAGGGCGGGCACCGGGTAGGCGGGCACGGGCAACGCCCCCGCCAGCGCCACGACCGCCGAACGCCGCCACGGTGAGGAGAGCCAGTGACCGAACGTTGTCATACGGCACCCCTTCCCGCTGGTGCCTTCAGTGTGCGCGCCCGAATCGATCTCCGACCAGATGGCCTCGGCGCACCGGCGGCCGGGAGGAACGCATTCCGGTCACCCCGCGCTGTTGCCTCCCGGCGGGCGGCGCCACTTCTCGGTGACGGCCACCTCGCGCAGCCGCCAGCCGTCGTCGGTGCGCAGCAGGCCGAACACGTACCGGCCGCCGCACACGAAGTCCGGCCCGGTCCCCGGGGCGCCGCCCTCGGCGAGCCGCATCGGGTTGACGTAGTCGGCCTGCACGCGGGCGGTGTCGCCGCGGTCCTGCTCCAGGACCCCGAAGAGGACCCGCCGGTTGACGATGAGGTGCTGCCGCATCGAGAACACGCGCAGGCTCTCCGCGAGCCAGGCGGTGATCTCGTCGGCGCTGCCCTCGATGCCGCCCGCCGAGCGGTAGTCCGCCCGCCCGTCGGGGGTGAACAGGTCCCGGTACGACGGCCAGTCGCCGTCGTCGACCGCGATCGCGTAGTCGGTGATCAGGCTGTCGACGGCCAGCCGGTCCATCACGGTGGCGAGCTCCACACGCTGCGTCATGGCCCGAGTGTTGGGCATCACGCCCGCGACGCCAAGGGCCGTGCGGGTACGACCGGCGGATCGGGCGCCCCGTCGACGGGCGGGAGCGACGGGTGCGCGGGTCTGGTCAGCGGGGTTCGTGGCCCGGGCGGCCGGAGTCGGGCCGGTGTACCCATAGGGTGATCTCCATGTCTGCCAGGTTGAGTTCCACGCGCACGCGGGTCGCCCTGCGCACATCGGCGCGTCTCTCCGTCGAGTTGTTGCTGATCCTCGTGGTGCTCGCGGTGGCGTTGTGGCTGCTGGGACGGATGTGGTCGGTCGTCTGGCCGCTCACCGTCGGACTGTTGCTGACGACGCTGACCTGGCCGCCGGCGCGGTTCCTGCGGCGGCGCGGCTGGCCGCCCGCGCTCGCGGCCTCGGTGGTGACCGTGCTCTTCCTGGTGGTCGCGGCCGGTGTCGTGGCGTTGATCGCGGTGCCGGTGTCCTCGCAGTCCGGGGAGCTGACGGACGGGGTGGTCGAGGGCATCCAGCGGCTGCGGGAGTGGGCCGCGGGGCCGCCGCTGAACATCGGCGACGACCAGATCAGCAAGGCGTTCGACTCGGCGGTGGACCGGGCCCAGGACGGCGTGGGCAGCGCGGTCTCGGCGGTGGTGACCGGGGTGAGCACGGTGGTGAACGGTCTCATCACGGCCGTCCTCGCCCTGTTCCTGATGTTCTTCTTCCTCAAGGACGGCCCGCGTTTCCTGCCGTGGCTCGGCCGTCAGCTGCCGGGCCGTCTCGCCACGGACATCCCCGAGGTGGCGGCCCGCAGTTGGGAGACGCTGGGGGCTTTCGTCCGGTCGCAGGCGGTGGTCGGTCTGCTCGACGCGGTGCTGATCGGTCTCGGTCTGTGGATTCTGGACGTGCCGCTGGTGCTGCCGCTGGCGGTGCTGACGTTCGTGACCGCGTTCGTGCCGATCGTGGGCGCGCTGTTCGCCGGGTTCGTGGCGGTGCTGATCGCGCTGGTGTCGAACGGGCTGACCGACGCGCTGATCGTGCTGGCGATCATCGTGGTGGTGCAGCAGTTGGAGGGCAACGTCTTCCAGCCCATGATCCAGAGCCGGGGGCTCGGTCTGCACGCCGCGGTCGTCCTGCTCGCGGTGACGCTCGGCGGCAGCCTGTCCGGCATCGTCGGCAGCCTGCTCGCGGTGCCGGTCGCGGCGCTGATCGCGGTGGTCTGGAACTACGTACGGGAACAGCTGACGGAACCGGACGCCGACGCCGCCCCCGATCCGTCCTCCGGGCCCGGCCCCGATCCGTCGTCCGGCGCGGGGCCCGGCCGTCCCGACGCCGGGACCGACCCGGTGCCCGGACCGGGTGAGCCGGGGGCTCCGGCGGCCGTCCTGTCGTAGCCGTCCCGCCGCTGGGACGGGGCGAAGCTCAGGCCGCCTGGAGCAGGTCGCCCCGGATCGCGGCGGCCCATGCCACGACCAGCCGTTCGTACTCCGCGCGCTCCTCGGCGGACAGCGAACCGCCCGCGCGCAGCCACAGCGCCCGGATCAGCTCGTTCAACTCGGCTGCGGAGCGCAGGGAACCAGAGGCCATGGAACTGGGGGACATGCGGACCAGCCTAGGGCCAGGTACTGACACTGCGCCACCGAGTCGCTACACAGACCGTATGGACTCGGTCACGTCCGACGTGGCGAGGGGGAGAACGGGGCGAGGACGAGGGGGAGTTCGTGCGGAAGGGCCCGTACAGCCTTTGCTGTACGGGCCCTTCGATCGCGCGGGGTCCTTCGGGGGCGCTTTCGCGTCAGCCCGCGGACTCGGCCGCGTGCGGGCTCAGCGCGCCCGTAGCGACCAGCACGATGATCACGATGCCGAGCACCACGCGGTAGTAGACGAACGGCATGAACGACTTGGTGCTGATGAACTTCATGAACCAGTACATCAGTCCGCCTCTACGGGCGACTTGACCTGCCGTTTCCACCACTCGGCGAGGCCATCTGGGAGAGCACTGGGAGAAGCAGTGGCCGCATCCCACTTGGTCTCCCGAGCGAATCGCTCGAAGCGATCCTGCAGCGAGTCCATCATCCGCCGCTCCATAGCAGTTGTCACGTTCGCGTACAGGCCCTCCACGCCCGCCACCTCGTGCCCCATGCGGGTCTCCACCGCGATCCGCGCGTGCTCGCCCCCGGCCTCATCGATCCACTCCTTGTGCCCGTGCCGGAGGAGGTAGAGCCGCTTGCGCGCGTACACCGTTGCCGGGATTTCCGGGAGTGGCCGTCTCGACACCACGGTCTGGTGCCTGCCGAGCCGGATCCGTTCGAAGTCCTTGGATGCTTCCCGCCCGCCAGCGATGGGCCGCCAGTAGTAGTAGGTGACATTGGCGTTGGCCAGCAGCCCACCACTGATGGACCGGAACACGTAGGCGTCATCGTGGCTTGCAAGCAGCAGCTCAAGCAGGTCCGCCAAGAAGGGCGGGACAACTAGCGTGCGCCGTGACTCGTACTTGGGCGGGAACTCCTTGAGTACACCGTCCTCCCGCTGGTGCTGCCACTGCACACGCAGTGCGGGCATCAGGTCCGGGCCGTAGCGCTCAACGTCCTCGGCATGCCGTTCATCGCGGTCGGGCTCTTCAGGGTCGTCCAGCGGGTCCGAGGACGGCCAGGCGGGGTGGCAGTAGACGCGGCGCAGCGCGTACAGCTCTGCGGGTCTCATGCCGGTGGTGGCCATCGTCCAGATGAACACGAAGCCGTCGAGTCCCCAGAAGGCGAGCCCGTTGCAGGCCAGCTGATGGACGTCCTCGATGCGCATCTCGCGCTTCCGCTCCCGCGGCTTCTTCTTGTACCGGCCGCGGCGCTGCTTGCGGCCCTTGGGGACGGGAGAGGCCTTTCGGAGCCCATCGTCCACTGCGTCATCCATGAGCATGGAGAACACGGTCAGGATCTCTTCGCTGTACTTCTCGCCCACGCTGGGCAGGGCCTTGAGCTGCTTCTTCCACGCCCGGTACGTGGTGGGCTGCACGTCGGCGACAGCCGTTTCGCCCCACCGGGGCTCGATGTAGAGCCGCAGCATGGAACGGATGGCCTTGTCGCGGAGGTGTCCGACATCGAGGGTGTCGACCCACGTCTTTGCGTACTCGCCGACGGTCACGGACCCGTCGCGGCGGGAGATGTAGTCATCGTTGCGGATCTCGGCTTCGCGGTCGAGGCCGTAGTTCTTGGCCGCGGTCTCGTCGGTGAAGCCGCCTTTCTGGTCGTAGATCCACTTGCCGCGTTCGTCTTTCTTGCGGGTGTTCCATACAACGCGGCACGTACCGCCGCGCCACTCGACGTAGGCCATGGGCTGCCCCTTGGGTCCGGGTGCGGGTGGCCGGCTGGCACCCCTGCCGCCGGCCCCTCCGCTGCGGCTGCGTTACGCGTGCTGGCCGATGATGCAGGCCTTGCAGGCGGCGCAGTCGCCTCCTTGACGCTCGATGAGTTGCCGCACGGCGCGTCGTGCTTCTACGTCGTGTTCGACTCTCGGCGTCGCAACACACACGATTCTCCCAGTGACTTGGCCGTGGAATCCGTAGAAGTCCGGGCCTAGGTCGACCGTGAGCAGTTCGTGCATGGTCCCCCCTTTCGGGTGAGAGGGAACCTCCCAAGTACTGGTCGATGCTGCCACGTTGACGCCCTGTTGTGACCGGGTTGGCCCTAAGTGACGCTAGAGATCAGGTTACGAAACGGTATAGGCGAAAGGTTGTACGGCGGGGCTGATCAATTGCGGTCAATTCCGCGCTTCTCCCACAACTTCAGGACCTCGGAGACCGCTCGCTGCTTCAGCGCCCGGATCTCGGCGGCTGTCAGGCCGTCGCTGACGGCGACCGCCGCGTTCTGCACGGCGACCGCTACATCTGCGGCGAGGTCTTCCGTGTGGACGGGCGAGATCAGTGCCGGTCCTGAGTCTCCGGTGAGGCTGGGTTGATCCGTGGTGCCTTCGATGACGTCGAGGCAGGTCCCGGCTGTCCAGCCGAGGACGGGTTCGATCTTTGCGTAGGTCTTCGGGTCGACAGAGAGGCCGTCTTCGACACGGCTGTAGGTGTTGACCTGCATGCCTGCGGCGTCGGCGGCGCCTTTCTTGGACAGGCCGAGGAGTGTGCGGCGCTTCTTCACGAGGAGCGCAAGCCTCTGACGTGCGGCTTCGGTCGACTGGGGTGCCATGTCGCACATCATCGCAGGAGCACGTAGGAACAGCTAGGAACACTTCCGTTTCTGGCTTGAACCGTGATCTGCCTTGAGGCTTTTCAAGTGGCTGTGCCTACGTGTTTCTGCGCGATCCAGCGTGTTACTGATTGGTACGGGTAGCAGAAACGCGTAGGAACGCGTAGGTTCTCTCCATGGAACAACCCGCCGCCACCTATCCGGTGCACGGGCCATCGCTCCGTAAACGGCGCATGGCGCTCGGCCTCACAGTCCAGGAAGCCGCTGACAAGGCAGGCATCTCCCGCAGCTACCTCCAGCGGCTGGAGACCGGCATCCGGGAGCGGATGGGACCCAAGCGCTACACCCGGCTCCGCACAGCCCTCAACGCCACGAACGACCAAATCTCACCCCCACCCGAGATACCCACCGAAGAGAGGTGATCATGTCCACCCCCACCCCCGACGCCGAGAGCATGATGCGGCGCGACGGATACCTCCCGCCCGACGAAGCCGCCCGAGACCTCGGCTGCGGCAAGCGCTGGCTCCTCGACGGCCTCAACCGCCACGGGTTCCCTCACACCCGCATGGGCCGGGCGAAGTGGCTCAGCCCCGAAGACCGCGAGGAGATCCGGAAGCTCTGCCGCATCCCGGCCGAGCCGGCGAAGATCTCGCGGCTTCGCCGGTCGACGGCGAAGCCCAGGCCCTCGGCCCGCGCCGCCTGAGCGGCGTGTGTCGCCCCGTCTACCGGGCTCTGACACACCGGCAGCCGGGGCTAGCGGCTAGGCCGCGCGATCCACCCACATCCCTGAGAGAACAGGAGTGGACCTTGTCCACATCTTCCCACGAGGTCGTGAAACTCGACCTCACCGCGGGCTCCGTCCAGACCGTAATGGTCGATGGCGCCCCCCAGATCGTCTTGAAGCCCGCGATCGAGGAACTCGGCCTCGACTACTCGACCCAACTGGCCAAGCTGAAGACTCGCTCGTGGGCCTCCGTGGGGCAGAGCCCCATGCAGATGCCGGGCGATGACCAGGTGCGCGCCATGGTTATCGTCCCGGTCCGTACCTTCCTGATGCTGCTGGCGACCATCAACGAAAATCGCGTCGCCAAGGATCTGCGCAAGACGCTGATCGCTTTCCAGGGTGAGACCGCGGACGCGATCGAGGCGTACTGGACGCGGGGCGGCGCCATCAACCCGAACGCCACGGACGATCAGCTCGACGCGTTGGAGCAGCGGATCGAGGAGCGTCGCATCCGTCGCGCACTCGGCCTGGTCCAGTTGATCGCCGCGATGGACGGCAACGTCGACCCGAAGTGGAAGCGCTCACGGCAGCTGCACCACTACGCGGAGGCGGCCGGCGAGGTCGCCGAGATCGCCCCGGAGGACAGGGCGCTGCTCGTCGACACGTACCTCAAGGACCGTGGCCTGTCGTCTGATGAGCGCCGCTCGGTGCGTTCTTCGTTCGGTCGCCGCGTCTCGCTGGCCTACGAGATGCAGCACGGCGAGAAGCCGAAGGACTCGATCGGCCTGGTCGATGGCCGCGAGCGCGCGGTGAAGTCGTACACGGAGGCGGACCGCCCCATGTTCGACAAGGTCTGGAGCGAGTTCTACTCCGACCGCTACCCCGCCCAGCAGCAGTTGGGGGAGGCGTCGTGACGACCGACAAGAAGCAGCCGGAGCCGTCGTCTCCGGATCGTGTGGGGCTGAATCCGACGGGCAGGCCGCGTCGGTCGTCTGCGGCCAGCCCGTCGCAAGCAGGCCCGCCGCCAGAAGGGCGGTGCCGCGTGAGCGCCCGCGACGACCTCTACCTGTTCGCGATGGTCGGCAAGGTCCACGAGGACGGCAACCGCGCCATGGCCCAGCGCAAGCTGGACGCCCACGCCGCCGAGGCCATCGGCCATGCCATCGCCCGCCTCCAAGCCATCCCCGTCGACTGCACCGCCCTCACCGGCCCGATCTGGTACGGCGAGGGCTGGAAGGACTGCATCCGCACGCTGGAAGACATCGCCGACTACCGGCTGCCCGACGGCGAGGCGTACCCCGGCGAACTCCAGCGGCTGCGGGCGCGGGTGAGGGACCTGCGGGTGGCAGCCCTCCGGAAGGAGGACCTGCCGCGCGTGCAGGAGATCTTGATCGCGCACGCCGCCTACGAGGCGACCGCCCGCGACGAGGCAGCCGGGACGGAGGCCGTCTCGTGACGCGCCCGATCGCCGACCTCGACGTGCCCCTCCCCACCCTCCGCGAGCAGATCCGGGACCTGGTCGCCCGCCAGCGGGAGGCTGCCGCCGAACAGTCCGCGCGCCGCCTCCAGCAACTCCTCGCACCCACCAACCCCCAGGAGACGAAATGAGTGACAACCCCACACGCATGCTCAACCAGCTCCTGGCCCTCGGCGACAACCCCGACGCCATCAAGTTCGAGGAACAGATGGGCCAGACGTTCATCGTCCTCGGCCACGTGACACTGGCGCTGAGCCTGTCCAGCCTGGAAGCCCTCGACAAGCTGGCCGTCGTCACCGCGCGAGCCGCCGCCGACGCCCGAGCGCGGGCCCTCAAGGCGGTGGCCTGAGATGGCGTCGCCGACCGTGGCCGCCGATGTGGTGGAGGACGCCCTCGCCGCCGTATGGACCGAAGTGCACCGCGAGTTCGGGCCGGACGAGAGCGTGTGGACGCCCGGCCAGCACCGCGAGTACCTGCTGCGACTCGACGCGGCCCGCCTCGACCCCGGCTGGGTGGTGACGTCGTGAGCATCCTCGACCTGCCCCCGATGCCGGACGACGCCGACCCGATCCTCGCCCCCGGCCTGCTTCGCGCCCTCGGCGTCACCCGCCCCGCCGACCCCGACTTCCAGGCATCCATCGACGGCGGCTTCACCGAGTCCTTCGAGGACTTCTGCAACCGCATCAGCAAGGAGCGGCAGTGAGCATGTTTCGGGGCCCCGGTCGCCGCCGCGCAGTCGATGAGGTGGAACGCCTCCGCATCCGTGAAGCGGCAGCCGACGACTTCATCGCCTTCATCTCTGGCCAACTCACCCTCGTCAGCGGCGAACTCACCGACGAACGCGAGCGGCGCACCACAGCCGAGGCCGAACTGGAGCAGGCGGAGAAGGCGATCCGGCTCCGAGACGAGGAGATCGCCCGGTTGAAGCGCACGGCAGCTGTCCGCGCTCACGCCGAGAACGTCGTCACCGCCACCCAGGAACTCGACGTGCGGAGCCTCCGCGCCCGGTTCGCCGACGGGCCCGTCCGCAGCCTCCACCACTCCCCGCAGGCCCACGTCCCCGCCTGGGCCCGCGCCCTCTGACCCGCCGCCCGCCGGATGACGACCGGGCCCGCGTGCGGCGACCACGCAAGAACCCCGCCGGGGCCAAGCCGACGGGGGTCCAATCCCAGGATTCCACAGGAGACACCCATGCCCCAGATCAGCTTCTCCCTCGACAAGGCGCACCAGGCCCTCGACGAATTCCTCACGGGCAAGGACGCCGTCGACAGCCGCGGCAACCGGTACAGCCGCAGCGTCTACGACGAGAACGACAACCGGATCGCCGTCATCCTCAGCGGCGACGAGTACCGCACCCTCGCCGACGGCTACGACGCCTGGCAGACCTCGCAGGAGCCGAAGGACGCCGCAGACCTGCCGCCCGGCTACCGGCCCTACGTCCACTCGCCGAACGCCTCCACCGACCGGCTCCTGCCGCACCAGCCGCTCCACGCGCCGCTCGCCCACGCCATCTACGGCAAGAAGGCCGACGAACTCACCGAGAACGAAGAGGTCCGCGTCATGGGGGTCGCCATCGCCTGCCTCCTGCGGACGACTTTCGACGCCGACACGCAGGGCGCCGTCCCGATCTTGATGTTCGGCCACGACGGGGACGACCCGGAGCCCCGCCAGTTCTGGCAGCTTGCGTACAAGACCGACGTCGACGGTCTGTTCCTGCGCGCGTCCAACAACGGCTTCTTCGGTGAGGAGTGGGCCATCGTCACCGGCTCGGGGTGGCGCTTGGTCTCCGGGTGGTGGGCGCGGGACGACGCGGCTCGCGCTGCTGCCGCGATCGCGCGGGTCCTGCCGTACATCGACTGGATGGACGCGGACGCCGACCAGTTCACGGACAGGTCGAAGGCGGCGCTGAAGGCGGTGGTCCGCCGCTACCACTTCACGGGTGTGCGGGAGGACCAGCCCGAGCCTGAGCCGATCTCGGCGGACACCGCGGCGTGACTTCTCAGCCTGCCGTGTGAGCGCCCTCCCGCTCCACGGCCTTCCCAGGGCCGCCAGCCCCAACCACCCCCCTCGGGGGCTGGCGGCCCCCACTCGGCACACCTGAAAGCAGGTCACATGTACCTCACTCACACCATCGGCCCCGTTCAGATCGAGTACGAGCAGCGGGCAATCCACATCACCCGTCACCCGCGCCCCGACCCGGCGTGCGCCTACTGCCTCGGAAGCGGCGGACACGGGTGGATCACGGAGACCGGCGACGCCGACTGGGAGGACTGCACCTGCGGCAGGCAACTCCGGACCTGGCGAATCCCACTCTGGTCCCGAGCCAACCGGCGGGAGAACCCCTTCTGATGCCGCCCCTCGCCTGCCGCAAGTGCGGCGACACCACTGGCCCCTTCACCGCCGACGGCCGCTGCGAAGACTGCGCCGACACCCAGACCGAGGACAACGAATGACCGAGCCCCGCCACGCCCACGAAACCGACAACGGCCGGTACTACACAGACCCGACCGGCGGCCCGGACCTCGTCTCCGTCACCAACGTCCTCGGCACCAGCGTCCACAAGCACGCCCTGATGCCGTGGGCCGTCAAGCTCACCGTCGAATGGATCCTCGACCACCGCATGGAAGTCGCCCGCCGTGCCATCACCGACCGGGCCGAACTCACCAAGCAGCTCAAGCAGATCCACGTCGACGCCCGCGACACCGCCTCCGACCTCGGAACAGTCATCCACCAAGCCGCGGAGAAGCGACTCCTCGGCGCCCCGTTCGCCGTGTCCCGCGAGGTCGCCCCCTACCTCCACCAGCTCGAACGGTTCCTCGCCTTCTGGGGCGTCGACATCGACAAGCACGTCGAAGCCGCCGAGATCACCTGCCTGCACCGCCGCCTCGGCTACGCCGGCACCGCCGACCTCATGATCTGGCTGCCCACCGGCGAAGGACGCCAACTCGAACTGTGGCTGATCGACTTCAAGACGTCGGCAACCCGCTCCGCGAAGTCCGTCTACCCGGAGAACACGCAGCAGCTCGCCGCGCTCCGCTACTGCGAGACCGTCCTGCTCCCCGACGACACCGAGCAGCCGATGCCGCAGATCCAGAAGACCGGCGTCCTCAACCTGCGGGCCAAGTCCCACGCCCTCGTCGAGATGCCCGCCGGACGCGACGCGCACAAAGCGTTCCGCGGCGCCCTCGTCAACGCGCTCTGGCACCACGCGGCCCCGTCCTCCTACCCCGCTCTCCTCGCCCCCGACCAGCCGGTCCCGGCCCGGTGGCGCAACTTCCGAAAGGTGGCCTGACCGTGGGCTCCCGACTCCGCAACATCCAGGCGCGCGCCGCTGAGCACGGCCGGCTCCGCACCGGCTACACGCAGGGCAACCGGCCCATGCGGTCCGCAACCTGGGTCGTCACCTCGCACTCCGAGGAGCACGTCCGTACCGCCGCCGAGTTGTGGGGCGGCAAGCCCGAGCAGTGGGCGCCGCTCAACTCGACGATCCAGCAGTGGCGCGTCATCACGAAGGCGGCCTCGATCGAAGCGCTGATCACGCCCGGCGACCCGCTCAACCAGTACAACGAGCTGTGGACGAAGGGCGGATGCCAGCGCCGCTGCGACGGCGAGACCGAACTTCTTTCGCGGCAGGCGTGCCTGTGCGCGGCCCGGTTCGGTGAGAACTGGCACCAGCAGAGGAAGGGCGTCGTCTGCTCGACCACGTCACGCCTGAACGTCATGCTCCCGGACCTATCCGGGATGGGCATGTGGCGGGCTGAGACCCACTCCTTCTATGCCGCGTCCGAGTGGGGCGGCATGGTCGACATGGTCCTCGCCGGGACCGACGGCCGCGGCTTCGTGCCGGTGACCCTGCGGATCGAACCCCGGCAGGTCGTTCGCGAAGGGGAGACGAAGAAGTTCCCGGTCGTCGTGGTCGAGCTGCGCGGGGTCACCCCGCGGCAGGCCCTCGCCGGACCGCTGCCGACCGCGGTAGCCCTCGACCCGGGCATCGCCAGTCAAGCGGTCGCCGCGATTGAGGCGCCTCGCCCGGACTACGTGGCCCTCGCCGAAGGCGCCCTCACCCCGGACGACGTCGGCGACGTGTACCGCCAGGCGAACGCGGCCGGCCACCTCAACGACGCGTTGATCGCGGACCTCAAGGAAATCTCCGACCGCAAGAAGGCGGAGGCCCCCGGCCCCGATCAGGACGGCGCTTATCCCGTCGAGCTCGTCGACAGCAACCAGTAACCCCACCCGATTCGGCGGCCGGCCCTACCCGAAATAGGGCCGGTCGCCACCAGACAGGAGACCACGCAGTGCCCGCGAAGACCATGCACCAGACGGAAGCCGACCTGCGAAGCACGCTCACCAAGCTCGCCGAGCGGTGGGACCAGATGGCCGGCCCGGCGCCAGACCCGAGCGAAGGGCTCTTCGTCGACGAGGTCACGCCCGCCGAGTCCGCACGCATCGAACGCGCTCACACCTACCGCACCGCAGCCGTCGACCTGCGCGACGTCCTGTGCACCGGCCAGATCCCGCACCCGCTGATGACCGACGCCGAGCTGGAGCAGCACGGCACGACCGAGGAGTCCGCGTCATGAACATCGAACGCTTCACCAACGCCGAGTTCGACATCGAAGTCCTGCCCCGGGAGGGATCGTTCATCGTCCTCGCGCCAGGGCTCGCCCGCGGGTTGGGCTACGGCAGCGCGAAGGACATGCTGCGCAGCATCCCCGACCGGCACAAAGGGTGGGCGCTGGTGCCCACCCCTGGCGGTGACCAGCAGGTATGGCACGTCACGGAGTCCGGGTTCTACCGAGCGCTTGGTCAACGCAAGCCCATGCACATCAAGAACGAGCTGATCCGTGGGCAAGTCGAGCGGTTCCAGGACTGGATTTACGACGATGTCCTTCCGTCTCTCCGGAAGACCGGCCAGTACACCGCTCCCATGGTCCCCGGGAACTTCCCTGAGCCAGTCGTACTCAACTGGGACAGCGCCGCCGCACACCTTCGCCAGCGCTACGGCCTCCCCATCGACGACGCCATGGAGATGCGCGAACGCCTCATGGACGCCGGCATCCTCCGCCAGAGCGGCGTCCCCTGCAAGGAGTACCGCGACCTGTTCTGGCCGGTCGGCCGCCGCTTCGACATCCACGCGCACGCCCTGCCGATCCTCGCTGGTCGCGTGACGAGGGAGCTGTACCGCCTCGCCGAGGCGCAGGTCGGGATACAGACGGCGCTGGAGCTCGACGCGATCGGTCGCTCGGCGCTGGACGGCGGTGCAGCATGACTGCTCCTGTGCAGCCGGCTCTCGACGGCAGCGTCCCCTCCCCGCGGCAGACGAAGGTCCAGCGTCAGGCCGAGGACTACGAGACGTGGCTCGCCGAAGTCTGGCCGATCTTCATAGCCGCCGCCGCGACGGGCCGCACCTTCACCACCTACCAGATCGCCGACACCCACCGGCTCCCCACGCCGCCCAACCCCCAGGCTCACTGGGGCAGGTTGATGACCCTCCTCAAAGACGAGGGCTACATCCGCACCGCCGGATGGGCGTGCTCCGACCGGCCCACCACCCATCACTCCGGCGTCCGCACCTGGCGCGGCACCACCGCAGCCAGAAGGACCGCAGCATGATGGCGGGCCTGGCCGTGGTCGTCGGCTCCCTCACCATCGTGTGCATCGCCGTCGCCGTCCTCGCCGCACAAGCCGCCCGCAGGAAGCGGAGGCAGCCGTGAGGGAGACCGCCGACAGCGTGTTCTGGGGCTACCTGCTCCTCCTCGCCGAAAACCCCGCCGGCTTCGCCGCAGTGCACGCCGCGGCCATCCTCGCGGGCTGGTGCGGACTCGGCGCCGCACTCCACAGGTACGAACAGCGCCGCGACCGCCGCAACGGCCTCCGCCGCCTCGAACACTTCGCCAACCACCCCGCACACCGCACCCACCCACACCGGACGGAGGACCAGCCATGAGCCCCAACCGCGTCAAGCACCCCAGCCACAAGCGAGCCCGCATCCGCCGCGAACAAGGCATCCCCGGACTCATCCCCGGAGCCACCGTCGCCGCACACCTCCACACCTGCATCAGCTCCGGGTGGACCCGACTGGAGATCGCAGCTCAAACCACTGTCTCCTACCGGACCATCCACTACATCCTCGCTGGCCAGCCCACTGTCCAGCGAGACAACGCCCTCCGCCTCCTTGCCGTCACCCCCCGCAACAACCACCGCCGCCCGGCCACCGGAAGCATCCGACGAATCCGCGCCCTCGCCCGCGCCGGATACCCGATCGTCTGGACCGCCCAGCAATCCGGCTGCTCCAACCGCTACATCTTCGAAATCCTCAACGGCACAGTCGCCGAGGTCAACGCTGCGATCGCCGCCCGCCTCGCTGACGTGTACCGCCGCCACGAAGCGTCCCCCGGACCATCCAGCCCGGCCCGGATAGCGGCAGCGGCAAAGGACTGGCCTGGGCCAGAAGCCTGGGATGCGGACACCATCGACGACCCCGCCGCCGGGCCGTACCGCGACGAACCCCTCGACATGCATCAGCTCGCCGCACTCCGCCGCGAGGAGGTCATCCATCTCGCCCAGTTCGGCCACACCCCTGACCAGATCCGGGACCGCCTCAACCGTGAGGTGTCGATTTCGACGGTGCGGAAGATCGTCCAGGACTGGCGGACCGGCACCCGCCGACAGCGGAAGCCCGCCGCATGACCTGCCCCCGCTGCCGCGCCCCCACCGGACCCAACCGCGGCTTCTGCGGGAAATGCGGCCACCCCATCGGCCAATAGCCCACACGACAACGGCCCCGCACAGCGGGGCCGAAGGAGACGAAAGGAGGAGGCGATGTCAGTCAGGTTCGTAGTCCTGGAAGCGCTTGGCTGCTGCTGCGTCTCGGTCCTCGATCTCCATGAGTTTCATGCCCATCAGCTGGATGAAGCTGTCGGTGTCCTTTGGTTTGGGCCTCTCACCAGCAGCGAGGTGAAACGCCTCAACTACTCGGCGGTCTGCCTGCGCTGTCTCGAATGCGGCTGGGGTGACCAGGTAGGCGCGCCGTCGCCCTCGCACGGTCAGGGCGCTGACCAGGCCGTCTTCGCGCACTTGCTCAATGAGTCGGGTGAGCAGCGCGCGTGCCCGAGTGAGCGGCACGTCCTGAATGCCGTCCTCCGCAATCTTCGGCTCCAGATCAGACGCCATGTCGAGAGTGTAAGCCATGGTAGATCCTTCCATTCTTTCCAATCTTTAAAGTAGTATGGCAGCGGAGGACCGGCCCTGCCAACACCGCCAGCCCTGCAAGCAGTTGCGATCGAGAGAAGACACCGTGGGAATCCGCCTGATCGTCGAGGTGCTCGCCAGCGCACCCGAGGCCCTGACGCACAGGGAGAAGCTTCTCCTCGTCGTCCTGGCCGAGGACGCCAACGATGACACCCGCGTCACGTGGAACAGCGTTGAGCGGCCCGAGGTGCTCCGCGGTGCGAAGCTCAGCCGCTCGCAGCTCTACGCGGTCCTCAAGTCACTGGCCGCCAAAGGCGTTCTCGCGAAGTTGGCAGCCGGACAGAAGAACGGGACCGCCAAGTACCAGATCGCCGAGTTCCCGGAGTCTCAGCGTCCCGAAATCCCTGACACTGAGCCGCCCTCTCAGCGTCCCAGAATCCGGGACGCTGACGACGCTCAGCGTCCCGGATTTCCTGACACTGACCCGAGCGCTCAGTGTCAGGGAAACGCGGACACTGAGCCATCTCAGTGTCAGGAAATCCGGGACGTCAGTGTCCCGGAATCCGGGACCCCTACCCCTCTTAACCCCTCAACTACAACCCCTCTAGCTAGCAAGCGAGAGAGCCAGCAGCAGAACCGCGGCGACGGCATCCCGGAATCCGCACGCCCCCTCGTCGACGGGATCACAGCAGCAGGCGTCTACGTCCGCTGGCCCTTCAAAGGCAACGGCTGGTTCCCCGTACTGGCAATGATCGCCAAGAGCGGCGTGCCCGCCATGGTCGACCACGCACTCAAGGCCGCCAGCCGAACCAACGTCGAATCTGCGAACTACTTCCTCAAGGGCTGGAGCGAACTCCCTCCCATGCCCGCGCCCGGAACCGAGCGCCCACCCCTCCGTGCCGTGTCCGGCGGCTGGCGGCCCTTCCAGAACCCCGAAAACCACGACGTCTACGACGAACCCCTCATCTAGGAGCCCCTGTGCCCGACCAGTGGATTCCCCCCAGCCAGAACCGCCGAAGCCTCGACCTGGCCGCACTCGGCATCCCCTCCGGCCGCTACCCCCTGCCCGACCCCACCGACTACCTCACGAACCCCGACGGCAGCCGCGACGGCGCCGCCCGCATCGACGCCTGGCTCCACCGCGAAACTGACCTCGCCACCCTCCAGCCCGCCGAAGTCGCCTTCATCCGCCAGCACTTCCTCCGCTGCGTCGAAGAGCAACGACAGAAGAGCATCACCTACTTCACCAACAAGGTCCCCCGCCGCTACAGCACCGCCCAGCCCACTGCCATCGCCCAAGCGTGGGCGCAATCCGTCATCGCCAGCCCCGAAGAGACCCGGTCCCTGCTGATCGTCGGACCAACCGGCACCGGCAAAACCCACTACGCCTACGGAGTGCTCCGCGCCATCGCCGAAACCGGCGCACCCACCGGCTGGTCCGCCTACACCGCCGCCGACCTGTACGCCCAACTCCGGCCCCGGACAGGCCGCGACAGCGAAGCCACCTTCGAGGCGATGGCCAGCACCGACGTCCTGTTCGTCGACGACCTCGGCGCAGCCAAGCTCACCGAATGGACCGAAGAGGTCACCTACCGGCTCATCAACCACCGGTACGAGCAGTGCAGGCCCAGCATCTTCACCAGCAACGTGCCGCCCGCCCAGCTACGAGATGTCCTCGGGGAGCGGATCTCCTCCCGCCTCACCGAAATGTGCGAGCGCATCGCCCTCAAGGGCGACGACCGGCGCAAGGGGATGGCGGCATGAGTGAGCCCCTGACCTTCGCTGACGCCCGCACCCTCGCCGACCAAGGCGACATCGGCCGCTTCATCAAGCACCACATGGCCGAAGCCCGCCGCGCCGCCGCCCACCGCCGCGGCCTCGTACTCCGCTACCCCGACCTGGCCGCACAGCTCACCCGGCGACCCATCGGGTTCACGGCACCCGAGCACTGGAACGGACACATCCCGCCCGCCACCGACTGCGTCGGCGCCATGAACACGGCACGGTGCCGCCCCGCACTTCTTGCCCTCGTAGCTGAAGCGGACCGGCGCCTCCACCAGCCCGCCGAGACCGCCAGCACTCTCGAGGAGGCAGCGTGACCCGGCACTGCAACATCGGCGGCTGCACCAAGGCCGCGCGCCCTGGACGCCGCATCTGCTCCACGCACCGGCACCGGCTCGCCCGTTACGGAGACCCCCACTTCACGCAGTGGACGGTCGCCGACGAGGCCGACGTCGAACTGATCATCGCGGAGCAGCGGCCCTCGCCCGGCCTCACCCGTCTCGAACGAATCAAGGTCGGCCAGGGCCTCAGCCAGATCGGTCTTCCCGCCACCGAGATAGCCCGAATCCTCGGCGTCACCGAACGCACGGTCTACCGCTGGCGATCCAAGCCCACCCCCGCCAGCCCTGTCCGCCGCACCGAGGAAGGAGCAGCCGCGTGACCGCCCGCTGTGGGGCGTGCGGTCGACGCCTCCTTCACCCCACCGTCTCCGGCCTCGGCCCCGTATGCGCCAAGAAGCTGGCAGGAGCGGCGTCAGGCGGGCGGAAACGCCGTCCGGCGGCCCCGCGCCCGGCGACAGCCCCACAGGCCGTCACGCGGCCACACGCCGCCCCGCCCATCCCCGGCCAGACCCTGCTCCCCCTCACCGACCACCAACCCACCCTCTGGTCCCTCTAGCCCGAGGACCCGGTGTGCCCCGCCCAAACCACCCAACTCGCCCGTAACCGCCCCCGGAGGATGACTTGACCGAGTACTACGCCGACGACCAGGTCACCCTGCTCCTCGGCGACGCCACCCAACAGCTCGCCGAACTTCCCGACCAGTCCGTCTCCTGCATCGTCACCAGCCCGCCCTACTACGGCCTCCGCGACTACGGCCAGCCCGGCCAGTACGGACAAGAAGCCACCCCCACCGCCTACGCCGAACAACTCCGCCGCACCTTCCACGAAGCCCGACGCGTCCTCACCAACGACGGCACCCTCTGGCTCAACCTCGGCGACAGCTACGGCCCCGACAAGCAGCTACTGGGCACCCCCTGGCGCGTGGCATTCGCCCTGCAAACCGACGGCTGGACCCTCCGCAACCAGATCATCTGGAACAAGCCCAACGCCATGCCCGAGTCCTGCCGCGACCGCCTCTCGGGCAGGCACGAGCACCTGTTCCTGCTCACCAAGGGCACCGACTACTACTTCAACCTCGACGGCATCCGCGAGCAATACACCGGGGACCGCGCACCCTCCCGCCGCGCCCACACCACCGCCAACAAGGCCAACACCGCCACCGGCACGTGGAGCGTCGACAAGGTCGACGCCAAGGGCCGCAACCCCGGCGACGTCTGGACCATCGCCACCCGCCCCAACCCGCAGGCCCACTTTGCGACGTTCCCGATCGACCTGCCGATCCGCTGCATCACCGCCGGATGCCGTCCGGGCGGGACCGTCCTCGACCCGTTCTCCGGGTCCGGTACCACCGGCGCCGCAGCCCTCCGCCTCGGCCGCCGCTACACCGGCATCGACCTGAACCCCGACTACCACGCACTCGCTATGCGGCAGCACTTCAACCAAGGCGTCCTCGCCTTCGAGGAAACGGCATGACCGGCAGCGACATACCCGCGATGCGGCGGCAACTCCTCGAAGCCATGTACTTCACCTCCGAAGACCGCTACGTCACCGCCTGGATGCCGGGCCTCAGTCAGGCCCTCCACGAAGAGGGCGGCATCTGGGAGCTGGTCGGCCGCTCGATCGGCTGGCCAGTGGGCGAGCCCGAAGCCTGGGTCTGGAAGTCGTGGGACGAAGCCGCACGCATCTACGCCGCCCCCCGCCCACCCGCCCACGAAAGGCCCACCCCATGACCACCACGCCCCACACCTGCATCACCGTCGCCTGCAACATCCGACACCTCATCGCCGACGCCCGCCAACTCCCCCTTGCCGACGCCACCATCGACCTCGTCGTCACCTCCCCGCCCTACTGGCGCAAGCGCGACTACGGCCACCACCACCAGCTCGGCCAAGAGGCCACCCCGGCCGCCTACACCACAGCAATCCTCGACTGCCTCACCGAGTGGCGACGCGTCCTCACCCCGACCGGCAGCGTGTTCCTCAACGTCGGTGACGGCTACCGCCAGCGCGCCCTCGCCGGGATCCCCGGACGGATCGAAGCTGCCGCCGCCGACGCGGGCTGGCTACTCCGCAACCGCATCGTGTGGGCGAAGACCCGTGGCGTCCCCGACCCCGCGAAGGACCGGCTCGCTCCCCGCTACGAGTACGTCCTGCACCTCACCCCCCGCCACTACTTCTACGATCTGCCCGGCTACGCCGAGAAATACGGGCGCGGCGCGAACCCCGGCGACGTGTGGCACATCGAGCCGGAACGCAGCCTGTCCCCGCACCTGGCCCCGTTCCCCACCGAGCTGGCTCGCCGGGCGATCCTGCTGGGCTGCCCCCGCACGGTGTGCACCATGTGCGGGCACACCGCGCAGCGGATCCTCGCCCCGTCGGGCGAATTGGACCCATCTCGCCCGCAAGCCCGGCGGGCGATGGCCCTTGCTGCGGAGTCCGGGCTGACGGAGCAGCACCTGGCCGCGATCCGGGCGACAGGCATCTCGGACGCGGGCAAAGCGCAGGCGATCCAGACGGGGACGGGCCGCAACTCGTCCGAGGTGCAGCGCCTTGCCGCGGAAGCCAAGCAGGCGCTGGGCGGCTACTTCCGCGAGTTCACGTTCGGCCCGCGCCGCACAGTCGGCTGGACGGACTGCGGCCACGAGTCACCACGGCGTGGGCGGGTGCTGGATCCGTTCTCCGGTTCCGGCAGCACGGGTGTCGCCGCATCCGTAACCGGATGCGACTACATCGGCGCCGATCTCGACCCGGCGTGTCACCGGATCGCCGCCGGCCGTCTGCGGCAGCAGCCGCTGCTCGCCGCGGGGTGATGCCCCGGTTACAGCCCCGCACGCAGGCCGGCCGCCCCGCGGGAATCGGGGCGGCCGGTACCCCACCGTATCGAGAGGAACCGATGATGACCCAGCCCACCAAGCCCACACAGCCCGAGCCCGACGAGCACGGACCCGAGACGGCGCGTGCCCTGCTGTACCGGCATGGCCTGCCGGAGGACGTCATCGACGGCGCGCTCGCCCTGCACGCCCACCAGCTCGCCCAGGAGATTCGCGCGGAGACCCGGCGCGCGAAGGCCGACGGTGTCCTGGAGCCGGAACTTTTCCGGCCGTGCCGTGACGCGGCGAACCAGATCGACCCGTTGCGGGACGAGTTCGACGTCGACCCGGACGAGGCCGCCGTTCGCCCGCCCGTCACCCAGCCCGACGGGCGCCGCGACCGGTACGCGGCAGCCATCCGCGAGAACGCCGGATGGGTCCTTGACGATGGCCAGCACATGGTCGACGCGGTGATGGCCGTGGCGGACGCCGAGCAGGCCGAACTGCGCGCCCGCGTCCTCGACTACGAGAACCGGATCACCTGGCACACCGCCTGCGCCTCGTGCGCTCGCGTCCTGGACTCCAGCATCCGTGACACCGAGGAAGCGGACACGCGCCGTGTCGCCCTGTCCGGGGCACTGGGGCTGGGGTCGGGCGCGTCGTGGGAGGCGGTGCTGGAGCGGGTAGCCGAGCTGGCGGAGGTGTGTGCTGCTGTCCCGCCGCTGCCCGCGTCCCGGCCCGCGCCGTCCGCCGTGCTCCGTAGCTTCGTGCTATGGCTCGACGCGTCCGACGGGTCGGTGCCCTCGCACGATGGCGTCGTGTGGCCGGACGGGGCGGTGACGCTGCACCACCGGCACTTCGGCCTCACGACCACGCATCCGGACGTGGAGACGGCGGTGCGGCTGGCGCATGGGGGGCAGGGGCGTGTCGTGTGGCCCGAGCCGCCCACGCCCGCGTCCCGGCCCGCGCCAACCCCCGCTCTGGCGGCGCTGCGTGAGCAGATGCTGGACGCGCTGGACTTCTCGTACTGCGCCAGCCTGAACGACCACGACACGCCGGAAGCCCTCCTCGCCGCCTACGACGCCGCCTTTGAGGCCGACCTGCACGGTAAGGGTGGACCCAAAGTCGACTCAAAGACGGCCGCGTCCCGGCCCGCGCTCCGCGAGGAGATCGCCGCGGCATTGGCCCGTGAGGGCGGCCACGACTGGGGGCCCGGCAAGAGCAGCCTGCCCAGCGGCGTCATCGAGCGGTACCACCGCCTCGCCGACGCGCTGCTCGCCGGGCACGACAACCCGGCCGCCGAGTGCCCGGAGTGCGGCAGCACCGGCGCCTGCAACGGCGGCCCTTGCCCGCTGCACCCCGTCGCGCCGTCCGGCAGCCCGGCCGCCGAGGCCGATCGACTGCGGAAAGAGCATGAAACCTGGCGCAAGCTCGGGCGGCGAAACCTGAGGGCTGCACATGAGGAGAACGCCCGCCTGCGTGCCGAGCTGCGCCGCACGGCCGACCACCCCGCCGTCGCGCCGTCCGGCAGCCCGGCCGCCATCCGGGCCGCCGTGCTCCGGGAAGCCGGGGACACCCTGGAGAAGGCGGCCGACGAGCACGAGGACTACTACGTTCCGCAGGGCCTGTACGAAGCCGCCATCAGGCTGCGCCGCATGGCCGACGAGGCGCAGCCCGCCGCCCCGGAGACACCCGCCGAGGAGAACGGCGACCCGGCGTCCTGCCCCGGCTACGAGACGAGCCCGAACCCGTGCCGCTGCCCCTGCGACGGATGCGGGCACCACTGCTCCGCCCACAACCCGGACGGGCAGGCGCAGCCCGCGAGCCTTGAAATCGGGGCGGCAGATTTCAAGGCTGCGGCGCCAACCTTGAACTCGGAGAACACCTCACCGCTGGTTCAGGTCGGCTGGTGGTGCTGGCGCGGCACGAACGGCCACCTCGCCACCACCCCCTGCCGCAGCGACAACGTGCCCCTCCACGCCCCGGCGGAGTGGGCGGACGACATGCGGGCCGCCATCGCACACCTCGAAGACGAAGAGCAGCCCGCCGAGTTGACCGAGCCGGACAACCCCACCGCGTGGGCGCTCGCCCAGCACATCGGCGACCACCCCATCTCCACCGTCCAAGCCGCTTTCCGCTACCTCGGCATGGCACTCACCCTCAAGGTCCAGGACGAGCCGGACGCCGCGCCTGTGCATGTGGGTGGGCGGGCGAACGCGGAAACCTGCCCCGCCTGCCGCGAGCGCAGCAACCCGCCCTACCCGTTCCTGTGCCCCGCCGAACCCGGCACCCCGGCGCTCGGTGCCGCCGAGATCGAGACCCGGCCCGACCTGAACGTCACTCCGCTCGCCGGAGACGCGCTCGACGCAGACACCGTCGTAGAGCCGCCCGACACCTGCCGCACCGAGGAGCGGGGCGACGGCGGGCGCGGCGAGACACAGGAGGACGGCCGTGGCTGACCTGGAGCAGACGGAGTACCTGTACGAGCCGTGGGACGCCAACTGGGACGACGGCCCCCTCGGCAACTACCGGATCCGCAAGCACCCGATCACGAGGAAGACACCCAAGCGGATCTACTTCAAGCGCGACGGACGCCGACTCGCCTTCGTCGACCGCGTGCGGATCGAGGCGGACGGCGAGATCTTCTACCGGCCCATCGCCCGGACGCTGTACCTCGTCCCGCCAAAACTCCCCGGCAAGGCGAAGCCGTCCCTGCCCGAGCTGCGGAAGGCGATGGCGGACGCGCACCCCGACCGAGGCGGCAGCACCGCCGAGTTCATCGCCGCCCGGAAGCGGTACGAAGCCGCGAAGGGCACCGCGCCCGCCCCGTGATGTGTGTGGCGGGTCTGCCCCGGCCCGCCACACACCCCCGCCACACCGCCACACGGGGCCACAGGCAGCCGCAGACCCGGCCGACGCACCCGAGCCGCCCGGCACCCAAGTTCGGGCGCCACGCGGGCGCACACGCCCTCGACCGAACGGACCACAGTGACCAACACATACAGGATCTTGGTGACAGGCTCACGCGACTGGACCGACCAACAGGCCATCGCCGAAGCCCTTGCCGACGCCGTCCACTCCATCCCTGTCGACCAAGAGACCGTCCTTGTCAGCGGCGCCTGCCCTCGCGGAGCCGACGCCCTCGCCGAACAGTGGGCGCGCCGCTACGGGCTCACCATCGAACGCCACCGCGCCGAGGACTTCGGACCGTGGCCCGCCTGCGGACCGATCCGTAACAAGCACATGGTCCAACTCGGCGCCGACCTCTGCATCGCTTTCATCGGACCCTGCACCAGCAGTCGCTGCCACAGGCCCCGCCCGCACCCCAGCCACGGGGCGAGCCACTGCGCCCGCCTCGCCGAGGCCGCAGGCATCCCCGTCCGCCGCATCACCACCTGACCGGCACACACGGCCTCCACCAACCCCAGCAAGGAGAACCCCATGAGCACCCAGCCCCGCCGCTTCCACCTCCAAAGGACCGTGGACATCACCGGCGTCTCCGGCACCGGCCGCGTCGCCGACGGCATCCTTTGGACCGACAGCACCGCGTCCGTCCGCTGGCTCGGCGACCGCCCCTCCACCGTCCACTGGGACACCCTCGACGACGCCCTCCACGTCCACGGACACGGCGGCCACACCCGCATCGTCTGGGACGACCCCGAGCAGCCCGCGCCCGACATGGACTGCCCGCACTGCCCCGACGGCCACACCCTGCCCACCAGCGGCTCGCAGCCCTGGAGCGCCTGGGTCGCCGCCGACCGGGACGGGGACGGGCAGCCCACCCATCTGATCGTCGCCCGCTCGGCCGGGGCGCACGTCGCCGAGTCCGACGCCGACTGGGTCCGCCTCCAGCTCAACGGGCCCGACAACCCGCTCCCGGCCGCACCGCCGCGGCAGACCACGTACAGCCGCCGCAACCGCGGCGCCTGACCGTCACCCCGTCCGTCTGGGCCCGGCCTGTGGCGAGGCCGGGCCCCAACCCGAGGACCACCATGGCCCCCACCGACGAACTCCGCACCGCCGCCAAGAAGTTGCGCAGCGGCGCGCTCGTCATCCACATCGACTACGACCTACCGATCGCCGCCCTCCTTGATGGCGTCCTGTCCTCCGCCCGCGAGGCCGACCACGAGGAATGCCAGCGCTGGTGCAGCCCGGACACCTGCGACATGGCCGCCGCCCTCGCCGTCGCCCGCCAGATCAACGGGACCGCCCGGTGACCGGCTGGCGGGTGGCAGGGCACACCCTCACCACCACCACGGCCGCACTCGCGGTTGCCCTCCCGTACACCGCCAGCACGGGCGGACCGGCTGCCGCGATCGCCGTCGCCGCCGGGGCCGCGCACCTCGCCGTCCTGGCCGCCGGCTGCTACCGGGCCGACCACCGACAGCGCGCCACCACGCAACGCCTCGCACGCCTCCGCGCCCTGGAGCCCCCGCCGCCGAGCGGCCTCACCCGGCAGGAGCGGCAGGCCCTCGCCCTCATCGCACACCACCTCAAGGAGACAGCGTGAGCACCTACCGACTCGACGTGCCCGAACTGCACCGCCGCCTCGACGCCAAGCGCCGGGCGCAAGGGCTCACCTGGCGCCAGGTCGCCGACCGGCTCGACCTGTCCTCGTCCACCCTCTCCCGGATCGGTGACGGCCACCGCCCCGACGCAGACGCCCTCGTGACGCTCCTTGTGTGGCTCGACCTGGACACCGACCTCGCCATCATGATCAAACCGAAGGAGGGCGCCGCCCCATGAGCTGCCACCCCATCCCCGAGAACGCTGGCCACTGGTGGCTCTGCACCGGCAAATGGCGGGTCCTCCACGCCATCCCCGCCGCCCGGATCAGCCGCGACCAGATGCGCGACAGCATCGACACCAACGAGCCGATACCCGCCCGCGCCGCCTGCGGACTCCGACGCCGCTGGTGGATGCCCAGCATCGGCTCCCGCCTCGGACTCCGCCGCTGCACCCCCTGCTGCCGCGCCCTCGACATCCCGGCAGGCCACGGCACACCCGCCAACGAGAACTACCGCAAGGAGACAGCATGAACCTCACCGACGCCCGGGTCCGCACCATCCTCCGCCCCCACCGCGACGGCGGCCCCATCAGCCGCCTCTACGCCACCGGCGAGATCGGCCCCGGACTCCACACCGCGCTCACCCACCTCGCCGCCACCCTCTACGCCGACGACCGCGACGAGGACTGCCAGCAGATCCAGGACGTGCTCCGGTACGTCCGGGCTGTCGGCGGACGACCGCCCGTCAACGGCTGGCTCAACCGCACCACCACCGACGACCTCCCCCACGGGGAGCAGTAATGACCCAGATGATCCGCGCGCCGTTCACCTCGGAGCAGGTGACCGTGCTCAACCTGTTCCAAGAGCGGGGAGACATGCACCCCTTCACCTGCGGCAGTGACCGTCACGACCAGAGCCCGCCGTTGGACGCGACGCACTCCGGATGGATCTGCCCGGACCCGGCCTGCGAGTACACGCAGGACTGGGCGCACGCGTTCATGGCCGACCCCGAAGCGTGGCCCGCACCGATCCGGTCCGTCTCCCCGGCGCCACATGATGACGCGGTGATCAGCATCCCCCTGTCCGCGCTCGACGGGCTGATCACCGTCGCCCGGTGGGTCAGCCGCGGCCAGTCCTACGCCCACACCCCCGACCCCGCCATCGCCGACACCTACCCCGACGCGGCAGCCCGACAGGCACTCGGCGCCCTCGACGACGCTGGGCTCCTCAACCCGCCGAAGCGGACCCAGCCGTGACCGGGCGTCCGCCGCTTCGCTGGCAGCCCGACGACCAATCCGCGGCCATCCTCGCCGCCTACCGTGTTCGGACAGGTGAACCTCGCCGACGTCGGACCGAACCTGCCCACGATGAAGGGGAACTGACCATGATCAACAGTTGGCGTTGCCCCGGCTGCCGCGATGAGGTCATCCTGACTCGGACTCAGCGGCTGCGCGCCCACGACGATCCCCGCACTGGTGAAGCCTGCCCCGGCAAGGGGTACTGCATCGACGAACCAGAGTATCCGCAGCTCATCAAGTTGTGGGGCTGGGAGACCGGCCAGCGCCTGATGGACCAGCAGAACCCGACGGGCTGGGTCTCTCCGACGAAGAGCGGCCCACACCCGATCGGCGCGCTCCAGGGCCTGATCATGGCGGCGTACCCCATCGCGGGCTCCTTCGGCTACGCCGCCGGAAAGGGCATCACGTTCTGCGTCAGCCGCTGGTGGTACTACGCCGCGTCGGACGGCCACGTCGGAGAGAAGTACCGCCTCCGCTCGGACGCCGCCGATGCCCTCCACGAGTACATGAAGGGGAAGTGACCATGGCCGACGAGCAGCATGAGAGGCGTGTGTGAACGGCTTCCCCCGCACCCGTTCCGCCGAGGGCGGCGGGTACGTGCTAGGCGAACTCCGCCTGACCGACATGTCCGAGGCGTGGATCAGCGGACAGCCCACCAGCCGCACCCGCGAACCCCTCCCGTCGATCCTCCGCCGCGCCCTCCGCCTCCTCGCCCAAGCCGACGGCATCCTCAACGGGCGGGGGCAAATCAGCACCCACCGGAGAACCCGCCCATGAGAAACCCCGGCACCCTAGGACAGCCCCTCACCTCTGGCCAGATCGCCGCACTCCGCCTCGCCGCAGACGGCTACACCAGCCGCCAGATCGCCGCCCGGCTCTCCACCACCGAGCAAGGCATCCACCAGCGGCTCAAAGACGCCACCCGCCGCCTCGGCGCCCGATCCCGAACCCACGCCGTCATCCTCGCCCTCCAGCAAGGCGCCATCCACCTCAACGAACTCGACAGCAGCGACAGGGGCGCCGCATGACCAGCACCAGCCACATCCTCGAACAGATCGACGGAGCCCTCGAGGACTGGACCGTCAGCGAAGACGCCATGCGCAGCCAGCCGCCACGCGAGGAAGGGAGCAGCGGAATCCCCTTCCAGGGATTCACCCCCGCTCTCTACATCGAGGACGAGGCGGGGGAGTGGCAGGAAGTCGGTAGGGTCTCCAGCAGTGCGCTCCACTTCGAACCGCCTGAGATTGACCCCGAGTTCGCACGCACTTGGGCCCGGTTCCGCGAGAGCGTTCACCAAGCGCAGATCGCTCGAGCACGCCAAGCCAGCGAACTCTTCGAAGTGATCGCGGAGACGCTTCGCCGGATGGCGCCCGCCGTGGAAGAAGACGTCCGCGCTGTCGACGCAGTAATGCAGGCAGCGCAGAAGGCGGGACTCTGCGACGACCGCGGCAAGCCCCTACGGCCTCGCGACCGGCCCGCCTGGCAGTCCCCCTACGGGCCGCCCAGACGGCGGTGAACCCGCCGGCACAGTGAAGCGCCCCGCGACCACTACGGCCGCGGGGCGCTCTGCCGTAGGGCTCAGGGCACCCACTTCTCCGAGCAGGCGACACAGATCCGCTTCGACTCCCACTCCGCCCGCCGCCGCGCCACATCCTCAGCCATCTGGCGCACCACCCAGCCCCAGACGCCGGCCGCAGCAACTGCCCCGAGGCCGATCAGGAACGCGCCGGAGATGACCGCAGCTATGCCGAGAAGACCCACCATCAGTGGGGCGCCCAACGACGGGGCCGCGACGGAAGGCGGTGCGATGTCCTTCCGGGCCGGCGCACCCGGAGCCAGCGACGAGTAGTAGAGCGACATGAGCTGAACGTTCGAAGATCCACACTTGGGGCTCGGGCAGTTCACGGCAACCTCACGCGTGCGGCAACAGGCAGGGCCAGCAGCCTCACGCCCAACCCGGCACCTCGGCAACCAGGTCGAGGCGAGTGTGGCCGGGGCCACAAACCGACAACCCCACCAGCATCCAGCGCAACGGGGGAGAAGCCGCGGTGAGCGGACGGTCACCCAGACATGACGAAGCCCCGCGCAGGGCGGGGCATTACATCACTTGACGTGATGTCGGCTCTTCGGCCGTACAGTCAGTCGGTCTGCCTCGGGTGACCTGTCTTGGCGAGGGTCACCCAGCAGGTGGAACCGTTCTGGTCGTGGAGATACCAGACTCGGCCGCCTCCAGTGACCTCGATCTGCCACTGGGGGTAGGTCTTGCCGTTACGCACGCCTGTGGCGAGGTCGTGCTTGAGGGGATGGTGGCGCTTATTGTGTACTGCGGGGGCTGGGGCCGTGCGCATCAATATCCAGGCGTCCAGGGTGGGGCCCGGTGCCTGGTTCGTCAGCTCGTGCCAGCCTTCGGCGGCTTGACGGTTGGCGAACTTGATGTGGTACTCGCCCTTCGCGGGCGGGGGCGGAACTGGATCACCTCGACCTAGGGTCACTCACTGGCTACTTTCGGTACTGGCACATCGCCATGATCAGCATCGCCGTGATCGGCGGTGAGGGCAGCGTACAGCTCCGGATCGGCGTAGATCTCCGCCGTATGCTTCCACTCCGTGATGATCTGCGTGATGGGCTCGATCGTGCCCAGATCGGAGCTGGCCCGCAGAGTCTCCACGAACTCGACGAGGAACTCCCGCATCGCAGCAGGCGGCAGGAACCGTACCCAGGGGAACGCCTCCGGGAATGCCTGTGCCAGTAGGTCGATGGACGACGGGCCTTCTCTGAGCAAGGCGACGAACATGCGTGTCGTCGTGTCGAGTACCTCCACGACCTGGTCCGCGCGTGCTGCGGTTGTCAGGTACAGATCTTCGGCGTCGCGGCGGTGGAGGCGTAGTCCTTTGCGTGCATTTACGTGCAAGCGGGCGACGGTGTCCAGGGGCTTGTTGAGAAGCTCCGAGAAGTTCGCTTCAGCAGGCACGGTAGTCATGACTTTGAAGGTACTTTCAAAGTGGCATGTTGTCCAACGTTGATTAAAAGCGATCAGAAGTGTTCACGGCTGCATAGCGCCTACACGATGTGCTTCCGCTCCGGAACAGATAGTGACTGTGTGCTTGCCCACACCTAGATCCACACCACTCGACAACCATCCACCCAAAGAACTCATACCACCCCAAAACAAGACCACTGGTCGCCAGCGGCGCAAACGGGTAGAGCCAAAAGAGTGAACTGAACCCCACACCAACCGCCCACAACAACCCCAAGTCACACCAGCCGGACGAACACCCGCTCCCCGTTGTGGAAGAACACCGTCACCCCCGCGGACCGCCGACCCCGCACCGACCACACCTCGACCCGCGCCACCACGCTGGCCTCCGCCGCGCCGATCACCCCACCCAGCCACGCATCCGGCGCGCCCGACACCGACGCCGCCGTGTACACGGCAGGCTCACCATGGACCGGAGCCGTCGGCGTGTCGTGCTTCGCGCCGTCCGCCAGCTGCCCGATCACCTGCCACACCTGCTCCCTCCCCGCCACCATCGCGGACAGCGCATACGGGAGCGGGCCACCCTCCACCACCGCCACACGCTGGACGTCCGGCGAGTCCTTCAGCAGCGCGACCAGATGGTCGCGAAACGCTTCGGGACGCATGAGACCCCTCCTCAAGGTAGTTGGAAACGACGCGGGCCCCACCGAGCGGTGGGGCCCGCCATGCACGCTACGGGCGCGACGTCACAAACGGCGGCGGCAGACCCGGAAGATCCACGCCGAACGCCTGAGCCAGCAGATAGCGGGCCACCGTGTCACGCTCAAACTCCGGCCGCCCCTCCGGCAGCGCCAACGCCAGCTCCCCATCGACGCGTTCCACCACCGCCCCAAAGAACGACCGGTCCGCGATCGAACTCACGAAGAGTTCCACCTCCAGGCCAGCCAGCAACTCGGCGAGCGGAGTATCCAGGATCTCGTCCACCGACGGACGACGCGGACCCGGGCAGGCTAAAGTCATGACAGACCTCATTCTCTCAGGGATGGGTTGATTGATCGCGAGTGGCGACTCGCGGTACTTCGGCCGGACGGTGGCGACCGTCCGGCCGTTCGCGTTCCAGGAACCTAGCCTGCCCCACGGGCCAAGCGGGCGGTATCCGGCAACGCACCTATGGGTGCGTTAGGGTGGCTGACCTGCGAAAACACAGGTCAGCGGCGGTGGTCGATCAACGCGCTAACAGTCACCCCTGACTCCCCTCGTAGACCCGCAGGTGGACAAGCCGCAGTAAGCACGGCCGGAACTCGCCGCTACGCACGAACGTAGAACAGAAGACACCGCACCCGCTCGGGGGGTCTGCAATCCGCAGCCTCGCGCAGGACGCGGACCCGACGGAAGAGCGGCATGTCCCGAGATCAAAGACGGAACAAGGGTGGGATGAGGTGACGCGTTCGCTTGCGCTTAGAGCGAGGTGCTGGTCCGTGGTCTGGATTGGCCAGGCCTTCACAGCGTCTGGCAGTCCGCATTCGTGCAGCCTGGCTTGCCGAGACAGGTGCTACGGCCAGAACGGGGCGCCAGATCTGGTAGTGGCTATTGGAACTGGTCGCCTAGTCGGCTTCGTCGAACCAGGATCGATACACCCACTCGGGGATCGCCTCCCTGTGGGCGGGCTGGACTCTTCCCTCGCGCCTGGCGTCTTCGTTCTGCAGCTCCCGGCGGCGCGTGCCGTTGAAGGTGCGGTTGTACTTCGGATGCTGCTCTTCGACCTCGATCTTCTCGACGCGTTCGGCGCTCTTGCGGGTCTCGAACCACTCGATGGCCTTGCGGGCAACCTCGGGCCACCAGTGCTTGTCGCGGGCGTGTCTTCCCCAGCGAGTCTTCGGGTTGCTGGTGATGCCGACATACAGAAGACGATCGTCGGCGTCGTAGAGGCGGTAGAGCGCGGTGCGCTCGGCGGGTTCAGGCATGCCACTCCTCACGGCGCGTGTGGCCTCGGCCACTCTCACGTCTCAGAACCGTAAGGCTTAATCCTCTAGGTATCAAGCGGGCGGAGAGGGTGCGCAAAACCCCCGACAGGGCCGGGGGTTGGCGGTAGAGCAGGCATCGAACTACGGGCAGTCGATGCTGTAGGCCATCTTGAAGCGGTGGGCCGGCTTCGTCAGTAGCGAAACCTCGATCGGCCTCTGGCCGTCGCTGTAGACGATCCGGAAAACCTCGATCACCGGAACATCGCGCGGGATCTCCAGGTGCACGTACTCCTCGGTGGTCGCTGGACGCGCGCCCAGTACATCGTCCTGAGACCGAGTCGGGTAACCCAGGTCCTCGAGGAGGCGTGGTGAGCCGCCCGGAATGAGGCGCCGCTGCTCCAGCCGCGTACCGCGGGCCAGCTCGACGGGGTAGTAGGAGTGCACCAGTTCTGCTGGCTTGCCGTCCAGGTAGCCGACGCGGGAGCGGAGCACCGCTGTCCCGCTCTCATCCAGGCCGAGAGCGTTTCGGACCTGCCTAGGTGGTCGCACTTCCGCGACAGACAAGATCTGGTACTTGCTGCTCTGTTGATTCTTCGTGGCTTCGGTCAGCCAGCGGTAGGGCTGCCCTGGCTCGGATGGTGCCAAGCTGTGGGCTGGCGCGATGGCTTGCGCCCCCTCGTCGCGGACGAAGACCCCAACGCCAGTACGCCCTACGAGGAGGCCTTCATCCTTGAGGATCTTTGTGGCGCGCTGGATCGTGACGTTCGTCGTGTCGTGCTGCTTGCACAGTTGCTCGGTGGTGGGAAGCGGCGCCCCAGGCTCCAGGTCGCCATCCATGATCAGTTTTCTGATTTCGGCGGCGATGCGCTCCCCAAGGGGGCGCCCGTCCTTGTGTTCGGCCATGTCAGTCGACCTCGAACTCGTAGTGGAGGCGGCGAGGCGCCTTCATGACCATGTGTTGCACTTCGATGGGGCTCCCGTCTGCGGTGACTGTCGTGCGGAGCAAGCTGAGGACGGTCGAGCCTGCGGCAACTGACAAAGCCTCAGCTTCCTGCTGGCTGGCCGCTCGGAGGTCTAGGTCCTCTGCGACGTAGTGCGCCCTGTGGCCGAGCGCCGCCAGCGCTGTCGGGGCACCGCCCTTGATCTTGCGCGCGTCGGCAAGCGCCGTGCCGCGAGCTATGGCCGTCGGGTAGTACGAGTCGGCGAGTTCGATCACATCCCCGTCTAGCAAGATGACGCGGCGCCGGGTGACAGCAGGCTCGCCGGGGGAGAGGCGAAGTGCCTCCGCTACGGGCAGGGGCGGAGGTGCTTCCGCCACTGCGGTGAGCCGCTGTCCTCCTCGCTGCCCGGTTTCGCTGGTCCAGGCGTCGGCGTGTGCGGGCTGCTGCGGCTTTACGTAGGCGAGCGAGTCTGACTGCCGTTGCATATCGGCCATCTCTGGCGCCTCCTCTCCGGGTGCGTGCGGCGCTGCTGACCTCCCCACCTTATGCCCTTGATGCTTACGCCTGCCGGGTGGTGGCTGGCCAGATTTGGGCCGCAAGGCTTGCTACCTAGATACGTAAGCTATTAACTTCTGCTGACAGATGCGAAGCACTCATTCGGAGGCGCAATGCTGCGAGTTCGTGACGTCGCGACGCACTTCCGAGTGCATCCCGCGACCGTCTACAGATGGATTCACCAGGGCTTTCTTCCCGCCTACAGGAACGGTCGGCCGTACACGCCGGGCGACAAGGCGGCGGGTGCCCTGCGGATACCTGAGTCCGTCCTGAATTCGACGGACCTACCCGCCGTACCCACTGAGGAGGTGGCCTGATGGCCACGGCAACCCGCCCCGTCACCCCCGTCGCCTCGCGCTCGTCGAACGCCCGTATCTCCCGGCTCCGTGAGTCGATCGCCCGTCGCGCGTTGACGGTGATGGGTGTCCCGGTGGACGCTTGCATCCTCGACGTGCAGCGTGTCGGTACCGTGTTCATCGTCGCGTCGGAGGAGCCCGGCAACCGTTGGTCGCGCTACCACGTGGACGCCTTCCGTATCCCGACTGCGGACGACACGGACCCCGAGTGCGACGAGGGCATGGCCCCGAAGGTGTGGGGTGTCCTCGCGGGGTGGGGCGGCGACGACCTCGACGGCGTTCCGGCTCTGCTGGCGAAGGCCCGCGTCTACGCGGACAGCGTGCAGGACTTGACCGGTCCGGCGGTGAGGGCGTGACCGCCCCGACGGCTCCACTTCCGCCTGCTGCCGCCGAGGCTCTGGCGTCTCTCCTGCCGCAGTTTCCGTTGGTGCGGGCGGTGTCGGTGCACGAGTCGGCGGCGCTGCACGCGGCGGAGCTGGCGGCCCGCGCCGAGGCCGGCACCCTCTCGGCGCTGGACGCGCGGAGCCTCGCGCACGCCGAGGACTTGATGGCGTGGGCGCGGGAAGTCCTCACCGAGGCGGGCCAGCTGCGGCTGATCGGCGGCGCGTGATGGAGGTGCCGAACTCGTCGAAGTTGCGTTGGCAGCGTGATGCGCTTGCCGCGCTCAACACCCTGCTGTCACTGGATGGCATGCCGGTCGTGTCGTGGACAATCCCGATCTCGGGCGCCCTGGTGGGCGACGTTGACACGCTGACATCGACGCCGACTGAGCAGCGACAAGTGTTCGCCTCGTGGGCCCGCCAGCTGAACGCGAAGACCGTCCCGGAGCGCACCGACTCCGATGGTGTGGTCCACCTGTATGGCACGTTTCGGCTGGCCGTGGGCTACGGCGTGGGCGGGGCAATCCGGGCCGCGATCTACCCGCCGATGGAAGTCGAGGGTGGCGTGTGATGGCCGAGGATCACGCTCGGGCGAAGGAGCCGTTGCCGCAGCGTCCCCGCGGCCCGCACCCCTACCCGCAGGCCGGTGCGCGGTGAGTCCGGCGGAGCAGGGGCCGCGCGCCAAGTCCCTGGCCGCACAGGCCCGGCAGAGCATGGAGGCGGCGAAGGTGGCTGCTGCTGCCGCTGAGGCCGCCCGTCGGGCCGCGGAGCAGCGCCGCTAGCGCCACCCCCTAGATCGCCGTGTCGGCGGGGAAGTTCCGATCCCCCGCGGCCCCCGTCGGCACGGCCCCAAGCTTCCCTCCTTTCACCCTCCGATCACCCCTTGAAGGGCACCCCCATGTCTCCGTTCATCTCCAACGCCGATCTGGCCGTCACGGATCTGGGCCGCCGGGTCCGTGCGACGACGAACGTCGCCGACCTGTTCGGCAGTGAATTCGACCGGGCGCTGTACCGGGAGACCGTGTACAGCGTCCCGGACTCGGAGCGGTCCACCTGCCCGAACCACCTGGACTGGGTGGCCGACTGCGCTCACCTGCACCTGCGGGCCGCCTGATGGACGGCTGGCGTAACAGGTCCGAGGGCGGCGCCGGCCGCACGGACGACAGCCGCCGCCCGGGAATGGCCCGCCCGAACGCCGCTACCGCGCCGGGTGACCACGACTGGAACGGCCGTCATCCGACAGCGGACGGATCGCGGCAGGGCATCGACGTCCGCATGAACCGGCGCCTCCGCGTCACCTCCAGCTAACCCACGGAAGGAGCCCGTCATGGGCGACAGCACCGACTTCTTCGAGATCGTCACCACCGACGGCCAGGTACTCAGCAAGGGAAGCAAGGTCCCCCACGGCTTGGTCGGCGGCGGCAAGTGGGCCCCGGCGCTGGACGTCGAGTCGTTCACCCCGTCCGGGGACTGGGTCGACGTCCACCTGTCCGACGGCTGGACGGTCAGCCTGCCCGAGGCGCAGATCGCCCGCATCGTCACCCGCCGCACGGACAGCCCGTGACGGCTGGTCGGGCTGCCTGCTGGTTCTGCGGCTGCGACGACAACCCGCCCACCGCCACCATCTGCGGCTTCTGCGGCCACCACGCCGCCGACGGCCCCGACCAACTCCACACGACCCCCATCCAGCAGACAGCCACCCCGAGAGGAGCCCGCCGTGGGCAAGGAGATCAACCCCGACACCGGCAGTGAGATCGAGCGCGAGGAGGACGGCGACTACACCGTCACCTTCTCCATGAGCCTCCCGCCGCGCCGCAACCAGACCGACGAGGAGTGACGGCTGTGGCGGAGATCCGCATCGTGTCATTCGGCTACCTGCACGACCAGCCGCCCACCGACACCGACATCACCCTCGACCTGCGGCGGGCCTTCCGTGACCCGCACGTCGACCCGAGGATGCGGCAGCTCACCGGCCACGACCGGCTCGTCCAGGACGCCGTCCTCCGCACCCCTGGCATCCGCCGCCTCCTGCGGGCAACAACCCGGCAGGTACAGGCCTACGCATCCGGCCCGGCCGCTAGCCGCATCGTCGTCGGGTCCGGATGTGCGGGAGGCCGCCACAGGTCAGTCGTCGTCGCCGAGACCCTGGCCCGCCGCCTCCGCCGACGAGGCCACACCGTCACCATCCACCACCGCGACCTGCACCTGCCGGTCGTCAACCGCTAACCCCTAAGGAGAACGCATGTCTTCCTACAGCGACTTCATCGAGGACAAGAACCGCGAGGCGATCGCCGCCGTTGCCGCCGGAGATCCTGACGCCGTCGCCAAGGCCATCGCCTACGCCGTGGTCGAGGGCGGCGAAACGCTCAACGAGACGATGCGGGCCATGAACGAGGCCACGCTGCGCCAGCAAGGCCAGTGACAGGCCGGTAGTCCTCGGCGGACGCCCCCCTCGGAGCGCCCGCCCAGGTCATCCGACCAGCCACCCCACCCCGCCCTGCTTGAGAGGACCTTGATCCGCCATGACTGCCAGCCCGCAGGTGAACGGCCACCCCCGGCCCGTCCCGCCCGTGCTGGGGGACTGGCAGCCCATACAGGCCGCCCCCACCCCCAACCCGGCACCCGAGCCGGACGGTGACCTTGTCGCCCAGGCGCAGGCCGAGGCGATCCGCGCGCAGGCGTGGGCCGACTCGGAGAAGCAGCGCCTCGCCGCCGAAGCCGAGAAAGAAGCCGCACTCCAGCTCGCTGCGGCGGAGGCGGATGCGATCCGGGTCCGCGCTGAGGAGGACGCCCGGAAGCAGCGCCTCGCCAACGACCGCGCCGAGAGGAAGGCAGCCGAAGAGCAGGCTGCCTCGGACGCCCGGATCGCCGAACACCAGCGGCGCCGCGACGACGCCGACCGCGCCCGCGAACACGCCGCCCGCACGGACGAAGAGCAGCAGCAGAGCCGAGCCGACCGCGCCGACGCCGTCAAGAAGTCGAGCAAGCGGTGGCGTCGCGTCGCCCTCGGCTTCTACGGGCTGTGTGCGGCAGTCGCCCTGCCCGTCCAGATGAACGCCTTCTACGACCCGACCGCCAAGTACCTCCTCATCGCCCCCGTGTTCATCGAGGTGATCGCCCTCGTCGCCCTCGTCGGTGCCGCCGCCGCAGTCACTGCGGGCCGCCCGCACTGGCACTACCGGGCCGTCGCCTGGGCGGGTGCTCTCACCGCCGCTTCGATCAACATCGTGCATGGACTCGCCGAGTACGACGCGGCGACCGCGTTCGGCACGGCGCTCGCCTCCATCGCCGGGCCGGGGATGTGGGACCTCCACGAGCACGGCCGCATCCGCAAGCGCGACGGGAAGCTGTCGCGGCGGGAGCGCCGCGCAGCCCGAAAGGCAGCCAAGGCGGAGGCGAAGCGGAACGCCGCCGAAGAGGCGCGGCGGGCCGCCGACCAGCAGGCCGCCGAAGAGGCCGCGGAGGTCGAGCGGCTGCGGCTCATCAACGACCGGCAGCGCGAGTTCCCGAGGGTGTGGGCGGAGGCTGTGAGGATCGGCGCGGCCCTCGGGAAGCGCCCCGACGACCCGGCTGTCTGGCCGCGCGCCTACCGCAACGTCGAGGGCTGCGATCCGGGCGAGTCGATCGAGTCCATCACTGCCCGCCGCAAGGCCGAAGCGAGGGTCACCGCAGCCCTCACCGGCACCCCCGTGAACACCGTCAGCAAGGTCACAAACGCGCAGCGCGCTGACCAAATGCCCCGAGCCCAGCGAGGCCCCGCTCGCAAGCCCCCGAAGCGGCAACCCGGCGACACCCAGAGGTACGTACAGGCCGCCCGGAACCAGGCCGCGATCGCAGCCCGCAGCACCGCCAAGAACGCCCGCCCGAACGCCAACTGACACCCCTACAGGAGACCTTCGTCATGAACTCCGTCGTCCGCCGGATCGCCGTTTCGGGCAGTGCCGCCGCAGCCCTCCTCGGCGGTGCCGCCGCCATCACGGTCGCCACCCCCGACACCGCGTCCGCCGTCGAACTCCAGGCCCGCATCACCCACGCAACCGGAGCCCCCGTCACCCTCCCCGACGGGCGCACGATGCGCGTCCCCGGACTCGACACCGCCGGCCACCACGCCACCCCCGCCCAGCAGTCGACGGTCGTCACCATCGCCGCATCCAGCGGGGACCCCGACCCGTCCGGGATCGTCACCGGCATCACCCCCGACGGGGGAGCGGGCTCCGCCCTCCAGGGCCCGAACAGCCCCCAGCAGCAGGCGCCGATCGGATACCCGCAGCAGATCCAGACCCAGGCCGGGGGAGGGGCGATCGGGATCGGCATCGTGTCGATCCTCATCCTCGCGATCATCGTGTTCGTCAAGGTCAAGCACAGCGGACTCAAGCCCGTCGACGCCACCATCGGCGTCCTCTTCGGGATCGCCCTGTCCGGCACGGTGATCGGCGCGATGGGCAGCCAGCTCACCAACTCCCTCGTCGGATCGCTCGGCACCATGCTCGGCGGCCTCGGCTAGCCACCCCTCTACGGCGGGGCCCACCACCGGGCCCCGCCCCCGACCCGAAAGGAGAGGCCGCGTGGCCACCGAGACCGATCCGACGCCCGTCGAGCAGGCGATCCCGCCCAAGCCCGACACCCCGCCCACCACCCCCGAGCCCAGCCGCGGAGCCCGAGCCACCAAGGCGTTCGCCGCGCAGTGGGCCCACGCCTCCGCGCGTACCCGTGACTGGCTGGAGGGCGGTGACATAGACCCCGTCACCGCGATCCAGCTGGCCACCGACACCAAGACCCGCAAGTACAACAGCACGATCGCCCAGCAGCAGCGGCTCGTCGCAGAATCCCACGCGCGGTTCGCCGTCGCCAAAGCCCAAGCCGACACCAACCCCGCAGCCAGCAGCCCCGGCACCCTCGCCTCCCTCTCCGGCCGGGTGGCTGCCGAGGAGTCCAAGCTGGCCGCCATGCAGGCCACGCCGCTTCTCCCGCCGACCGACCGGGAGATCGGCATGGCCCGCGCCAGCAAGCGCGCCGGACGCGCTGCGGCCCTCGCCGTCGGCGGCTTCACCACCCTCCCCGCCCTCGGCGCCGGACTCGAACAGGCCGCGGCCGGTCAGCCCATGCTGCTCGCCGCCCTCGGCACCGCCGCAGGCTACGGCTGGTACCTCGTCAGCCGCCCTTTCGGCGACGGCCAGCCTGCCCCTGCCCCGAGCATGGAGGCGCAGCAGCTGGCCACCCCCGTCAACATGACGAAGCCCGAAGAGCAGCCTGGGCAGCGTGAGTTCAACGCACCACCGCCCCCCGCGCTCACGATCAAGGAACTCGGCGACGCGCTGCGCGCCATCGGTGAAGTGCGCGGCGAGGAGCAGTTGCAGATCCTCGCGGTACCTCAGCGGGACACGGACGGAAACACCACCGTCGTCTTCGACCTGCCGCCCCGGACCACCGTCGCCGAACTGAAGAAGAAGCTGCCCAAGCTGGCAGGAGCGCTCGGCCGCGACGTGTCCATGGTCGACGTGGAGAAGGCGGGCACAGAGGTCCGCACATCCCTGTGGATGACCGACAAGGACCCTTTCGCGGACACCCGGCCCTCGCCGCTCATCAAGCAGCCGACCCAGCTGGACGCCTGGAAGGACGGGGTGCCGGTCGGCTGGAACAAGCGCGGCATCACCATCCGGCTTGCGATCAACAACCAGTCCTTCGTCATCGCCGGAACGAGCCGGTCCGGCAAGGGCGTCGGTGCCTCCAACCTGGTCGTCGGCGCCAGCTTCGACCCGCGGATCAACCTGCGGATCGTCGCCGGAAAGCAGAACGCCGAATGGAACCCTTACGCCAAGTCCGGCGTCGCCTCGACCTACTTCAAGCCCGACCCGGCCCGGCTCCTGGCGCTCCTCCAGGCCCTGCTCGCCGACAAGGATCGGCGCGAGCGGGCGCTCAACGACCTCGGCAAGAGCAAGCTGGTCGCCCCCATCATCGACATGATCGGCGGCCTGGAAGTAGTCGTCATCGACGAGGTCGCCGCCTACACCCGGCCTGGCAAGCCGCTGCGCGACGAGATCCTGGAAGCGTTGATCGAGCTGTCCGCAGTCGCGCTTGGCGCCGGAATCATCCTCGTACTGATCACCCAGTACCCGGAGGTCGACGTCATCCCGCAGGCCCTGTCCGCGAACCTCGGGGCCAAGTGGGCGATGCGAGTGGAGAACCCCACCCAGTCCAACGCGATCCTCGGCGCTGGACAGGCGGGCGCTGGACGCGACGCATCCAAGTTTGATCCTCCGCGTCCCGGCTTCGGATGGCTGGTGAATCCGTTCGCCGGGGTCACCGACCTTGCCCGCTCCTTCGATCTGGACGAGGACGAGCGCGGCGAGATCACCATGCTGCTGGATAAGGCTGCGAAGATCCGCGATGCTGCGGGGCGTCTGGCCGGGCAGTGGGACGACCCGATCGAGAAGCATCTCCTCAACGCCACCGGCCTCTCCTCGGCGGCGGGCGGCCCCAAGCGGGACGGGCAGCCGGGGCGGAACGTCCTCAACCACACGCCGGAGCAGCGCATGCAGACGGAGGCGCTACGGGGCTGCCTGATCGCCATGAACGATCTCGGCCGGGACGCGGCCCAGGTGAAAGAGATGGCCGAGATCATCGGCGGCGGCATGACGGAGACCCGCCTCGGCAAGTTTCTGCGTGATGGGGGAGCGGGCGGAACCATCAAGGTCGACATCGACGGCGTGGGGCGCGTGAACGGCTACCAGAGATCCGACATCGCCGACGCGCTGAGCCTCCTCGAAGGCCACTGATCCATCCGTCGATATGTGAGATTTGCCCCGGACTGGTACCCGGACAGTGCCCGGAATGCCCCGGACGGTCCACCCGGAAAGCCCGGACAGCACCCGGACGCTGTCCGGACACCGTCCGCCCTGTACCCGCCCCTGTCCGGGGTGCAGTCCGGGGCAAAACGTCCCATGTCCGCCTGAACAAACCACCCCAAACCCGAATTGGAGATCACCCATGTCCAAGATCAAGTCCTGGCGGCCCGGCGACGAGAAGCGCTTCTGCCGCGAGCTGGAACTCGGCAAGGAGTACTACTACGTGACCCAGCAGGCATGGGCGAAGGACTCCCGCCTCGCCCACACGGTCATCTTCACAGGGCACCTGCCGTTCACCGCGACGCCGTGCACGGCTGGCGGCTACAGCGCGGCCACGCTCCTGCGCAGGTTCGGCCCCTTGTATGACGCGCCGCCGCCCGGCATCCGCAACATCGAGGACCCCGAACCGCAGTTCCCGCCGAACGCCCGACTCATCGACTTCTAGCTGTGCCGGGGCGCCCCTCGAATGCCTGGAAGCGACCAGGGGCGCCCCTTCCACCCGACTACGCGCATGCGCACAGAGAGCAGCCCTACATGACCACGATCACCCGACCACCCGCAACCCAGCCGCCCGTCCTCGACCTCGACCTCGACACCCGACTCGCGCTCGTCGACGCGGCAATGGCCGTCCGCCTCGACCAGGCCGCGGTCGCCTTCGAGGTGAACACCGCCCACCTGCCCGCCGGCGACCCGGTCCCGCACATCACCGCAGCGCCGATCCCGCCGCCCGCCAACCCGTACAGCACCCCCGTCGCCCGACTGCTCCACGACGCCCGCATCCGCCTGGAGACCGACGGCTGGTGCGCCGGCTCGATGCGCGGCGAGGGGCGGCAGGTGTGCCTGTACGGGGCGATCCGTGCCGCCGCAGCCGGGACCGGTCCTGTCGACGGGGTGATGGCGGTGCTGCTGGAGGTGATCCGCCGCGACCTGCCCCACGTCGTGTCCGTGCCCGACTGGAACGACCGCCACGGCACCGCCCCAGCCGCGGCCCGCTACCTCGACCTCGCCGCCCACCTCGCCCACACCCGCAACCAGTAGGAGGACTCGCATGGGAGTCAGCATCAGCCACGGTGTGCCGTCGACGCGGTCCGCCACCACCATCGCCAACCTCGGCCAGCACCTGGCGCACGTCCTCAGCGGCAGCGAATGGCGGGAGGTCAGCGGCCTGTTCGACGGGCGGCTCTACACCCCGGTCTTCACCCCGCCAGCCCAGGCGGCGCGGATCGCCGTGCTACTCGCCAAGGCGGCCCGGAGCCAGGCGATGGATCCGGAATGGGCACAGCTCGCCAACCTCCTCGCGGGCGCTGCCGAGCGAGCCGCACGGGCAGGGCAGAACTGGGAGTGGACCTGACGCCCGACCACCCCACCGCTCGAATCCACGCCGTCGAATACGACAGCCCCGTCAACCATTAGGAGACCGCAATGCCCACCTACACGATCACCCGCCCCGTCCGGCCCTCCGGTGTCATCACCGCGAAGGTACGAGCCGCCAGCCCCGCCGAGGCCACCCGCAAGGCGGACGCCGGAACCTACAGCATCGACCCCGACTTCGCCGCGAAGGGGTACACCGTCGACCTGAACGCGGAACCCGAGGTGTGGGAACTCCACGGCCTGACGGGCTCGCGATCCCGGCACATCTCCGGCCCGCGCTACAGCGACTGACGTCTGACTATCTGTCGGAGCCTTGGCCATCAGTGACGGTCGAGGCCACGACGGGTGTGGGCACGGCGCGGGCGGTCCATCCGCGCCCGACTGCGTCGGTGGGGAGTGTCGCAGGCTGCGCGTCGAGGAGGCGGCAGAGGCGGTCGAGTTCGGCTTGGCAGGCGGCTCGTGTCGCGGCCCGCACCATATAGACGACGTCACCCATGAACGCAGTCTGCCCCGCCCACGGTCTGGGCGGGGCAGGTTTGCCGATACGGCTACGGGCGCCACTCGGCGCGGTAGCCGGGACGGTCCGCGTAGACGGAGGCCATGATGCGGACCTGCCTGCCGAGTGCTGCCACGATCTTCACGTAGGAGTCGGCACCATCGGCCGCCTGCTGGAAGACCTGCTCGTAGTGGGCGAGCGCCTGCCGCTTGGCGTCGATCTCGCGCAGCACCCGCACCGGATCATGCCGGACGATGTGCTCGGCGACCCCGGCCCAGTTGACGGAAGCGCACTCCTCCGCACGATCGCCTTCGGTGGCGACGATGACGCCTGTCTCGCCGATCTGCCAGAAGGTGTCACCAGCTCGGCGCGCGATCCGCTCGTCCTCGTCGAGCTGCTGACCCAGCCAGCGTGTCAGCTCATCCATCCTGCGCCTCCCCAGCCTGTCGTTCGCGAAGCTCGTCGATGAGCGACGGGTTGACGATGGCGATGATGGCCTTGATGTCGCGGTTGTCGGCGGCGGGCCACAGGATATCGCGGGCGGCCCGGTACTTCGCGGCCAGCCGTACCCGCTTTTCCTCGGGAAGCTGGGCGGCCCTGTCGGGATGGGAGTTGTGGGCGTTGTCCGCGATCTTCAAGAGAACTGCGTCACGCCCCCGCCCGGTGATGCGCGTGACCTGCTCCTCGTAGGGGACGCCCCGCTCGTTCGTGACCGCTTCCACCAGCGCGACCACGTAGTCCGGGACGCCAGCCCCGCGCAACTGCTCGGCAGTCCAGTCGGTGTCCTCGATGACATCGTGCAGCAGCCCGGCCATCACCAAGTCGTCGCCGAACAGTGCGAGCCCGGCCGCGACCGCACGGACGTGCTCGACGTATGGGACACCGATCTTGTCGACCTGGCCCGCGTGCGCTCCAGCTGCGAACGCGTCGACTTCCTGAACTGTCTTCATGCTTCACCCTCCTGGTCGCTCTTGCTGCTGATTCCAGCTCCATCGAATAGGCGGTACAGGGCGGTGCGTCCGGGGTGCCTGGCCACGGTCCTCCGTTCAGCCGGAGGTGCTACCCCCGACGCGTTTCTTGGGCTTGATGGAGCGGACGGTGGGCTGCCTCTTGCGAGGCACGTCGTACTCGCGGGCGATGCCGCGAACCGTCTCGCCAGACCAGGGGAGATGGGCCGCCAGGGCGTCGTTGGTCACCTCGTGGGACTTCAGCTCGGCAGCGACTGCGGCACGTAGTTCGATGCGCGCTTGTTCTGCTGCTTCCTGCGCCCTATCGAAGGCGGTCAGAGCCTCAGTCAGTTCGGGGCTGGGCGTGTAGGCGGTCATTCCCACATGGTTGCACAAGCCGCTTGGCCATGGCCATGGGGCTCGCGCCGGTCTGGACGGTATTGCAATCCAAGTCGCTTGGGCAATCTTGTTGGACCGCTTGCTTGTCCAAGCGGCTTGGACTAACTTGGAGTCATCGCCAAGCGAATCGACAAGGGAGACGCAATGACCACCATCGAACTCGCCGCCACCGTCGTCGCCGGGACCGCCCTCGTCCTCGCCCCCATCGACCCCCAGCCCATCCGCGACCTCAACACCCCGCCCGCCGAGCCCCAGCCCGAGCCCGCCACCCCCGAGTCGGCCGTCGTCGCCAACTACGACAACCACGGCAGCTTCTGGGGCTACGACACCCTCACCGCCACCGAGGCCGCCATCGCCAGCGCCGGCGGGGCCACCATCGACGAGTGGCACGTCACCGACCGCAACGGCCACCAGCTGCGCATCGTCCGCATCCAGGACCCGGCGTTCCTCGACACCATCTCCGTCATCCCGGCCTGACCGGCCCCAGGGCCCGGCCAGGGGAGGCCGGGCCCGCCGCCCCACCGAACATCCGCACCCAGGGGGACCCGCATGATCAGCTCGAACCGCGCTCGCCGTGCCACGGTGAAGGCCCGTACCACCGCCACCCGCGCCGCTCGCCGCATCACCCGCCGAGGCGTCGGCACCCTCGCCACCCACTGCCTCGCCGTCGGCCTCACCCCGCGGGACGCCCGGACCGTCGCGGGCAGTCTCCGCCGCAACGCCGCCAAGGCCGGGATTGCCGGGACGGTCGGGCGTACCTTCCGGAAGGGCGCCGCCCGCGCCTGCACCCGCTTCACCCGCGCCGCCGTCGCCCTCATCGCCGCCCTGTACCGGCCGCGCAAGCAGGAGTTCAAGACCGCCGCCGCCCGCCTCACCACCGCCTAGGGAGCCCCTGGTGTCTGACCTGTCCACTGCCCGTGCCCGTGTCCACGCGATGCTGTCCGACCCGGATGGCCTCGTCACCCGCGAACTCGACGCCCGACTGGACGAACTGCTCGCCGCCGCGACCGCCGAGCTGGAGTCCTTCCGCGCGCTGGAGCTGGGCGACCCTGACGGCCGAGTGTCCGCAGCGTGCGGTGACCCGAGCCATCCGACATGGCTGCGCGCGAAGGGCGACGGGCGCGGATGCCCGTGGTGCCGCATCGCCGAGTTGGAGAAGCTGACGCCCGCCTCCATCCAGACCTGCACCGAGTGCGGAGCCGGGTACACCCTCGGTGAGGCGTGCAGCGTCTGCGAGTACCGCAAGTGGATCGCCGCCGAGAAGGGAACCACACAGTGACCGCGATCAGGCTCATCGACCTGGACGTCCGCTGGACGGGCGTCGACGACACCACGTCGACCGGGCACGTCCTGGTCCTCGGCGTCGACTTCCTCGGCCTCCTGCGGCTCTGCCTGTACAAGGGCAGCACGCCCACCGACGGTGCCTTCCGAGGGCACCTTCTGATCTCGCCGGAAGGGCGGGGAAGGTACCTGCCGACCCGAACCACCGCCTACGGCCCCGGCGGGGCCTGGGTCACCAATAGCGGCGACCAGACAGCCATGCTCAAGCGGCTTGCGGAGGCGGGCCAGTGACTACCGCCTGGCCGTTCGGCACGGACGCCGACGAACACGACCCGCTCACCGCGCTCCGTATTCCCGTCACCGGAGCCCACCCGGTGTGGCGCTACATCGCCACCTTCGACCGCGACTCCGAAGCCCGCCCCACCGACCTCGAAGCCGCGCAGCTTGCCTCCTACATCGAGCACTACAAGGAGTACTGGTTCAACGACTCGTACAAGGCGAAGCTGATGAAACGCCCCCTCGACGTTGACGCCGTGACCCGCATCTTCCACAAGTGGGGCGACAACGACTGGTCCTACCGAGTCGACACCTGGCAGTACGGGCCGTTCTGGGTTCCCAGGGCACCCCGCCTGCGGGGCAGCCGGTACGACGAGGTCAAGACCGGGCCGCTCACCCTCGCGCAGGTCATGGACCGTGACCGCGGCATGGACAGCGAGTATCCGAGCAAGCCGTGGGCGGAGTGGAAGGCCGCCCACCCGGAGGTGTTCCCGCAGTGACTGCCCCGCCCGCGCCCGCCCCGCTGCCTTATGGCTGGTGGGAGGAGACGTCCGCCCAAGCCGCCCAAGCAGACGACCAGTACTGGGAAGACCAGTACGACCGAGATGAGGAGTGACCGATGAGCGACGACGACAACTACGAGGACTTCGAGCACGTGGACGTTCCGGACGACTACTGCCCCTTCCACCCCAACGGCGGATGCGCCGTCGAGGACCACTTCGCGAACCGAGACGAGGACGAGGACTAGGCCGTGCCTGCTGATCCGCGTGCCCGGCGGCTGGCTGAGGCGGTGCACGAACTGGCACGGCAGAAAGCCACCCGCCTCCCACCCTGGCCCGACCTACCGTTGTCCCACCGGGAGCAGGCCGTGACCGAGGCCCGACTGTGGCTGCGGGCCGCCATCAACACCGGCATCGCACCCACCGACTACCGGAGCGAGGACCGATGAACGACTCAGTAACCGACCTGATCATGGCCCGCTTGCACGCTGATGCGCTGGCCGAGAACGAGGAGCGCGACTGGTGGCGGACGGGCCGTATCCCGTGCTCGGACTGCGGCACGGTGGTCCGCACGAAGACGCTGGAGACCCTGCCCCCGCACAACTGCACCGCGCGCCAACAGGCCCGCCGCGAACGGGCAACCGACCACCCGACCACCGAGACGTGAGGAACCGACCATGAGCACCCCGAACGAACTCCGCGCCCGCGGCGCGGGCACCCTGCGGTTGATCCGAACCGAGACAGGCTGGCCCCACATCGAGTGGGAGGTTCGAACCCCGACCGAGGCCGCCGCTTACCTGAAAGCGCTGGACGGGGACAGTGTCTGGATCAGTCACATCGGCGTGGCTCCGGAGTACCGCGGGCAGGGACTCGCCAACAATCTCCTGTCCGCCGTTCTGGCCGAGTACAGCACCCGCGTGATCGGTCTAGCCGCGGCCCCGTTCCCGTCATGGCGCCAGCAGGGCCTCGACCACGACGACTTGCAGCGCTGGTACCGGCGGCACGGCTTCACCTCGGCGCCCCTCCCTGGCGACCCGTACCGCATGATCCGACCAGCCACCCCCTACGCCGAGAAGTGAGGACCGTCATGCCCATCGAGCCCGGACAGATTTACCGCAGTCTCAGCAACCGCCACCACCCGTCAGACGGGCCCACCCGCATCCGGATCACCAACGCCCCGATCGGCGCCACCGACCTCGACGGCATGCGGAAGGTTCAGGTCGTCACCCTCACCCGCGACGGCCGTGAGATCCGAACCCGATGGATGCGAGTCGACAAGCTCCACACCACACCCACCACCCGCGACGGGGCACCCCGCCGCACCGGATACATCCTGGAGACACAGTGACCCGCGATGAGTACGAGGCCCAGCGCCGCCGCCTCGAAGCCGACGCCGAAGACGCACGGAACACCCTCAACCGGGCCCGCGTCACCTACGACACGATCTGCAACCAACTCCGTGCCCTCCGCATCGAATGGAACGAACAGGAGAAGCAGTGACCCCGACGAAGCCGTCGCAGCCGTGGCGCCTCGTCGTAACCACGCCCGGCGCGCCCGCCTACATCAAATTCCGTTCCAAGACCGCCGCATACCGCGCCGTCCAGGACCACATTGAGCGGGTCGGCGCAGGACTGAGCCGCGCCACCCGCATCACCGTCGAGCAGTGGGACGTCGACACGCAACGCTGGACCCGCTACGAGAACGCCTGGGTGAAGGGAGCCTCGTGAACACCAACCAGTCGAAGCCGTCCACCGCGCCGCGCGGGGTATGCCGAGTCTGCGGCCGCGACTACAAACTCACCCGCGCCGGATTCCTCCCCCGACACTGGGCCCGCGACAACGACGGACAAGCCGCCACAGGACTCCCCAACTGCCGAGGCGTCGGGATGGGGCCCGCAAGCCTGCCGGGCGCACCTTGACCGACACCGCCCGAACCACTGCCACACGACAGGAAGCCGCATGAACCCCGACGACCTCGCCCACGACTACGACGACCCGTCCCTGCCCGAAGCGGTCAAGGCAGCCCTCCAGGCACGCGACCAGCGTCTCTCCCAAGGCGACTACGGGTACAACGTTCGGTCCGTCATCTCATTCCGCTACGACGGACCCGACGAAAACGGCTTTCGCCACGACATCGAACTCGCGGTATTCGACGGCCCCCTCCCCATCCCCGCAGTCGGCCAGCGCGTCGACCTGTGGAACACCCGCCCGCGCCAACCGTTCAAAGTGGACAGGGTCGCCCACTGGTTCGACCACTCGGCAGACGAGCAGGTTGCGATCACATACGTCCACCTGACCGTGCTCGACAGCGACTGACTACCCGCCCGCACCACCACCGAGGGCCGCTCCCACCATCCGGGAGCGGCCCTCACACACGCCCTGATCGCCCAGGTAGCGGGCACACTCAAGGGAAGGCCAACGAGAGGAGGAGTAATGCCGGGACGCAGGCACACCGGATTCAAATCAAAGGCGCAGTGGCGGTACTTCTTTGCCAACCCGCGGCTACGCCGCTTCGCACGAGACAAGGTGCACGCCACGAAAGGCGGGCCCGTAACCCGCTACCGCCGACTCCCCGCGCGTAAGGGCGCCCGCCGCCGCTAAACCCCGCGCGAGCCCCCGCCCACCCAACTCACGCCATCCCTATCCCAGCGCAGCCGGTCGCTCGGATCGCCGTACTCGGGATCAGATTCCAGGCAGTACCCGCACAACGCGCTGTGCTGCTCATCGGGGCCATGCCCCTGCTCCAGGTCGCAGACTGCTGTACCGTGCGCGTGCTTCAGCGTCGCCCCGCAACTCACGCCGCCTCCAGCCGGCGCTCATCCGCGGGTTCGTCCTGGCCCTCGTCCGAGCCGGCCTCCGAACCGTCACTCTCCTCGACGTCCTCGCCCAGGCTGCCGCCTGCGGGCTGTCCGCCCCCCGTGTTGTACGGGTCACCGGCGGGGGAGTCGGTGTGCCGCTGGTCGGTCCGGATACGAGCCACCTCCGCCCGCACCTCAGCATCCGTCAGCTCAGGCGACCGCCACTTCACCTTCATGAACGTGCTGATGGCGCCCGCCGCGTCCAGCAGCGACAGGGTGCGGGCTGTCGCCTCCGGATCGGGCTGCACAGCCTGCGGCCACGACGCGGTCAGCTCCGCCACCGGATCGACACCCTTCGCGCCGCAATGCGTGACGTCGACCATCATCAGCACCGTCAGATGCTCCAGCAGAGCAGGCCGCTGGTAGAGGATCTTCGTCCCGCGCGTCGTCAACGACTCCTCCTTGCGGGCAGTGACCTCCGTCGCCGTCACCGCCACGGTGCCCTCCTCGCCAGCGGACTGCGCGCTATACCCCGCACTGCTCAAGATCTGGCGGCGCAAAGCCTTCGCGGTCTGCTCATGCTCCTCCACCCGAATCTTGAACTGGACCTCGGTGATGGAGTCCTTCACGGTCTCCTCGCCCAGCAGGTTGAGGGCCACCAGCAGTTCGCGGTCCAGGTCGAACGATCCGCCGCTGCCCGGCCCGTCCGTGTCCAACATCGACTGCGGGACCACCACCCGAGCCTTGCCGAGGCGTAGGTCCCGCATCCAGGACGTCCACGTCTCGTCCAGAGCGTCCATCAGCGGCTCGATCCCAGAGAAGTCCGACCTGCCGAGGGGCGCAGTGTCGGGGATGCCGTCCCACACCCGGTTCGGCAGCACATTCGGCACATGCGTGATCAACAGCCGGTCGATGCCCGTCGCCTGCCTGCCCTGACCGTTCGTCCGCTTCACCAGGTACTCGGTGTCCGCATGATCCGACAAGTCCATCAGCTCGCCCAGCAGACCAATCCGCCCCTTGTACAGGCCGTACTCGATCCAGCCGGGAGTGTGCAGCTCCAGCAGCCGCCACACCTCGCCCCCATCCCTCACCGGGGCCAGCTCCCGCCACACGATCGCCTCCGCCAACGCCCCCCACCGCCACGTCGGCACCACGTTCTCTGGCTGCACCACGTCCGTCCACGGCCTCGGGCGCAGCGTCGTGTCCCACACGGCCCGCAGATACACGTTGCTGAGGCCCGCCGTCAGCTCGGCCGCCTCCCGCATCTTCGCGTGCCCACGGTCATCGAGGTACCGGCCGATCTGCGCCTGTGTCGACTCCGCGCGGTCCGTCGAATCAGCGTTCACCGTCACCCGCGGCACGTCCGCCCACAGCAGATTCGCCGACAGCTCCGCGATGTCCGCGCCGATCGGCACATGCAGCTTCGCCGCGGTCTGCCCCGGTGACGGGTCCTGACCCCAGAACATGCGCAGCTCACTGCCCGCGACCCGCCGACGGTCCACCTCGAAATACTCGCGCGCTGTCCCATTCCGCGTGTAGGCGGCCACCCCGCCGTACACGGCTGCCAGATGGTTTGGGTCACCCGAATACCAGGCACGCCACACGTCCATGTCGGCGTGCGGCACCTCCAACTGGGTCGGCGGCCAGGCGACTTCACTTCCGGGCTGGGGCAGCGGCATGGGGAGACTCCTTCTATGCGGCGAGGGCGAGCTGACGCTGCCAAAGCGGGCGGGTGGTGAAGATGCCGTAACGGAGGGCGTCCACGCCGTGGTCGGCGACCTTGAGGGGCTGCTCCTCGCCGCGCAGGGCGGCCTTGTCGTCCCAGCTGTAGCCGCCGATCTCCGTGATCAGCGCCTTGCAGGACTCGTGGACGAGGAGCTTGTTGGACGCCAGCAGGGAGCTGACGACGCGGATGCCGTCCATGACGTCATTCTTCGCCGGGGTCGGGGTAAGCCGGTCCCGCTTGAGCTGGGTGACGAACGAGGCAGCGGACGGGTCGACGGTGATGAACTGCGGGCGCACCGGGCCGAGTCCAGGAACGTCGCCCAGCCAGCCGCGTAGGCGCTGTGAGTACTCGGTGTCGGTGAGCTGCTTCTTCGTCTGCCGCGCCTCGTACCGCCACTCAGCCGCCGCATACAGCCGGCGGTCCCGGCCGAGACCGAGGAGCACTGCGTGGAACGGGTTGCTCGTGCCGTAGTCCACGCCGAGGCTGATCCACTTGTGGATGCCTTCGCGGGGCAGGCTGGTGACGATGTGCCGCTCACGGTCCCACGAGTCGTAGATCGCGCCCTCTGCGGCCACCCACTCACCGAGGATGAACCGCCGGTAGAACAGGCCCTCGTGGGAGGCCTTCATGTCGGCGACGTAGTCGGGGTCGAGGAATGGGTTGTCGTCGATCGTGAAGCTGAACCTGCTGACGGGCTTCTTGCCGGTTTGGGATAGCCAGTCGCGCATGAACCAGTGCGCCGGGTTGTCCGGGTTGGTGGTGCACAGCAGTTGGGCGCCACGCACCGACATGCGGCCGTACAGCTGCTCGAAAAAAATCTGCGGGACGAGGGTGACCTCGTCGACGTAAGCCCCGCACACCGTCATGCCGCGGATTTTCGGCTCCGACTTGGCGTCGTTGGCGCCGATGACGTGCACGGTCCGCCCCAAGATGACGGCTGTGGGGGCGCCAGGCGTGTAGTGGATGTGGGCGGCGATCGGCCCGAACAGGGCAGGGTCCTGCATGGGCAGGAACAGGTTGCGGTGGATGGTCTGGGACGTCTTCCCGATCATCACCAGCTCGCCCGTAGTCGGCGCATTCGCAATGAAGATCAGCCACTTGAGCAGGCTGGCGATCGTCTTCCCGGAGCGGATGGCACCCTCCCAGCAGGAGATCTTCGTCGTCGACTCAGCGACAGACCGGATCTGCTTCCGCGACAGAGGAAGGGTGTCGAGCACGGCTACGCCTCGCCGCTTCCGGCCTTGCTGTCATCGGTCTCGGACTGCGAGTACGCCGTGAGCAACTGGCCCAGGTTGCCCAGCATCGACTTCGCCTCATCCACCCCGGAGGAAGCGTCAGCAGGCACGAGTTTCAGCGACTTGTCGACGGCGATCGCCGCCGTGGTGACGAGCTTCTGCCGTTCGGCGATCGGGGCTTCGTCGAAGGTGTGGTCGTTGTACTCGTTGTCCTTGCCGCCGAAGGCGTACACGGTGGTCTCCGCGTAGACGCGGTCGAGGGAGTCCTCGGCGACCGCAACGAACTGCTCGGCAAGCAGCGACCGCCGTTCCGCCAGATCGATCCGGCGGGCCTCCATGGCCGCTTTGGTGGCGGCGCGGTCGAAGGCGAGCCCGAGGTGTTCGGCGGTGCGGGACACCACCGAGTTGGTGATGCCCATTTCGCGGCTGATCGCGTTGCGGGACATGCCCTGCGCGTGCAGGGCCCGGAGTTCGTCCCACTTCTCCTCACGCATCAGGCCGTAGTGGTTCCTGCAACCTCGGCTCATGCGGGCCTCCAGTCGGCTCGGGCGCGGCGCCGCAGCACCGCAGGAAGGGGCAGCCCCGACACCGGCCATGCCGGAGACCAGGGGATGAGAGTGCAGCGGCAGTGAGGGTGGCGCGGGGGGCCGCTGACGGGGCTGGCGAAGACTGTCCGCCGCGGATCGAGGCTCAGGCCGCCGGGGAACTGGCCGCCGGGGCGGATGTGACGGCCGGCGTAGGCGCGGCACGCGGCGCATGCACCGCGCTCGGTCACCCACAGGAGGCGGACGCCGGGACCGAGCGTGCGTGTGATGAGGGTGACGGCGTGGCTGGCGGCGGCGCCGACTGCTACGGCCACGCCCTGTGCGATACGGCCGACGGCCCTGCGTGCCCGTTTGAAGGCGCTGTTGAGTCCGGCGAGTCCGGTGGCTGCGAGCCCGGCCGCGGTGAGGAGGGCGATGGCTTGGCCGTGTTCTTCCTGGACGGCCACAGGGATGCGGTCGGCCGCGGCTTGGGCTTCCGGTCCCGCGTCTGGGGCGATGGGCGGGACGTGCTGCCCGGTCATGGCCGCGGCGAGTTGGCCGGTTTGGTGGGCGGCGAGGGAGGCGGCGGTGAAGGCTGCTCGCTCGGCTGCCGCTTTCGCCTGCCCGCCTTTGCTGTTGAAGGCGCGGTTGATGAGGTCACGCACCCAGTCGATGAACTCGGCCAGTCGGGTGGGGATTTGCGCGCCGGTGGCTTCGTGGACCCAGCGGGTGACGGCTGCGGCCTGGGCGTCGGTGAGGGCTGAGGCGAGGGGGTGGGTGGCGGTGGCGATGCTGCGCTGTTCGAGGAGGCGGAGGCGTTCGGTCTGCTGCTGTGCGAGGTCTGCGATCCGCTCGGCGTCCATCACCCACCCCCTCTAAGTCTTGGAATCTAAGGCTATCTTGCCTTTTCGCCTTTGATTGTGCAGCATTGAGGCGGGTTCAGGGTTAACATCATGGCCAGCGCGACGCGATCAAGGCATCGCCACACCGCGCAGGCCGCCCAAGGAGGCACCGATGACGACCCCCGCCCAGCCCCCGAACGCACCCACGGACCCCGGCACCCAGCCGGACACCCCGCCCACGCCCGGAGGCACCCCCGCGCCGACTCCGCCAGAGCCGACCACACCCGCCCAACCCGCCACCCCCGAACCGGCCACCGAGCCGAAGCCCGCCGGCGAACCCAAGGCCAAGGCGCCCAAGTTCGAGGGCGACTTCGACCCCACACGGTTCGAGAAGCTCGTCGAAAACCTCCGAGGCGACGTCGCAGCCGAGAAGGCCAAGCGCGAAGCCCTGGAACAGAAGGCCAAGGACGACCAGACCGACCTGATGAAGCGGGTCGCCAAGGCGTTCGGCCTGGAGACCGACGAGGCCAAGCCGCCCACCCCCGAAGAACTCGCCCAGCAGCTGGCCGAGGAGCAGACCCGGACCAAGGCGTCCGACGATCGCGCCCGCCAGACGCAGGTCGAACTCGCCGTCTACAAGACGGCCGGGAAACACGGCGGCGACCCCGACGCACTGCTCGACTCACGCGCCTTCGCCACCGCCATCACGAAGCTCGACCCCGCCGCGGACGACTTCAACGAGGCAGTCGGCAAGGCCGTGAAGGCGGCGGTCGACGGCAACGCCAAGCTCGCGGCCAAGGCGCCCGAGCCCAAGCAGCCCGACCCCACCCCGGCGGGCGGCGCACCCATGGACGGGGCCCCCGGCGGCAAGCGGCAGTACACGGCGGCGGAAGTGGACCGCATGACTCCTCCCCAGATCTCCAAGGCCATCGCCGAAGGACGCCTCAACAGCTACCTGGGCGGCAAGGCCGGATAGGAAGCCTCCATGTCCGTCGCGCTGTTCAAGCCCCAGGTCTGGTCCGCCCAGATCCTCACCGGCCTGGACGAAGCCCTCGTCTACGCCCAGCCGCAGATCGTCAACCGCGACTACGAAGGCGAGATCACCTCGCAGGGCCAGTCGGTCCGCATCGTCACCATCGGCGACCCGAGCGTGTTCCCGTACAAGTCCGGCGACACGATCAACTACGAGGACATCGACACCGCGGGGTTGGACCTGCCCATCGACCAGGGCGACGCGTTCGCGTTCAAGCTCGACGACGTCGACAAGACCCAGGTCGCCGTCAACCCGATGGCGAAGACCACCCAGCGAGCCGCCCGTAAGCTCGCCGCCAAGGCCGACACCTACGTCGCCAACCTCTACACCGGCGTCGCCCCGGCGAACGTCGTCGGCACCACCGGCGCCCCAATCAACATCACCACCAACCCGAAGGACGCCTGGGACAAGGTCCTCATCCCGCTGCGGACCCGACTCAACCGGGCCAACGTGCCCGCGCTCGACCGGTACGTCGTCGTCAGCCCCGAGTTCACCGGCGCCCTCCTCCAGGACGACCGGTTCGTCCGCGTCGACGCCTCCGGTAACGAGCAGGGCCTCCGAAACGGCATCGTCGGCCGCGCCGCCGGATTCGACGTCCTGGAGTCCAACGTCACCCCCGTCCCGAGCGGCGACACCCAGGTCATCCAGGCCGGATACCCCGGCGCGATCACCTTCGTCGACCAGATCCTCGAGACCGAGGCCCTGCGACTGGAGTCCACGATCGCCGACGCCGTCCGCGGCCTCCACGTGTACGGCGCGAAGCTCCTGCGCCCCGAAGGCATCGCCGTCGCCTACATCGACCCGTCCGCCTGATCCCTCCCTTTCCGTGATCCTCGTCGGCGTTCTCCCAGGAGGAATCATGCCGCGCACATCTCTCACCCCGACCAGCCTGTCCGGCGGCGACGTCGCCGACCCGGCCGGCACCACCATCGACTCCACGCTCGTCGCCAACGGCGTCGTCATCAACACCGCCGACCCGTCCCGCACAGTGCTCCGGGTCACGAACTCGGCGGTAGCCGCGAAGAAGGTCACCGTGCGGGCGGGCGGCAAGGACGGCCCGGCCGTGATGCGCACCCAGGGCGACACCGAAGTGTCCGTCGCCGCCTCCGGCACCCGCTTCCTCGGCCCGTTCTCGGAGGCCCGCTACCTCCAGCACGGCGGCAAGCTCAACATCGACTTCGAGTCCGGGTTCACCGGCACCATCACCGCGCTCAAGCTGGCCCGGAGCCTGTGATGGCGGCCCGCGAGTACATCGGCGCGGGCGGCATGCGACTCCACCTCGACGAGCCGCTGTCCCCGGAGATGGCCGCCCAGTTCGACAAGGGCGAACTACGCCTCGCCGACGACGGCGAACCCCTCTTCGACCCGGACCGCAGCATGCAGCCCCAGGTCATCCAGCACGGCACCGACGCCCCCGCCGCAACCCGCGTCGGCCGCAACACCCCCGGCGTCCCGGAACTCCCCGACCGTGACGCCCACGCCGGCGCTTGGGCGACCTACGCGGTGCGTCTCGGGCTGCTCGCCACGAAGGCGTCCACCATGTCCCGCCAGCAGCTCATCGAGTGGGTGCAGGCAGTCGACGCTGTCGGCACGGGCACGGTCGGTGACGCCGGTGAGGGCGTGGAAGGCCCGGAGCACGCCAGTGTCGAAGGCCGCCCCAACAACGCCCGCGGCGACGAGAAGCCGCTCGCCGCCGATGACGCGGTCACCGAACCTGAGGTTCTGCTGGAGAAGCCTGCCAAGACCGCGCGAGTCGACGAGTGGCGGACCTACGCGGTCAGTCTCGGCATGCCCTCCGACGAGGCTGCCGACTCGACGAAGGGCGACCTCCAGGACTGGGTGGAGACCCACGAAGGCGCCCACAGCGGCGACGGGCCGGGGGACTGACCTGTGCCGTATGCGACCGTCAGCGACCTTGAGGCGTGGCTCGACCCTGAGCCCGCCCCGGGGAACGCCGTGCGCCTGCTGACGAGGGCGTCCACGGCGATCGACCGTGCGCTGTTCGGCCTCGCATACGACCGGGACGACCCCGATGTGCAGCAGACCCTGCTGGCCGCGTGTGTGCAGCAGGCGCAGTGGATGATCGACCGCGACGACGAAACCGGCGCCATGGACGATCTCCAGTCCATGTCGACGGGTCAGCGGTCCTTCGTGCGCCGCACCACCGGCCAGGGCGCGGGTAAGGCGCCCCGGCTGGCGGCGTCTGCTGCGGACGTTCTCCTGACCAGCGGGCACTTCCACGGTTTCGCCTGGGTGGTGGGCTGAGATGCCGGGCCACATCGGGCGTCAGACCGTGATCGTGCTCGACGCTCCTCTCGTCACGGGCGGCTACAACAAGCAGGTCCGGGACTGGCCGAGCGCAGTCGAGACCGTGGTGCGGCGCTGCACGGTGGACGTCAGCGGGTCGACGGAGACGAAGACCGCCGGGGACCAGACGGTCACCGCCGCCCGCCTGTTCCTGCCGCCGCGAGCGCCGCAGGTGACGGAGTGGATGCGGGTCCGCTGGCAGGGCCGCACCTGGGAAGTCGACGGCGTCCCCTCCACCCCGGAAGCGGCAGGACCCCTGTCTGGTCAGGTCGTCGACCTCAAGGAGGTGGCGGGCTGATGGCCACCGAAGTCGAGATCGAAGTCGAACTGGACGACGAAGCAATCCAATTCGACCTGCCGCTAGATCCGCAGGTGCAGGACGACTTCACCGCCCGCATGAAGCGAGTGGAGGCGGTGGCGATCGCTACGGCGCCGGTCTACACGGGCGAGTACCGAGACAGCATCCACATCGTCAACGAGCCCGACCCGGACGGCACCCGCCACGTCGACGCCGACGCACCCCACTCGATCTACGTCGAGCACGGCACCACGCAGCGCGACCGCCACGGGCACGCCATCCACCGCCCCCACTTCACGATGATCCACGCGCTCGACGCCGCAGGAGGCGACCACTGATGAGCACGCCCGAGCGTATTGCTCAGAGGTTCCACGAGGCCTACGAGGATCTGGCCCCCAGTCATGGCTACGAGACCCGAGAGGCGTCCCGGAAGCCCTGGGCGGATGTGCCGGAGCAAAACAAGAACCTGATGATCGCGGTCGTCGCACGGCTCCTCGAAGAGGGCGTGGTCCGGCCCGGAGACGACTCGAAGGAGACCACCAATGGCTGACGGCGACGTCGTGAAGATGCGGCTCACGTTCTGGCGCGACAACAAGAAGCCCGGCGACGTGATCGAGATCCCCGCCGACGAAGTCCACCGCTGGGACGGCTTCGCCGTGCAGGAAGGCGACCCCTACCCGTCCGGCGAGACCACCACCCCCACCGCCGCCCAGGCCGAGTACCCGCGGCCCGCCGACGGAGCCAAGGTCGACGACTGGCGCACCTACGCCATCGGACTCGGCATGGAACGCGGCGACGCCGACAAGGCCACTAAGGCCGACCTCATCACCTACGCCGACACCACCACCGCCGGAGCGCAGGCGTAGCCATGACCACACCGGTTGTCCTCCCGGACGGCAAGAAGATCGCCATCGATCTCCTGGCCGTAGCCCTCGATGGCGTCCTCGTCACTTCGACGACACCCGAGGGCGCCGCATTCACGGCTGCTCTGCCTGTGGTGCGTGTCCTGCGCGCCGGCGGCACCGCAGATATGCGCGGCTGGGCCGACCCCGCCGGCCGGGACAACCCCCGCTTCTCCATCGACTGCTACGACACCGACGACGAGAAGGCGATGCAGCTCGCCCGCCGCGTGTGCGCCGAGTGGGAAGTGCTGCCCGGCCGTGCCACCGCCGACGGAATCGTCACCGGCATCAGCCAGGAGACCGGCCCGCAGGACCGGCCCGAAGACCTCAACTCCGACGCCTACCGCGTCGGGATGATCCTGGGGATGAGCGTCTGCCCACCCCGAGTGTCCAGCTAGGAGGCCCACCGTGGGCGACGCATCCACCATCATCGTCGGCACCGCCGGAAAGGCCTACATGGCCGACGTCGGCAGCACGTTCCCGACCGGCCCGGAAGAGGTGTGGGGGGCCGACTTCACCGACCTCGGCTTCGTCACGCCGGACGGCCTTGAGGAGGCTCTGGCCGAGGAGCGGACTCAGCTCGACGCGTGGGGCGAGGATGCTCCGGTCGTCGACCTGGCGAAGAAGCGGACGCAGACGTTCAAGCTGACGTTCCGGCAGACGACCGCGTACCTCCTCAGCCTGTACTACCAGGTCAGCGTTGCGAACATGACATCGACGGCGGCGACGACGACCCCCGCCGTGCGGAAGCAGTTCCTGTCCTTCGGGTCCGGCAGCCTGGCGGACACGGTGGAGGTCGCCCTGGGCCTCGACGTGATCATGTCGGGGAAGCGGCACCGCATCATGATCGCCCGCTGCGGCGTCTCCGACCGCGAAGCGATCAAGCACTCCGCCGACGACTCCTCGAACTACGGGCTCACCTTCACCGCCCTCGCCGCTCCCGGCGGCGCCCAGTCCGTGCAGCACTTCATCACCGACGTGCCGAAGCCGACCTGATCCCCCCGACTGGTGGCCTGCCGTGTCCAATCCCTGGGCGGGGGCGGCACGACAGGCCACCTGACAAGCCCCCGCCCCGCCCCCCGCCCAAGAAGGAACACGCCGTGTCCAAGCCCAACCGGAAGATCGTCCGCCTCCAGCAGATGCGCGCCCAGCGCGCCCAGGCCGCCAAGGTCCAGTTCGTCGACATCTACTTCGAGAACGAGAACGGCGTCGACGAGGTCTGCACCCTGCCCACCCAGGACGACTGGCCCGTCGAGGTCATCGAGGAGATCCAGGAGAAGGGCGGCGACGCCAACATCGGCCTGCTCCGCGAACTCGCCCGCCCGCCCGAGAGCTTCGACCGGCTCATCAAGGTCGGCAAGCTCACCGTCGGCGAACTGAAGGCGATCGTCGAGGAACTGGACGCGGAGGCCGGGACCTCGGAGGGGGAAGGCTCTGGCTCCTCGACGTCCTCGCCGAGCACGCAGGAGCCGTCCGCGCCGACCTCCAGCGCTACTACCCAGGCCGTCGCCTAGAGGAGTTCTGGGCCATGTCGTGGGGGGAGGGCTCAATGAACTGGGCCGAACTCCGCGATCTGGTCACCGCCCTACCGGAGGACTCCGCAACCAAGTCGGCCCTCGCGGGCGATATCGAGGGCCGCCGCTGGACGAGCGGCACCTTCCTCCAAGCAGCCCAGTACAACGCGCTCTTGATGCTGGTCCGCATCTTGTGGGCCGCCCACCTCAAGGGCAGCCCGCCGGACATGGAGCCCGTCCAGCCGCCACAACTGGAAGGAGACGGGACGGACAGCGAAGCCCAGACGCGGGCGAGGCAGGACGCCGAGCAGTACCTCGACACGTTCTCGCCGGGCGCACCGCCACAGGACCAGACAGAGATCGAGCAGTGGCAGGCCCGGCTTGCCGAGCTGAACGCACACGGATAGCGGAGGGAGGGCGGAATGGCTGAGCCGACAGTCGTCGGACGCACACGCGTCTCACTGATCCCCGACACGTCGAAGTTCGGCGACCTACTCAAGATCGAACTCCCGAAGGCCATTCGCCAGCCCGCCCGCGACGCAGGTGACGTCGCAGGCGACGAAATCACCGACAAGATCAAAGAGAAGCTTGCCAAGTTCACCCCCACCGTCAAGGTCGACATCAGCCTCGACACCGCCAGCGTCAAGCTCGAACTCGACAAGCTCACCAAGGCGCGCACCGTCGACCTCGGCTTCGATGTCGACGACAGCGACGCCAAGAAGAACATCGACAAGCTGACCAGCGCCCGCACGATCAGCATCGACTTCGACGTCGACACCGCCGACGCGAAGAAGAAGATCGACAATCTCGTCAAAGACCGCACGATCGACGTCACAGCGGACCTCGACATCAGTGGCGCCGAGTTCACACTCAAGAAGCTGACCCGCGACGCCTCCGTCACGGTCGACGTCAGTCCGGTCCTCAATGACACCGCCAAGAAGAAGGTCGAGACCGCTCTCGACAAGCTGTGCAAGGACCGCGTCGTCAACATCCGGGCCAGCGTGGACACGCGCGTGGGTGCGGCAGAGATCCGCAACCTCCTACAGCGCCGCCAGGTCCGCATCGGCGTTGACGTCGACACCCGCGTCGCCGCCGATTCCCTCGCCAACCTGACCCGTCGGCGGCAGATGACGGTCGCCGCCCGCGCCGATACCGCCGCCGCGAACACCGCGCTCAACCATCTCACCCGCGACCGGACCATGAACGTCCGTATCAGAGCCTCCGGGCTCAGCGCCCTCACCGCAGGCCTGTCCAGCCTCGGCGGCAGCGGAGGCGGCGGCGGCCTCGGCATTCTCTCCAACCGCATCGTCATGATCGCTGGGGCCGCAATAGCCGCGCTCCCGACCATCGCGTCCCTCGGTTCGGCGATAGCCCAGATGGGGCCGCTCGCCGCCACCGCCGCCCCAGCCCTCGGCCTCCTCATCGGCCTTTTCGCCGCCATCAAGGTCGGCACCTCCGGCGTCAGCGACGCTGTCAAAGCGGCCTTCCAGCCCGTCGCCGGAGAAGCCAAGGCCGCCGCCACCGCAACCCGGCAGGTCGAGAACGCGCAGCGATCCCTCGCCCGCGCACAACGCTCCGTACAGGACGCGCAACGCCAGTCCGCCGAGCGTGTCGCGCAAGCCAACCGGCAAGTCGCAGACGCCGAACGAGACCTCTCCCGTGCCCAGCGCGACGCACGCCAGGCACAAGCCGACCTCACCGCCGCCCGCAGGCAGGCCACCCGCGACCTCGAAGACATGCAGCGGCAGCTCAAGTCCGGCCGCCTCTCCGAAGAGGAAGCCACCCTCGCTGTCCAGCAGGCCGAACTCGACCTCCAGCAGACCCGCACCGACCCGGCCGCCACACAACTCCAGATCCAGCAGGCCGAACTCGCCCGCGACCGCGCCGTGCAATCCCTCGAGGACCAGCGCGCCGAACTCAAGCGCCTCGAAACCGACACGGCTGCTGCCAACCGGGCCGGAGTCAACGGGTCGAAGGCCGTGGTGCAGGCCCGCCAGCAGATCGCCGCCGCCGACGAGCAGGTCACCGACCGCCAGCGTGCTCTTGCCGACGCTCAGCAGGGTGTTACGCGGGCGCAGGCGGAAGGACAGCGGCAGGTCGCCGACGCCCAGCAGGCCGTAGCGGACGCCGTCCGGCAGGTCGCCGAGGCGCAGGAGAACGCCGCCTCCCAAACCTCGAAGCTGGATGACGCGCTCGCCAAGCTCAGCCCGAATGCGCGCGGATTCGTCGCCACACTCCAACGGATGGCACCCGCTTGGCGCGACATGAAACTCGACGTTCAGGACCGCCTGTTCGCCGGACTCGGCACACGCCTGGAGCAGGTTGGCGCGCGCATCCTGCCCACCGTCCGCCGCGGCCTCGGAGACGTCGCGGGCGAAGCCAACCTGATGGGCAAGACCGCCCTCACCGCGGTATCCGACCTGGAGAAGACCGGCACCCTCGGCAAGGTCTTCGACGGCATCCGCACCAACCTCGGCAACCTCCGCCGCATACCAGGCCAGCTCGTCACCGGGTTCGCCCAGCTGTCGGTGGCGGCGCAGCCCGCGTTCGACCGGATGACGTCCGGCGCGGCATCAGCCGTCGACCGGATCATGGGCAAGCTCGCCAAGGGCCTGGAATCCGGGCGCCTCACCGAGGCCATCAACACCGCCCTCGACGTCGCCGTCAAACTCGGCGGGTTCCTCGCCGACATCGGCGGAATCTTCCTCGGCATTTTCAAGGCGGCCTCCGCCGCGGGCGGTGACTTCTTCGGCGTCATCGGCGCCGCCGTCAAGGAAATCCGCCGCATCATCGAACTCCCCGAGGTGCAGCGGGCGCTCACGCAGATCTTCACCGCGATCAACGCCGTCGCCGGGCTCATCGCCGGGGTCCTCGGCCAGACCATCCAGGCGCTGCTGCCGCTGCTGGCGACGCTCGCACCGACGATCGTCCAGATCACGCAGCTCCTCGGCCCGGTCATCGGCCAACTGATCAGCGACCTGGGCGGCGCACTCGCCCCCATCGCCGCCGCCCTCGGGCCCGTCCTGGTCGTCACCGCGAAGGCGATCGGCCAACTCGTCGCCGCGCTGTCGCCGCTACTGCCCGTGGTCGGGAACCTGGTGGCGGCACTCCTGCCGCCACTGGTCCCGCTGATCTCCACGATCGGCGGACTGTTCACCGCCCTGGCCCCCGTGATCCGCATCGTCGCCGGCGTCCTGGGGGCTGCTCTCAAGCCGATCCTCACCGGACTCACAGGCGTGGTCGTGACGATCGCGCAAGCCTTTGCCCGCCAGTTTTTGGTTGTGCTGCGTCAGCTCCTGCCGGTCATTCCGCAGTTGGTCCCGGTCGTTGTCGGGCTCGCCCAGTCGATAGGGCAGATCCTGGTAGCACTCGCCCCGCTGATCCCGCAGATCATGCTGGTCGGGGTCATGCTGCTGTCCCAGCTGCTGCCCGCCCTGCTGCCGCTCGTGCCGCCCCTCGCGCAGCTGTCGCTGATGTTCACCCAGCTCGCCACATGGGTGATTCTCAAGATTGTCGTGCCGGTCCTGACCCGGCTGATCACCTTCCTGGGCGGTCTCCGTAAGGCGTTCCAGCCTGCTGTCGACGCAGTGAAGTGGCTGACCTCCGCTATCGCCGCCGCATTCGATTGGGTGTACGACCATCTCCTCGGCCACTCCGTCATCCCCGACATCGTCAACGGCGCCATCTCCTGGTTCACGTCACTGTGGCGGCGTGGCGTCGAACTCTTCACCAACCTCAAAAACGGCGCCACCAAAGTCTGGGACTCCTTCTGGTCCCGCATCCGGTCGACCGCCACGGGAGCCTGGAAAGCAGTCCGGCAAGGCTTCGACGACTTCGCCAAAGGACTCGAAAGCGCCTTCCGTCGTGCCCGCGACGGCATCGGCGACATCTGGGACGGGCTCCGCGCCCTCGTCAAAGCCCCCATCCGGTTCTGGATCGAGACGGTCTACAACCGCGGCATCGTCTCCGTCTGGAACCAGACCGCCGCCAAGATCCCCGGCATCCCCGACATGCCGAAGATGGCCCTCCCCAAGGGCTTCGCCCGCGGCGGCGTCCTCCCCGGCTGGTCCACATGGCGCGACGGAGACGACCAACTCGTCCCCATGCGCCGCGGCGAGGGCGTCTACGTCTCCGAGGTCATGCGCGACCCGTATGAGCGGGCCCGCCTCCACGCCCTCAACGCCGCCGCCATCCGCGGCACACACCCTGCCGCCGCCCGCGCACAGCTCGGGTTCGCCGAGGGCGGCATCTTCGGCGCCATCACCGACGCCGGATCAGCCATCGCATCCAAAGTCGGAGGCGCCCTCAAGAAGGGCGCGGGCGCAGTCCGCGGCGGCCTCGCAGACCTTGCCGAGTCCGCGTTCAAACCCGTCCGCTCCGGCATCCGCCGCACCCTCGGCGGCAAGGACGGCACCTGGCCCGGAGCTATCGCTGGAGGCCCCCTCCACCTCATCAACCGGGCCATCGACTACATCCGCGGCCAGGACATCCCCCCGTCGTCCGGGGCCTGGATGAAACCGGTCAACGCCCCCTACGGCACCCGCTTCGGTGTCGCGGGCCGCATGTGGTCGTCCGGCCGGCACACCGGCCTCGACTTCCCCGCCGCCACCGGCACCAAGGTAGTCGCCGTCGACAACGGCACCGTCCAGTCCGTCCAGTCCGGCGGCCCCTACGGCAAGCACGTCCTCGTGAGTCACGGTGGCGGACTCGCCTCCCTGTACGCCCACATGTCCGCGATGGTCGCCAAGGCCGGGCAGGGCATCAAACAGGGCGCCCGCATCGGCTCCGTCGGCGCCACCGGCAACGTCACCGGCCCCCACCTCCACCTCGAGGCCCGCATCAACGGCCGTTCCGTCGACCCGATGGGCTACATCTCCGGCGGGTGGAGCGACGCCGGGGGCAGCGGCGTCAAGCGGTGGACGGGCATCGTGCAGCAGGCCCTCGGCCAGCTCAAGCAGTCGACGACGCTGGTGTCGACGACGCTGCGCCGCATGAACCAGGAGTCCGGCGGCAACCCGCGCGCCGTCAACCGCACCGACTCCAACTGGAAGGCCGGACACCCAAGCGTCGGCCTGATGCAGGTCATCAAGGGCACGTTCGCCGCCTACGCCGACAAGTACCGGAAGACCGGCCCGTTCCTGTACGGCGTCTCAGTCGACCCGATGGCGAACGTGTACGCGTCCATGCGGTACGCGCTCGCCCGCTACGGCAGTCTGTCCAAGGCGTACAACCGGCCCGGCGGCTATTCTCTCGGCGGGATCATCCATCGAGGCCGCGGCTACGCCTCAGGTGGCATCATCCGTGTCGCCGGGCGTGACATCCGTACCGGCCCGCTCGCTGCGGCGGTGGGCGGCGACTTCCTCAAGCAGCTCACCGGCACCACGTCCGCGATCTCTACCGCCATGACCAAGGTCGCCACAGCGGTGAAGAACGCCTTCAAGGGCGTCAAGACCAGCCTCGACGACAAACTCCTCAAGCAGATCTCCACCGCCAACACCAAACTCCAGGCCCTCGCCAGGCAGCGCGACGCCATCAAAACCAGCATCGCCGCAGCAAGCCAGCTCGCCGCCGATGCAACGGGGCAGGCCGTGCAGTACACGGCCCTCACCGGCCTCCCCAACTCCGGGCAGCCCTTCGGCGCCGGAGGCATCCTCGCCGGGCTCAACACACGGCTCGGCCAGTTGAAGAAGTTCGGCGTCAACCTCAAACTCCTGGGGCAGCGCGGACTCAACAAGACGCTCCTCCAGCAGATCATCACCGCCGGGCCGGAGCAGGGCGCCGCCTACGCGCAAGCTCTCGTCGACGCCACCCCCACCGAACTGAAGAACATCAACCTCGCCCAGACCGCGATCGCGTCAGCCACCAGCGCCTTCGGGAAAGACGCCGCCGACTCCATGTACGACGTGGGCGTCGACTCCGGCAAGGGCTACCTCACCGGCCTCGCGTCCACGCAGAAGCTGATCGAAGCCCAGATGATGAAGCTCGCCAAGGCGGTCCAGAAGACCATCGAAGTGGAGCTGGAAATCCGCTCGCCTGCACGCAAGCTCCGCCGCCTCGGCTGGTTCACCGGACTCGGCTACGCCCGCGGTGTCGAAGACGCCGTCCCCCAAGCCGCATCCGCCGCCTCCCGCATGGCCAATACCGTGCGCGCCGCCGCAGCCGTGACCGCAGCACGCATCCACAGCCAGCAGACCGTCAACAACCGCGGCGACCGCCACCTCCACTACAACGCCGCCGTCCGCGAAGTCGCCCCCCGCCAGTCCATCCTCGACGCCCTCGCCATCGACGACCTGCTCCACGCAACAACCGTGACGGGAGGCTGACATGCCCATCCTGGTCCCTCCCGCCTACCTGCCCCCCGAAGTCCAGCCGGGCGTGCCGTGGCCGACCCTCATCAACCAGATGCCGGCTGTTGCCTTCACGGACCCCCGCGGGGTGACGACTCATCTGTCGGACTGGGAGAACGGGTGGCTCCTCCAGCCCGGCGCCAAGGGCCTCGACATGCCCGCCTTCGCTTTCACCACCGACGAGACACCGGGTGTGGACGGGTACGCGCTCCGCGATGTCCGGGCAACCGGCAAGGAGATCGTCCTGCCGCTCGCAATTTTTTCGAACGACAGCCGCACCGCATACAAGACCCGGCGGCGCGCCTTCATCAAAAGCCTCAACCCCAAGCGCGGCGTCGGCACCCTCACCCTCACCGAACCAGACGGCGCCACCCGCAGCATCGACGCCTACTACACCGGCGGCATCGAAGGAGACGAAGCACTCGACGCCGCAGGGGAGCGCTGGTGCATCAACGCCATCACCTTCGGCTGCCCAAGCCCATTCTGGGTGGGCGACACCGTCACCCAGACCTGGAAGATCAGCACAGGCGGCGACTTCTACCCCGTCCTGCCGCTAGCTGTAGGCGACTCACAAGTCCTCGGCGCAATCACCGTCGACAACGCCGGTGACGACGACGCCTACCCCATCTGGACCATCCAAGGCCCAGCCACCAGCATCACCCTCACCAACGACACCTCCGGGCAGACTCTCGTCCTCACCCGCACCATCACCGGCACGGACACCATCGTCATCGACTGCCGCGACCGCCAGCAGACCGCCCTACTCAACAGCCTCACCAACCTGTGGCCGGACCTGTCCGACGCGTCCGAACTGTGGGCCCTCCAGGAAGGCATCAACGACCTGAACCTGACGGTGGCCGGCGCTACCTCGGCGACGAGCGTGTCCATGACCTACCAGCCCCGCTACCTGGCGTCCTAGGAGGGCTGATGGAATCCACCGCGCTCCGCGTCTACATCCGCGACCCGTCGCTTCAGCGGCTCGGACAGGTCACCGACCATACCCAGATCACGTGCGTGCCCCGCTTCAACGCGATTGGCGCGATGGTCCTCGAGGTGTCTGCGGACTCGCCGTCGGCTCCGCTGCTTGTCGAGGGCAACGGGCTGATCGTGAAGACCTCATCGGGTCAGACCGTGCTGTCGGGGCCGATCCGCACCGTGGACTGGTCACGGTCAAGGACCGACAGCGGCGGCGGCAAACTCACCGTCGGGGCGGTCTCTGACGATGAGATCCTCGCCCGCTACACCTGCTGGCCCGCCCCGGCCCTGGCGATCGGTTCACAGTCCGCCGCCATCTACAAGATCAATACGGCGGCGGTGGAGACCGGCATGCGCGACCTCGTCAACCTCAACGCCGGACCCGGAGCCCTCGTCACCAGAAAGAACCCACTGCTCACCCTCGCCACCAACGGACTCCACGGCCCCGCCCTGGTGAGGCAGGTCAACCAGTTCGACAACCTCCTCGTCACCCTCCAGGACATCGCAGCCGCCGCCGGACTCGGCTTCCGCGTCATCCAAGTCGGCGGCGGCCTCCAGTTCCAGGTGTACGCGCCCGTCGACCGGTCCGGGACAGCCAGACTCTCCTTCGGTCTCGGCAATCTTGCCGACGCGAATTACACCACCACCCCGCCCACCTGCACCCGCGCCGTCGTCGTCGCGGGCGGCTCCTCCTCGCCGCGCGTCTGCAAGACCTACGACCGCGCCGACCCCCTATTTCCCGGCCTCGTCCTGGAGCAGTTCGTCGACCTCACCAGCGTCGATACCGCCTCCGTCGACCTCGCCGCCCAAATGGACCAGGCCGGAGCAGAGGCCCTAGCAAGCGGAGCAGGCCAGGGCTCCCTATCGGTGAGCCCGATCGACATCCCGAACCTGCGCTACGGCCGCGACTACAACGTCGGCGACACCGTAGCGGCGCAACTCCGAGGCGGCGACTGGTTCGCCGACGTCGTCCGCGAAGTCACCCTCACATCGTCAGCCTCCGAAGCGTCCGTGAAGGCCACGGTCGGCGGTGACACCGGCAGCAACGCCGTCAGCCGGATCTACCAGTACATCGCCCAGCTCAAGCGGGAGCTTGGGCGCGTCAAGACAAGGAAGGCCGCCTGACATGGCCGAGTTCTCCGCGCCGTTTGACGGCTCCCCGATCGCAACACAAGCCCAGTGGTCCCGCATGGCGCGCCGCTGGGGCATCGACGGCGTCCACGCCGAGGACGCCACCCAGAACGGCCTGCGCGTCACCGCGTCTGGCATCAGCACCGTCACCGTCGCCGCAGGCGAAGCGTTCGTGAACGGCTTCTACTACAGCAACGACGCACCCCGCACCGTCAACGTCACCCCCAACGCTGGGGGAGCAGCGCGCACCGACATGGTCATCCTCCGCTGCGACATGACCGCCAAGACCGTGACCGCCCAGTACAAAACCGGCGGGACCCTGCCGCCCACCCTGGCCGCCGACGAGAGCGGCATCTACGAGATTCCCCTCGCCCAGTGCACCGTCGCCGCCGGATCGTCCGTCGTCGCCGCGACCGCGGTGTCGGACCGCCGCTGGTTCACCGACCGCGGCGCGCTCCCCTCCATCCCTGGCGCGCGCCGACCCAGCATCCGCAGCCAGCTCCTCGTTGAGGGCACCAGCCTGTATGTGGGTGACGGCAGCGACTGGCGGTGGCTCGCGTCCGCGGGTGTCGAGGACGGCACTTACTCGCCGAAGTGGACTGCGGGCCCGACGTCGTTCCACTGGGGCACCTCGGCCACCAACCTTGGCCGCTTTCAGGCTGTCAACAAGCGCGTCGACCTGACGATCCATGTCGTGCCGACTGCGAACCCGCCCGCCTACCCGGAGCCGATCGGGGTGTCCCTGCCACCGGGCCTGCCGTGCGATCCCCGCATGCGGTCCTCGTTCACCTGGATTTTCACCAGCGGGAACGGTGAGGGGTCTGCGGTCGGGGTCGGCATGATCTTCCCGACGGAGTCCACGACGAAGATCGCCCGCCTGCGTTACCCGGCATCCGGCGGCACCAGCGTCAGCTCGCCCGTCAACAGCTTGAACCTGCTGACGAACCAGCCGTTCAACATCCGCGAGGGCGACGTCCTCACCGTCGACGGCTCCTACTGGCTCGCCTGAGCCGAGAAAGCGAGACAGCATGGCCAGGCACCTGTTCGGCGGAAGCCCCGCCGACTACGCCACAGAGCGCGTCGGCACCCAACTCCAGCTCCGCCCAGGCGTCACCGGCACCGTCTGGGACGCCCTCGCGGGCGGGACGCAGATCACCGACCTCACCGACCTGTCCGGCACACCCATCGCCGAGGTCACCGCGGGCAGCGACGGAGAAGTCGCGTTCTACGGGCCTGACGGTGTCACCTTCTGCTACGTCGACTTCGGGTACGCCCGCCGATACACGTTCATGGCCACTGACCTCGGTGATGTCCTCAGCGACTTCATCGACCAGGGCGGCCAGCCCGGCGGTTACGCGCAGCTCGACGAGAGCGGCCACCTCCTGCCCGGCCAGGTCGACATCAGCTGGTTCACCAACTACGCCCCCAAGACGTCCACGGCGATCGAGACGCCCGGCCTGTACGTCCGGCCGGGGTGGGGCCAGTTCTGGCGGGCCGCACGCGACGCGACCAACACTGGAGGCAAGGCCACCATCGCGGTCGTCGGCGGGAGCAGCACTGTCGGCTGGTACGCCAGCAACCTCGTCACGAAGAACTGGCCCGCCCTGCTCGGTGCCACGCTGCGCACCGCGTACAGCGACGGCGGCAGCGGCTACTCCTCGGCCCTGTTCAGCGCGAGCGGGATCGCCGGGAACGACTCCGCCACCATCACCGCCTGGACCAACGCGGGCAACCTCGTCGCACAGTCCGGGACGTGGACGATCGGCGGCTTCCCGGCGGGGCCAGGCTGGGGCTACCTGTACGCCTCCACCAACGGCGCCCACCTCACTTTCACGGTGCGCGGCACGACTGCTGTCGTCTACGTCCTCGGCGCGGACGGCAGCCGCCCGTCGTGGACGTACAGCATCGACGGCGGCGCCGAAACGACGGTGACGGACTCGGCGACGACCGGACTGGCGGTGCTGAAGCGGACGATCACGGGCCTGTCGGCGGGGTCGCACACGGTCCGCGTCAAGCACGCGGGCAGCGGAGGCCAGTACCTGTCTGTGCTGGGTGTGTCCGGCGAGAACGCGAGTGGGGTCGTGCTGAACAACTTCGGCCGGAAGAACGCGACCGCGGCCGACTACAACACCACGCTCCGCACGGGCTGGAGCGGCGGCCACAACTACCCGGCCGACCTCATCGTGTACGCGGTCAGCCCCGAGGACGTCACCAACGGGACCAGCGCCGACTCCTGGGCGGCGCAGGCGCGCCAGTTCCTCACCAACGCCCGCGACGGCGGCAGCCTCACCGGAGCCTCGGACATCGTCATCGTCCTCCCGCACATCGGTACCGCGGACCTCGGGCAGCGCTACCAGGACTACATCGACCGCGCCCACAGCCTCGCCCTGACTTTCGAAGCGGCCCTCGTCAACCTGTGGGGCGCCGGACGGAACTCGTGGAACTACTGGAACGGCCTCGGCTACTGGGCCAACCCCGCCAACCCCGGCCCGGCAGGAACCGACGCCGTCCACATGTCCGACGCAGGCCACACCTACACCGCGGGCGTCCTCGCGGCTCTGCTGCAAAGCTAAGGAGACCCGTTATGCCGAATCCGCAGATGCCGCAGGTCATCGCTGTCGCCCGTAGCCAGACCGGCTACCGCGAGGGCTACACCGAGGGCGGCTGGAACAACGTCACCCGCTATGCCGACGAGGTACCGGGCCTGTCCGGCTACCAGGGCCAGTCGTGGTGCATGACGTTCACGTCGTGGGTGGCGATGATGGCCGGCGTCCCGTCGCTGTTTCCGCGGGGGGTGGACTGTTCGGCGGGCGTCACCTGGTTCACGTCGGCGTCTCGCTGGTCGTGGTATCCGGCGGTCGGCGCGCAGGTGTTCTACGGGACGTCGGGTCAGGATCACACGGGCATCGTGTACGCCTACGATGCCACGCACATCTGGACGATCGAGGCTAACACCAACGACAACGGCTCGTCCGAGGGCGACGGGGTCTATCTGCGGAAGCGGCGCCGCGCCGACGCGGTGGTGTACGGGTATGGGCTGCCCGCCTACACGGAGGGCATCATCACCGCCGATGCGGCACTGAGCGGGGTGTCGGGGTACACGTATGCGGCGGCGCATGGCGGGCCGACTGCGAGCATGCTCCTCAAGGCGGCCCTGTCGGTGGGCAGCCTGGTCGCGGAGTCGCTGTCGGTGAATGGTGCACTGAACGCTGGGCGGGCGTTCATTCAGCAGACCGACCTCGCCCGCATCGGCTTGGACGTCATCGGTTTGTCGTCGTCGGCTGCGTCGATCGCCCGGTTCCGGGACCCGAACGGCAACAGCGTGTTTGAGATCGACGGGGCGGGCCGGATCTTGTCGTCGGTGAATCCGGGGGAGTGGCGGCCAGCCGATCAGAACATGCTGGCGTGGACGATGAACCCTGCCTCGTGCACGGCGGCGGGGACGACGCTGAGCCTGGGCTACATATACTTCATGCAGGTGATCCTGCGGGCGCCTGCGACGATCGCAAACCTGTGCGGGTTCGTGGGGACGGCGGGGAGTGGGCTGACGTCGGGGCAGTGCTTGGCGGGGCTGTACACGGCGGCGGGGTCGCGGGTGGGGGTGACGGCGGACCAGTCGACGGTGTGGAATTCGGCGGGCGACAAGACGATGGCGCTGACGGCCCCGTATGCGGCTGCGGCGGGGAGGTACTACGTGGCGCTGCTGGTCAACGGGTCGACGTCGCCGACTTTTGCGTGCGGTTCGACGATGGGTGCCGCGTTCACGCCGGGCAATGCGCGGTTGACGGCGGGGACTTACCGGTTCTGCCGGTCGGGGTCGGGGCAGACGTCGCTGCCGTCGAGCTTCACGATGTCGGGGGCGACGCCGGACGCGAACAATGTGTGGGCGGGTGTCGCCGCGTGACGGGCGGGATCGTCGGTCTCGTCCCTGCCGGGCCGGGCCTGTCGGTGTTGGTGGCCGCGCCGCCGGGGGCGGATGTGTAGGGCATCCCGCCGGGCGGCACGGTGGTGGACTGGGTGCTGGTCGCGGACGTTGACGCGGCGGGAGGGGCCCGGGTCGAGCCGGTGTTCCTCGTGGAAGGGCGGGCGTTCACGCCGGACCAGTACCGGGCCGCCTACGGGGAGCAGTTCACCGTGCGGGTGGGAGCCCGTGGCGTCGGATGTCCCGGATGGCGTCCCTGATGGCGGGAGGGTCGGGGTGCACGTGGATGTGGGTCTTTCGTCGTCCGCTGTGCCAGGGCAGTGCGAGCCCGTCGCCCTCGGTGCGGGGCACGAGGTGCAGGTGGAGGTGGAAGACGGATTGCGTTGCCTCGGCACCTCGACTGGTGATCAGGTTCATGGGCCGGTCCGTCCAGCGCATGAGCTGCGCGGCGTGGAGCATCGCGTCGGCGGAGACGGCGGGGTCGCTGGTGAAGTCAGCAACGTGCCGCTTCGGGATGACGAGGGTGTGGCCTTCGACGACCGGGTTCAGCGGCACGATGGCGATCACGTCCGACCACTCGTGGACATAGGTGGCGGGCGCGCGCCCGGCGACGATCTCACAGAAGGGGCAAGGCTGGTCGGTCATGGTGCGCTCCGTTCGTCGCCTTCACGGCCTGTTGAGGAATGATCGGGCGCCAGGTCTAGCTGATGCTGCGGCAGCAGCACTCAGGGCCGTCCCACAACTCGTTCGGATCGTCATGGTCGGTGCACTGCCAACAGCAAGGACCTCGATGCAGTAGTGACTCGGCGTGGAAGGCGCTGGCGTCCACTGGATGACGTCGGTCCCGCTCCTCCCAGAGTTGCTTCCGGAATCGCCGGAACCAGCGGACCTGCGTGCGCGGGCCGAATCGAGAGACTACGTCCGGGACCTGACCATTCACGGGCGGATACCTCGGCGCATATCCGGGCTCGTTGAGCGGTGATCCGTCATGGAGCAGTTCGGCGTTCGGCTGGTAGCTCACGGAACATCCAGCGCGGCGAGGGTCTGCTCCCAGGACTCGAACCGGAGCCCTTGGTCGTAGATGTAGGCGGTGGCGGGAAGCTTCCGGTTGGCGACGAGGAGGCGGGCCCGGTCGTTCCAGAACTCGCGTGGGCGGGCGCAGTCCGTGTCCCAGGTGGTGGTGAAGCCGAGGCGGTTGGGGGAATGCCTGTGCCAGTAGGTCGATGGACTGCCGTTGACCTCGACACTGACCTCGCGGACACCATCAGCCACCTTGACGTGCACATCAGTCATGGCGACTCCCCCCTACCGATTTTGCCGATCAGAAGCCGCACGCCGCCCCAAGCGCAGAGCATGAGGAAGAAGGAGATCGCCGCACCAATCGCAAGCTCGACAAGCTGCCCAGCAAGCACCGCGAGAGTGATGAATGTGAGCGGAATCAGCGACAGCACAGCCACCCCTGCGACCTTGCGCCAGATCACCGGATCACCTCTGTGTCGGCCTCGTCCGCCGGTTCGAGGCCGTACCCCTCGGCGAGGGCGAGGATGGTGGCGCAGTTGCCGCGCCCTTCGGGGACGCCGTCCCAGTCGTGGCAGGTCTCGCACCCGAACCCGGCCGAGTGTCCGCCGTAGCCGGGGTTGATCACGCGGGTGGTGTACGGGTGGGCGGAGAGGATCTTCCGGTCAGCGGCGCAGCGGCGTAGGACGCTGTCGGGGTCGTTGAGCATGATGTGATCACCCGTGCCGTGAGAGAAGACGCGCGCCGCTCCTCCGCGCTCGGTGGCGTCGCGAACCATCATCAGCGAGTCGTCGTACTCCCACAGCGGCCCGTCTCCGTGAGACCGCGCCGCGTCTTCCCGCCGCTTGATCTGCTCTTCGATCCACGCGTGCAGGCCGGGCGTCACGTCCCACTCCGCGACTGTCACCGGCTGGGCGGGCGCGCGAAGGTCGGCCAGCCGCAGCTTCGGCGGGCGCCGACTCACGAGACGCCACCCTGTTCGTCGGTCCATCCGGGCGCGCCGTACCGTTCGGTGCATGGTTGGCATCGGTGCTCTCCGTCGTGCGCAGGCGCTAGGGTGCACCAGCAGTCACCCCAGGTGCCGTCCGCTGGGGGCTCAGCGCCGCAGCCATCATCAGCCGTCTCCCGTGGAGTCGGCTTGAGAGCGCTGTGCACGGTCGCGGGGCTGACGCTCCGGGTGTGATCTGACGCCTGCTCGCCTGCACCCCCGAGGGCCTTCGCCCCTTGCCTCAGCGTGCTCATGCACTCACCCCGCAGGTATTGCAAGTGAAGCCGGGATGCGGCGCCCCCTTGCACGCCTCGCACGGGGGCGGCGGACTGAGGAGGTACTGGGGCTCCACGTCGAGTGCGGCGGCCAGCGCGGACAGGTCGTCCACCGTGACCTGCCGCTTGCAGTGTTCGATCTTCGAGACGGCATCCGGGCTGACTTGGCGCCCCAGTCGGTGAACCAGATCTGAGAGGGCATACACGGACAGGCCGCGCCGCTTCCGCAATCTCCCGATGTTGTTTGCCACCTGATGCCCCGTCACGCCATAGGGCGTGGGTGTCCGGGGGCGGCGTGTGGTTCCCGGTGTGTCGGTCATGGCTGACTCCTGCGGCAAGGGCGTTGGCAAGGGTGGAAGGCGGCGGGCTCGCCCCTTGCCAGAAGGAGCCCGCCGCACCGGGGGGACATGAGCCGATGTCGCCTCCCTCGCCAGCACCATACCCTAGGCGCCATGGATTCGTAGGCTATATGCAGGCATTGGCCTATGATTCAAAGGTCAAGTGCTGTGCAGGGGACACAACTGCCGCACCACAGCCCACCGGAGGTCACCATGACCAGAACGGGACCCCAAAAGATCCCAGGCGCCAACCAGTCCAACTTCTACGGCGGCGGAACGTTCTCAGGCTCCGACATGGAGGTGAACTGCGGCGTCATCCACACCACCGAGGGGCGCACGCTACCCACCTACGCCGACAGCCAAGGCCGACGCGGAGCGATGGCGCCCACCGTCACGGGCGTCCCCGACTTCCAGGCGCGGAAGATCCGCTGGTATCAGCACTACGACGTCGACGAGTCCGCCCGCGCCCTCGCCAACAAGCTCGGCGGCGTCGAAACCAACACAGCGAACGCCTTCCAGGTCGAGCTGGTCGGGACCTGCGACGACAGGTACGCCAAGACGTGGGGCTCCGCGAAGGCCGGAGTCGACTACCTGCACTGGCCGACCGCCCCCGAGTGGGCACTCGCCGAAGTCGCCTGGCTCGTCCGCTGGCTCAACGCCAACCACGGCATCCCCCTCACCTGCGTGAAGGACTGGCTCGCCTACGGCAAGGACTCCCGCCGCCCCGGCATCACCCCCGCCTCCTACGGCACCAGCCCCGCCCGCATGTCCATGAGCGCCTGGCGCGCCTTCAAAGGCTGGTGCGGCCACCAGCACGTCCCCGAGAACGACCACGGCGACCCCGGCAGCATGAACTTCGCCCGCGTCATCGCCCTCGCCAAAGCCGACCAGGACGACGAACCCACCACCCCGACGAAGCCCACCCAGCCCAACACCCCTAAGCCGCCCGCCTTCCCCGGCAAGCAGTACTTCCGGCCGGGCGCGGACAACGCGCACGTCACCCAGCTCGGGAAGCAGCTGGTGAAGAAGGGCTACGGCCGCTTCTACACCGTCGGCCCCGGACCTCGCTGGGGTGAGGCGGACCGGCGCGCCGTCGAGGCGTTCCAGCGCGCGCAGGGCTGGACCGGCTCGGACGCCGACGGCTACCCCGGACCCGAGACGTGGAGGCGACTCTTCTCGTGACCGCCATCGACTACGACCTGGAGTTCGTCGAGTACCGCAGCGGCTGGCTCCGGAAGCGGTACACGATCGACCTCATCTCCATCGCACTCGTCGCCGACGACGGACGAACGTACTACGCGGTCAACCGCGACATGCCCGTCCGGCGCATCCGCAAGCACAAGTGGCTCATGGAGAACGTCGTCCCGTCCCTCCCGAAGGGGCACGGCGACCAGCGCATCCACATGCCGAAGCGCTGGCTGTTCCACTACGCCGACGAGCGGGTCAAGCATCAGACGACCATCGCAACCGAAATCGCTGCCTTCATCCAGAACACCGACGACGCCGAACTATGGGCCAACTACGGGGCCTACGACCACGTCCGCCTCTGCTGGCTGTGGGGCCTCATGCCGGACCTGCCCCCCGGCGTCCCCATGTTCACCCACGACATCCAGCAGGAAGCCCGCCGCCTCGGTATCGGCTGGGACCAGCTGCCCAAGCAGGAGTCCGGCGAGCACAACGCCCTCTCCGACGCCCGCCACAACCAGGCAGTCCGGCGTTGGCTCGCCGAACGAGCGCGGGAGGCGTCTTGACCACAATGCACGTCGAGCCGGTCGGCGACCTGATCGAGCACGACACCAGCGGCAATCCGTGCGTCTGCGGCCCCACGGAACGGCCCGTGAAGCGAGAAGACGGCTCGGTCGGCTGGGTGGTCGTACACAACTCCCTGGACGGCCGCGAGCTGCATGAGACAGATCGGGGCGACGCGTGATCCTCAACCTGACCCCGCACCCGATCCGCCTGTATGCCGCGGAACGGGAGGACGGCAGCGACGACCTGACGCCACACCTCCGCGAGGTCATCGAGCCTGAGGACACGCCCGCGCGGCTCACCACAACCGAGGTGAGCAGCGGCATGTGGCCCGTGCTGGTGGAGTTCGGGCACGCCCAGCACCTCCCGCCGAAGCGGGATGGCTACCAGTACATCGTCTCCCTCGTCGTCGCCCTCGCCCTCGCCGACCGACGCAGCGACCTCCTCGTCCCGTACCGCGAAGTACGCAACTCCACCGGCACCGTCATCGGCTGCCGCAGCCTTGCCCAACCCGTCTGATCCGAAAGGACCACCACCATGCTGTTCGGCAGAGAACCCGCTCTCCTCCTCGGCCTGATCGCCGCCGGAGTGAAGCTCGTCGGCTACGAACTCGACGTCTCCGACGGCGTCCAGACCGCCATCAACGCCATCGCCGCCGGTGTCGTCGCCGTCATCATCGCGTTCGTCGCGAAGAACGGGGCCTGGGCCGCCGCCATCCTCCAGACCGCCCAGGCCGTCATGGCGCTGTTCGTTGGCCTCGGCCTCGACTGGTCCGCCGACCGGCAGGCCCTGTGGATGGCGACCATCGCCGCCGCCCTCGCCGTCATCGAACGCTTCATCGTCACCCCGCCCCTCGCCACCACCCGCCTCGAACAGGCCAGTCCCGTCAAGTCCGCAGCCTGACACCAGCCCACAACCTGCGGAGGCTCCAGTGAACGAGATCTTCGGCGTCAACCCCACCGACGCTGGAGCCGTCGCACTCCTCACCCTCGTCGTCCTCTTCATCCTCACCGGACGCCTCATCCCCAGGAAAACCCACGAGGACGTCATCACCGACCGCGACAACTGGCGGGCCGCCTACCTCGAATCCGAAGCAGCCCGCAAAGTCGAACACGACCAAACCGGCGAACTCATCGAAATGGCCCGCCTCGGAGGCCACATCCTCACCGCCCTGCCCCGACCAGGGAACACAGACGATGAGGAGGTGAACGCCAGTGATCGCCTGGAACAGGCGCCGCGCACGCGACTCTGAAGACGAACAGACACCCTCCCAAGAAGCACTCGCCCACGCCCGCGAAGCACGGGCAGCAGCCGAAGCACGACAGCCCCTCGTCGAAGCCCTCGTCGCCAAACTGCGACAAGCCCGCACCGAAAACCACTTCGCCGAACGCATCGAAGCGGCCTACGCAGCAGCACGCAGAGGAGCAGCCCAATGACCAGCTGGAGCGTCGACCAATGGACCAACGTCGCCGCCTCACTGCTCGCCTTCACCGCCTGCGCCGCATTCGCCATCACCTACCACCTACGCGCCACATGGTGGCGCTCAGAAATCGGGTGGAACCTGATGTCGTTCGCCGCCGCAGTCGGGCTGCTCTGCCTCTACACCGTGCTCGTCATGCTGTGGCCCACCGGCTGCTTCGTCATCGTCGCCCGAGCCCTCCGCACCACGCTGCTCCTTGCCGTCGCCACCCTCATGGTGCTGCGCACTCGCATGCTGATCCGCGCCCAACGCGAACACCGCACCAGCACAGGCGACTGAGAGGAGTCAGCCGACGATCTCACCCTCGAACTCGGGGAAGTCCAGGTCGAAGTCCTCGCTCGCCCGCTGCACCGTCACCACGATCCGCTTCCCATAGCGGGTCTCCAGCACGTGGTCGCCTGTCTTCACAGCGGTCACGCCCGGAGCGAGCCGGCCCTGGAGCGGTGCGGAGCCGCGGCTGAACTCGGTGAGTGCGGCCTCCCCGCCGTTCGTCGCCCCCTCAATGATCATCGACAGGTCATCCAAGGCCGCCGGGCTCTTTCCGGTGTTCTCCAGCTTGAGCTTGACGCGGAACTCCGTCTGGCCCGGCTCCGGCGACTCCAGCACCTCGGGGTCGAAATCGGTGAACACTCGCGCCTCCACGACGGACACCTTCAACCCATCCGGCCATGTGTACGAGCCGCCGAACTTCAACCCCGTCGCCTCACCGTCCGTCCCGTCCCCGCCGGTGCCCTGCTCGGCGCAGTTCTCGGTCCACTCGGACTGGCTCAGCGACTCGTCGGAACAGTCGACGGCCTTCGTGTCGGCCGCCGCTGGCTTCGACGCGACAGACTGTTCGGTGTCCCCGCTGTCGCCGCCGTTCCCGCAGGCGGTGAGTGCAGCCAGAAGCAGTGCCGTAGCGGCCACGGTGGCACGAACCCGCATGAAACCCCCAAGGTTGAACGTCCGCACACCGTAGACCCGGCGCGGGGAAGTAGCGGGCCTCAGTGACTCAGTCGTGACAAATCGCGGTGCCGCCGTCTCGACCTGTCACCACGGCTCGTTCGGCAGGGCCCTAGCCAGCACCCACTCCTGGTCACCGACCCGACAGGTGATGACGAGCCGGACGGGGTGCCCGAGATGGTCCTCCTGCCACTGATCCATCGTCTTGCCCGTCATCCAGAGGCCGGGCCGCGTCCGGTCCATCTCCCGGGCGCGGACGGTAGCCCAGGAGAAGGGTGATGCACGCCGGTTGATCAGTAACAGCTCTCGATAACATGCCATATCGCGGGTTATAATTGAGAGGTATGCCCGACCTGAACGACAGTGAAGGAGCCCGACATGACGCACCCCCATCCACTCAAGGACGCGATGGCCAACCGTCCGAAGCGACCGCACGAGTCGGTGCCTACGCCGCTCCTCAGGGGAGCCCTTGCTCGAACCAGTCAGGACGCGAAGCGCTACGCCCAGACCGGGCCGAAGGTGCACGAGAACATCTGCCACCTGCTTGCCGACGAGTATCTTGACGAGCTTCGCACCCGGGGCGAGTTGTGACCAGCGTTGATGTTATGTGGTGGCTGGGTGAGCAGTTGGACGAGGATGAGCTGTGGGCTATCGAGGCGAGCCGCCGGAGCGGCGGGTCGTCAGTCGAGGGCGGGGTGCATTGGCGCTGGATGAACACGGCCACCGACGAGGAGATCGTCCCGGCCCCGGAGCGAGAGAGCTACGTCGGCGAGATGGCCGAGGCGGCCGTAGATCTCCGTAGTCGTGAGACATGGCCAACTACTTCGGGTGTCGGCGAGCTGCCGCAGTTCGCAATCAGGTACTCCGAGGAGGTGTCGTCGGCTGTTGGCGGCCACATCGTCCGGCATGATCCGGCACGGGTGCTGCGGGAGGTCGACGCGAAGCGGGCGCTGATCGCGCGGGGCGGCCCGTTCTGCACCAGCAACTGCGGCGAGCCGGTCAACGAACCCATGAACCCGGATACCAATTGGACGACGCCACTAGAGCATCATTTCGACTGTGGCGCCTACGAGGCGGCGAAGGTGCTCGCCGCCGCCTACGCGGACCGGCCCGGCTATCGCGAGGAGTGGCGGCCGTGACCGACCTCGTCCCGCGTCAGCCGGACGCCACCCCCGCCGTCCGCGACGCCGCGACGCTCGCCGTCCTCGCCGCGATGGAGCAGGCAGCCGAGAAGCACCTCGACGCCATCCGCCCCCACAACACGAAGCGCGGCTACGCCAACGACTGGAACCTCTGGACCGAGTTCCACGACTGGCTCGCCGAACAGACCGGCCACCCGCTCACGTTGACCGACGTCACCAAAGGCACCCTCGTCGGCTTCGTCGTCTGGCTCGACACCATCAAGCTCGCCGCACCGACGAGCATCGACCGGCGGATCACCGGGGTCACCGTCACCGCGCGCGGACTCGGCGTCGAAGTCCCCAAAGCCGCAACCGTCGCCGCCCGGCAAGCCCTCAAGCCCATGAAGAACGACCCCGAACGCATGGCGCGCGGCCGAGGGAAAGCCGCAGCCGTCACCCCCGAACAACTCCGCCAGATGAACGCCGCCGTCACCGACAGCCTCACCGGACTCCGCGACCGCGCCCTCTGGCTCATGGCCTTCGGCATCGCCGGACGCTCCGCCGAAGTCGCCGAACTCCGCGCCGACACCATCGTCCACGTCAGCCAAGGGCTCGAAGTCCACGTCCCCGCCGTGAAGGGTCGCCCGCCCCGCGACGTCGTCGTCCACTACGGCAAGAACGTCGACACCTGCCCCGTCCGAGCATGGCTCACCTGGCGGGCAGCAGCAGGCATCACCAACGGGCCCGCCTTCCTGCCCATCGACGTCTGGGGCCACCTCGGTAACCGCGCCCTCTCGCCGGAAGCCGTCCGCGAGATCATCGCCCGCAACGCCGAACGCGCCGGAGTCGCCGTCCGACTCACCGGGCACAGCATGCGGGCCGGGTTCATCACCACCAGCCGCAAGGCAGGCAAGCGCGAAGAGAAGATCCGAGCCCAGTCCGGTCACGCCGAGAACAGCCCCGCCTTCTGGGGCTACATCCGCGAAGCCGACAAGTGGACCGACGCCGCGAGCGAGGGCATCCTCTGATCCGCTACCGGCGTTCGCGGGAGAAGCCGTCGTGTCGGTAAACGCCCGACCCCTTCCAGGGTCGGGCGTTCTCATGTCGGCGACGCGAGACGCGGGGTCAGCCCTTGGGTGCGGGGAGTTGTCCGGGCTGGATGGGCACGGTCTCGATGCTGGTGCATCCGGCGGCGGCGAGTTCGGTGCGGCGGTGTTCGGCGGAGGGCTTGTCGTAGCCGACGGCGGAGGCGCGCGGAATGCCTTGGGGGTCGGTCCAGGTGAGGCCGTAGTGCTGGAGTGTGCTGGTCATGGAGGCATTGTGGCGGGCGGCACTGACATCGGGCCCAGTGTCTAGCCGTCGAGGTAGCCGAGTTCGGTGTCGGGGCGGCAGAACGTGCAGGCGGGGATTCCTTCGGCGAGCCAGCGTAGTGCGTCTTCTCGGGTGATGCCGCGGGTGCGGTCTCCGGCCATGGTGCAGTGGCCTTCGTGGACGGCGGTGGGGGGTTTGGTGCGTCCGCCGATTCCGAAGGACAGCATCCAGTCGGGGCTGGGTGGGCGTGCTTGTCTGCCGCGTTCGGCCGCTTCGGCTTCGTGTTCGCGGCGGGTGATGGCCTGCTGGACCTCGGCGAGGAGCAGCTGGAGGTAGGACTCCAGTGTGCGGAGTCGGGGGAGGTCGGGTGGCAGGTCGGGCACGGTTCCAGGTTGCACCATTATTCGAACAAGGTTTCTACTGGAGTGATGGTAAGACGCCGCGCCGAGCACCCCACTGACATGCAGGAACGCATCCTCCGCCACATCCGCGAGGCGATCGCGGACCGCGGGGAGGCGCCGACATTGCAGGAGATCGGGACCGCGGTGGGCCTGTCGAGCAGGTCGACGGTGCACTATCACCTGCGGGAGCTGGAGGCGAAGGGCGCGATCGTCCGGGACCGGCGACGGACCCGCGGGATTCGCCTCGTATGACCGGCGACCGGTTTCACGTGACGCTGTGGCTGGGTGGCCGTCCGGCGCGGCATGGCTGGTGGGCGTCGGAGGCGACGGCCCGGAGGAAGGCCCTCGCCTGGTATGGCGAGTACGGCGGGAGGCCGGGTGCTCGGGTCGCGCTGGCTGACGATGAGACGGGCGCCGTGCTGACGGAGTGGCCGACCACGTCGGCGGACGCTGGGGTTGTCGGTGGTGGCGGGTAGCCTGACCGCGTCCGACACTACGAGCAGTCGGGTTGTTGTTGCTGGGGCCTCGCCCGAACAGCGCCGGGCGGGGCCGCAACGAGAGGGGGGCTGTGGGTATCACTATCAGGTTCGTTGATGGTCCGGCTGATGGTCGTACTCTCGCCATCCCGGACGTCTCGCCGCCGCCGCTGTACCTCGTCCCGGAACTCCCTCCGGTCCCGGCTTGGGCTGTGGGCGCGTCGTCGATCGTCCCGATCCCGAAGGCTCAGTATGAGCCGCAGGTTGGATGGGGCGGGCCGTGCCGGGCGGATGACGGCGCCTACCTGTACCGGCATCGTCCTGCCCCTGTGACTGCCGAGCAGCGGGCCGCTACGGAGCGGGCCCGCCGGGATGCGCGTGCTGCCGAGGCCGCGCGGGATACTGAGGCGGATGCCGCGTGGCGGGAGATCCGCCGTGAACGACCTGGGTATCCGGCTGACTGGCGCGACCTGTTCTAGCCGATCCCGCAGAAAAGCGGACCTCTTGCCGATCCGCGCGGCCGCCCGTCACGATGGCCGCTCCGACGGCGCCAGGAGGCAGTGTGAAGGTCCTGTATCTCACCCCGCGCGAGGCCGCGTTGCTGCTGGCGTGCGTCAAGGGCGCCACCAGGGCGGAGGCGGGCGCGGAGGAAAGCATCGGCCCGAGCCAGGCGACCAATGTGATCAACGCGGCGGTCGCCAAGCTGGGTGCCCGCAACATCGCGCACGCCTTCGCGATCGGCCTTGCGACGGGGCTGTTCAGTATCGATCAGTTGAGCGATCTGGAGGTGCCGCAGCAGGCATTGGACACCGCCGCTGCGACTGGCGTGGAGGTGCCGGAGGCGACCCGGCAGGCGCTGGAGAGGGGGCGTGTCGAGCCGGCTGAGTTGGAGGTGCGGTTCCCGCCGCTCCGGAATCGCCGCTACTGATCCGGGTGCCGCACGGCCTGCTTGAGTCCCATTTCGACCTGGTACCGGTCGTGTCCGCCCGCGGCCGCGAACTGGGTGACTGCGGCCTGTACGGCGTGCGCGGTGGGGACGGTGAGCTGTCCGGCCTGGATCTCGGTCCAGGCGGCGCGCTCCACGTTGAGGAGGGTGGCGGGGAGGGCGATGACAGGCATGGGCGGATCTTACGGGCCGGGGTTACCGGGGTGCCGCGCGGCCCGCACAATCTGCGTACCAGCCGGACACCCTCGCGCGGAGAGACGGGGCTCCAAGGGTTTCGGCCTGAGCGAAACCCCGGTCGCCCTCGTGCGGGGGCGGTGATCACTTTACGGACGCCCGTAAAGTGATCACGCCGCTGTCGTCATCTCCTCCGCGCGGCGGGCCTGCTCTCCTCCGGGAGGGCGGGGCCGCTTTCGCGTGTCCGGGGTCGACGACGTGGAGACGACTGGTTCTCATCTTGTTCGCTGCAGTAGTCGGCTGGGTGATCAACCACTTCGCCTGATGGCCGTTCTTGGCGCAATGAGTGTGCCAAGAACGGCCGGTCTCAGCCAATGGTGGTTCTCGACCGCTGTCACGGAGCGGGAACCACCCGCCGCCTCACCGGCATGCCGGTGAGGCGGCGGCCGGACCGCCGATCGCTCGGCAGTTCCCGACTGTATGGCGTTAGAGCTTGCCGGTCCACTTGCGGACGGACATGCGGTCGACCCTCTGCGGGCTCGGTCATGATGGGGATCTCCCGTTTGACAACTACGCATCACGTGATGCATAGTTGGGTCAGCGCCGAGGACACCACCCCGGCACCAACCCAGGGGGGGCACCACATGACCAGCGAGATCTTCAACCAGACCCACGGCCGCACCATCAGCAGCTACGACCTCCTCGACGAGACCCAGGAGCGCTACGGCCTCAGCCGCACCGACGCCCACGACGCCATCCACGCCATGCTCGACGGCATCATCGAGACCGACGGCGACACCGTCATCCTGGAGCGGCGGCCCGCCCGCCCCGAGCTGCTCGCCAGCAACACCGCCGACGTCGACGTGCACCATTGGCTGGTCGTGTCCGACGAGACCGCCGCCGAGATCCGCGAGGCGCTCGCCGCCGTCTACGCCTGACCCAACCCCCACGGAAGGAACACCATGGCCATCACCGTCATCGCCTCGGACATCCGCCACCTCTTGGCTGGCACCAGCGAGAACCCCGTGCTCTACGTCAAGACCTCCCCGGAGGGGCCGGAGCTGGACGTGTGGGACGAGGCATACGTGCGGGCCGGTCGCATCGTCGCCCGCCGACACGAGATCGTCGACTGGATCGGGGACGACGCCGATGACGACCTCATCGACGGTGCCCTGCCCGAGATCCAGCAGACCATCGACGAGATCACGGCCGACCTGTGACCGAGAGGAAGCTGTGGACGATCGCCGAGGTGGCCGCACACCTCGGCGTGCGGCCGGGTAGCGCGCGCGGCACGCTCTCCCGGCTGGGAGTGAAGGCGACAGAGCGGCAGATCGACGACCGCGGCCGCGCCTACAGCCTGTTCGACCCGGACGAGGTGAGGGCGGCGCAGGCGGCCCGGCCCGGCCGGGGTGCGCGTACCGACCTGCGGAAGTGACGAAGCCCCACCCGAGCGGGTGGGGCTTTCGTATCCCCGCGAGAGCGGGGAGCAGTCCAAGGACTTGGAAGCCTGAAACTTTGGACCATCCCCGCAGGTGCGGGGAGCAGCGCTCGGGAGCCTGGAACTTTGGAGCACCCCCGCACAGGCGGGGAACAGCGTGACCGGAACCTAGAGCTTCGGTTCACCCCCGCTCACGCGGGGAGTATCCGCCCAACTGCCCGGCGGCCCGACCACTATGGCACAGCCCAAGCGCCACCCGAGCGGAAACCGACGGAACGCCCGGCACGGCTGTGGCTATCCTGCCTTCGTAGGGGCGTCCCGTGCGTGGCTGGCCAGCGCGCGCCCTCAAGAGCAAGGGGACCGGGGTCCCGGCGGCGGCCGGGCTCGAACGAGAGAGCTGTCCTACGCCCACCCCTTGCGGCCGTCCGACGGCGGGACCCGGACGGCATCACGCCGCCGCTGTCACCTCCTCCGCCCGCACAGCCGCGACCCACTCATCCCGCAGCCGCTCGTACCGGGCCCGCGTCGGCCCCCACAACCAGCCACCCGTCTCCGCCATCAGGGCACGGATCTCCGCATCCACCATGGCAGCAGGCCGCACAGGAGCCCGGTCCGGGCAGGTGGGGGTCATGCCGATCAGTCTAGAGGCCGGGTCTGTCAGCGGCGGCGAGCAGCCCAGAACCTCGGGTCGGTCGGAAGCCTGCCATCGTCACCCTCCAGCTTCGCCACCAACGCCAGGGCGGCATCCCGCGCCTGCCACGCATCCGGGAGAGCGTAGTTCTCACCCGCCTCCTCAAGCTGCGAAGCCAGCCGCGAGAGAGCCTGGGCCTGCGTCGTGGCCAGCCGAAGGGCCTCATCCCGGCTGACCCCGCGGTCGACTTCTCGGCCGCACCAGTCGACCTCTTCCACCGGAGGGTCCAGCTTCTTCACGATCTCCTGGGCTAGCTCGAGGCGCAGCTCGCGTTCGACGTGGTCTCGCGCCTCCGGATGGGCCATCAGGAGCATGCGGGCAACCTGCCGGTGGGCTGTGACGCGTTCCCCGCCGACGTCCAGGCTGCACCGGAATATCGCGTCTTGGCTCACACCGGGCCGGGGTTCAGTCATGCCGCCAGTGTGTCAGGGCTGCCCGGTTTCTTCGGCTGGATCGTTGGCGATGTAGGTCCCCTTTGCCGCCAACGTGACGACCAGGCCGCGCTCCCGCAGGTCCTCGATGGCGCGCCGTACTGTGCCCACCGCTACACCCAGATGCTCGGCAAGCTCCCGCTCACCCTCCAGCCGGGCGCCCGCACGCAGTTCGCCAGTCTGGATGCGGCGCGCAATGTGGTCTGCGACCTGCTGCCAGACGTAGACGGGCCGGGACGGATCGATCGGCTGCTGGTCACCCATGATCCGAACGTAGAGCCGCTTGACGCGTCACGTACCGGCAGGTAGCGCCACGGTGCTCCATATAGCGGCATGAAGCAGTGTGTAGCGGTAGCCTGCAATTTCACGAGCCTCCGAGGCCGCGGGCCGCGCAGCCCCGGAGGCAGCCGACGAACGGAGCGTCGACATGGAAGAGCGTAGAGAACCACTCCAACCCGCCACACCCCTTGCAGTCGCGGGCAGCCGGCTCCCCCCTGCCCAGCAGGCCTACGCCGACTATGCGGGGCACGCCGTGAACTGTCCGGCCTGCCGTGACGTCGACCAGCAGTGCGAGACAGCCTTGGAACTGTGGCGGGAATGGTGGCGGATAGCCGCCGAAGCAGCCAGGCAGCTCGCCTCCGGCTCCTGACCGACGGGACAGTCCGCAACCGGGTCAGTCCTGGCCAGGGTCTCCACGGAGGGTCACAGTTTCACTCGGGGCGCACAGCATCCGCTCAGATATATGCGGCGAAGATCTTGCGCCGGAGTGTGGCTCAATGTTGGCTGTTGACTCAACGTCAACGCTGCCTAAGGAGGTCGGCCACGGACACCCCAATGGCCCGTGCGATGGCGAGCAGAGTGTTGAGTGACGGGTTAGCCCTCCCGGCCTCGACTTCCTGGTAGTGGGACCGGTTAAGCGGGACCGCCAGGAACACCTGCTCCTGCGTCTTGCCCGCGTACTCGCGGGCAGCCTTGATGGACCGGCCGATGCGCTGGCGCTCGCTCCTCAGCCAGTCGTCGTCCTCCAGCTCGCGTTGCATCCGACAAACGCTCTGACCATCATGATCATTCGTCAGCCTGGTACCACCAGGCTTTCATCGATCTTGATCGATCAGGTGTCGTGAAGGTTCAGGCCCTGCGGCCTGGTGGCATATGCCGCAGGGCTCCATGTAGTGTCCAGGCATCGAACACGCGTTCGCTCTTTCGGGTGAACGCAGCCGATCTCAAGCGTTCCAGCAGCCCGCCAGGGAAGGTGATGGGGCACCAAGCTGGCACCGATGATTCACCCGCCCCCAATGAGCAGCCGGCGAGCACCATTGATGCCCGCCGGCCGCGATGCCGCCCTCCGGTCTGCCAAGTCCCACCTCCCAAGTGGGCGGCCGGAGGGCGGCTCTGCATTCTCTCCCGCCTCGGCATGGGAGAGCACTGGGAGAATCGACCCGCAAAAGCCCACGCTTCGATGCGTGCTCCTACGTGAATCTACGCGCTCTCGCGCATCCGGTTGCCCACTCCGGGGGCCGCCCTACGACCGGATCAGTGGGCCGATTCGGCGGCATGAGGACTCAAGACACCCGCGCTGACCAGCGCAATAATGACCACACCGAGCACCACGCGGTAGTAGACGAACGGCATGAACGACTTGGTGCTGATGAACTTCATGAACCAGGCGATGACCGCGTATCCGGTGCCGAAGGCGATGACGGTGGCGAAGGCGGTCGGGCCCCACGAGACGTGGCCGCCCTCCATCGCGTCCTTGAGTTCGAAGGTGCCGGAGGCGAGGACCGCGGGGATGGCCAGCAGGAACGAATAGCGGGCGGCGGACTCGCGGCGGTAGCCCATGAAGAGGCCGCCGCTGATGGTGGCGCCGGAACGGGAGACGCCCGGAATGAGCGCGGCGGCCTGGCAGAGACCGAAGATCAGGCCGTCCTTCACGCCGAGGTCCTCAAGTCCCTTGCGCTGCTTGGGTGCGCGGTGGCGTCCGCCCTGCTCGTCGCGGGCGGCGAGGCGGTCGGCGACACCGATGATGATGCCGACCACGATGAGCATCGTGGCGGTGATCCGCAGATCGCGGAACGGGCCCTCGATCTGGTCCTTCAGGGTCACGCCGAGGACGCCGATCGGGATCGAGCCGACGATCACCAGCCAGCCCATCTGGGCGTCGTGGTCCCGGCGCATCTCCTTGTTGAAGAGCGACCGTGACCAGGCGGAGAGGATGCGCCCGATGTCCTTGCGGAAGTAGATCAGCACCGCTGCCTCGGTACCGATCTGGGTGATCGCCGTGAAGGCGGCGCCGGGGTCCTCCCAGCCCGAGAAGGCCGCGGTCAGCCGCAGGTGCGCGCTGGAGGAGACGGGGAGGAACTCGGTCAGCCCCTGGACGAGTCCGAGGATGAGTGATTCAAACCAAGACATGAGGTCAGAGAGTCCAAGTGCCGATCGGGGAGGCGACGTTCACGGCGGGCTGCCGCGCGCGCTGAGCAAGTGCTCGGGCGGTGCTGCGGGGTGGGTGGTGCGCTGGGTGGTGCCCGGCACGTGACGGATGGTGCGAGGTGATCAAGTCATGTGCCGAAAGGCAGCGTAGCGCCCCCGGTCGGCCGGTTCGTCACCAGGGTTTGGAAGGCGGGGGGAGAGGGCAGGGCCGTGGCCCGCGGGGGAGGCGGTGCGGCGGGAGCGCGGGCCGGGCATCGCGAGGCGGACAGGGCTGGCCGGAGGCCACCTAGGGTGCCGTGGGCTCCGCGGCGCCCGGAGTGCGCGCGGGCGCGGGGCCGCTGAGGTCCCACCCCGGCGCCTGGGGGCGGGCGGTGAGGTCCTCGTGGCGTACGGGGTCGCCGCAGGCGGTGCAGGTGACCTGGGGGACCAGTTCGTGGCCGCAGGCGTGCTCGACGATCATCGGGCGGTTCTCGCCCCGGCGGACGTGCCGGTCGCCCCAGGCCATGAGGCTCATCAGGACCGGTTCCAGTTCGAGGCCCGCGCGCGTGGGCCGGTACTCGAACCGCTGCGGGCGCTCGCTGTACGCGCGCTTGGTGAGGATCCCGGCGTCCAGCAGCCGCCGCAGCCGGGCCGCCAGGACGTCGCGCGGGGCGCCCGTGTTGCGGACCAGCTGGTCGAAGCGGCCGTTGCCCAGGCAGACCTCGCGCAGCACCAGCAGCGCGTACTTCTCACCGACCAGGGCGAGGGCGTCGGCGATCGAGCAGGGGCGCGGGTCCCTGGGGTTCCGGGGGTCGCGGCGGGCTGCGGTGACGTCGGTGGGGGCGGCCATACCGGCCAGTGTAGGAGAGGGTTTGAAATTCCAACTCACCAGGCTATGGTGGGTCCGGATTTCCTACTCACCGGTAATCGTGCTGCCGCTCGCCGCACCCGCGGCGGAGGCCCGCGGTCCGGTACCGCCCGGCGGCCAAGGAGGCCCGCACATGCGTGACGCAGTCGTCGTCGAAGCCGTACGCACCCCCATCGGCCGGGGAAAGCCGAACGGCGCCCTCGCCCACGTCCACCCCGTCGCACTCCTCGCCCACACCCTGCGCACCCTCGTCGAGCGGTCCGGCGTCGACCCCGCGCTCATCGACGACGTGATCGGCGGCACCGTCGACCAGGTCGGCGAGCAGGCCATGAACACCACCCGCTACGCCGCCCTCTCGGCGGGCTTCCCCGAGACCGTGCCCGCGACCACCGTCGACCGGCAGTGCGGCTCCTCCCAGCAGGCCGTGCACTTCGCGGCCCAGGGCGTCATGGCGGGCGCCTACGACCTCGTCGTCGCCTGCGGGGTGGAGTCGATGAGCCGGGTGCCGATGTGGTCCAACGTGCCGCCCGGCGCCGACCCGTTCGGACCCGGCATCGCCGCCCGCTACCCCGAGGGGCTCGTCCCGCAGGGCATCAGCGCCGAACTCATCGCCGCCAAGTGGTCGATCGGCCGCGAGCGGATGGACGAGTTCGCCGTCACCTCCCACCACCGCGCCGCCGACGCCTGGGCGCGCGGCCTCTTCGACGCGGAGGTCGCCCCGCTGGACGGCGTCGCGCGCGACGAGAGCGTCCGGCCGGGGACCGGCCCCGAAGTGCTGGCCGGACTGCGGCCCGCCTACCACGACCCCGCCTACGCGGAACGGTTCCCCCAGATCGAGTGGAACGTCACCGCGGGCAACGCCAGCCCGATCAACGACGGCGCCTCGGCCGTCCTCATCGCCTCCGCCGACACCGCCGCCCGCCTCGGCCTGCGCCCGCTGGCCCGGCTGCGCGACTTCGCCGTCACCGGCTCCGACCCGCTGCTGATGCTCACCGGCGTGATCCCGGCCACCGAGAAGGTGCTGCGGCGGGCGGACCTGCGGCTCTCCGACATCGACCTCTTCGAGGTCAACGAGGCCTTCGCCGCCGTCGTCCTCGCCTGGGCGCAGGAGACGGGCGCCGACCTCGGCAAGGTCAACGTCCACGGCGGCGCGATCGCCCTCGGCCACCCGCTCGGCGCGAGCGGCACCCGCCTCACCACCACCCTCGTCCACGCCCTGCGCGCACGCGGCGCCCGCTACGGCCTCCAGACCATGTGCGAGGCGGGCGGCCTCGCCAACGCGATGATTCTGGAGGCGCTGTGAGGGGCGCAGCGCGGCCGAGCGGGATCGGGAGCGGGCGGGGTTCGCCTGCGCCGGAGCTGAGGGGCGGGCCAGGCGGGGTAGGGGCTGCCCAGGGGTCAGGGTGAGATTCGCCCCCCCACCGCACCCGCCGGGAGGCTAGTGCGCCCGCGCCGCCCGCAGATGGTGCCGTTTCCGCCAGGCCATCGCCGTGCCCGCGAGGGCCGGGACGACGATCGCGGCCACCGAGAGGAGGAAGACCGGTGAGCCGGGGGAGTCGGCGCTGGCTCCGGCGATGACGTAGGCCGCCGTGTTGGGGATCGAGCCGAGGGCGGTGGCGAGGAGGAACGGGGTCCAGCCCATGCGGGAGACGGCGGCGCAGTAGTTCGCGGCCCAGAACGGGACGCCCGGGAAGAGGCGGGCCGCCAGCATCGAGCGCAGTCCGTGCCGGCTGAGCTGGCCGTCGGCCGCCTTCAGCAGCCGGCCCCGCAGCAGGGGCCGCAGCGCGTCCTGGCCGAGGAACCGGCCGAGGCCGAAGGCGATCCCGGCGCCCAGGACGGTGCCCGTGAGCGCCGCGCCGAGACCCCACTGGGAGCCGAACAGGGCCCCCGCTGCCAGGTTCAGCAGCGGGCGTGGCACGAACGCCACCGTGCACAGCCCGTACACCACCGCGAAGACCAGGACCGCGCCGACGCCGCCGAGCTGCGGCGGCCAGCCGTCGGCCAGGAGCTTCTGCGGCTCGAAGGCGAGCACGCACGACCCGGCCGCCGCGAGCAGCGCCACCAGCAGCGCGAAGCGCGCCCACGGGGAGAGCAGAGCCTGGGAGAGAAGGGCTCTGGAGCGCAGGGTTCTGGTGCAGCGGGCGGCGAAGCCCGCCGGGGCGGGCGCGGTGGCCGCCGCGGCAGGTCTGGTGGCCCGGCCCGGTGTGACCTGGGCGGGGATGAGCGAGGGCGTGGGGACGGCCGGCTCCGTGGCGGCGGCCGGGGGAGTGGCCGTGGCGGTGCCCCCAGAGCGGGTGGTGGCATCGAGCATCCGGCGACAGTAACCGAAGGACATGTGTGATCGCCGTATGGTGCGTCTCATGACCGTCACAGGCGCGAGCGCACCGGACGGACCGCGCAGCCCGCTCGCCGACACCGTCCTCGCCCGGCTGACGGCCGCGTACCCGACCGCGGCCGATCCCGAGCGCGCCGCCGCCATGCGGGCCTACATGAAGGACGTGGGCCCCTTCCTGGGCCTGCCCACCCCCGAGCGGCGGGCCCTCTCCCGGACCGTGCTGGCCGGGACGCCCCGCCCGGACGAGGCGGACTGCGCGGCGATCGCGCTGCGCTGCTGGGCGCTGCCCGAGCGCGAGTACCGGTACTTCGCCGTCGACTACGTACGCCGTCACGTCGGCCGCTGCTCCTCCGGCTTCCTGCCCGTCGCCCGCCGCCTGATCACCACGGATCCCTGGTGGGACACCGTCGACCTGCTCGCCGCGCACGTCGTCGGCCCGCTCGTCGCCGCCGATCCGCGGCTCGTCGCCGAGATGGACGCCTGGATCGGCGACGACGACCTGTGGGTGGCCCGCACCGCCCTCCTCCACCAGCTCGGTTACAAGGAACGCACCGACGCCGACCGGCTGTTCGCCTACTGCCTGCGCCAGTCCGGGCACCCCGACTTCTTCATCCGCAAGGCGATCGGCTGGGCGCTGCGCCAGTACGCCCGCACCGACCCCGAGGCCGTCCGCGCCTTCCTGGCCCGCGAACGCGGCCGGTTCGCCCCGCTGTCGGTCCGCGAGGCCCTCAAACACGTCGGCGACTGAGGCGCCGTCGGCCCACCCCCCGTGCCCACCCCCGCGTCAGCGGCGCAGCCGGGGCGCCTCGTCGTCCGGCTCGGCCGGGCTCCCGAAGTGGAACGGCACCGACAGCCGCCCGGCCAGCGCCCCGCCGACGCGTGCGGCGACCACCGCCGACGGATGCCGGGCCCCCGCCGCCTCGTCGCCGAGGAACGCGGTCGCCGCCGACCGGTACACGGTCGCCAGCCGCATCTCGCCCTCCGGCGCCTCGGTGAGGGCGATCAGGTTCACGAACCAGTCGTGCACGGTGTCGCCGTCCCACACCGCCTCCACCGCCACCACCCGGCCGGGCGCGCCCGCCGCCCGCGCGTCCAGCGACTCCGCGTCCAGCGGGTCCGGCGGCGTACGGGCCACCCGGTCGCCGTGGTGCAGGAGCCGTGCGTGCACCACGTACTGCGCCTCCGCCAGCCCCAGCCCCCGGGCCCGGCCCGCCTCCCACACCGCGCGCACGGCGGGCAGCCAGGCGTCCTGGAGGACCAGGCGGTCCACCTGGCCGCGCACCCCGGCCGGGAGCAGCTCCCACCACTCGGCGGCCGTCCGCCCGCCCCGGCCCTCGCCGTCGGCCGTCACGTGCCCACGCCCCCTTCTCCCGGTTCCTCGCCGGTTCTTCACGGTTCCGCCCGGTCCCGCCGGGTAATTCGTTCGACACCCGCCGACGCGTCGGCGAGGATCGGCACCATGTTCCGGTACGCCTTCCTCCTCGCGGCATCCGCCCTCGCGGATGCGCCGAAGGCTGCCGTTCCCACGCCTCCCACCGCACTCGCGGCACACACGGCCGCCGCCGACGGCGCCCGAAGCTGACCCTCTCCGGATCGACCGGCGGACCCCGCAGGGGGAGGGTCGGTGAGGTTCCCGGGGTCCCCGTCCCGGCCGCGCGCCCGCGCCGCCGGGGCCGTCGCGCACCGCATCCCGAGAGGCTTCCAGGAACCGCCATGTCCAAGACCGCGTACGTGCGCACCAAGCCGCACCTCAACATCGGCACCATGGGCCACGTCGACCACGGCAAGACCACCCTGACCGCCGCCATCACCAAGGTCCTCGCCGAGCGCGGGGCGGGCACGTTCGTGCCGTTCGACCGCATCGACCGCGCGCCCGAGGAGGCGGCCCGCGGCATCACCATCAACATCGCGCACGTCGAGTACGAGACCGACACCCGCCACTACGCGCACGTCGACATGCCCGGCCACGCCGACTACGTCAAGAACATGGTCACCGGCGCCGCGCAGCTCGACGGGGCGATCCTCGTCGTCTCCGCCGTCGACGGGATCATGCCGCAGACCGCCGAACACGTCCTGCTCGCCCGGCAGGTGGGCGTCGACCACATCGTCGTCGCCCTCAACAAGGCCGACGCGGGCGACGAGGAGCTGACCGACCTCGTGGAGCTGGAGGTCCGCGACCTGCTCACCCGGCACGGCTACGACGGGGACGCCGCGCCCGTCGTCCGGGTCTCCGGGCTGAAGGCCCTGGAGGGCGACCTGCGGTGGACGGCGTCGGTCGACGCGCTGCTCGACGCGGTCGACACGTACGTGCCGATGCCCGAGCGGTACGTCGACGCGCCGTTCCTGCTCCCGGTGGAGAACGTGCTCACCATCACCGGGCGCGGCACGGTCGTCACCGGCGCGCTGGAGCGCGGCACGGTCCGCGTCGGCGACCGGGCCGAGGTGCTCGGCGCTGGGCTGGAGACCGTCGTCACCGGCCTGGAGACCTTCGGCAAGCCGATGGAGGAGGCGCAGGCCGGGGACAACGTGGCGCTGCTGCTGCGCGGCGTCCCGCGCGACGCGGTTGGGCGCGGCCACGTCGTCGCCGCCCCCGGCAGCGTGGTCCCCAGCCGCCGCTTCACCGCGCAGGTGTACGTCCTGTCGGCCCGCGAGGGCGGCCGGACCACGCCGATCGCCACCGGCTACCGGCCGCAGTTCTACATCCGGACGGCCGACGTCGTCGGGGACGTCGACCTGGGCGAGGTCGCCGCCGCCCGGCCGGGGCAGCACGTCCGGATGACCGTCGAGCTGGGACGGGACGTGCCCCTGGAGGCGGGCCTCGGCTTCGCGATCCGCGAGGGCGGCCGGACCGTCGGGGCCGGGACGGTGACGGTCGTGCTGTGAAAGAAGACGGGGCGTGACGACCGCGTCCCGAGGGCGGGCGGGGAACCGGGCCATGCCATCGGCCCGGTTCCCCGCCGTACGTCCGCCCCGTACGTCTGCCCGTCTGCCCGTCTGCCCGTGCGTCCGGGGTGGCGGGCGGCGGCACAATGGGCTGGTGAGCGACTCGATACCCGTGACCCGTGCCGTCGACCACGGCACCGCCAAGCTGATGCCGGACGTCGATCGGGAGCGGGCCTGGCTGCTCACCGTGGACGGGGCCCCGCAGTCGTACGTCGACCTCGACGAGCCCACGCACCTGGAGTTCGAGTACACGCGGCGCCTCGGGCACGTCCTCGACGTCCTCGCCGAGCCCGGACGGCCGCTGGACGCGCTGCACCTCGGCGGCGGCGCGCTCACCCTGCCCCGCTACCTGGCCGCGACCCGGCCGGGTTCCCGGCAGCACGTCGTGGAGGCCGACCGGGGGCTGTCGGCGCTGGTCGCGGAGCACCTGCCGTTCCCGGCCGACGCCGACGCCGACGCCGACGCGGACGTCACCGTCCACCCGGCCGACGCGCGGGCCTGGCTGGAGGCCGCCCCGGACGCCACGGCCGACGTCCTGGTGGCCGACGTCTTCGGCGGCTCCCAGGTGCCCGCCCACCTCACCACGCTCGCCTACGCCCGCGAGGCCGGGCGGGTGCTGCGCGCCGACGGGGTGTATCTCGCGAACCTCGCGGACTCCGCGCCGTTCGCCTTCCTGCGCTCCCAACTCGCCACGTTCGCGGCCGTGTTCGGTGAGCTGGCGTTGGTCGCCGAGCCTGCCGTGCTGCGGGGCCGCCGGTTCGGCAACGCCGTCCTGATCGCCTCCCACCGGCCCCTGGATCTCACCGCCCTCGCCCGCCGTACGGCCTCCGACCCGTTCCCGGCCCGCGTCGAACACGGGTCCGCGCTGCGGGAGTTCACCGGGGACGCCCGGCCCGTGGAGGAGACGGAGGCGGTGGCGTCACCGCTGCCTCCGGCGGGGGCTTTCGGGATCGGCTGAGGGAGTCGGCCGAGGTGTGCGGCGGGGCGGAGACTCAACCGGCCGGTGGGCGGGCCGACTTCGCCTGCGCCCCGGACTCGGCGTCGGCCTCGGCGCCCGGTCGCGGTGCCGGGCCGTTCCCGGTGAGCGGCGCGGCGGCCCGGCCGGTCACCGGCCTCGTACGGCGGGTGAGGCCGCGTACGTCCGGCACGCACAGGACCGCCGCCGTGACCACGACGACCAGCGCGGCGCAGCCCCACAGCGCCGCCGTACGGCCGAACGCGGACTCCGCCGGACCGGTCAGCGCGGTCGCCAGCGGCACCATCGCGACCGAGCCGAACCAGTCGTAGGCCGAGACGCGGGAGAGCTTCTCCTCCGGGATCTCCTGGTGCAGGGCCGTCATCCAGGACACCCCGAAGACCTCCAGGGTGACGCCGGTCAGGAACATCACCGCGCAGAGCACCGTGATCGGCGCCGGTACGGCGAGCGCCGCCGAGGGCAGGGCCAGCGGGAAGACGCCCAGCGTGCCGACGAGCAGCAGGCGGCGGGGCTTCCAGCGCGTCATCAGCAGCGCGCCCGCCACCGTCCCGGCGCCGAAGAAGCCGAGCGCGACGCCCCAGGGGCCGGGGCCGCCCAGGTGGTCGCGGGCGACGAGCGGGCCGTACACCGCGTCGGCGGCGGCCACCACGGCGTTCGCGATCGAGAACTGGAGCACGATGCTCCACAGCCAGGGACGGCCGCTGACCTCCCGCCAGCCCTCCCGCAGATCGGCGAGCACCCCGTCGCCCCGGCCGCGCGCCGGGATGTGGCTGACGTCGAGGAACGCCCGCAGCGACCCGGCGAGCGCGAAGGCGGCGGCGTCCGCCGCGAGGACCCAGCCCGGCCCGGTCGCCGCGACCATCGCGCCGCCCAGGGCCGCGCCGCCGACGCCCGCGCCCTGCATCGCCATCCGGAACACCGCGAACGCCCGCCCGGCCTGCTCGCCCTCCACCGACGACAGCAGCATGCCCTCGGCGGCCGGACTGAAGAACGCCTGACCGGTGCCGCCGAGCGCGGTCAGCAGCATCATCTGCCACAGCCGGGGCTCGCCGGTGAGGACCAGGACCGCGAACGCGCCCTGCGACACGCAGTTGAGCGCGTTCGCCGCGACCATCACCCGGTGCCGCGGCAGCCGGTCGGCGACCGCACCGCCGATCAGCAGGAACAGCACCAGCGGCAGCGTGCGGGCCGCCGCCACCAGACCGACGTCCCCGCCGTCGCCGCCCGCCTCCAGGACGGCGAAGGCGGCGGCGATCAGCGCTCCGTTGCTGCCGAGACCCGTGATGAACGCGGCGCCCGTGAGCAGGCTGTAGTTGCGCCCCGCCCAGGCGGGTCGGCGCAGCCGGGGTGACCGGTCGGCGCGGCCGGCCGGGGGGACGGGGGCGGTGGGGGAGGTCACGGGCCGACTATCGCCGCCCGCGCCCCCGTCTGCCAAACCCCGTACCGGCCGAATCCACCCGCCCCGGTCAGCCGCCCGTCGGCGTCCCGTGCAGGCGGACCGTGGCGAGGATCTTGAGGACGGTCTCCTCCGACACCTCGTCCTTCACGCCCTTCGCGCCGTACAGGTTCCACGACACGAAGTCGGCGTTGGAGTTCTTGAACCCGAACGTGATGGCCTTGCCGTCGCTCGCGCACTTGCCCTTCTGCGGCGTGTTCGTCGAGCGGGCCCACGAGTAACTGCCCTTGATTCCCGAGGTGGTGGTGAAGGGCGTGGCCTTCTTGTCGAAGGTGAGGCTCTTCTTGTCCGGCTCGGTGTACCCGCCGAAGACCCACCAGGCGGGGGTGTTGAGGGCGATCTCGTCGGTGTTCTTCGCGCCCTCGGCACCCTTGCTGCCGACCACGGCGAGTGGGGTGTCGTCGGTCCTGCCGTCCTTGTCCTCGTCCGAGGTGCACCACTTGGAGCGGTACTCGGCCGTGCCCGACTGGATGATCGAGTCGTAGCCGGTGGGCTTCTCCTTGTCCTTCCACTCGAAGCCCTGGCTGAGCCCCGGCGACTGGACCTCCCAGTCGGGCGGCACGTCGAAGGCGATGCCCCACTTCGCGTTGATGACGACCTTCCACCCCGCGACGGTCGGCTCCTCCTTCTCGTTGCTCCGCGGGTTGTCGTCGGTGCCCGCGGAGGCGGAGGGCGACGCGCTCGGCTGCGTCGACGCCGACGCGCTCGCGCTGCGGTCGCCACCGGCCGTCGTGGGCTTGTCGTCGTCCCCGTCACCGCCCAGCACCAGGAACCCGGTCACCCCGGCGGCGATCACGACGGCCGTGGCCGCCACGATCGCCACCACCTTCGTCCGGTTCCCGCCCCCGCCGCCCTGGGGGGCGCCCGGCACGGCGGGGGAGCCCCACTGCGGGGTCGGCGCGTAAGGGCCGCCGGGCTGCTGCGGGTGAGCCGGCTGCTGCGGGTAGCCGGGCGGCTGCGCGCCGGGCTGCGGAGCCCCCGGCGGCTGCGCGCCGGGCTGCTGGTACGGGTTCGGCTGCTGGTATCCCGGCTGCTGGTACGGATTGTTCTGCGCCTGCGGGTTCTGCTCTCCCCCGGGCGGCTGCTGTCCTGGCCACATGGCCAGAAACCCTAGTCCCGTCCGGGACACGAAAGGGTCACCGCCCCTTGTCAGGGACGTACCGAAACGGGCCTACCGGGAGGAGAGCCGTCCCACACCGGGCGCGGGGACCCTGGTCAGTCTCCGCTACCCGTGGGTAACATCACGGTCATGAGCGCAGACCAGATGTCCATCGGCGAGATGCTCGCCGCCACGGTGCCCATGGCCCGGACCCTCAACCTGGAGTTCGTGGAGACCGGACCGGAGAAGGCCGTGGTGGCGCTGCCGGACCAGGCCGAGTTCCACAACCACGTGGGCGGCCCGCACGCCGGGGCGATGTTCACGCTCGGGGAGTCGGCCAGCGGCGCGATCGTCCTCGCCGCGTTCGGCGACCAGCTCACCCGGGCCGTGCCGCTCGCCGTCAGCGCCGAGATCGCCTACCGCAAGCTCGCGATGGGCCCCGTGACCGCGACGGCGACGCTGGGGCGCCCGGCCGCCGAGGTCGTCGCCCAGCTCGACGCGGGGGAGCGGCCCGAGTTCCCGGTGCGGATCGAGATCCGCCGGGGCGACGGAGCCGTCACCGGCGAGATGACGGTCGTCTGGACGCTGCGCCCCAACGGCTGAGCACACCCGCCCGCGCGGCGGGCGCCAGGGTCACCAGGGCCCCGGTCACGGCTCCGGCCGCGACCGGGGCCCTTGCCGTCGTGGCCCTTCGCGTGAGACCCGCGGTGCGTGGCACCCGCGGTACGTGGCACCTCCCGTACGTGACGCCCGCAGCACACGACACCCGCGGTACGTGACGCCTGCGGTACGCATGCCCTCCGGGAATCCGCCCGTGCCGTTCCTTCTGCCTTTTCGGGCAGATGAGTTGACGCGGCCCGCCCCGGCATATGTGGCACATTGGCGCTCACCGCGCGAGCAACTCACCGCGAATCCACCAGACTTCCTCATTCGGACTCACGAACTTCTTGTTTCCTGTCACGCCCTTGTGCAAAGGTGAGCCACCCCGGGGCCGGTCGGATCATGGGCAACACGCCAGGTCGGACCAAAAGTACGCACCAATCAGGCACCTGCTTTCCGGCGAACGCATTCCGTGTGCCGTTCGTCGGCTTGGAAGGAAATGCTTCAGTGCAATCCCCCAACCCCCCACGCCCGCCCCGGGTGTCCCTGCCCGGCTGGACCGCGGGCGACGCCGACCAGGACCTCGCCGCCCGGGTCGGAAGGGCCGTCGGTCACCCCCGCGCCGTCGCCCTGCTCTTCTCCCGGCACTGGAGGGCGACGCACGAGTACGCCGCCCTCTGCCTGTCCGGCCCCGGTGACACGGCACGGCTGGCCGCCGCCGCGGCCTTCCACGACGTGCTCGCCCGCCTCGCGAACGGCCGCCCCGGCGGCGCCCTGCGCCCCCAGTTCCTCGTCGCCGCGCGCGAGACGGTCCGCTCCTGGGCCGAGGTCGACGGCGTGACGGCCGTCCTGCCCGAACTGCGCACCTCCTTCGGCGGCCGGGGCCCCCGCGCGGACGGACTGGTCACGTCCGAAAGGCGGATTCTCGCCGAACGCGCTTTCCAGTTCCTGTCCGCCCCCGCCCAATGCCTTCTGTGGCATACGCAGGTCGAGGCCGAGCCGATCTCCGTCCCCGCCGGACTGCTCGGCATGGACGACGCCACCGCGGCGGCCGGACTCGAACTGGCCCGCGAAGAATTCCGGTCGGGGTGCGTACGGGCGCACGGGGAACTCGCGCCGACCGGTGAATGCCGCTTTCAGAACCGGCTCCTCGACATTCCGCTGCGCCGTAAACAAATACTGTTGCCCGAGGTGCGACGGCATCTCTCGCGGTGCCGTTACTGCCGCTACGCCGTCGAACAACTCAGCCTCGCCGACGACGCGCCGGGCGTGCTGCTCGCCGAGACCGTGCTCGGCTGGGGCGCCCGCCGCTACCTCGACTCCCGCCCCGGGCGCGCCGGTTCGGGCCGCGTGGCGTCCGTCCGGCGGGCCTCGGCGGGGCTGCGGGACCGGCGGCTCGCCCTGCTCGCCCTCTCCGGCGGCGTCCTCGGCCGGGGCAACCGGCGTACGGGCGAGGTCCGTTCGCGCCGCGCCTCCGACGCCCGTTCCCGGCGGGCGTTCGACACCCGGCCACGACGGGCCGCGTCGCCCTTCACCTCACCGGCCGTCCCTGCGGCGGCCCCGGCACCCGTGCCCACCCCGCCGCCGTACGCCGCCCCCGCCGCGTCGCCCCCGCCGTACGCCGCCCCGACTCCGCCCCGGACTCCGGCTCCGGCCATGTCCCCCTCTCCGCAGCCCGCCGCGGGGCGCCCGACACCGGTGCGGCCCGCTCCCGTACGGCAGGTCCGGCGCGGGGGGTCCCGGCGGTCCGGGAGCCGTGGCCGGCACCGCACCGCCCCGCCGTTCCGGCGGACCCGGGTCGTGCTGGTGGGGGTCGGTGTGACCTCCCTGGTGGTGCTCGCCGCGGTTCTGGTGACACGTGACGGCTCCGACGACCACGGCGTCCCCGGCGGCGGCCCCACCTGGGGCATGCCGGGCGGCGTACCGACCGCGCCGAGCGGCGGCCCGACCTCCGCCGCGCCCGGCACCACCGCCTCCCCGGGCACGGGTGTGCGGCCCGCCCAGGTCGCCCACGGCAGGCTGCGGGCCACCTCCGTCGAACTGTGTCTGGACCTCGCGGGCGGGCGGACCGAGCGCGGGACGCCCGCCGTCCTCGCGGCCTGCTCCTCGGCGACCTCGCAGCAGTGGTCGTACGAGGGCGACGGGCTGCTCCGCAGCGTCGGCGCGCCCGCGCTCTGCCTCGCCGCGGACCCGGTGCGCGGCACGGTCGCGCTGGCCGGGTGCCTGGTGCACTCCGGCGAGGTCCTGTTCGACCTGACCGTGCGCGGGGAACTCGTGCTGCGCCGGGGCGGCGGAGGCTTCCAGCTCGCCCCCGGCGCGGACCGTGCCCGTACCGCCGTCGCGGTCGTCGACCGGGACGGCACCGGCGGACGGCGCTGGGTGTTCGACGTACCCGTCGCCGTACGGCAGCTCCCGGAGTCCGCTGCCCCCACGGAGTCCGCCACCCCCACCACGACGAAGCCGCCCACAGACAAGACAGACAAGGCGGTCAAAGCAAAGAAGTCGGAGAAGGCGGGCAAGGTAGGTAAGGCAGGCAAGGAAGACAAGGCGGATGGGGCCGAGAGGGGCCGCCCGGCCGCCAGCGTCCCCCCGCGCCGTCCGTCGGCGCCGGGCCCCCGGGCGGCGGACCGGCGTGCGATGCCGACCCGGTAGGCTTCCCGGCGTTCCCCGCGCCCCTGCGGCGGGGAACGCCGGGGGCCGGGCGGCACCGGTCCGCCGGTCGGGCGGGGACGCGAACGGGAGGAACCTGCGGTGCACGTCCAGGAGTGGCTGGAGGCCGTACCACCGCTCGCCATCTACGCGTTGGTGGGCCTCGTCATCGGACTGGAGAGCCTGGGCATCCCGCTGCCGGGCGAGATCATCCTCGTCTCCTCGGCGCTGCTCGCCTCCCAGCACGGCGAGATCGACCCGGTGATCCTCGGCGCCTGCGCCACCGCGGGCGCGGTGATCGGCGACTCCATCGGCTACGCCATCGGCCGCAAGGGCGGCCGGCCCCTCCTCGCGTGGCTCGGCGGGAAGTTCCCCCGGCACTTCGGCGAGGCGCACATCGCCACGGCGGAGCGGTCCTTCGAGAAGTGGGGCATGTGGGCCGTGTTCTTCGGCCGGTTCATCGCCCTGCTGCGGATCTTCGCCGGACCGCTCGCGGGCGTCCTGCGCATGCCGTACTGGAAGTTCTTCATCGCCAACGTCCTCGGCGGCATCGTCTGGGCGGGCGGCACGACCGCCGTCATCTACTACGTCGGCGTCGTCGCCGAGTCCTGGCTGAAGCGCTTCTCGTGGCTCGGCCTGGTCCTGGCCGTCCTCATCGGCCTCACCTCGATGCTGGTCCTCAAGCGCAAGGCGGCGAAGACCGTGCGGGACGCCGAGACCGCCGAGGCGACCGGGAAGACCGAAGAGGCCACGACGACCGACACGGCCGGGACGACCGACGCGGCCGGGACCGCCGAACCCCTCGGGGAACCGACCCGCTGACGCGGGACCGCCGAGGGCGACCGTGCCCGGCGCCCCGCCCGCACCCGGCCCTCAGCCGTGCGTCCCTCAGCCCTGCGTCCGTCAGCTGTGCGTTCTTCAGCCCTGCGTCCCTCAGCCGTGGATCTCCCGGTGTGCCTTCGCCAGGTCGGCGTAGAGCGTGCCGTTGAGGGTGATGCCCTCCCGTTCCTCCGCCGTCAGTGCGCGGCGCACCTTCGCGGGGACGCCCGCCACCAGCGACCCCGGCGGCACCCGCATCCCCTGCGGCACCAGCGCCTGCGCGGCGACCAGTGAACCCGCCCCGATCACCGCGCCGTTGAGCACGGTCGCGCCCATCCCGACCAGGCAGTCGTCCTCGACGGTCGCCCCGTGCACCACCGCGTTGTGCCCGACGGAGACCCGCTCGCCGATCGTCACCGGGAACCCCGGGTCGGCGTGCAGCGTGGCGTTGTCCTGGACGTTGCTGCGCGCGCCGACGGAGATCCGCTCGACGTCGCCGCGCACCACGGCCCCGTACCAGACGCTCGCGCCCGCCTCCAGCGTCACGCCCCCGATCACCGTCGCGTTCGGCGCCACGAACGCCTCCGCGTCGATGTCCGGTTCCCGGCCGCCGATGCCCTTGACCAGCGCGCTGTGCGTCATCACCGTCTCCTCACCGTCGTCGGCCGCCGTCCGGTCCGCCGCCCCCCCGCACGCTACCCGCACCCGTTGGGGTGAAGATCACAGGGTGACGGCGTCCTGGGGCCGCCGCGCGCTGAGTACGGTGAGCGGGTGCCGAAGCGCAAGAACACGTTCTCGTCCTGGCGGAGCCGCCTCGCGCAGCGCGCCGTCCACGCGGGCTGGGCCTGGGTGCAGCGCACCGGCTCCGTCACCGCGGAGCGCCCCGGCCGGCTGCGCTTCGGCTCGATCGGCGCGGGCACCCGGCTGGCGTTCCCGCTCGGCACCGTCTTCGGCGAACCGTGGATCAGGCTCGGCTCCCACTGCATCGTCGGCGAGCAGGTCACCCTCACGGCCGGGCTGATGCCCGACCTCGACCTCGGCCCGGACCCCATCCTGCGCATCGGCGACGGCGTCGTCCTGGGCCGCGGCAGCCACGTCATCGCGGACACCACCGTCACCATCGGCAGCGACTGCTACTTCGGCCCGTACGTCTACGTCACCTCCACGAACCACTCCTACGACGACCCCCACCAGCCCATCGGCAAGCAGTGGCCGCGCATGGAGCCGGTGGAGATCGGGCCCGGCTGCTGGATCGGCACCGGCGCGGTCGTCCTGCCCGGCGCGCGCGTCGGCCGGAACGTGGTCGTCGCCGCGGGCGCGGTGGTGCGCGGCACGGTCCCCGACCACGCCGTGGTGGCGGGCGCGCCCGCCCGCGTCGTCCGGCGCTGGACACCCGGCGAGGGCTGGCAGCCGCCGCTGCGCACCCCGGCCCCGGTGCCGATCCCCGACGGGGTCACCCCGGACCAGCTCGTCGCGCTGTCCGGGCTGGACGAGGAGACGGCGGCCCGGCTGGCGGAGCTGGAACCGGAGCGCTGAGCCCGGCCCGGACCCGGCCCCTCGCAGCTCCGGCGCTGACCCTGCCCGGACGCGGCCCGTCCCGGTTCCGGCGCTGACCCTGCCCGGACGCCTGGGCGCCGCCGTCGGGGGCGCGGTGTCCGCAGTACAGTTCGGTGTACCGCCGGGTGCAGTGCACGGTGGTGCGGCGGCGGGGTGGACCCGGTCCCGGAGAACGGCGTGACGGCGGAACGGACGGAACGTGGCGGACCTCGACCTGCTGACCCAGTCGCTGGCGCGCAACGTGAAGCGCTGGCGCGCCGAGCGGGGCTTCACCCTCGACGCGCTCGCCGCCCGCGCCGGGGTCAGCCGGGGCATGCTGATCCAGATCGAGCAGGCCCGCACCAACCCGAGCATCGGCACCGTCGTCAAGATCGGCGACGCGCTCGGCATCAGCGTCACCACCCTCCTCGACTACGAGCGGGGCCCCCGCGTGCGGGTCGTCCCCGCCGACCAGGTGGTCCGCCTCTGGCGCACCGACGCGGGCAGCTACAGCCGCCTCCTCGCGGGCACCGAGGCGCCCGGTCCGCTGGAGATGTGGGACTGGCGGCTGATGCCCGGCGACAGCAGCGCCTCCGACCCGCACCCGCCCGGCACCGTCGAGATCGCCCACGTCACCGCCGGGGAACTCACCCTCACCGTCGAGGGCACCGAGTACCGGGTCCCGGCCGGGGCCAGCGTCACCTTCGAGGCCGCCGCCGCCCATGTCTACGGCAACACCGGCGACGTCCCCACCGAACTGGTTCTCACCGTCTCCGTACCGCCGCCCGCGCACTGACCCGCCCCCGCCGCCCGCCTGACTGCCCGCGCGGCGGGGCCCGTCGCCCGCGCGGCGAGACGGTCCGCCGGGGGTGCCGGGCGGCTGTTAGCGTGCCGCCATGGACGCACCGATCGGCACCTTCGCGCACGCCTGGCCCGCCCCCGACCGCCTCGACGACCTGGTCGCCCCGGTCGCCGACGCCGTACGCCACTGGAGCGGCGCCGTCCCCGCGGAGCAGATCGTCTACGTCGACACCGACCCGGAGTGGGCCGACACCGCCGTCTTCGTCGAGCACTACGGGCGCGACCTGCTGGAGCGATCCGCCAACTGCGTGGTCGTCGCGGGCAAGCGCGGCGGGGAGACCACCCTCGCCGCCTGCCTGGTGCTCTCCACCACCCGCGTCGACGTCAACGGCGCCGTCCGCCGCCAACTCGGGGCCCGCAAGGCCTCGTTCGCCCCGATGGACACGGCTGTCGGGGAGACCGGCATGGAGTACGGCGGCATCACCCCGCTCGGCCTGCCCGCCGACTGGCCCGTGCTGGTGGACCCCGCCGTCGTCGACCTGCCCTACGTCCTCGTCGGCAGCGGACGCCGCCGCGGCAAACTCCTCGTGCCCGGCAAGGCGTTCACCGACCTGCCCGGCGCCGTCGTGCTGGAGGGCCTCGGCCTGCCGGTCTGACAGGCCGTCAACCGTGCCCGCGCCATGGCGATGTACGGCTGTCAGTAGTGCGCGGCGGTGCCCAGGTACTGCTCCGCGAAGGCCGCGGCGGCGGCGGGCGACGTGAACAGCCGCCGCAGCCGGGCCAGCGTGGTGCCCGCGCGGAACGGATCGCCGCCCGACGTGCCGTGGTACACGTCCGACAGCCACTGCGAGAACTCCTGGTAGTCCCAGACCCGCCGCAGACCCGTCTCCGAGTACCGGTCCAGGCCCTCCCCGTCGCCCCCGGTCAGATAGGCGGCCAGCGCGTCCCCCAGCAGGAACGCGTCGTGCAGCGCCAGGTTGAGCCCCTTCGCCGCGATCGGCGCGACCAGATGGGCCGCGTCCCCGGCCAGGAACAGCCGCCCGTACGTCATCGGCTCCACGACGTAGTCGTGCAGGTCCAGCACCCGCTTCTCGATCAGCGGCCCCTCGGTGAGCGGGGGTCTCCCGGCCGCCTCCAGCCGGGTCCGCAGCTCGTGCCAGACCCGCGTGTGGGTCCAGTGGTGCGGGCTGTCGCCCGGCGGGCACTGGAGGTAGTAGCGGGTCACCTCGGGGCTGCGCGCCATGTGCCCGGCGAACCCGTTGGGGTGGATGCCGAACACCACGCAGTCGCTGGACGGCGGCGCCTCGACGAGCAGCGACAGCCAGCCCACGCCGTAGTCGTGCCGGGCGATCCGCACCGCCCCCTCGGGTATCGCGGCCCGGCTCACCCCCTGCGCCCCGTCCGCGCCGACCACGAAGTCACAGAGCAGCAGCCGCTGTTGACCGGTCCGGGAGCAGGTGTACGACACCGACGGCCGGTCCGTCTCCAGGTCGTGCAGCTCGACGTCGCGCACCGAGAAACGGGCGTCGCCGCCCCGCACGTCGACGAACTCCCGCGCCAGGTCCGCCACCAGCAGCGGCTGCGGGTAGACGTAGTGGTGACGGCCCGTCAACTCCTCGTAGGGGAAGCGGTACGCCTCGCCGCCGAAGCGGAACTCGCAGGCCGTGTGCGCCTGGGCCCGCTCCACGATCCGCCCGGCGAGCCCGCGCCGCTCCAGCGCGCGCACCGCCCACTCCTCCAACACCCCGGCGCGGGGCCGGGTCTCGACGGTCTCGCGGCTCTCGGTCTCCAGGACCACACAGTCGATTCCGGCGTCGCGCAGGAGCGTGCCGACGGTGAGGCCGGCCGGCCCCGCCCCCACCACGACGACCGGGACATGCGGCAGAGAACGGGATTCGGGGTGGGGGGAGATCGTTGTCACCCCGCACATTATGGGTCCCGCCGACGGGGGTGTCAGCGTGGTCCGGCGGGCGGTCGCGGGCCCGGTCCGGTATGCCCCGAAGGCCCCCGGCGGCGGCCGGGAAGGCACGCGCCGACCGCCGCCCGGAACGGTCGCCCGCGCCGCGTACGGCTCAGCCGAGGCGGGGGATCTCGATCGCCGGGCAGCGGTCCATCACCATGTCCAGGCCCGCCGACCGGGTCCGCTCACAGGCCGCCTCGTCGACCACCCCGAGCTGGAACCACACCGCCTTCGCGCCCTTGGCCACCGCCTCGTCCGCGACGGCCCCGGCGAGCGCGCTGTTGACGAACACGTCGACCACGTCCACCGCGAACGGGATGTCCGCGAGCGACGCGTAGCCCTGCTCCCCGTGCACCGTCTCCGCCTTCGGGTGCACGGGCACGACCCGCTTCCCGAACCGCTGGAGCACCCGCGCGACGCCGTACGCGGCCCGCTCGGGGTTGGTGGACAGTCCGACCACCGCCCAGGTGTCCCCGGACTCGGTCAGGATCCTGCGGATGGTCGCCTCGTCGCCGTACACCTGGTGCCTCCTCGTGCCAACGCCAACCGGTGGACGCCGCCCGGCGTCCCTCGTCCCCCACGACAACACCGCGGGACCGGGCCGGATTCCGCCGCGCGGCACGGCGTACGCCCGCGACCGCCCGTAGGCTCGGACCGTGCACCGCGCCCCGGACGACCCGCCCCCCGGCCCCGACGGCCCCGCCCCCGCCGCGGGCGACCGGACCCCGCGCCGTCTCCTCGTGCTGCGGCACGCCAAGTCGGCCTGGCCGCCGGGCGTGCCCGACCACGAGCGGCCGCTCGGACCGCGCGGCCTGCGCGACGCCCCCGCCGCGGGCGACGCCCTCGCCGCCCCGGACCGGCATCCCGACCTCGCCCTGTGCTCCACCGCCGTCCGCGCCCGCCGCACCTGGGACCTCGCCGCCGCCCGCCGCATCGGCACCCCGGCCCCGGTCCGCCACGACCCCCGCCTGTACGCGGCCGACGTGCCCGATCTCCTCGCCGTCGTCCACGAGACACCCGCCGCCGTACGCACCCTGCTGCTCGTCGGCCACAACCCCGGCCTCCAGGACCTCGTCCTCGCCCTCGCCGACCCGGACCGGGACGCCACCGGCGGTGGCCTGGCGGCCGTCCGCGAGAAGTTCCCGACCTCCGCCGTCGCCGAGCTGACCTGGGACGGTCCCGGCTGGCCCGACCTGACCCCCGGCACCGCCCGGCTCACCTGGACGGCGGTCCCGCGGGGCCGCGAGGACGCCTGAGCCCGGCCCCGGGCACCGCCGCGACCAGCGCATAAGCTGGGCGGATGCCCGACGAGTACCGCACCGTCGCCCACCCGGGCGTGCACGAGACCGAGGTCAACCGCTCGCGCTTCCTGTGCGCGCTCGCCCCCGCCGCCACCGAGCGGGAGGCCCAGGACTTCCTCGCGGCCGTCCGCCGCGAGCACCCCACCGCCACCCACCACTGCTGGGCGTACGTCATCGGCGCCGACGCCGCCGTCCAGAAGGCCAGTGACGACGGCGAACCCGGCGGCACCGCGGGCGTCCCCATGCTCCAGATGCTGCTCCGCCGCGACATGCGGTACGTCGTCGCCGTCGTGACCCGCTACTACGGCGGCGTCAAGCTCGGCGCGGGCGGCCTGATCCGCGCGTACGGCGGCGCGGTCGGCGAGGCCCTGGACGCCGTCGGCACCCGCACCCGGCGCCGCTTCCGCCTCGCCACGGTCACCGTCGACCACCAGCGCGCCGGCAAGGTCCAGAACGACCTGCGGGCCACCGGCCGCACCGTCCGCGACGTGCGCTACGCCGAGGACGTCACCATCGAGATCGCCCTCCCGGACGCCGACGTCCCCGCCTTCCGTGCCTGGCTCGCGGACGCCACCGCGGGGACGGCGGGCTTCGAGGTGGGCGGGGAGGCGTACGGGGACGTGTGAGGCGTCCCGCGGCCCGCAAGGCTCGCGGGATGGGGCCCCGGCCGGTGGTCAGGCACCGTCCACGGGGGCGGTCACGGTGTCGCCGGTCAGGACGCCCCGCTCGGCGGGCGAGAGCGGCGGCCCGTCGAGCTGCGGCCGCTGGGGGCCCCGCCACGCCGCCAGAAGCACCTTGGGCGTGAGCAGCGAGGCAGGCGGTGCCTCCAGCATGAGCACGTCCGTGAGCGCGGTCGCGACCAGGTGGGATCCCGTGGCGGTGCGGGACAGACGGCTCACGTACCGCTGCAGGACGCGGTCCGCGAGGTTGGGTCCCCTGCCCGCGATGTCCGGGCGGTGGATGTCCGTGCCGACGGAAAGGGACCATGCCGCGTCGACGGGACGGGACACGGCACGCTGGGCCCGACGGGCGAGCCCGCGCTCCGAGCCGCCGCGGGACAGGGTGTTCCGGATCGCGAGAGCACTGAGCGCGGCCACCGACATGCCCTGCCCGTAGACGGGGTTGAAGGCGGCGACGGCGTCGCCGGTCACCACGAGCCCGTCGGGCCAGCCGCGGAGACGTTCGTAGAAATAGCGGCGGTTGGCGGTGGTGCGGGTGACGACCACCTCGCCGAGCGGCTCGGCCCGGGCGATCAGATCGGCCACGACGGGGTGGCGCAGCTCCCTGGCGTACTGCTCGAACGCGTCCGGGTTCCGGCCCAGTTCGGATATCGCGGGACCGAAGAGGCTGACGCGCCACCGGTCGCACTCGACCGGACCGATGCAGCCCGCCCGTGGCTGACCGTTCCGGAAATCCGCCTGCACGTTCACGATGGGCCAGCCGCGCGTCGGCACAGGAGCCCGATACAGACGACTCGCGTAGCTGAGGCCGGAATCGACGCGCTTCTCCCGCAGGCCGGTGATGCCGCGTTCCGCCAGCCACCGGGGCGTCCGGGACGACCGCCCCGACGCGTCGATGACCAGCCGGGCGGACATCTCCCGCTCCTCACCGGTGGAGGAGCGCAGCCGGACGCCCGTGACACGGCGCTCGTCACCGAGCAGACCGGTGACTCTCGTGCGCTGATGGATGGTCACGTCCACGTTCTTGAGGAGCTGCTGCCTGATGACCCAGTCCGTCAGGTCGCGGCTAGCGGTGACCTGATGGTGGGTGGCGTTCTGCCAGCGCCGGTACCAGCCTTCCGGGGAGTACATGACCATGTCCGTGGTGACGGGAACCCGATTCGCACCCGAGGCGACCATCTCGTCGACGGTGCCTGGCAGTATTTCGTCGATCGCTCGCGCGCCACCGGAGAGCAGGGTGTGGAAATGCGCCGCCTGCGGAACGCCCGCCCTGGTGGTCTCAGGGCCGCTCGGCAGCTCGTGGGCCTCGATGATGTCGACGGCGTCGAAGTGGCCGCCGACCGCCGCCGCGGCGAGCAGGCCCGCGATGCTGCCGCCGATGATCACGGCTCTTCCGGGTGTCCGCGACGATGCGTCGCTCATATCGATCTACTTTCAGCAGCGCCGTTCAGCCGGCGGAATTGAAGGACAAGGGGTGACGTGAGGTCTCTGGAAAGGCGCACGACGTCGTCGGTGCTCCACGTCGGGCCGGCCGCGGCTTCACCCGGGCGGGTCTGGCTCCGTCGGCGGTCCACCGCGATGACGATCATGGCCGCGTCGGCACTCACCGCGGCCTGCGCACGCGATGCTCCGCCGCGGATCGCCGTCTCGAACGCCCGGTCGCGCGCCTCGGCGTCGTAGTAGGGCGCGATGGAGAGGAGGGCGTCGAAGATCGCCGTCACGCGAGCCGTGAGCCGTACGGCCGGTGTCGAGAACCACGGCAGCGCGATGCGGACCGATACCGGTGCCGGGACGGCCTGGAGTTCTTTCCACAGGGGAGTCAGCTCCCGCAGTCGACGCACGGCGTGGAGGGCCGAGGCCAGCCGGGGGCCGACCAGGGGGAGCGCGAAGCCGGTGACGGCGAGCAGCGCGGACGGTGCGGCGGCCAGCGGGGCGACCTGATCGATGAGGAAGTCCCAGTGGCGGCCTGTCCAGCGCGCCACCACCGCGACGAGCTTCACGATGTCGTACGCCACGTGCAGGAGGAACGAGGGGACGAGGATGAGCAGTCCGGCCCGTAGGGAGCCGGTGACCTCGCGGGACCAACGCCAGCAGAGAACGCTCGCCGTCAGGGTCGCCCCTCCCTGGACGAGGAGATAGAGCAGGATCATCTCGCGGATGTACGGCGTCTCGGCGTAGTAGCCGTCGAAGAGGGTCCGCTGCTCCACCGGGGCGTCACCCAGCCAGAACAGCACGTGGAGCGCCAGGATCGCGGCGCAGGACACCGCGACGCACATCCGGGAGGCACGACGCGTCTGCTCGGGCCGGGCCGCGCGCCAGTTGATGATGAGCAGCAGACTGGCCCCCGAGTTGGCCATCAGTGCCGAGTAGGCCAGGGGGGCCGCGAAGTTCTGGATGCCCGTCACCTGGTTGACCAGCGCGATGGAGTCCGGCGCGGTGAGGAAGAAGACCGCGGCCCCGGTGACGAGGACGGCGACCGCCGCGCGTAACGCCGTGTCGTGGCGGCGCCGGACGGCCGCCGGAAGCTTGATCAGCCCGATCAGCAGAAGCAGGCAGCCGCATATGTAGAAGGCGAGGTTGTTCGGTCCGTGTTCCATGGGGGTGCGCTTTCTGGGTCCGGGCGGGGTGGCAGGCGGGTGCCGGGAGTCCGTCAGGACGGATGCTTCCGGTGTGCCATCGACACCTGGATCCGGCCCGCGACGCCCTCCGGGTCGGATGCCGTGTGCGACTCGGCGAGCAGCGCCTCCAGGGCGGTGGCGAACCGGAAACCGAACATCTCCGCCTCGGTCTCCTCGGCGACCGCGCTCTCGGCCCTCAGCGCGGCCACGTGCAGGCCCAGGTCCATCCGTTCCACGGACGGCGACTCGGCGTGGTCGATCCGGGTGATCCGCCGGACCAGGTCCTCCAGCGGGCCGGCCGGGTCGCCGCCCTGGGTCCGCGCCGCGGCGACACCGTGCGTCATCTGCGCATCGCAGTGCCCGGCGAACATGTGCCACACCTCGTGTCCGATGATCACGCGCTGGTGCACCGGGGCGGTGTTCTGCTCGTAGGCGATCAGGTCGAAGTCGGGTGCGTTGACCCACAGGCCGCTGGCGGTCTCCGGCGGGAACGCGGCCGGGCGCAGACGGACCGGCCGGCCGCGCACACGGGTGAGCGCGTCGCTGAGCGCCGGGGCCAGGTCGTCGTCTCGGAACGGCCGCATGCGGCCGACGATGCCGCCGGTCAGCCGCCTCATGGTCCGTGCGCTGGAGTCGTGGACGGTGTGGACGCCGTCGTACGGTCGGGACGAGACGCCGCGGCGGTTCATGGTCACTTCTCCGGCTCCAGAACGGCTTTGATGACTCCGGCGAGCATGGCGCGGCGTTCGGGGGCCAGTCCACGGAAGCTGATGCCCGCCAGCCCGTGCTCACTCATCAGCTCGGCCACCGGATCCTCCGACCGCAGTTCACCCAGGAGCGGTTGCAGGGCCCTGTTCAGGCTGTCGGCATCCGTGTCGGTGAAGACGTGCAGGTCGACGTCGAAGAACTCGGCCAGCTGGGACAGGTGGCCGATGCTCGGCACTTTGGCGCCCTTGACCAGTTGGCGTGCCCACATCTCCGAGATGTCCAGCGCGGCGGCCACGGTGCGGATGCCCGCTGCGAAAGAGATCCGGTCCGTGTCCAGATAGGTCTGATAGGCGCGGGCCAGGCGGTTGCGGACACGCTCCTTGACCGCTTCCTCGCTGCTGCCCCCGGCGTGCGGCTCCCCGCCGGCCAGCAGCGCCCGGACCTCGGCCTCGTCGAGCAGGGTGGCACGGGACAGTCCGGGGATGTCGAAGACCGCCTCCTCACGGAGGCCTCTCTCCGTGATCAGCGCGCGGAGACGCGTGAGTGTCTCAGGGAGAGTGCCGCTCGGATCACTCACCGAAGCTCCTGGCTCGCGTAGGGGGAAACGTCTGTGGACGTACAGTAAAGTACCGTTGACGTCGGAGATTCGGGAAGCGCCGGTACCGCGGCGCGGACGACCAGTCGGCCGCTGTGCGCGCCGTGCACGCGCCCGGCGGGCCCGATGAGCGCAGTCCCCTCCATGACCGTCACCGCCCCGAAGCGGCCCGTGCGCACGGCCGGATCGCCGGAGGAGGAGACCGGCCTGTCGGACCCGCCCGTTACGCTCGGGAGTCATGAGGCTCCTGCACACGTCCGACTGGCATCTGGGCCGGGCGTTCCACCGGGTGAACATGCTCGGTGCCCAGTCCGCGTTCGTCGACCACCTGCTCGCCACCGTGCGCGAGCGCGACGTGGACGCGGTCGTCGTGTCGGGCGACGTGTACGACCGGGCGGTCCCGCCGCTCGCCGCCGTCGAGCTGTTCGACCGGGCGCTGCACCGGCTGGCCGGGCTGGGTGTGCCCACCGTGATGATCTCCGGGAACCACGACTCCGCCCGGCGGCTCGGCGTCGGCGCCGGGCTGATCGGCCGCGCGGGCATCCACCTGCGCACCGACCCGGCCGGGGCGGGCACCCCCGTCCTGCTGCGGGACGCCTTCGGCGAGGTCGCGTTCTACGGCCTGCCCTACCTCGAACCCGCCCTGGTGAAGGACGAGTTCGGCGTCGAGAAGGCGGGCCACGAGAGTGTGCTCGGCGCCGCCATGGACCGCGTCCGGGCCGACCTCGCCGCCCGCCCGCCGGGCACCCGCTCCGTCGTCCTCGCCCACGCCTTCGTCACCGGCGGCGAGCCCAGCGACAGCGAACGGGACATCACCGTCGGCGGCGTCGACTCCGTGCCCGCCGGGGTCTTCGACGGCGTCGACTACGTCGCCCTCGGCCACCTCCACGGTTGCCAGACCCTCACCGGGCGCGTCCGCTACTCCGGCTCCCCGCTGCCGTACTCCTTCTCCGAGGCCACGCACCGCAAGAGCGTGTGGCTGATCGACCTCGGCGCGGACGGGGCGGTGGCCGCCGAGCGCGTCGACTGCCCCGTCCCGCGCGGCCTGGCCCGGCTGCGCGGCACCCTCGACGACCTGCTCACCGACACCGCGCTCGCCCGTCACACCGAGGACTGGGTCGAGGCCACCCTCACCGACACCGTCCGCCCCGCCGACCCCATGGCCCGGCTCACCGAGCGTTTCCCGCACACGCTCAGCCTCGTCTTCGCCCCCGACCGCGCCCCCGACGACCCGGACGTGTCGTACGCGCGCCGCCTCGCGGGCCGCAGCGACCAGGAGATCGCCGAGGACTTCGTGGCGCACGTGCGCGGCGCGGGCCCCGACGCCCGCGAACGCGGCGTCCTGCGCGACGCCTTCGACGCCGTCCGCGCCGACGACACCCTGCGCGAGGTCGCCCGATGAGGCTGCACCGGCTCGACCTCACCGCCTTCGGCCCGTTCGGCGGCCCGCAGAGCGTCGACTTCGACGACCTCTCCGCCGCCGGGATCTTCCTCCTGCACGGCCCCACGGGCGCGGGCAAGACCTCCGTCCTGGACGCCGTGTGCTACGCGCTCTACGGCTCCGTCCCCGGCGCCCGGCAGAACGGCCAGGGCCTCACCCTGCGCAGCGACCACGCCGACCCCGTCACCCGCACCGAGGTCACCCTCGAACTCACCGTCGCCGGACGCCGGTTGGAGATCACCCGGCAACCCCCCTGGGAACGCCCGAAGAAGCGCGGCAGGCCCGGCACCACCGTCGAGAAGGCGCAGAGCACCCTCCGCGAGTACGACCCGGCCGCCGGGGCCTGGAAGAGCCTCAGCCGGTCCCACCAGGAGATCGGCGAGGAGATCACCCAGCTCCTCGGGATGAGCCGCGAACAGTTCTGCCAGGTCGTCCTGTTGCCCCAGGGAGACTTCGCCCGCTTCCTGCGCGCCGACGCCGAGGCCCGGGGCCGCCTGCTCGGCCGCCTCTTCGACACCCGCCGCTTCGCCGAGGTGGAGAAGCGCCTCGCCGACCGCCGCCGCACCGCGGAGGCCCGGGTGCGCGAGGGCGACGCGGCGCTCCTGGCCGACGCCCACCGCATGCAGCAGGCCGCCGACGGCACCCTGGACCTCCCCGAACTCACGCCGGGCGAGCCGGGACTGGCCGACACCGTGCTCGCCGCCGCCGCGCAGGCCCGCAGCACCGCCCGGGAACGCCTCACGATCGCGGAGTGCGGTGTGCTCGCCGCCGACTCCGCCCGTGCCGCCGCCGACCGCGCCCTGACGGACGTACGCGAACTCGCCCGGTCGCAGCGGCGGTTCGCCGACGCGCGGGAGCGGGCCCGGCAGTTGGCCGAGCGCGCCGGGGAGTACGAGGAGACGCGCGCCCGGATGGAGCGCTCCCGCAAGGCGGAGGCCGTGGCGCCCGCCCTGGAGCTGCGGGACGCCGCCGACGCCGAACACCGCCGCGCCACCGACGCCGACGCGCGCGCCCGCGCCCGCCTGCCGCGCGAGTACGCCGACGCGGGAGCCGCCGGACTCGCCGCGGCGGCCCGCCGCGCCGCACAGGACCTGGGCGGTCTCGACGCCGCCCGCCGCGGCGAACAGCGCCTCGCCGGCCTGCTGGCCGAACGGGACCGCCTGGACCGTCAGGAGCGCGCCGACGAGGACGCCCTCACCGACACGGAAGGGTGGCTCGCCGCCTGGGAGACCACCCGCACCGCCCTGCGGCAGCGGATCGAGTCCGCCCAGGAGGCCGCCACCCGCGCCGAGCAGCTCGCCGAACGACGCGAACCGGCCCGGCGCCGACTGGCCGCCGCCCGCGACCGCGACCGCCTCGGCCAGGAGGCCGAGGAGGCCCGCCAGCGCGCCCTCGCCTCCGCCGAGCGGGCCGCGGAGGCCCGCGCCCACTGGCTCGACCTCAAGGAACAGCGCCTCGACGGCATCGCCGCCGAACTCGCCGCCACCCTCCGCGACGGCGAACCCTGCGCGGTCTGCGGCGGCACCGACCACCCCGCCCCCGCCCGCCGCACCGCCGCCCACGTCGACCGCGCCGCCGAGGAACAGGCCCTCGCCGCCCACCAGCGCGCCGAGGAACACCGCACCGCCGACGAACGCGCCCTCGGCACCCTCCGGGAGGCCCTCGCCGCCGCCGCAGCCGAAGCCGAGGACGCCCCCACCGACCGACTCGCCGCCGAGGCGCAGGAGGTGGAGGCGGCCTGCGCGCTGGCCCGGCAGGAGGCATCCGACCTGCACCCCGCCCGCGAGGAACTCCGCCGCGCCGAGCAGGAGCACGAACAGCGCGTCGCCGCCCAGCGGGAGGCCGCCGTACGGGTCGCGGCCCGGGTCGGGCAGCGTGACCGCCTGGAGCAGGAACGGGCCTCGCTGGAGCGGGAGTTGGCCGAGGCCCGCGGTGACGCGCCCAGCGTGGCGGCGCGCGCCGACCGCCTGGAGCGCCGCGCCGCGCTGCTCACCGAGGCCGCCGACGCCGCCCGTACCGCCGAGGAGAGCGCCGTCCGCCGCAAGGAGGCCGACGGCCGCCTCGACGAGGCCGCGTTCCGCGCCGGGTTCGACACCCCGCGCGCGGCCGCCGCGGCCCTCCTCGACGCCGCCACCCACCGCGCGCTCCAACGGCGCCTGGACGAACGGCACTCCGAGGAGGCCGCCGTACGGGCCGTCCTCGCCGAGCCCGACACCGCGGCCGCCGCCGCGCGCCCGCCCGCCGACCTCGCCGCCGCCGAGCACACCGCGGCCGCCGCCGCCGAACGGCTCCGCCGGGCCGCCTCCGCGCGGGACGCCGCACAGCGCCGCTGCGCCGACCTGGAGCGGCTCTCCGCCCGCGCCGCCGACGCCGTCCGCCGGCTCGCGCCGCTGCGCGAGGAGCACGACCGGGTGGCCCGCCTGGCCGGACTCACCGCCGGGACCGCCGCCGACAACGACCGCAGGATGCGGCTGGAGGCGTATGTGCTGGCCGCGCGGCTGGAGCAGGTGGCCGCCGCCGCGACCGTCCGCCTGCGGCGCATGTCCTCCGGCCGGTACACGCTGGTCCACTCCGACGACCGTGCCGGGCGCGGCCGCAGCGGACTCGGGCTGCACGTCGTGGACGCCTGGACCGGCCGCGAGCGGGACACCGCGACGCTCTCCGGCGGCGAGACCTTCTTCGCCTCCCTCGCCCTCGCCCTCGGCCTCGCGGACGTCGTCACCGACGAGACGGGCGGGGTGCGGCTCGACACCCTCTTCATCGACGAGGGGTTCGGCAGCCTCGACGACCAGACCCTCGACGAGGTCCTCGACGTCCTCGACTCGCTGCGCGAACGCGACCGCAGCGTCGGCATCGTCAGCCACGTGGCCGACCTGCGCCGCCGCATCCACGCCCAACTGGAGGTCGTGAAGGGGCGGTCGGGGTCGGTGGTCCGGCGGCGCGGCGGCGTCTGACGGCGCGGACGGGCACGGGGCGGACGGGGACGGGGGCGGGTCGGCGGAGGGGGTCAGCGGCCCAGCGGGCGCCGGGGCAGCGGCGACGAGTACACGACGCTGGTGGTGACCGAGCCCAGCGCGCCGATCTTCCCCGACACCTCCTCCAGGTGCCGCATCGAGCGGGCGGCGACCTTGATGACGAAGCAGTCGTCACCGGTCACGTGGTGCGCCTCCAGGATCTCCGGCGTGACGGCGACCAGGTCGTGGAACGGCTTGTAGTGGCCGTTGGGGTAGCGCAGCCGCACGAACGCCAGGATCGACAGGCCGAGCCGCTCCGGGTCCACGACCGCCGCGTACCCCTGGATGACCCCCGCCTCCTCCAGCCGCCGCACCCGCTCGGTCACCGCGCTCGGGGACATGGACACGGCCCGCGCCAGGTCGGCGAAACTGGCCCGCCCGTCGCGCTGGAGGACATCGAGGATGCGCCAGTCGGTGGCGTCCGGGGAATACACGGTCATGACCGACATGTAGCAGGGGAATCCCCGGCGAGGCAAGGCGGCTGCCGTGGATCACACCTTCATAGGGCGCCCGCACGCTCGTAGATTTCGGTCATCGCCCCACCGGAACCGACCGGCGGCCGGAATCCGGCCGTCGGCCAGACCGAGAGGACCCACCCGACCATGACCTCCCCTGCCCCCTCCGCCGTCGGTGCCGTTCGCACCGCCTACGCGCCCCCCGCCGAGTCCGCCGCGTATTTCCGTGCCTCGCTCCGCTTCCACACCGACGTCTCCGACGTGGCCGCCGCGCTCGCGGCCGACGGGGACGCCGGGTTCGTGCTGGTGGACTCCCGCTCCACGGCCGCCTGGGACCAGGGCCACGTTCCCGGCGCCGTCCACCTGCCCACCGCGCTCGTCCCGGAGGAGGCGGCCCGCCTCCTGGACCGGGACGTCCCGGTGGTGACGTACTGCTGGGGTCCCGGCTGCGATGGCGCCGCCCGCGCCGCCCTCGCGCTCGCCGAACTCGGCTACCACGTCAAGGAGATGCTCGGCGGGTTCGAGTACTGGGTGCGCGAGGGCTTCGCGTTCGAGACCTGGGAGGGCGACGAGCGGCGCCCCGCCGACCCGTTGACCGCCCCCGCCGTGGCGGAGGACTGCGGCTGCTGAACGCACCGCGGTCCGCCACCGCCGACGGGGCTCCCAGGACGTCGAGCGGCGCCCCGGGAGCCTCGAAGGGCGCCCCGGGAGCCCGGCCTCACCGGCCCCGCGCGGGGCCCGTCCGGCTCAGAGCCGCGACAACTCCTCCACCAGGTCGTCCAGCCCCAGCGACCCCTGCGAAAGGGCCGCCATGTGCCAGGACTTGAGGTCGAAGTCCGCGCCGTGCCGCTCGCGCGCCCGCTCCCGGCCCAGCAGCCAGGCCCGTTCGCCCAGCTTGTAGCCGATGGCCTGGCCGGGGATGGTCAGATAGCGGGTCAGCTCGCTGACGACGAAGTCGGCGGGCCGGCTGCTGTGCGCGCCGAAGAACTCCTCGGCCAGCTCCGGCGTCCACCGCTCGCCCGGACGGAACGGCGAGTCGGCCGGGATGTCCAGCTCCAGGTGCATGCCGATGTCCACGATGACCCGCACCGCGCGCATCATCTGCGCGTCGAGGTAGCCGAGCCGCTGCTCCGCGTCCTCCAGGAAGCCCAGTTCGTCCATGAGCCGCTCCGCGTACAGCGCCCAGCCCTCGGCGTTGGCGCTGACCATGCCCACCGAGGCCTGGTAGCGGGAGAGGTCGGCGGCGACGTGCACCCACTGCGCGAGCTGGAGGTGGTGGCCGGGAACGCCCTCGTGGTACCAGGTGGAGACCAGGTCGTAGACGGGGAACCGGGTCTGGCCCATGGTGGGCAGCCAGGTGCGGCCGGGCCGGGAGAAGTCCTCCGTCGGCGGCGTGTAGTACGGGGCCGCCGCGCTGCCCGCCGGGGCGATCCGCGACTCCACCGCCCGTACCCGCTCGGCGAGTTCGAAGTGCGTGCCGTCCAGGTTGGTGATCGCCCGGTCCATCAGCCCCTGGAGCCAGTCGCGGACCTCGTCGACGCCCTCGATGTGCGTGCCGTGCGCGTCGAGGTGGGCCAGCGCCTCCCACGGGGTCGCCGCGCCGGGCAGGATCTTCTCCGCCTCGCGCTCCATCTCGGCGCGCAGCCGCCGGTACTCGGCCCAGCCGTAGGCGTACGCCTCGTCGAGGTCGAGGTCGGTGCCGTTGTAGTAGCGCGACCAGCGGGCGTACCGCTCCCGGCCGACGGTGTTCGGGGCGCCCTCGACGGTCGGCGCGTACACGTCGCGCACCCAGTCGCGCAGGGCGGCGAACGCGGCGGTGGCGGCGCGGGCCGCCTCCTCCAGCTCGGTGCGCAGCGCCTCGGGGCCGGGGGTGACGAAGTCCTCGAACCAGCCGCGGCCCGACCCGTCGGTGTCGGTCCACTCGGTGAGCTGCGCGACGAAGGTCGCCGTGGGGCGGGGCGGCCCGTACAGCTTGCGCTCCAGGCCGAGGGCGAGGGACTCGCGGTAACCGGCCACGGCGGCGGGGACGGCGCGCAGCCGCTCGGCGATCGCCGCCCAGTCCGCGTCGGTCGCGGTCGGCGTCACGGTGAACACCTCGCGCAGCTCGTGCGCGGGGGTCCCCAGGTTGCCGATGGCGCGCAGCCCCTCGTCGGCCTCGTGCACGGCGAGGAACGCGGTCAGCCGCTCGCGCAGCAGGCGTGCGCACCGGCGCTCGACGTCACGGTCGGCGCCGGGCGCGCGCTCCGCCTCGTCGAGCCGGGCGAGGGTGTCCCGGGCGAGCCCGGCGAGGGCGTCCTGACCCGCGGGGGACAGGTCGGGCAGCCGGCTGGAGCTCTCCGGGACGCCGAGGAAGGTGCCGGTCACCGGGTCGAGGGCGATGAGGGCGTCGACGTAGGCGTCGGCTACCGCACGGGGCAGGGGACTGAGGGTGGGGGACGTCTCTGACATGAACACCATCTTCTTACGGGACGACGTCGCACGTCACGGTGTCTGTCCCGAAGTCTTCGGTCCGGAAACCGGGCGAACCGGAGGCGCCGCCACCGGATGCGGGGGGCCGGGAGGCGCCGCCGGGAGCAGCGGACCGCAGTCCCACTGCTGGAAGATCAGCCGCGTCTCGACCCGGGCCACCTCGCGGTGGGCGGTGAACTCGTCGAGCACCAGCCGCTGGAGGTCGGCCATGTCGGCGACCGCCACATGGACCAGGTAGTCGTCGGGACCGGTCAGGTGGAACACGGTCAGCGCCTCCGGCAGGGCCCGGATGCGCTCCACGAACGGGCCGACCAGCTCCCGCCGGTGCGGCCTGACCTGGACCGACAGCAGCGCCTGGAGGCCGCGCCCGAGCTTGGCCGGATCGAGCCGCAGCTGGTGCCCGAGGATCACCCCGGACCGCCGCAGCCGGGTCACCCGGTCCAGGCAGGTCGACGGCGCGAGCCCGACCTGCGCGGCGAGGTCGCGGTAGGTGGTCCGGGCGTCGTTCTGCAACACCCGCAGCAGATGCAGGTCCACCGGATCGAGTACGACGGATTCGGCCATCGGCCGAACGTAGCACGGTGTTTTTCCCACCGGAACCGCTCGGTGTTCACTCTGCCGTCCATGGACTCAGCCGCAGCGAGCACGCCCGCGTACGACGCCGTACGCCCGTCCGGAGCCCCCCGCGCACTGGCCACCGAGGCCGTGCACGCCGGGCGCGACGACCTGGCGCGGCAGGGCCTGCACGCCCCGCCGATCGACCTGTCCACCACCTACCCCTCCTACGACAGCCGCGGCGAGGCGGCCCGGATCGACGCGTTCGCCGCGACCGGCGCCGAGCCCGACGGCCCGCCGGTCTACGGGCGGCTCGGCAACCCGACCGTGGCCCGCTTCGAGACCGCGCTCGCCCGCCTGGAGGGCACCGAGAGCGCCGTCGCCTTCGCCAGCGGCATGGCCGCCCTCACCGCGGTGCTGCTGGCGCGCGCCTCGACGGGCCTGCGGCACGTCGTCGCCGTCCGCCCGCTCTACGGGTGCAGCGACCACCTCCTCACCGCCGGGCTGCTCGGCACCGAGGTGACCTGGACCGACCCGGCCGGGATCACCGACGCCCTGCGCCCGGACACCGGCCTCGTCATGGTCGAGTCCCCGGCCAACCCGACCCTCGCCGAGGTCGACCTGCGCGCCGTCGCCCACGCCTGCGGCTCGGTGCCGCTGCTCGCCGACAACACCTTCGCCACCCCGGTCCTGCAACGCCCCGCCGAGCAGGGCGCCCGGCTGGTGCTGCACAGCGCGACCAAGTACCTCGGCGGCCACGGCGACGTCCTCGGCGGGGTCGTGGCCTGCGACGAGGAGTTCGCCGGGGTGCTGCGCCGGGTCCGGTTCGCGACCGGCGGGGTGCTGCACCCGCTGGCCGGCTATCTGCTGCTGCGCGGCCTGTCGACGCTCCCGGTGCGGGTGAGGGCCGCCTCCGCGACCGCCGCCGACCTCGTCGCCCGGCTGCGCGCCGACCCGCGCGTGGCGCGCGTGCACCACCCGCGGATCGGCGGCGCGATGATCGCCTTCGAGACGCACGGCGACCCGCACGAGGTGATCGCGGGCGTCCGCCTGATCACCCCCGCGGTGAGCCTCGGCAGCGTCGACTCCCTCATCCAGCACCCGGCGTCCATCAGCCACCGCGTCGTCGACGCCGACGACCGCCGCAACGCCGGGGTCAGCGACCGGCTGCTGCGCATGTCGGTGGGGCTGGAGGACGCGGCGGACCTGTGGGCCGACCTCGACACGGCACTCGGCGCGCTGCCGGGGGACGCGGCGGCGGTCGGGGCCGCGGGCGCGGCGGGGCAGGTCCTCGCCGGGGGACGCCCGGCCTGACGGGGGCGGCGCCGGACGCACAGGCACGAGGGGCCCGGCGGTCGCGTACCGCCGGGCCCCTCATGCCGTGCCGCCGTACGGAACGGTCCGCCGCCCGTCCCGTACGCTCCCGCTCAGCCCCGTACGCTCGCGTACGGTCCCGCTCAGTCCCGTGCGCTCCCGCCGCCGCCCGGGGCGCCGGACACCCCCGGTGCCGCCGACGGCGAACCGGTCCGTTCCAGGCGGGCGGTGATGACGAGGGTGCCCTCCTCGATCTGGTAGTCGAGGGGGAGGTCCAGTCCGCGCATCGCGGCGACCATGCCGGTGTTGGCGGCCTGCGTCACGGCGTACACGCTGTCGCAGCCCGCCTCGGCGGCCAGGGCGACCAGGCGGCCGAGGAGTTCCGAGCCGATGCCGCGCCGCTGCCAGGCGTCCTCGACGAGCAGCGCCACCTCCGTCTCGTCCCCGTCCCAGAGCAGGTGCCCGAGGCCGACGATCCGCCCCGACGGCGACTGCACGGCCAGGGTGCGGCCGAAACGGGGGCTGAGCAGGTGGTTGAGGTAGCGGTCGGCGTCGCCCACCGGCCCGTGGTAGCGCAGGCCGAGGGTGCGCGCCGAGCACCGCTCGTGCATCTCCTTCGCCGCCGCCAGGTCACCGGGGTCGGCGCGGCGCACCGTGATGTCGTTGCCCTCCGGCAGCGTCAGCACGTCCTGGCCGCGCGGGACCCGCGGGCCGAGCCGGGCGTCCAGCTCCACCAGGGCGCGGGCCCGCGCGAACTCGGTCGGGGTGAACGGCAGATACGGCCGCTCGACGGTGATCACGCCGCCCTCGGGCGCCCGCAGCCGCATCACGGTGTCCTCCAGGACGCCCTCCACCGGCACACCGGACGGAGCGCGCCCGGCGGCCTCCCGCGCCGGGGCGGGCAGCGAGCGGATCGTGCAGCGGCCCAGCAACTGGCGCAGCGCCAAAGGCAGTTCGGCCGCGTCCAGGGCGGTCCTGGTGGCCAGGTCGAGAATCCGGGTCGGGGCGTCCACCAGGTCGTGGGCGTCGGCCCGCTCGATCCAGGTCCCGCCGCCGCCCGCGCGGGCCACGGCCCGACCGATGTCGGCGCCCACCAGCGGGGCGGGGGCGCGGAGCAGGAACTCGTCCACGGTGTCGGTGCCGAGCGGGTGGGTCTGGAGGCTGAGGATGTCGACCCGGTGCTCGGCCAGCGCCGTGCACAGCGCGGCCAGCGAGCCGGGCGTGTCCCGCACCGTCGTCCGCATCCGCCACAGGGTGCTCTCCGCCGGGCCGCCGGGCAGCCCCGGCCGCCCGGCGGACTCCGACGGCCCGGCCTGCTCCGCGGGGGAGACGGGCCGGGCGCCGGTATCACCCGTCGGCGGGGCGTGGCCGTGACGGCGTGACCACCACACGTGGAACGCCGCCGTGGCGGCGAGGGCGGCGGCGGAGACGGCCAGCAGGCCGGGCCCGTCGGGGCCGTGGCCCACGAGGTTCGCCACCACGTCGGCCACCGCGACCGCCGTGAACAGCGCGGCCAGCTCCACGACGTCCCGCCGCCAGTGGTGGACGGGGCGGCCGTTTCTCGACCGCGTCACATCAGACATGTCTCGACTCATGCGGCCACTGTGAAGGAACGGTGTTGCGTGATCACGAACGGTCTGTGACCGATGGGTAAAGGCTGCATTTGTCTCATTTGCTCAGGGTGGTGACTCTTTTACGATCTTGAGGCGGCCGCCCGGTCCCCTCCCCGACGCGCGACCGCCCCCGCTCTACTGCCCGACGCGCCCCGGCTGGAGCACCTGGGTGAACAGCACCGTGCCGTCCTGCTCGCGCAGCCGCACCGTCAGCTCCCCGCTGTCGCCGGCGATGTCGACCTCGCCGAAGAACTGGTAGCCCTCGGCGGGCGACACGTTGGCCACCGTCGGCGCCTTCACGAACACCCGCTCCGGGCCGAACGTGCCGTCCAGCGCGCTCGCCGGGAAGGCGCCCGCGTTGAGCGGACCGGACACGAACTCCCAGAACGGCGCGAAGTCCTTGAACGCGGCCCGCGCGGGGTCGTAGTGCTGCGCCGACGTGTGGTGGACGTCGGCCGTCAGCCACACCGTGCCGGTGATCCGCCGGTGCTTGACGAACCGCAGCAGCTCCGCGATCTGGAGTTCCCGGCCGAGCGGCGCCCCCGGATCGCCCTGCGCCACCGCCTCGATGTTCGGCTGCCCGTCGCCCGTGTCCGGGACGACGAGACCGAGCGGCATGTCGGACGCGATCACCTTCCACACCGCCCGGGACCGGGACAACTCCCGCTTCAGCCATTCCAGTTGCTCCCGGCCCAGGATGCCCTGGCGGTCGACGGGCCGGGTGCCGGGCGAGTTGGCGTCGCGGTAGGTGCGCATGTCGAGGACGAACACGTCCAGCAGCGGCCCGTGGTGCCGCACCCGGTGCACCCGCCCGGACGGACGGCGCAGCGTGGAGATCGGGAAGTACTCGGAGAACGCCCGCCGGGCGCGCGCCGCGAGCACGTCGACGCGTTTCTCGGTGTAGCGGGCGTCGGTGAGGATCTCGCCCGGATACCAGTTGTTGGTGACCTCGTGGTCGTCCCACTGGACGATCGACGGCACGCGCGCGTTGAACGCCCGCAGGTTCGCGTCCAGCAGGTTGTAGCGGAAGTTGCCCCGGAACTCGGCCAGCGTCTCCGCGACCTTCGCCTTCTCCTCGGTGGTCACGTTCCGCCAGGTCCGCCCGTCCGGCAGCGGCACGCTCGCGGTGAGCGGGCCGTCGGCGTACACGTTGTCGCCGCTGCACAGGAAGAAGTCCGGGTCGAGGCGGGCCATCGCGTCGTAGATCCGGTAGCCGCCCAGCTCCGGGTTGATGCCCCAGCCCTGACCGGCCAGGTCGCCCGACCACACGAACCGCACCCCGTCGCGGCGCCGCTCCGGCACGGTGCGGAAGCTGCCGGTCACCGGCTCGCCCGTGCGGCGCGGGTCGTCCGGGTCGGCGAGCAGCACGCGGTAGTGGATCTCCCGCCCGGAGGGCAGGCCGCGCAGCCGGGTGGTCCCGGTGAAGTCGGTGCCGGGGCCGAGCAGCGGGCCCCGCAGCCGGACCGGTCTGCGGAACGACTCGGTCGCCGAGGTCTCCACGATCATCCGGGCCGGACGGTCCGCGCACACCCACACGAGCCCGGAGTCGGCGGTCACGTCACCGGTCTGCACGCCCCAGGCGGCGCGCGGCCGCCCGGACAGGGCGAGGGCGGGCGCCGCGCCGAGGGCGGTGGCTCCCGCGGCGGCGGGCAGAGTCAGCGCCGCGGACGCGGCGAGCGAGCCGCGCAGCACGCCGCGGCGTCCGGGGAGCGGGCGTTCGGACATGGTGGGCCTCCAGTGACGGGAACCTGCCGGTGTGCACCGCCACACCTACGGGCCCTCGGCGGCGCCCACGCGAACCACGAGTGAACAACCGCCGCCGTACGCGGCCCACTTGCCGTCTACAAAGTCCGGTCCGGGTCGGCCGCCCGCGCGAGCAGCCGGACCCCTTCCCTGATCCGCGCGGGTGCCAGATGGGCGTAACCGAGGACGAGCCGCACCTCGCCCCCACGGCCGCCCCCACGGCCTGCGCGGCCCTCGCCGCCACCGTTCCCCCCGCTTACGCCGACGCCTCCGCTCGCGTCGTCCGCACCGGCCGCCGCCGCGTGCCCGTACTCCCGCAGGGTCCGCACCGACACGCCCGCCGCGCCCGCCCGTTCGGCGAACCCGGCCTCGGGCCCGTACCGCGCCGGGAGGGCCGCGATGACGTGGAGTCCGGCCGCGATGCCGGTGACCCGCGCGCCGGGGAAGTGCTCGGCGAGCGCGGCGACCAGCACGTCCCGCCGTTCCCGGTAGGCGCGTTGGCAGCGACGCAACTGCCGGTCGTAGTCGCCGTGTTCCACGAACCGCGCGAACACCGCCTGGTCCAGGGAGGGGTGGCCGAGGTCCATCGTCCGCTTGCGGTCCACGACCTCGTCGGCGAGCGCCTCGGGGACCAGCAGCCAGCCCAACCGCAGCCCCGGCGCGAGGGACTTGCTCACCGAGCCCGCGTACGCCACCCGCTCCGGGTCCAGGCCCTGCCAGGCGCCGACGGGCGCCCGGTCGTAGCGGAAGTCGCCGTCGTAGTCGTCCTCCACGACGAAGCCGTCCACGGCCCGCGCCCAGTCCAGCAACCGGGTGCGCCGCCGCGCCGAGTAGGCCAGCCCGGTGGGGAACTGGTGCGCGGGCGTGGTCATCACGGCCCGCACCCCCGACGCCCGCAGCGCCCCCGGCGCCAGCCCCTCCCCGTCCAGCGGCAGCGGTACGGCGGTGACGCCCGCCGCCGCGAACAGGCCGCTGTGCTGCGGGCTGCCCGGGTCCTCCACGCCGACCGCGTCGATCCCGCGCGTGCGCAGCGCCAGCGCCAGCAGCGCCGTCGCCTGGGCCACCCCGGAGACGACCACGATCCGCTCCGGGTCGGCCACCACGCCCCGCCGCCGGGCCAGCAGCCCGGCCAGCGCGGTCCGCAGCCGGGGCAGCCCGCGCGGGTCGGGATAGCCGAGGTCCCGGTGGGGGAGGTCGGCCAGCACCGCGCGCTGCGCGGCGGCCCACGCCGTCCGGGGGAACAGCGACAGGTCGGGCGTCCCGGCCACGAAGTCGGCCCGCGCGCCGGGGGAGCGGGGCGCGAGATCGCGGGCGCGGGGCGGCGCGGCGGGCGCGGCCCCGCCCACCCAGGTCCCGGCGCCCCGGCCGCTGCGCAGATACCCCTCGGCCGTGAGCTGCTCGTACGCCTCCGTGATCAGCCCGCGCGACACCCCGAGGTCGGCGGCGAGGTCCCGACTGGACGGAAGCCGGGTGCCCCGCGTCAGCCGCCCCGAGCGCACCGCGTCCCGCAGCGCCTCCTGGAGCGCGCGCCCCCGCGACCGCGCGGGCGCCCCGGCGGCGGGCAGCAGCACCTCCCAGGCGGGGGACCCACCGGCGCCCGCACCGTCCCCGCCACCGCCCCCGTCGGCACCGTAGCCACCCCGGTCGGCCGCGGAAGCAGAACCGGAAGCGGAACAGGAAGCGGAACCTCCGGAATCGGTCTCGGCAGGGGCCCCGGAGGCGCTTTCCCGCCCCCGGAATGGCTCGTTCCGGCCTGGATTGGTCCCCGATGGCGTCATGGAAGTGGACCTTAGACCAGACCGCCCGGCTTCCTAGCGTGGTCCGTATGAACGCCACGACCACGCGCGGCTCCCTCTTCGCCGCGCTCGCCTGCGTCCTCGTGGGCGCCTCCTTCACCGCCAACAGCGTGCTCGGCGACTACCCCTGGGCGGGCGGCCAGGCCCTCCGCTACGGCGCCGCCTGCCTGCTCCTGCTGCCCCTGGTCGGTCATGGCGCGGCGGCCGGGCTGCGGCGGCTCTCGCCCAGGCTCTGGGGCCGCCTCGCCCTGCTCGCGGCGGTCGGCATGGTCGGCTTCAACCTGGCGATCATCGCGGCCGAACAGTCCGCGGAACCCGCCGTGCCGGGCGTCCTCGTGGGCTGCGCGCCCGTCGTCGTCGCCGTGCTCGTCCCGCTCAGCGTGCGCCGCCGCCCCCGCCGGACCGTCCTGTACGGCGCGTCGCTGGTCGCGGTCGGCGCCTTCACCGTGCAGGGCTGGGGCCGTACCGACGGCGCGGGCCTCTTCTGGTCGGTGTGCGCGCTCGCGGGCGAGGTCGGCTTCGCCGTGCTCGCCCCACCCGTGCTCAGCCTGCTGGGCCCCCGGCTGCTGTCCGCCGTCGTGTGCGGCATCGCCGCCGTCGAGGCGGCGGCGATCGGCGTGCTCCTCGACGGCCGCGCCTGGCTGCGCCTGCCGGACGGCGGCGAGACGGCCGCCCTGCTGTGGCAGGCGCTGCTCGCGACCGTCGTCGGCTTCCTCTGCTGGTACCTGGGCATGCAGCGGCTCGGCGCGGAGCGCGCCACCCTCTTCTCCGGTCTGATCCCGGTCGCCGCCGCGGCCACCGCGCCCCTGGTCGGCACCGGCTCCTACGGCGCAGGGCAGGCCGTCGGCAGCGCCCTGGTCGGGGCCGGAGTCGCCCTGGGGAGCGGAGTGCTGAGCCGGGCGGGACGCCGCTCAGCGGCTGCCGTCGAGGATCACGCGCGCGACGAGCGCGGGATCGTCGTTCATGGGGACGTGGCCGCAGCCGGGCAGCCGCACCAGCCGGGCGTGCGGGATGGTGTGCTTGGCGCGCACGCCCTGGCGGCGCAGCAGCACCCGGTCGCGGCTGCCCCAGGCCACCGTGACGGGGATGCCGGGGACGTCCTCGGTGAACCGCACGCCGCCCCCGGCCGCGAGGGTCTGCTCGAACCCGGTGGCCCCGGTCAGCGCCCGCGTCTCGGCGACCACCGCCTCGGGTGAACGCCGGGCCGGGCGGGCGTAGATGGTGCTGGTGAGCGCGGTCCGACCGGCCGCCGACCGGGCCAGCCGCTCCACCAGCGGCAGCGGCATCCGCCCGGCGATCCGCCGCATCGTCATCAGCACGCCGAACGCGTACCGCCGCTCGCCCTCCGTCCAGAACCCGGCGGGGGAGAGGGCGGTGACGGACCGTACGAGCTTCTCGCGGCCCAGTTCCAGCGCCATCAGCCCGCCGAGCGAGTTGCCCGCGACGTGCGGACGGCCCAGCTCCAGGGCCTCGCAGAAGGCGCCGAACACCGCGCCGGTGGTGGCCAGGTCGTACGGCAGCCCGTCCGGCAGCGGCGGCGAGACGCCGAAGCCGGGCAGGTCCACCGCGACCACCTCGCGCTCGGTGGCGAGGATGTCCACCACCGGGTCCCAGGCCTGCCGGTGGTGCCCGATCCCGTGCAGCAGGAGCAGCGGCTCGCCGCGGCCCACGCGCGCGTAGGACAGCGTGACGGACCGCGGCCCGCGCGGACCGGGAACCGGGAAGGAGACGGTGGCGGACATGCGGGCTCCTCGTCTGGGCGGCGGAGGCCCGGACCGCCGGGCGGCGGCGTACGCGCGCGCGGGGCGTCCGGGCGTCGGAAACGGGGCGCGGGCCGGGCGCCCGGCCCGCGGAGACAGCTTGTCAGCAATTGCTACCCGCCGGTAGCCCCCGGTGCCGTGGCGCCCCCTGGACACGGCCGGACGCACCGGGATGGGATGGACCCGTGACCACGGACACCACCGCCACCGACGTCTTCGAAGAACACCGCGCCTTCCTGCTCGGGGTCGCCTACCGCATGCTCGGCCGGGTCGCCGACGCGGAGGACGTGGTGCAGGACGCCTGGCTGCGCTGGTCCGCCGCCGACCGCTCCGACGTCCGCGAACCCCGCGCCTACCTGGTCCGCGTCACCACCCGCCTCGCCCTGGACCGGCTGGCCCGCATCCGGACCCGCAACGAGGCCTACGTCGGCCCGTGGCTCCCCGAGCCCTACGTCACCGACTTCGGCGACACCGTCCAGGACACCGCCGAACGCGCCGTCCTCACCGACTCCGTCTCCCTCGCCGTCCTGGTCGTCCTGGAAGCCCTCTCGCCCCTGGAACGCGCCGTGTTCGTGCTGCGCGAGGCGTTCGGCTACCCCTTCGCCGAGATCGCCGCCGTCCTCGACCGCTCCGAGTCCGCCGTGCGCCAGCTCGCCGGACGCGCCCGCCGCCACGTCGACGAGCGCCGCCCCCGCTACGACGTCGACCCCGCCCAGCGCCGCGCGCTGACCGAGCGGTTCCTCGCCGCGGCGGGCGACGGGGACCTGGCCGGGCTGATGGCCCTGCTGGCACCGGACGCGCGCCTCGTCGGCGACAGCGGCGGCAAGGCCAAGGCGCCGCTGCGGGTGCTGGAGAGCGCCGACCACGTGGCCCGCTTCCTCGTCGGCGCCGTCCGCAAGTCCCTGGACGGCCTCACCTTCCGCTTCCTGGAGGTCAACGGCGGCCCCGCCGTCCTCGTCCTGTCCGGCGACCGCCCCGACACGGTCTTCCAGCTCGACGTGGCCGACGGACAGGTCCGCACCGTCTACGTCGTCCGCAACCCCGACAAGCTGCGCGCCCTCGCTCCGTAGCATTCCGGCCGTTCCCCCGGGGCCCCACGGACGCCGCCCGGCCCACAGCCCCCTTCTTTCACGAAGGGGGCTTTGCCGTGATGTCACGAAAACAGCCGAGTGCAAACGCACAGTGAACGCTTTCCGTCGGCACTCCCCGACGCTCCCCCGCACGGCCGAGGATTGGTCTTGACCAAGGGTGGGGGGCGCCCTATCGTCGCTGAGAAGTGAAACAACCTTTAATAAACAAGGGCGCGAAAACGCCGCCGTACCACGGCGATTGCGGAGGACAGGGTGGGGACCACGCAACTGGAATCGGTACCGGAACCGAAGTACTGGCATCTGCGGACCGTGCTGACCGAGGCACTGGAGTCCGAGTTCACGGTGGGGGAGATCCTCCCCAACGAGCGTGATCTCGCCGCGCGCTTCGGCGTCGCGCGCGCCACGCTCCGCCAGGCGCTCGAACAGCTCGAACTCGAAGGCCGCCTCCAGCGCCGCCGGGGCGTCGGCACCACGGTCGCGCCGCCCCGCGTCGGCGTCGACGTCGGCACCGAGCGGCAGACCTGGCCCGGCGCCGCGGACGACCTGTGGGACCCGGTGGACTGCGTGCTCGCGCCCCCGCCGGCGGCCGTCGCGCTCGCCCTCGGCGTCCCGCGCGACCAGCCGGTGCACATGGTGCGCCGCTCCCGCGTCTCCCACGGCCAGCCCGTCGCCGCCGAACTCCTCTACGTCCCGCAGGAGTCGGTGCCCGACCTCCCCGCGATCGACGCCCCGGCCGGGCCCGCCCGCGCGCGGGCGGTGCTGCGCGAGGTGCAGCGCCTGGAGCTGGAGCACGAGGACCGCGCGGTGGAGCTGGGCTCGGCGAGCGCCGACGACGCGAAGGAACTGGACCGCCTCCCCGGCGCGCCGGTCCTCGTCGTCACCACCCGCTTCCACGCCGAGGGCCGCACCGCCGCGCTCTCCGTGGCCACCTACCGCGCCGACACCTGCCGCCTCACCTTCGGCGCGTCGGGCGCCGTCGAGATCCACCACGGCCCGGAACGCCAGGCCTCCTGACCCCCACGCCCCACCTTCCCCCCCACCACCCCCGGCCCCGCTCCGCAGCCCCCTGAACGGCCTGCGGAGCGGGGCCGCGGGCGTGCGGGGGCACCGGCCCCGGCGAAGCCGTCCCCCCTTCGGCCGAGCCGTCAGCCCCGCCCCACCGCCGGGCTCCCCGTCACCGTGCTCTCGACCGCGAAGAGCTGTTCCTCCACGTGGTCCAGGGCGAGCCGCAGGGCGCCGGTGGCGACGGCCGCCTCGCCGAGGAGGGAGAGGGCGACCTTGGGCGGGCGCAGGCAGTAGCGGGCCAACTCCCGCCGCAGCGGCTCCAGCACGCCGTCCAGACCGGCCGCCCAGCCGCCGATCACGACCAGCTCGGGATCGAGGGCGAGGGAGAGCGCGGCGACATCGTGGACGAGCCGCTGGATGTACCGCTCCACGGCTTCCCGCGCCCGAGGGTCGCCTTTGCGGGCCTGGGCGAACACCTCGGCGACGGCCTGCTCGTCGAGCGGGTGGAGCGGCTCGTCGGTGGTGGACAGCAGCGTCTCGGGCGTCACCCCGCGCCCCAGCAGGTGCAGCGCGCCGATCTCACCGGCCGCCCCGCCGTACCCCCGGTGCAGCCGCCCCCCGATCAGGGAGCCCGCGCCGGGGCTGAGGCCCGCGAGCACGAACACCACGTCGTCGGACTCGGTCGCGGACCCCTTCCAGTGCTCGGCGACGGCCGCCGCGTTGGCGTCGTTCTCGACCAGCACCGGGCACTTGAAGGACCGACTCAGCCGCTCGCCCAGCCGCAGCCCCGTCCACTCGGGCAGCGCGGTGCCCAGCCGGACCGTCCCGTCGGCCTCGACGATGCCCGGCGTCCCGACGCCGACGGCCCGCAGCGAGCTGCGCGGGACACCCGCCCGCCGCAGCAGCTCCGCGACGGCGGTCCGCAGCCGTTCCAGCCGCTCGTCCGCCGGGGCCGTCTCGTCGACCTCCTTGGCCTGCGCGCCCAGCACCCGGCCGTCGAGGTCGGCCAGGAGCGCGGCCACCCGATGGGCACCGATCTCCAGGCCCAGCAGATGACCGGCCTCCGCCCGGAACCGGAAGCGGCGCGCGGGCCGCCCCTGCCGCCGGGCGGCACCCTCCTCCGCCACCGTCTCGACCACGAGACCGGCGGTCATGAGATCCTCCACGACCCCTTCGACGGTCGGCCGGGACAGCCCGGTGACCCGGGTGATCTCGGTGAGCGTCGCGCAGTCGGCGGCACGCAGCGCGTGCAGCACCACCGCGGAGTTGATCCTTCGCAACAGCGAGGGGTCCCCGCCGGTCAGCCGCCCCACCGTCCGTCCTCCCAGCTCGTGCGCGTGTGGGGCGGATCGTACTCGGCGCGACGCACCCCGGCGAGTGCGGCCGTCACACCACCGCCACCCACCACGCCCCGACGCGTCCCGCGCCCCCGCGCCCGGCCGTCGCTCACCCCGTCGCCCCGCCCGCCGTCACGAACCCCGACTCGTACGCCGTGATCACCGCCTGGGTGCGGTCCCGGGCCCCCAGCTTGGCCAGGACCCCGCTCACATGCGACTTGACGGTCTCCGTGCCGACGACGAGCCGTGTCGCGATCTCCGCGTTGGACAGCCCACGCGTCATCAGGCGCAGCACCTCCGCCTCCCGTTCCGTCAGCCGGGCCCGCGCCAGCGTCTCCCGCGCCTCCCTGGTGCCCGCCCCGTCGCCCGCTTCCGCGTACATCGCCGCGAGCCGCCGCACAGAGGCAGGGAACAGAAGGGACCCGCCCTCCGCGACCAGCCGTACCGCGTGCACGATCTCCGCCGGGCGGGCCCGCTTCAGCAGGAACCCGTCCGCCCCGGCCCGCAGCGCCCCGTACACGTACTCGTCGTTCTCGAAGGTCGTCACGACGAGGATGCGCGGCGGCTCCGGAACCGTCCGCAGCACCGCGCGCGTGGCCTCGATCCCGTCCATCAACGGCATCCGTACGTCCATGGCGACCACGTCGGGCCGCAGCCGCCGCACCAGCGGGATCACCGCCGCCCCGTCGGCCGCCTCACCGACCACCTCGATGTCCGGCTGGGCCTCCAGCACAGCCCGCAACCCCGCCCGGACCAGGGGTTCGTCGTCGACGAGCAGCACGGTCAAGGACATCCGGCCACCCTAGGGCCTGTCGTTTGGATCACGCCTGGGCCGCGGGGTGTGGCACGCCCTCCCCCAGAGGGGGCACCCCCGGCGGCGTTGTCGTCGGTTGCCGACGCTCCGCGTCGACGCCCTCCTCCGCCTTGCAGCTGCACGCACCACACCCCGCTCACCGGCACTCACCAGGCACCGAGGCCCGAAGCCGGCATGATCCAAACGACAGACCCTAGATCAGCACCACCCAGCCGGAACACCCCGGACCGCTCGACCCGGACCGCGACCCGGCCGCACCCCGGATCACCGCACCGGCAGCTCCGCCCGTACGCGCCACTCGCCCGCGTCCGGCCCTGTCGAAGCCCGCCCGCCGAGCAGCGCGGCCCGCTCGCGCATCCCGCGCAGTCCGCTGCCGTCGGCGGGCCCGGGTCTGCCGTCGGGCAGCGGATTGCTCACCTCCAGGCCGAGGACGTCGCCCGCGACCCCGATCCGGACCCGCACGGGCACCGCGCCCGCGTGCCGCAGCACGTTCGTCAGGGCTTCCTGGAGGATGCGGTAGCCCTCGCGGGACACCGGACCCGGCACACTCTCCAGCGGCCCGGTCAGCGCGGCGTCGACCTTCGCGCCGGACGCGCGCGCCGACTCCAGCAGGCGGTCCGCCTCGGCCAGCGTGGGCCGGGCGGACACCGGTCGCTCCGCCTCCCGCAGCACCCCGAGCACCCGCTCCAGGTCCTCCAGCGCGGCCCGGCCCGTCTCCTCGATCGCGTGCAGCGCGCGGTCGGTGAACCCCGGGTCGCCCGCCGCGCGCGCCGCGCCCGCCTGCACCACCGCCACGGTCAGCGCGTGCCCGATGGAGTCGTGCAGCTCCCGCGCGATGCGGGTGCGCTCCAGCAGTCGGTCCGTACGCTCCTCCAGGGCGGCGAGCCGCTCCGCCGCCGACGGCCCGAGCAGCCCGCGCGCGAGGACCGTCACCACCTGACCGAGGCCGACCACCGCCCCGTACAGCACCACCAGCGGAACCGGGACCAGCAGGCTCAGCCAGCCGTGCGGCTCCAGCCGCTCCAGCACCGGTGTGCCGGTGGCCCGGCGTCCGGCCGCGAGCTGCCCCAGCGTGACGGCGGCCATCGGCAGCCAGACGCACGCGCACACCGTCACCACGCCCAGCGCCAGCCGGAGTTCCAGCCACAGCACCGTCCGCAGCCGGTCCCGCCAGGTCCGCGCCGGAGCCACCGAGAACCCCGGATCGTCCACACCGGGGGTCAGCAGCAGCCGGGCCTGCGCGCCTTCGCCGACCCGCACCGCGGGCACCAGGCCGAGCGGCGCCAGCACCACCGCGGGCACCCACGGATGCTCGGGCCCGACGAACAGCCAGACGCTCACGACCAGCATCGGCACCCACAGGTGCAGCAGTCGTGTGTACGTCGTCCCCCGCAGCAGCGGGCGCAGCGTCCGGCCCATGGGAACAGCGTCGCAGCCGCCACTGACAACGGCCTCCCCCGCGCGGGGGAGACGGACCCCGCCGACGGGGGAGGACCGCCCGCCGCGCGGCCGCCAGGGTGGAGCCATGACGACCCTTCACCTCCGCGACCTCACCAAGGAGTACGGCCCCCGCCGGGCCGTCGACCGCCTCACCTTCCGGGTGCCGCCCGGCCGTGTCACCGGTTTCCTCGGCCCCAACGGCGCCGGCAAGTCCACCACCCTGCGCCTTCTCCTCGGACTGGACCGGCCCACCTCCGGCACCGCCACTCTCGACGGCCGCCCCTACGCCGCCCTGCGCGACCCGCTCCGGCACGTCGGGGCCCTCCTCGACACCGAGGCCCCGCACGGCGCCCGCACCGGCCGCGACCACCTGCGCGTCCTCGCCACGAGCAACCGGATCGCGGCGCGCCGCGTCGACGAGGTCCTGGCCGAGACCGGCCTCGGCGAAGCCGCCCGCCGCCGGGTGCGGACGTACTCCCTCGGCATGCGCCAGCGGCTCGGCGTCGCCGCCGCCCTGCTCGGCGACCCGGCGGTGGTGCTGCTGGACGAGCCGTCCAACGGCCTGGACCCGGAGGGCATCGTCTGGATGCGCGCGCTGCTGCGCCGCCTCGCGGCGGAGGGGCGCACCGTGCTGGTCTCCAGCCACCTCATGAACGAGACGGCGTCCTTCGCCGACCACCTCGTCGTCCTCGGCCGGGGACGCCTCCTCGCGGACACCCCGCTGCGGGAGTTCGTCGACGCGCGCGTCCGGCCCCGCGTCCGCGTCCGGACCACCGACCCGGCCGCCCTCGTCGCCGCCCTGGCCCGGCACGGCCTCGCGGCCGTGGCGCACGAGGACGGCCACTGGACGGTGGACGACGCGCGCGTGGACGACGTCGGCCGCGTCGCGTCCGACGCGCGCGTGCCCCTCCTGGAACTGAGCACCGAGGCGGGCACGTTGGAGCGGGCCTATCTCGATCTGACCGCCGCCGACACGGAGTTCGCGGCCCGCCCCCAGGAGGTCTGACCATGGATTTCACGCCCGTGCTGCACGCGGAGTGGCTCAAGATCCGCACGCTGCGCTCCGCGCTCGCCGTCCTGGCGGCCGTCCCCCTCACCACCGTCGCCTTCTCGGTCCTCGCCGCGGCGGACTCCGGCGGCGACGGCCCGGACGCCGCCGACCCCCTCTTCACCGCCTTCTTCGGCGTCAGCCTCGGTCAGATCGCCGCGGTCGGATTCGGTACGGCGGTCATGGCGGCCGAGTTCCGCGGTGGCGCGCTGCGGGTGTCGCTGGCCGCCGTGCCGTGCCGGGGCCGCTGGTTCGCCGCCAAGCTCACCGCGCTCGCCCTGTCCGTCCTCGCCGCCGGTCTGGCGGGCGGCTTCACCGCACTGGCGGTCGCCGGAGCGGCGTCGGGGGAGCGGGACTTCGGCACCGGGGCGGGCCTGCGCGCGGCCGTCGTCTGTGGCCTCTACCTGACCCTGATGGCCCTGCTCGCGGCCGGACTGACGGCCCTGCTGCGCAGCGCGCCCGCCGCACTCGGCATCCTCGCCCCGCTGCTGCTGATCGTGTCGTTCGTGGTCGGTGACCTCTCCTCGGGCCTCGCCGACCTGCTGCCCGACCGCGCGGGCCAAGTCGCCCTGCACAGCGCCCCGTACGGCACCCTCGGCCCGTGGAGCGGCCTCGCGGTGACCGCGTTGTGGACGGCGGCGGTGCTCGCCCCGGCCGCCCACCGCCTGTGCCACCGCGACGCGTGAGCTGTGAGCCCCGTCAGGCAGCGCGCCCCCTCAGTCCTCCCCGCCCGCAGCGATCCGGAGCCGGGCGAACTCCTCCGCCATCGTCGCCGTCGTCCAATGGGCGTTGAGGCCGCTGGGGTTGGGCAGGGCCCAGATCCTGGTGTCGCCGATGAGCCGGTCCTGCGGGCCCACTTGGGCCGTGCGGTCGTCGAAGGCGGCGCGGTAGGCGGTGACGCCGACGACGGCGAGCCAACGGGGGCGCAGGCGGGCGACCTTGGCGGTGAGGAGGCGTCCGCCCTCGCGGTACTCCTCGGCGGACAGTTCGTCGGCGCGCGCGGTGGCCCGCGCGACCACGTTGGTGATGCCGAGCCCGTGTCCGGGCAGTTCGCCCTGTTCCTCGGGCTTGAGCAGCCTCGGTGTGAAGCCGGACAGGTGGAGGACCGGCCAGAAGCGGTTGCCGGGGCGGGCGAAGTGGTGGCCGGTGGCGGCCGTCATCAGGCCGGGGTTGATGCCGCAGAACAGCACATGGAGGCCGTCCGCCACCACGTCGGGGACGACGCGGTCGCGGGCGGCCTCCAGTTCGGCGCGGGTGAAGCGGGTCAGAGGATGGCTCCGGGGGTGTACCCGGCGGCCTCCGGGCGCTGCTTGACGATCTCCTCGACGCGGGCGACGACGGTGGCGACCTGGTCGGCGGCCGCGCCGGTGAAGGACAGCTTGTCCGCCATCAGGGCGTCGAGCCGGGCGCGGTCCAGGGGGATGCGGTCGTCGGCGGCGAGCTTGTCGAGCAGTTCGTTGCGCTCGGCGCCCCGCTCGCGCATGGCCAGTGCGGAGGCCACCGCGTTCTCCTTGATCGCCTCGTGGGCCAGCTCGCGGCCCACGCCCGCCCGCACCGCGCCCATGAGGACCTTGGTGGTGGCGAGGAACGGCAGGTAGCGGTCCAGCTCACGGGCGACGACGGCCGGGAACGCGCCGAACTCGTCGAGGACCGTCAGGAACGTCTCCAGCAGGCCGTCGAGCGCGAAGAACGCGTCCGGCAGCGCGACCCGGCGCACCACTGAGCAGGACACGTCGCCCTCGTTCCACTGGTCGCCCGCCAGCTCGCCGGTCATCGACGCGTAGCCGCGAAGGATCACCATGAGGCCGTTGACGCGCTCGCAGGAGCGGGTGTTCATCTTGTGCGGCATCGCCGAGGAGCCGACCTGGCCCGGCTTGAAGCCCTCGGTGACCAGTTCGTGCCCGGCCATCAGGCGGATCGTCTTCGCCAGCGAGGACGGCGCCGCCGCCAGCTGCACCAGCGCGGTGACGACCTCGTAGTCGAGCGAGCGGGGGTAGACCTGGCCGACCGAGGTGAACGCCTGCGAGAAGCCGAGGTGTCCGGCGATCCGCTGCTCCAGCTCCGCCAGCTTCCCGGCGTCGCCGCCCAGCAGGTCGAGCATGTCCTGGGCGGTGCCGACGGGGCCCTTGATGCCGCGCAGCGGGTAGCGCCCGAGCAGTTCCTCGACCCGGCCGTACGCGACGAGGAGTTCGTCGGCGGCGGTCGCGAACCGCTTGCCGAGGGTGGTGGCCTGGGCGGCCACGTTGTGCGAGCGGCCCGCCATGACCAGCTCGCCGTACTCGCCCGCCAGCTTCGCCAGCCGCGCGAGGACCGCCACCGTACGGTCGCGCACCAGTTCCAGCGAGAGCCGGATCTGGAGCTGCTCCACGTTCTCGGTGAGGTCGCGGGAGGTCATGCCCTTGTGGACCTGCTCGTGCCCGGCGAGGTCGTTGAACTCCTCGATCCGCGCCTTCACGTCGTGCCGCGTGACCTTCTCGCGCTCGGCGATGGAGCCCAGGTCGACGGTGTCGAGGACGCGCTCGTAGTCGGCGATCGCCGCTTCCGGCACGTCGATCCCGAGGTCACGCTGGGCCCGCAGCACGGCGAGCCAGAGCTGACGCTCCAGCCTCACCTTCTGCTCGGGCGACCAGAGCGTGGCCAGCTCGGCGGAGGCGTAGCGTCCGGCGAGGACGTTGGGGATACGGGGCTTGGCGGGAGCGGAAGTCACGTGCAGGGAGTCTACCGGGCGCGTACGGGACCCCCGTACGGCGGCGTCCCGGCGCCCGGACGGGCGGTCGCCCTGGTCAGCCGGGGGTGGGGCCCCACACGTCCGGCCCGCCGCCGCGCCACTCGATCAGCTCGGACCCCGCCACCGACCGTTCCTCCTCGACCGGATCGTCCCCGCCGGGGCCGCGCGCGAGGTCCGTCCCGGCCTCGCGCAGGAACTCGACCACGTCGAGCAGGCCGTACGCCATCCCCAGGAAGTGGGCGCCGGCCCGCACCCGGCGCCCGCCGTCGGAGCCCGGCGGATAGACGACGACACACGGTACGGATTCCATGCCCCCAGCCTCGGCGGGCGTCGCCCCGCCCGCATCCGGGGGCACCGGGGGAGGGGCCGGGCGGGCGAGTCCGCGCCCGTCACCGCCGAGTCCGCGCCAATCACTCCACCGGCGGGGTCGGGTCGACGTCGTACGGCAGCAGGTCGGGGCGCTTCGCGGGCAGGCCGTCGCCCGAGGAGCGGCCGGTGAGGCGGCGGCTGATCCAGGGCACGAGGTACTGCCGGGTGAAGCGGGCGTCGGCGATGCGGCGGGCCGCCCAGCCCGGCGGGAGGGTGGCGGGCATCGGCGTACGCCACTCGGTGTCCTCGGCCTCGTGGCCGAGGACCTGCCACACCGCCTCCGCGACCCGGCGGTGGCCCTCGGGGTTGAGGTGCAGCCGGTCGACGTCCCAGATCCGGGGGTCGGCGAGGGACGGCGCGCCGTAGAGGTCGACGACGAGGGCGCCGTGCCGGACGGCGAGGTCGTCGACGCAGGCGAACAGCTCCTCCATGCGCGGCCGGAAGCGTTGCAGCACCGGACCGTCACGGCCGGGGCTGCGCATCAGCACGAGCTGCTTGCAGGCGGGCGCGAGCCGTTCCACGGCCTCGGTGAGCAGCCCGCGCACCCGCCCCATGTCGCACTTGGGGCGCAGGGTGTCGTTGAGCCCGCCGACCAGGGTGATGACGTCGGCGCCCATCGCGGCGGCGACCGGCACCTGCTCGTCGACGATCTGGCCGATGAGCTTGCCGCGCACCGCCAGGTTCGCGTAGCGGAAGCCGGGCGTCCGGGCGGCCATCCGGCCCGCGAGCAGGTCCGCCCAGCCGCGGTAGGTGCCGTCGGGCAGCAGGTCCGACATGCCCTCGGTGAAGGAGTCGCCGACCGCGACCAGGCTGGAGTACGGGGGTGTGGTGTTCGTCTGCATGGCGTCTGAGATGGTAACCCGAAGCACATACCCGACGGTCGGTCGGCCTCCGGGGCCCCGGTCCGGGGGACAGCCGCCGTGCCGACCACCGCCCCGGGCCACCATGCAGACCGCCCCCGGCCCTCGTCCACGCGCGCCCAGGCGCCTACGCGGGCTCGGGCTGTCCGAACAGCTCCCGCAGCACGTCCTCCATGGTCACCACCCCGGCGAGCCGCCCGTCGGAGCCGAGGACGGCCGCGAGGTGGGTGCGGCTGCCGCGCATCGCGGTGAGCACGTCGTCCAGCGGCGTCGTCTCCCGTACGCGCGCGATGGGCCGCAGCTCCGTCACCGGGAACGCGGTGTCCCGCGGCGAGGCGTCCAGCGCGTCCTTCACGTGCAGGTAGCCCACGATCCGGCGGCCCTCGTCGACCACCGGGAACCGGGAGAACCCGGACTCGGCGCCCAGCCGCTCCAGCTCGTCGGGCGTGACGCCCACGCGCGCGTAGACGACCCGCTCCAGTGGCAGGACGACGTCCCGCACCGGGCGGCTGCCCAGCTCCAGGGCGTCGTGCAGCCGTTCCTGGGCCCGGTCGTCGAGGAGCCCGGCTTCCCCGGCGTCCCGCACGATCTGCGCCAGCTCCGCGTCCGAGAACGTGGCGGTGACCTCGTCCTTCGTCTCGATCCGCAGCAGCTTCAGCAACGCGTTGGCGAAGGCGTTGATGGTGAAGATCACCGGCCGCAGCGCACGCGACAGCGTCACCAGCGGCGGCCCCAGCAGCAGCGCGGTCCGCACCGGCTCGGCGAGCGCGATGTTCTTCGGCACCATCTCGCCGAGCAGCATGTGCAGATACGTCGCCAGCGACAGCGCGATCACGAAGGACACGGCGTGGCCCGCGCCGGACGGCACGCCGACCGCGTGGAACACCGGCTCCAGCAGGTGCGCGATCGCGGGCTCCGCGACCACGCCGAGGACCAGGGTGCACAGCGTGATGCCGAGCTGGGCGGCGGCCATCAGCGCGGACACGTGCTCGAGGCCCCACAGCACGCTCTTGGCGCGCCGGTCGCCCTGCTCGGCGTACGGCTCGATCTGCGAGCGGCGTACGGAGATCAGCGCGAACTCGGCGCCGACGAAGAAGGCGTTGACGACGAGTGTCGCCAGGCCGATCAGCAACTGGACGACGGTCATCGGTCGGCCCCTTCCGCCTGGCTCCGCACATCACTGCTCTGCACGGCGCCGCTCTTCCTGTGACCGCTCCTGTGACCGCTCCTCACGGAACCGCCCTTCCCGTCCCCCGGGCCTTCCCGTACGGCGCTCGCCGCGCCGTCGGCCCGGCCCGCACCGCTCCCGCCGCTCCGGGCGTCGCCGTCCTCCTCGTCGTCGTGGGGCAGGGGCGCGTGCAGCAGGACGCGGGCGGCGCGGCGTCCGGAGGCGTCCACGACGTCCATCCGCCAGCCGTCCACCTCGACGGTGTCGCCCACGGCCGGGATGCGTCCCAGCTCGGTCGCGACGAGCCCGGCGAGGGTCTCGTACGGCCCGTCGGGGGCGCGCAGGCCGACGCGGGCGAGCTGGTCGGTGCGAGCGGCGCCGTCGGCGGAGAACAGGCGGCGCCCGTCGTCGTCGACGCCCGCGCGCGCCAGGTCGGGCGACTCGTGCGGGTCGTGCTCGTCGCGGACCTCGCCGACGACCTCCTCGACGATGTCCTCCAGCGTCGCCACGCCCGCGGTGCCGCCGTACTCGTCGATGACGACGGCCATCGTCCGCCGGCCCGACAGCCGGTCCAGCAGCCGGTCCACGGTCAGCGACTCGGGCACCAGCAGGGGTTCGCGCATGATCTCCGCGACGGGGACGCGGGTGCGGCGGTCGCCGGGGACCGCGAGGACGTCCTTGATGTGCGCGGTGCCGACGACGGTGTCGAGGTTGCCCCGGAACACCGGGAAGCGGGACAGGCCCGTCGCGCGCGTCGCGTTGGCCACGTCCTCACAGGTCGCCTGCGCGTCGAGGGCGATGACCTGGACGCGCGGGGTCATCACGTTCTCCGCCGTCAGGTCGGCCAGGTTCAGTGTGCGGACGAACAGCTCGGCGGTGTCCGCCTCCAGGGCGCCCTCCTTGGCGGAGTGCCGGGCCAGCGCCGCCAGCTCCTGGGGGCTGCGCGCGGTGGCCAGCTCCTCGGCGGGCTCCAGGCCGAAGCGGCGCACCACCCGGTTGGCGGTGTTGTTGAGATGCGTGATGAAGGGGCGGAACGCGGCGCTGAACCAGCGCTGCGCGTTGCCGACCCGCTTGGCCACGGCCAGCGGGGTGGAGATCGCCCAGTTCTTCGGCACCAGCTCGCCGACGACCATCAGGAACACCGTCGACAGGGCCGTGCCCAGCACCAGGGCGAGGGAACTCGCCGCGCCCGACGACAGCCCGACCGCCTCCAGCGGACCGGAGATCAGCTTGGCGATCGACGGCTCGGCGAGCATGCCGACCACCAGGTTGGTGACGGTGATGCCGAGCTGGGCGCCGGAGAGCTGGAAGGTCAGCTGGCGCACGGCCTTGAGGGCCCCGGCCGCGCCGCGCTCGCCGCGCTCGACGGCCCGCTCCAGCTCGCCGCGTTCGACGGTGGTCAGGGAGAACTCCGCGGCGACGAACGCACCGCACGCGAGCGACAGCAGGATCGCCACCAGCAGAAGGAGTACTTCGATCATCGGTTCACCTCCGTCCCATGATCGGACAGGGCGGGGAGGATCGCGCGACGTCGAAGGCGTCGGGTACTGGGAGGCTCGCCCATGGGCGGACGCTCACACCTTTCTGGTGCTCGGGGAACCGGCGGGGACCGGTACGGCCGGTCGGGGCCGGTGACGGGACCGGCGGCACGACCGGCCTCCTCAGGGTAAAGGGTCGGCAAAGGGTAACCGGTGGTGCCGGTTCAGCCGCCCAGCGGCCGCACCCAGCGCCGCCAGTGCTCCTCGGGCGTGTACCCCGCCGCACGCCAGGCATGGTGCGCGCGGGCGTTCCGCGTCAGCACCATCGCGTCGGCCCGCCGCCCGCCCAGCCGTACGAAGCGTTCCTCGGCGGCGGCGAGCAGCGCCGTCCCGATCCCCTGCCGCCGCAGATCCGCCCGCACCGCCAGCCGGTACAGATGGCACCGCCACCCGTCGAACCCCGCGATCACGGTCCCCACCAGCACACCGTCCCGCTCCGCGAGGAGCAGCGCCCCCGGGTCCCGCCCGACGAGCCGCGCCACCCCGTCGAGATCGTCACTGATGCTGGCCCCCTCGGCGGCGCCCTTCCAGAAGGACAGCACATGGTCGAGGTCGTCGGCGGTGGCGGCCCGCACCCGCAGCCCACCAGCACGAAGAGAGTCATCCATACCCCGACCCCAGCACCCCCGCCCCGGAGAAACCGAACATTCCACACTCCGGACGGGACGGGCCGCCTGGTAGCTCCTCCGGCGTCCGGACGCCCCAGGCACCTCCTCTTTCAGCCCGTCCGGCGTTTGAGGACGAGGCCCCTTCAGGGCCGACAGCGGGGGCGTGGGGGCGGCAGCCCCCACAACGCCCACACCAACACCCGCACTTCTCCAACCCCCCCTCCAACAGCGCACCCAACCGCCCCACCAGCGGAGCTACTCGTGGGCGATGGCCCCCAGCACGTTCATCCGGGACGCCCGCAGCGCGGGCAGCAGTGCCGCCACCACGCCGATCACGGCGGAGCCGAGGACGACGGCGACGATCGTGCCCCAGGGGATCGTGAGGGCGGTCATGCCCTGGAGGGCGAGGATCTGCTGGACGCAGACGCCCCAGACGAGGCCGAGGGCGAGGCCGAGGAGGGCGCCGCAGACGGCGATGACGACCGATTCCAGGCGGATCATGCGCCGTAGCTGCCGTCTGCTGAGTCCGATGGCGCGCAGCAGCCCGATCTCGCGGGTCCGTTCGACGACGGACAGGGCGAGGGTGTTGACGACGCCGAGGACGGCGATGACGATCGCGAGGCCGAGGAGGGCGTAGACGAGGTAGAGCAGGACCGCGATCTGGTCGTGGACGAGTTCCTTGTAGTCGGCCTGGTCGCGGACCTGGACCTGCGGATACGGGTCGAGGGCGCGCTCCAGCCGGGGCCGCAGCGTGTCGGCGCCGGTGCCGGGTGCCGCGTTGACGTACAGCCCGGACTCCTGGCCGCCGGGGATCTCGCGTTCGATCGTGGCGATGCCGAAGAAGACGCCGCCCTGCATGCCGGGGCCCTCGGTGGCCTCCTGGTCGGTGAGGGCGCCGACGCGGTAGGACCCGGTGCGTCCGCCGGGGAACTCGACGGGCAGCACGCTGCCGACGCGCACGCCGTGGTCCTCGGCGAAGTCGACGTCCATGCCGAGCGCCCCGTCGGCGAGGGCGGCGGCGGTGTCGCCGCGGGCGTAGGTGACGTGGGCGACGTCGTCGACCTGGTCGTCGTAGCCCGCCGCGGTCGTCTCGACGCGGTCGCCGTCGGGCAGCCGCAGCGCGACGGGCGCGAACCGCTGCCGTACGACGAGGCCGACGCCGTCGGTGGCGCGGACCGCGTCGGTGACCTCGCGGGAGAAGGGGGTGAAGTTGGCGTTCTGGACGACGAAGTCGGCGCCGAGCGTCTGGTCGATCTGCTGGTCGAAGGATGTCGACATGGAGGCGCTCGCCACCGACATGCCGCCCACCAGCGCGAGTCCCACCATCAGCGCGGACGCCGTGGCGCCGGTGCGGCGCGGGTTGCGCAGGGCGTTGCGGCGGCTCATGCGGCCGACGGCGCCGAACACGGCGGGGAAGGCCGCGCCGAGCACCCGGATGACGGGCCGGACCAGGAGGGGTCCGGCGACGACGGTGGCGACGAGGGTGAGGACGACGCCGAGCCCCAGCAGGGAGGACGCGGTCGCGGTGCGGGATGCGGCGGCGCAGCCCGCCAGGGCCGCCGCGCCGAGCGCGCCCACGACGGCTCCGGCGACCGCGCGCACCCGCAGCGGCCGTCCGACGCCCGCGACCTCGGCGTCCGCGAGCGCCGCCATCGGCGACACGCCCGCCGCGCGCCGGGCGGGCAGGTACGCGGCGACGAAGGTGACGCCGACGCCGACGACGTAGGCCGCCACGGGGGTTCCCCAGCCGACGACCATCTCGGCGGTGCTGAGGTTCATGCCGAACGCGCTCATGAGGCGGATCAGTCCGGCTGCGAGTCCGATCCCGGCGGCGAGGCCGACGGTGGAGCCGACCAGGCCCAGCAGGACCGCCTCGGTGAGGACGGAGCGCCGCACCTGGCGGCGGTCGGCGCCGAGCGCGCGCAGCAGACCCAGTTCGCGGGTGCGCTGGGCGATCAGCATCGAGAAGGTGTTGACGATCAGGAAGACGCCCACCAGGACGGCGATCCCGGCGAAGCCGAGCATCACGTACTTGATGACGTCGAGGAAGCCGCCCAGGTCCTCGGCCGCGGACTTCGCCTGCTCGTCGGCGGTCCGCACCTCGTAGGGGCCGGTGCCCACGGCGGCGGCGACCCGCCCCTTCAGCTCCTCGTCGCTCACTCCGGGCGCCGCCTCGACCGACACCGACGTCGCCCGGTCGGCGGAGCCCAGCAGCCGTGCGGCGGCCACCGCCGGGTCGAGGTAGACGAGGGCGGCGCCGGGGTTGGTGGTGCGGAAGGTGGCGATGCCGACGATCTCGACCCGGAACGATCCGGGCTGCGCCAGCACGGTGAGCGTGTCGCCGGTGCGGACGTCGGCGCGGTCGGCGGTGTCGGCGTCGAGGACGGCCTCGCCCGCGCCGCGCGGGGTCCGGCCCGAGGTCAGTTCGACGGCGCTGCGGTCGGTGACGTACCAGTCGGTGGCGAGGGTGGGCGCGCCCGTGGTGGGGCCGACGGACTCGTTGCGCCGGTCGACGACGGTGATGTTCTCCACGCTGACGTCGGCGTGCGCGTCCGCCACGCCCGGCACGGCGGCCACCGTCCGCGCGAGGGACGCGGGCAGGGTCTGCACGGCGCCGCTGGGCACCGAGGAGGTGAGGTCGTCGCGGGGCTGCACCGTCACGTCCGCCGCCGTCGACGCGAAGAGCCGGTCGAACGTGCGGCCCACCGTGTCGGAGAAGATCAGCGAGCCCGCGACGAACGCCACCGACAGCACGACGGCGAGCGCGGACAGCAGCAGCCGTCCCTTGTGCGCGAGGAAACTGCGCAGGGTCGCCTTGAGCACCCGGTCAGCCCTCCTCGACGGCCGGACCCGCCACCGGACCCGCCGCCGGGCCTGCCGCCGGGCCTGCCGTCGGAGCCGTCCCGGGCCCCGCCGCCGGACCGGCGGCCTGCGCCCGCACCAGGTCGAACCGCTTCATCCGCTCCAGCACCGCGTCCGCCGAGGGCCGCTCCATCTCGTCGACGATCCTGCCGTCCGCGAGGAAGAGCACCAGGTCGGAGTGGGCGGCGGCGCCCGGGTCGTGGGTGACCATGACGACGGTCTGCCCGAGCCCGTCGACCGCCTCCCGCAGGAACGACAGCACCTCCAGGCCCGCCCGCGAGTCCAGGTTGCCGGTCGGCTCGTCCGCGAAGATCAGCTCCGGCCGGGAGGCGAGCGCGCGGGCGCACGCCACCCGCTGCTGCTGCCCGCCGGACAACTGCGACGGCCGGTGCCCGAGCCGGTCGCGCAGCCCGAGCGTGTCGATGACGCGGTCCAGCCACTCCCGGTCGGGGGCGCGGCCCGCGATGTCCATCGGCAGCGTGATGTTCTCGGCCGCCGTCAGCGTCGGGATCAGATTGAACGACTGGAACATGAACCCGATCCGGTCCCGCCGCAGCCGGGTCAGCTCCCGGTCCTTCAGCCCGGTGATCTCGGTGTCGCCGAGCCACACCTGTCCGGCCGAGACGGTGTCCAGCCCGGCCAGGCAGTGCATCAGCGTGGACTTCCCCGAGCCGGACGGGCCCATCACCGCCGTGAACCGGCCGCGGGCGACGTCCACGTCCACCGAGTCCAGGGCCAGGACGGTCGTCTCACCGGTCCCGTAGGCCTTCGTCAGGGCGCGGGCACGGGCCGCCGCACCGCCGTCCGGGGCCCGCCCGGGGCGGTGCTGCGCAGCGGATGCGGACACGGCTGGACTCCTCGCTCACGGGGATGTGCCGACTCGTCGTCCCGGCCGAGCGTAGTGTGACCCGCCCCACACCCGGTATCCCTTTTCGGTACCGGACCCGCCTTGCCGGTGCTAGCACATCGGCGCTAGCTTCGAGGTATGGCGAAGACCCAGCTGAACGTACGCGTGGACGAGGGCACGGCCAGGGCCGCCCGGGAGCGCGCCACCGCGCGCGGCATGAGCGTCAACCGCTACATCGAGGAACTCGTCCGGCAGGACACCGGCGAGGCGGGCGCGACCTTCGTCGAGGCCGCCGCCGACTTCATGCGGCAGTACGAGAACGTCTTCGCCGAGGAGTTCGGCACCGCCCGCGAGGGCGGTGTCCACGAGCCCGGTGTCCGCGAGCCCGGCGCGCCCGGTACCGCCGCGGCGGGCCGCTGACCCGTTGAGCGACCTCACGATCGACCTCGCCTGGCTGCTGATGATCGCCGAGCAGAAGACGCCGGGTGACCCCCAGGTCACCGACTGGGGCGCCCTGGTCGCGGCGGTGGCCCGGCACGACGCCGAGATCTTCGACGTCCCGGTCTACGACACCCCGCAGGCCCGCGCCGCCGCCCTGCTCCAACTCCTGCTCCACGTGCCCGCGTTGGAGCGCTCCAACGCCCTCTTCGCCTGCGCCGTGGCCTACGCCTACCTGGTGGCCAGCGGCCTGAAGGTCGCCACCTCGCCCGAGCAGGTCCGCGATCTCGCCCGGCTGGTGAAGAACGGCGAGGCGACGGTCCGCGACATCACCCGCGAACTGCACCGCTGGAGCCGCTGACCGCGCGCCCCGCACCCTGCCCGTGGCCCGACTCCCGTGCCGCACAAGGGAGTCGGGCCACGGGCCAGAGCCGCCCGGCCGGCGCACCGGCTACCGCACGAAGTCCCGCACCCGCTCGTACACGCCCCGGTCGTTGTTGGTGGCGGTGTGCCCGACGCAGCCGACGTCGACGTTGACCGCGCCGCTCAGCAGCGCCGAGGAGTCCGGGTTGATCCCCTCGTCGCAGTGCGACCAGAAGCTGCCGTAGTTCACGTCGCCCGGCGTCTCGTCCCCGGCGTTCAGCGCGTTGAGGAACGCGCTGCCCGGCTGCATCTCGGCGCAGGACGGGTACAGCCAGCCGCACACGTACGCGATCGACGTCCCGTGGTTGGTCCCCGCGACGGAGACGTAGTCGTCCACGTACGCCGTCCCGCCCAGGTTCTTGAGGTAGTAGCGCGAACTCATCACGCCCATCGAGTGCGCGACGATGTCCACCTTGCGCGCGCCGGTCCGCGCCAGCACGTTCTGCACCACCGTCGCGACCTCGCGGGCGGCGACGACGTTCGACTTGTCCCAGGTGTACGAGGAGGCGTCCAGCTCGGCCGCCGGGTAGCCGTCCGCCGCGAAGAACCCGAGCCAGTCGTCCCAGCTGCCGCGGTCACTGCTGATGCCGTGCACGAACACGATCGGGTCGCGGTCCGCCGCCCGCGCCGGGGACGCGCACAGCGTGAGCGAGACGAGGAGCGCGGAGAGCACGGCCGACAGGGCCGCGGCGAAGCGGCGCTGGTGGCGCTGCATGAAGCCTCCCGAGACGGGTGGGGACGCCAGGAGAGTCCGGCGTGGTCGCCAGGAGTCTCCGGCCCGCCGACCGCCCCCCGCATCGGTGAAATCGCCGGTCTTCCCCGGCCAAGTAATCTGTCGATAAGCTCAGTTGAGTGGTGACCCCGGTGAACCCCCCACCTCTCGGCCGCACTTCGCCACCGCACTTACCGGCCCCGCCCGTACGCCCGGCGTCCGCGCGTCCGGCGTCCGCGCTCCCCGAACGCGTCCGCGTCCGGGTCCTTCGCCTCGTCCACGGCGACCCGCGCGCCGCCGCCGAACTCGCCGCCCGCCTCACCGACCGCCAGGCCGCCGGACACGACCCGCTGCCCGTCGAACCCGCCGACCTCGCCCCGCAGGTGCTGCGCGCCCGCCGCCGCGCCCTGCGCGCCCTCCCCGACGACACCCGCCGTCTGCTCCTGCTCGCCGCCGCCGACCAGCAGCCCGCCACCACCCCGCACTCCACCGCCGGCCCGCACCCCGCCGGGCACGCCTTCCCGCGCGCCGTCGCCGCCGCCCGCCTCGACACCCGTTGCCTCGACGCCGCCGAGAACGCCGGACTCGCCCACGCCACCGCCGACGGCGTCCGCTTCATCGACCCCTGGACCCGTACGGCCGTCTACGAGGCGGCGTCCCCGGCCGACCGCCGCGACGCCCACCGGCTGCTCGCCCGCGTGCTGCGCGCACCGGCCGAGGCCGTCCACCGGTCCTGGCACCGGGGCGCGGGCGCGCTCGGCCCCAGCGGGCGGCTCACCGCGGAGCTGACGGCCGCCGCCGCGCAGGCCCGCGCCACCGGCGACCCCGCGCTGTCCGGGGCGCTCACCGAACGCGCGGCAGCCCTCAGCGCCGACCCGCGCGAACGCTCCCGGCTGCTCGCCCGCGCCGCCGCCGACGCCTGGAGCGCGGGCGACGGCAACCGGGCCCGCCTCCTCGCCGCCCGCACCCCCGCGGGTCCCTCCGACGCCCTCGCCGCCGTCCTGGCCCTGCGCACCGGCCACGCCGAGGACGCCTTCGACGCCCTGCTCACCGCCGCCGCCCGGCCGACGGCCGAGGCGGGGGCCGACATGGGGGCTGAACGACACGACGTACGGGCGACCCCCCGAGCCGCCACCCCGCCCACCACCGTCCCCCGCACCCCCGACCTCACCGCCCCCGACCTCACCGCCCCCGGACTCCTCGCCCGCGCCACCGAGGCCGCCCTCTACACCGGTGACCTCGCCCGGTGCCGGGAGGCCGTACGGGTCGCCGGACGGCTGGGCGTCGAGCCGCCCGGCGTGCTCGGCGGGCTGGCGGCGGCCGTCGAGGGCCGCTACGCCGACGCCCGGAACCTGCTGGAGACGGCCGCCCGGTCCGCGCCCGACGACGACCCGACCCTCCTGGTCCACGCGGGCATCGCCGCGCTGTTCCTCGGCGACCACCGCCGCGCGGCCGACGGCACCCGGCGGGCCACCGCGGCGGGCCGCGCCCTCGGCCAGGTCCCCGCGGTCTCCCAGGCCCTGGAGTTCCGCGCCTACGCCGACTTCTGGACCGGCCGCCCCCGCACCGCCGAGGCCGCCGCCCTCGACGCCCTGCGCCAGGCCCACCTCACCGGCCAGGACACCGGCGCCGCGCACCTCCAGGCCGCCCTCGCGCTGTTCGCGGCGCTCACCGGAGACGCCGACGTCTGTCGTGAACGCGCCGCCGCGGCCCGCTCGTACGCCCTCGGGCACGGCCTCGGACTGCCCGCCGCGCTCGCCCAGTGGGCCCTCGCCCTGCTGGACCTCGGGCGGGGCCGCTTCGACGCCGCCGCGGCCCGGCTGCGCGCCCTCGCCGCCGCCGGACCCGGCCTCGGCCACCCCGCGATCCGCCACCTGGCCGTCCCGCACTACGTGGAGGCCGCCGTCCGCACCGGCGACCTGCGGGCCGCCCGCACCGCGCACGCCGCCTACGACCGCTGGGCCGCCGCCGTCCGCAGCCCCGACGACCTCGCCCTCAGCGCCCGCTGCCGCGCCCTGCTCGCCCCCGGCGCCGAGGCCGTCGACCACTACCGGGCCGCGCTCGCCCTCCACGCCCATGGCACCCGCGCCCTCGAACGCGCCCGCACCGAGCTGCTGTTCGGCGGCGCGCTGCGCAGACTCAGACACCGCACCGAGGCCCGCGAGCGGCTGCACGGCGCCCTGGAGGCGTGCGAGGCCGCGGGCGCCCGCGACTGGGCCGACCGGGCCCGCGCCGAACTGCGCGCCCTCGGCTCCCCGGCGGCCACCTGCCCCGCCCCGGACGGCGGACGGACCCGCCCGACCGCCCGACAGCCCCTGACCGCCCAGCAGTCACTGGTCGCGCGGATGGCCGCCGAGGGCGCCACCAACCGCGAGATCGCCGCCCGCCTCGCCCTCAGCCCGCGCACCATCGACCACCACCTGCGCGGCGTCTTCACCCGCCTGGGCATCCGCTCCCGCATCGAACTGGTCCGCCTGCTGGCCGAGTACGGAGACTGACCCCGCCGCTCGGGCGCCCTCAGGGGTGCCGCCCGGCCTTCCTGGAGCGCCGTTCCTACAGTGCCGCCCGGCGCCGGAACGCCTCCGCCGCCCACACCCCGTCCAGCCGGGGCGCGAGCCAACCCGGCGCCGACGTACGGAAGTCGGCGGGATCGAGGGAGCCCACCCCGGCGGGGACGACACCCAGCAGCGGGGCGGCGGCCACCTCGGGCAGGTCGGTGACGTTGCACCGCATCGCCAGATCGGGGGAGTCGGGCCAGGAACCGATCACCACGCCCAGCAACTCCACCTCACGCGACCGCAGTTCACGGGCCGTCAGCTCGGTGGTGTTGAGGGTGCCGAGCCCCGCCGTCGCCACCACCAGCACCGGCGCCCGCAGCAGCGCCGCCGCGTCCGCCAGGTTCCCGCCGTGCTCGTCGAAGCGGACCAGCAGACCGCCCGCCCCCTCCACGAGCACCAGATCGTGCGAGGCCGCCAGCTTCGTCGCCGCCTCCGCGATCTCCCGCGGGCCCACCGTCGGCGCCCCGGCCCGCCGGGCCGCCGTCGCGGGCGCCAACGGCTCGGGATAGCGGGCCAGTTCGGCGGTCGTCACCCCGCCCGCCAACCGCGCGACCTCCGCGGCGTCGCCGGGCTCGTCCGGCCGTACACCGGTCTGCGCGGCCTTCAGCACGGCGACCGAGCGGCCCGCCGCGACCGCGGCGGCGGCCACGGCCGCCGTGGTGACGGTCTTGCCGACCTCCGTGCCCGTCCCCGTGATCACCAGGATCGGCATGCTCATCCCTCCCGCGCGGCGGCGCACACCGCGCGCGCGATCCGTGCCAGGTCCGCGTCGTCCGTGACGTACGGCGGCATCGTGTAGACGAGGTCGCGGAACGGCCGCAGCCACACGCCCTCGCGGACGGCCGCCGCGGTGGCGGCCGCCATGTCCACGGGCCGGTCGAGCTGGACCACCCCGATCGCGCCCAGGACGCGCACGTCCCGCACGCCGGGCAGCTCCGCCGCCGGGGCCAGACCCTCCCGCAGCCCGGCCTCGATCCGCTTCACCTCCGCCCGCCAGTCCTGCCCGAGCAGCAGCTCCACCGAGGCGCAGGCGACGGCCGCCGCGAGCGGGTTGCCCATGAACGTCGGCCCGTGCGCCAGCACCGGCACCTCGCCCCGCGCGATGCCCGCGGCGACCCGCGCCGTGCACAGCGTCGCCGCCATCGTCAGATAGCCGCCGGTCAGCGCCTTCCCGACACACATCACGTCGGGCGTCACCCCGGCGTGCTCCGCCGCGAACAGCGCGCCCGTGCGCCCGAAGCCGGTGGCGATCTCGTCGAACACCAGCAGCACGTCGTGCGCGTCGCACGCCTCCCGCAGCACCCGCAGATAGGCGGGGGAGTGGAACCGCATCCCGCCCGCGCCCTGCACCACCGGCTCCACGATCACCGCGGCCAGCTCGTCGGCGTGCGCGGCGACGGCCGCCCGCAGCTCCCGCGCGTACGCCTCGTCGTACTCCTCGGGCGGCGCGCCCACGAAGACCTGCACGGGCAGCACCCCGGTCCACAGGTCGTGCATGCCGCCGTCCGGGTCGCACACCGACATCGGCTGCCAGGTGTCGCCGTGGTAGCCGCCCCGCCAGGTCAGCAGCCGCCGCTTGCCGGGGCGGCCGAGCGAACGCCAGTACTGGAGGCACATCTTGAGCGCCACCTCGACCGACACCGACCCCGAGTCGGCCAGGAAGACATGCTCCAGCCCCTCGGGCGACATGTCGACAAGGAGCTTCGCCAGGCGGACGGCGGGCTCGTGGGTGAGCCCGCCGAACATGACGTGACTCATCCGGTCGAGCTGCGCCCGCGCCGCCGCGTCGAGCACCGGGTGGCGGTAGCCGTGGATCGCCGACCACCAGGACGACATCCCGTCGACCAGCTCCCCGGAGCCGTCGGCGAGCCGCAGCCGGACCCCGCTCGCCGACTCCACGACGAGCGGTTCGGCCCGGCCCGGCATCGGCCCGTACGGATGCCACACGTGGCGCCGGTCCAGATCCAGCAGCTCCGGCACGCCCAGCCCGGTCGCGGCGAGGCCGGGGGCGGTCGGGTCCGCCCCCGGTCCCGTGGTGCCGTTCAGGTCGTGCTCAGGCATTCGGCGCGAGATCCGTTCCCGCGCCCCGGCGCCGGACGGCGACCAGGTCCGTCCGGGGACCCCCGGACGGCGCGGCCACCGGCTCCGCCGCACCGGCCGTCTCCACGGCACCGCCGGTCGCCACGGCACCTGCGGTCTCCACCGGCCGCGGCGCGGCCGACGGCGTACCGCACGGCCCGCAGCCGCCCCCGGCGCCCGCCTCGGCGGCGCCGTCCGCCGCCCCCGCGTCGCCGTGGGACCCGCAGCCCCCGCCCGCGTGCGACCCGCACCCGGCCGTCTCCGCCGACCCGCAGCCCCCGCCCCCGGCGGTGGCCCGGTGCTCGGGCAGCGTGACCTCGCCCGCGCCCTCCACCTCGAACCCGGCGTCGGCGATCATGTCGAGGTCGGCCTTGCCCGCCTGGCCCTCACTGGTGAGGTAGTCGCCGAGGAAGATCGAGTTGGCGAGGTGCAGCGCGAGCGGCTGCATCGTGCGCAGGTGCACCTCACGGCCGCCCGCGATACGGACCTCCACGTCCGGGCAGACGAACCGGACCATGGCGAGGATGCGCAGGCAGCGCTGCGGGGTGAGGTTCCACTCCTTCGCCAGCGGGGTGCCCTCGAACGGGATCAGGAAGTTCACCGGGACGGAGTCCGGGTCGAGTTCCCGCAGGGAGTACACGACGTCCACGAGGTCCGCGTCGGACTCGCCCATGCCCGCGATCAGCCCCGAGCAGGCCGACAGCCCGGCCGCGTGCGCCCGCTGCACCGTCTCCACCCGGTCGGCGTACGTGTGGGTGGTCGTGATGCCCGCGTACGTCCCCTCGGACGTGTTCAGGTTGTGGTTGTAGGCGTCGGCGCCCGCCTCGCGCAGCCGCTCCGCCTGGCCGTCCGAGAGCAGCCCGAGGCACGCGCAGACCTCGACGCCCTCGTTCTCGTCCTTGATGGTCCTGATGGTCTCGGAGACCCGGGCCACGTCCCGGTCGGTCGGACCGCGCCCGCTGGCCACCAGGCAGACCCGCTTGGCGCCCCCGGCCAGCCCCGCCGCGGCGGCCTTCGAGGCCTCGTCGGGCTTGAGCCAGGTGTACTTGAGGATCCCCGCGGTGGAACCCAGCCGCTGGGAACAGTACGAGCAGTCCTCCGGGCACAGGCCCGACTTCAGGTTGACGAGGTAGTTGAGTTTCACCCGGCGCCCGAACCAGTGCCGCCGTACCTTGCCGGCCGCGGCCACCACGTCGAGCAGGTCGTCGTCGGACGTGGCCAGTACGGCCAGCGCCTCCTCGCGGGTCGGCAGCTCGCGCCGAAGCCCCTTGTCCACCAGCGTGTTCAGCAGGTCCATGAGAGCCGATCCTGTCCTACCGGACCGTTCCGGGCCAAGGAGAGTTCGTACAACAGAAGCCATCCGAGGTGTGGGTATCGCCACATCATGGACGGGGCGACGGCCCGCTAGTGTCTGTGCACTGCCTACAAATCTTCCGGGGGGCGACCCATGGCGTTCGGCTGGATCGACGAGCAGGCGGAGGTGCGCCGCCGGGCCGGACTCGTCCGGACGCTGCGCCCCCGCCCGGCCGACTCGCCGCTGCTGGACCTGGCGGGCAACGACTACCTGGGACTCACCCGCCACCCCGAGGTCACCGAGGGCGCCGCGCGCGCCGCCCGCGCCTGGGGCGGCGGCGCCACCGGCTCCCGGCTGGTGACCGGTTCCACCGCGCTCCACGCCGAACTGGAACGCGAGCTGGCCGCGTTCTGCGGCGCCGAGGCGGCCCTGGTGCTCTCCTCCGGCTACGCCGCCAACCTCGCCGCGGTCACCGCGCTCGCCCCGCACGGCTCGCTCCTCGTCTCCGACGCGGGCAACCACGCCTCGCTCATCGACGGCTGCCGACTGGCCCGCGCCACCACCCAGGTCGTCGCGCACGCCGACCCGGACGCCGTCCGCAAGGCGCTCGCCACGCACGACGGCCCGGCGGTCGCGGTCTCCGACACGGTCTTCTCGGTCGACGGCGACGCCGCCCCGCTCGCCGCCCTCGCCGCCGTGTGCCGGGAGCGCGGCGCCGGTCTCGTCGTCGACGACGCGCACGGGCTCGGCGTCCTCGGCGACGGCGGCCGGGGCGCGCCGCACGCGGCCGGACTCGCGGGCGCGGACGACGTGGTCGTCACGGTCACCCTCTCCAAGGCGCTGGGCGCCCAGGGCGGCGCGGTGCTCGGTCCCGCGCGCGTGATCGACCATCTGGTCAACACCGCGCGGACGTTCATCTTCGACACCGGTCTCGCCCCGGCGGCGGCGGGCGCCGCGCTCGCCGCGCTGCGCGTCCTCACGCGCGAGCCGGAGCGCGCGGCCCGCGCGCGGGCGGTCGCGACCGAGCTGCACACCCGGCTGACGGCGGCCGGTCTGGAGGCCGTCCGCCCGGACGCGGCGGTCGTCTCCGTACGGGCGCCGTCCCCGGAGGCGGCGGTGCGCTGGGCGGCGGACTGCCGGGCGGCGGGCGTCGCCGTGGGGTGCTTCCGCCCGCCGTCCGTGCCCGACGGCGTCTCCCGGCTGCGGCTGACCGCCCGCGCGGACCTCACCGGGGAACAGATCGCCCACGCCGTACGGGTCATCGACGCGGCACGGCCCTGAGCCCTGCCGTCGGCCGGGGAGCCGGGGCCGCGGGAAGCGGGGTTCAGCGGAGCGCGGCGGTGAAGTCCGTCCAGCTCGCGGCGGTGAAGAGCAGCGCGGGACCGGCCGGGTCCTTGGAGTCGCGTACGGCGAGCAGTCCGGCCCAGGGACCGGCGGCCGGACGGGCCGTCTCGACGCAGTTGTTGGCTCCGGTGCTGTAACTGCTGCGCCGCCACCGCAGACCCGCGGCGGCCTGCGGGGGGACGCACGCCCGGGGCGAGGGGCGTACGGGGGCGTGCCGGGGCGACGTGGTCATGGTGCCTCCTTACGCGCCGTCACCCGTCGCGGCGAGGTGGTCCGGCTGCGGTTCCGGCGAGATGTGCGAGGGATTCCTCGGGCGAGAGGGCGTGCGCCCGAAGGGCGTCGAAGGCCTCCGCGTAGGCACGGAGGTCTTCTTTCCGTTCGAGATGGAGGCTACTCGTCAAGTGGTCGAGAACCACCACATCCAAATCAGAAGTGCTCGAAAATGAGAAGATAACGAAAGGCCCGGTGACGCCGATGTGCGCACCCGCCGAGAACGGCAGCACCTGGAGCTGCACCTGGGGCAACTGCGCCGCCTCGACCAGCCGTTCCCGCTGTTCGGCCATCACCTCGGGGCCGCCGATCTCCCGCTTCAGGACCGCCTCGTCGAGCACCGCGCTCAGCTTCAGGGGCGGCTGCGCGCGCAGCACGTCCTGCCGCGCCATCCGCACCTCGACGAGCGTGTCCAGCCAGTCCCCGTCGACCCCCTCGACCGCCGCCCGGGTCACCGCGCGCGCGTACGCCGGGGTCTGGAGCAGCCCCGGCACGACCGTCGTCTCCAGCGTGCGCATCGCCCTGGCCTGCGACTCCAGGCTGATGAAGTCCCGGTAGGCGGGCGGCAGGACGCCCCGGTAGGCGTGCCACCAGTGCTCGCGGCCCGCCCCGTCGCCGTCGACCGATCCGGCCAACGCGAGCATCACCTGCCGCAGATGGGGGTCGTGCACGGCGTAGGCGTCGAGGAGTAACCGCACATCGGCCGGTTTCGCACCGCTGGTGCCGGTCTCGATGCGGCTCACTTTCGACTGGTGCCAGCCCACCAGGCGGGCCGCCTCGCCACTGGTGAGTCCCGCGCGCGAGCGCAGCGACCGCAGTTCCGCGCCCAGTTTCCGGCGGCGCACCGCGGGACCGTGCTGCATGGCTCTCTCCCTACTGCCTCCGGGCCGCCCCCGGATGCTCCACACCGGCGGAGTTCACCGCATCGAGCGACAGATATATGCACATCTTGGTGGATCGCTCCCCGCGGCCTGTCCCGTGATGGCACTCTGGCGACGAAGCACCAGTCCGGGACCGTACTCGAACCCTTCGTTCCGTGTCCGGTTCCGGCCTCGGACGAGCGCGGGAATTGCGTGAGACGAAGGACGACGTCGCCATGGCAGACCACCTGGAAGCATCCGTCACCCTGCCGAGCGATCCCGCCTCGGTGCGCGCCGCCCGCGCTTACGTCCTCGACACCCTCGCGGAGTGGGGTCTGCCCGCCGACGCGGAACTCGCCGACACCGTTCGGCTGATCGTGTCGGAACTCGCCACCAACGCCGTGCAGCACACCTTCGGGCAGTCGCCCACCTTCACGGTCGGCGTGGTCCTCGACCGGGACGCGTGGCTGCGGGTGGGGGTGACCGACAGTCACCCGCGCTTCCCCCGCCGCCTGCCGGCCGCCGTCCAGCAGGACAACGGCCGGGGCATGGTGATCATCCGCTGGCTCGCGGTGGAGCACGGCGGGAAGCTGCGGGTGCGCCCCACGGGCGAGGGCGGCAAGACGGTCTCCATCGAGCTGCCCTGGACGGCCACCGTGCGGCCCGTCACGGCGGTGGGACGCCAGGACGGCCCGTGAGCGTCCCGCGGCGGCCTTGAGTCCCGTACGGCCCCGCTGAGCCTTGTGCGGTCCTGCCTGAGCCTCGCGTGCGGTCCTGCCTGGCCTCGTGCGGCCCCGGAGACCGCGAAGGGCCCCCACGCGCCCCGTGGAGGGCGTGCCGGGGGCCCGGCGGGGCTTGCGGAGTTCCCGGGGCGGTGGGAGCGCGTCAGGTCGCCGCCACCGCCCCGGGAGATCACTTGACCCGGCCGTACCAGACGCTCTTGGTCCAGATCTTCTGGAGGCGCACCACGTCCCCGGTCTTCGGGGAGTGCCAGATCTTGCCCTTGCCCGCGTAAATGCCCACGTGGTAGACGTTCGACCCCGAGTGGAAGAACACGAGGTCCCCGGCCTTGCGGCTGCCCGCGGAGATGTGACGGGTCTTGTTGTACTGCTGCGCCGCGGTGCGCGGCAGCTTCTTGCCCGCCTTCTTGAACGAGTACTGCGTGAGCCCGGAGCAGTCGAACCTCTTCGGACCGGTCGCCCCGTACTTGTACGGAGCACCCTTCTTGGAGGCCGCGACCTGAAGTGCCTTCGTCGCGTGCGTGGCCGCCGAGGCGTCGGAGGCGACACCCGGGATCACGATCGAGCCACCCACTGCGGCGATGGCGAACGCCGAAGCCGTACCGGCGCGTGCCATCAGCGACGGGACACGATTGAGCGCAGTCATGCGCAACCCTTCGTCAGCCGCCTGTGAAGGATGACCTGTCGGATTCGGGCTGGCGAAGTTGCCCGGCCGTGTCACCACGGCTTCACCCCAAGGGCCGCTCGGCCCGGTGTCGCTCGTCCGGCCGTACGCACATGCGTACGGAAGTACGAGGGAACCGTTCCGGCTGCCCGTCGTGCTCGGGTCCTCCACTCCTGCCGGTGCACTCCTGTCGACCGGTCATCCGGGCGGCGGCAGGACTCGGCGTCCGCCCGGACCGCCCCGCCTCTGATGGCGGGGGCTTGTCGTCAGTCAGGGATCTTGGCCCACGGATGTCCGAAAATCCCAATGGAACCGGGGATTTGTGGGGTTACTCACCACTCACCCGTTCGGGTGGACACCCTGATGCGGGGTCAGAAGTCAAGGCGCCACAGGGCCTCCGACCAGCGAAGGAACCCAGAGTTCCGCCCGTTTTGACCCCATCCCGCGCAACCGGGGAGGGCTCGGACGGGCCGGAAAAAGCAGCCACCGCTCCGCCGGACGGGGGTAATCCGTTCGGTCCGTTTCGATTCCGGCCCGGACGCCACGGGGCGCGGGGCCAAACGCGCGCGCCGGGGCCGGGTGCGTCAACTGGCCGAGGCGCCCGGCGGCATCGTGACGCGCGCCGCCCGGCGCTCCCCGTCGAGGAGGCGGAGCGCCCGCGCGAGGGTCGGCGCGTGCAGTTCGCTCTCGCCCCGCCGGTGCATCGTCGTCAGCGCGTCCCGCAGCTCGGTCGCCCGGCTCACCAGCGCCTGGGCTGCCCGCAGTCCGCTGTACGTGTCCCCGTCCCGGGCCGGGTTGATCCGGCCGACCAGGTCGACCACCTCCAGATAACGGTCGATCAACTCGGCCTCGGCGCGCGTCAGGGCGGGCAGCGGCGGCAGTTCCGGAAGCATCGGGGTCCCCCTCCGTCGACGTCTGTATGAAATGTACAGGACGTACGGGACGGTAGGATGGGCCCATGGCCTACGAGATTCCGGTGACGCAAGCCAGGGCTGAACTCGCCGACCTGATCAACCGGGTGGTGTACGGCGGCGAGCGCGTCGTCGTGACCCGCCACGGCAAGCCCTTGGTCGCCCTCGTCTCCGCGGCCGACCTGGAACGCCTCGACTCCCTCGACGGCGTCGACGGCGGTGGCGGGATCGGTGCCCCGGCGGAGGAACGGCCGGTCGCCTCTCTGGCCGCGACCGTCCATGAGGTCGCACCCCCCTCCCTCGGCCGCGACCGCTTCGGCGCGGCGGCGGAACACCGGGGGACCGGACCCGCCTGAGCCCGGCCGTCGCCTGACCGGCAGGCCCTCACCGACGGGCGCGTCCACGAGGGCGGGTGGGGATGGCGGGGGTTCCGCGGTCGCCGTGGCGTCGAGGGAGGCCACCGGGCGGGTGTGGTCCGTGTCAGTGGGCCCCCGCCCCGGTCGTCGTCCGTCAGCCCGCCAGTGCCGGTTCGCGGCCGGGCGTGCTCGGTTGCGGGGTACGGGCCCGGTTCCGGAGGGCGGGGCCCAGGAGGACCGCGCCGAGGCCCAGGACGGCCCACCAGATCAGGGTCAGCAGGGGACCGGTGGCTGACGCGCCGTCGAAGAAGGACACCGACCGCAGCAGGGTCGTCCCCGCACCCGGCGGCAGCCACTGCCCGATCGCGCCGACCGGGTCGGGCAGCATCCGGGGCGCGGACGCGGCGCCCGAGAACGGGTTGCCCAGGAACATCACCACGAACCCCACGACACCGATGCCCGCGGGCCCGAGCAGCGCCGCGCACCCGGCCACCGCCGCGCCCACCGCCAGCGTCGACAGGCTCAGTACCCCCGCCTCCGCCCACCAGTTCCCGGTCAGTACCTCCAGCCAGCTGTGCGCGAGCGCCCCGCCCACCACACCCACCAGAGCGGCGGCGCCCAGCAGGGTCAGGGCGGCCCGTACGCCGCGCAGCCCCAGCAGCGTCACCATCGCGCCCGCCGCGATCCCCGCCAGCGCCAGCGGCAGCACGCTCGCCCCGAGGGCCGCGCCGCGCGGGTCCGCCGCCGGAGCCGGCACCACGTCGACCGCCCGCAGCGCGGTGCCGTCGGCCGCCGCCTGCGCGCCCACCGCCTGCTGGAGGAACTGGGCGACCACCGGTCCCCCCGCCGACGCGGTCAGCAGTTCCGGACCCTGAGGGGTGACGACCACGGCCCCGTACACCGTCCGGTCGGCCACGGCGTCGCGGGCGGCGGCCTCGTCGGCGTAGCGGTGGATCTCGAACGCGCCGTCGCGCGCCCCGAGCCGTTGGGCGACCCGGTCCGCCTGGGCCGCCGGTCCGGCGACGCCGAGCGGCAGGTCGTTCGGCGCCGTGCGCGCGGCGGGCCAGGCGAACGCCCAGAGCGCCAGGGCCGCGAGGAGCGGGACGAGCAGCAGCGGCAGCAGCGGGCGGAGCCCTGCCGGGAGGGCCGGTCTGCCTTCGCCGGAGGCCTCGGAGGCCGAGGGGGCCGAGGGGGCGGCGGCGGTGGACATGGTTCCTCCGTGGGTCCCGGTTCATAAAGAATGATCGTTCGTTTTATCGCCCCCACCGTGCGACGGGTCGGCGCCGCTTGTCAAGAAGGAACGTTCGTTTTAGGTTCGTGTCCATGGCACGTGTATCCCAGGCCCATCTCGACGCTCGCCGTCGCCAGATCCTCGACGCGGCGTCCCTCTGCTTCGCCCGCAACGGCTTCCACGCGACCTCGATGCAGGACGTGCTGAAGGAGGCCGACCTCTCGGCGGGCGCGGTCTACCGCTACTTCAGCGGCAAGGAGGAGCTGATCGCGGCGATCGTCACCGAGACGATGGCCGAGGTCCGGGAGGCGTTCCAGGAGGCGACCCGGCAGACGCCGACGCAGCTCCCCGACACCCTCGTGACCTCCGTCCTCGGGCGCACCCTCGCCTCACGCGGCGGGGTGCTGCCCGACGGCGGTCCCGCCTTCCCCCGGCTGGTGCTCCAGGTCTGGTCGGAGATCCCGCGCAACCCCGAACTGGCCGACCTGCTCCGCGAGAACTACGACGGGGTGCGCCGGGCGTGGAGCGACGTGGTCCGCCTCTACCAGGCGTCCGGAACGATGCGCGCCGACGCCGAACCCGACCACGTGGCCCGCACGATGATCGCCGCCGTCCTCGGATTCATCCTCCAGCAGGCCCTGTTCGGCCCCACCGACATCGAGGTCCTGCGCGACGGACTGCGCGCACTCATGAGCGTGACGGACACGGACACGGGTACGGAGGCAGGCGCGGACGCCGACTAGGGACGCGGGCGCGGAGGGCGACGTACCGCCCCCGCGCGCGGGCCGTGGCAGCCCGCCTTCCGGGCGTCCCCGCGGCCCCGTCCGGATCACGCCGTGGTTAACGTGCGCGAAACGCTCTCCAACTAGCCTGCCCTCCCACGCCACCTGGGACGTTGCCGGTGGCCGCGGCAGCCGGACCCCGCACGGCCCGGCGCGAGGAGGTGAGGTGGGACGTGCAACTGACCCCGCACGAGCAGGAGAGGCTGCTGATCCACGTGGCGGCCGACGTCGCGGAGAAGCGCCGGGCCCGCGGGCTGCGGCTCAACCACCCCGAGGCGATCGCCCTCATCACCTCGCACATCCTGGAGGGCGCCCGCGACGGCCGTACCGTCGCGGAGCTGATGGCGTCCGGCCGCAAGCTGCTGACCCGCGACGACGTCATGGAGGGCATCCCCGAGATGATCCACGACGTGCAGGTCGAGGCGACCTTCCCGGACGGCACCAAACTCGTCACCGTCCACGACCCGATCGTCTGAGGGGACGCCGATGACACCCGGAGAGATCCTCTTCGCCGAGGGCCCGATCGTCTACAACGAGGGCCGCGAGGTCACCCGGCTCACCGTCCTCAACGCCGCCGACCGGCCCGTCCAGGTCGGCTCCCACTACCACTTCGCCGAGGCCAACCCCGGCCTGGAGTTCGACCGCGCCGCCGCCCGCGGCCGCCGCCTCAACGTCGCCGCCGGAACCGCCGTCCGCTTCGAACCCGGCATCCCCGTCGACGTCGAACTCGTCCCGCTGGCCGGAGCCCGGATCGTGCCGGGGCTGCGCGGGGAGACCGGAGGGGCCCTCGATGCCTGAGATCTCACGCGCCGCGTACGCCGACCTGTTCGGCCCGACCACCGGCGACCGCATCCGGCTCGCCGACACCGACCTGCTCGTGGAGATCGAGGAGGACCGCTCCGGCGGCCCCGGACGCGCGGGCGACGAGGCGGTGTTCGGCGGCGGCAAGGTCATCCGCGAGTCCATGGGCCAGGCCCGCGCCACCCGCGCCGAGGGCACCCCCGACACCGTGATCACCGGCGCCGTCGTCATCGACCACTGGGGCGTCGTCAAGGCGGACGTCGGCATCCGCGACGGCCGGATCACCGGCATCGGCAAGGCCGGCAACCCCGACACCATGGACGGTGTCCATCCCGACCTGGTGATCGGCCCGGAGACCGAGGTCATCGCGGGCAACGGCCGGGTCCTCACCGCGGGCGGCGTCGACGCGCACGTCCACTTCATCTGCCCGCAGATCGCCGACGAGGCCCTGTCGGCGGGGATCACCACCCTGGTCGGCGGCGGCACCGGGCCCGCCGAGGGCTCCAAGGCGACCACCGTCACCCCCGGCCCGTGGCACCTCGCCCGGATGCTGGAGGCGATGGAGCACCACCCGCTCAACATCGGCTTCCTCGGCAAGGGCAACACCGTCTCGCACGAGGCGATGCTCTCCCAGATCCGCGGCGGCGCCCTCGGCCTGAAACTGCACGAGGACTGGGGCTCCACCCCGGCCGTCATCGACGCCTCCCTCACGGTCGCCGACCGCACCGGCATCCAGGTCGCCATCCACACCGACACCCTCAACGAGGCCGGTTTCGTCGGCGACACGCTCGCCGCGATCGGCGGCCGGGGCATCCACGCGTACCACACCGAGGGCGCGGGCGGCGGGCACGCGCCCGACATCATGACGGTCGTCTCCGAGCCGCACGTGCTGCCCAGCTCCACCAACCCGACCCGCCCCTACACCGTCAACACCGCCGAGGAACACCTCGACATGCTGATGGTCTGCCACCACCTCAACCCGGCCGTCCCCGAGGACCTCGCCTTCGCCGAGTCCCGCATCCGGCCCTCCACCATCGGCGCCGAGGACGTCCTGCACGACCTGGGCGCCATCTCGATCATCTCCTCCGACTCCCAGGCCATGGGCCGCGTCGGCGAGGTCATCCTGCGCACCTGGCAGACCGCCCACGTGATGAAGCGCCGCCGGGGCGCGCTGCCCGGCGACGGCCGCGCCGACAACCACCGCGTGCGCCGCTACGTCGCCAAGTACACGATCAACCCGGCGCTCGCGCAGGGCCTCGCCCGCGAGATCGGCTCCGTGGAGACCGGCAAACTCGCCGACCTGGTGCTGTGGGAACCGGCGTTCTTCGGCGTCAAGCCGCTCCTCGTCCTCAAGGGCGGCCAGATCGCCTACGCCCAGATGGGCGACGCCAACGCCTCCATCCCGACCCCGCAACCGGTGCTGCCGCGCCCGATGTTCGGGGCGATCGGCCGGGCCCCCGCCGCCAACTCCCTCAACTTCGTCGCCCCGTTGGCGATCGAGGACGGGCTGCCCGAACGCCTCCAGCTCGGCAAGCGGTTCGTCGCCATCGACTCCACGCGCGGGGTGACCAAGGCGGACATGCGGGAGAACGACGCCCGCCCGCGTGTCGCCGTCGACCCCGACAGCTTCGCCGTGCACATCGACGGCGAACTCGTCGAGGCGGCCCCGGCGGCCGAACTGCCCATGGCCCAGCGTTACTTCCTCTTCTGATGTCCAGGGCGACCCTCCTCGTCCTGGCCGACGGCCGCTTCCCCGCCGGGGGCCACGCGCACTCCGGCGGCGCGGAGGAGGCGGTGAAGGCCGGGCGGATCACGGGCACGGACGGCCTGGAGGCCTTCTGCCGGGGACGGCTGCACACGGCCGGGCTGGTCGCGGCGGCCCTCGCCGCGGCCGCCGCGGCCGGGGCCGACCCGGCCGTCCTGGACGCCGCCGCCGACGCCCGCACCCCGTCCCCCGCCCTGCGGGCCGCCGCCCGCCGTCTCGGCCGACAGCTCACCCGCGCCGCCCGCGCCACCTGGCCGAGCGGCGAACTCGACGCCCTGGCACGGCGGTTCCCCAAGGGCGCGCACCAGCCGGTCGTCCTCGGCCTGACCGCCCGCGCCGCCGGACTCACCCCGGAGGACGCGGCGTACTGCGCGGCCTACGAGAGCGTCAGCGGCCCGGCGACGGCCACCGTACGGCTGCTCAGCCTGGACCCCTTCGAGGCGACCGCCGTCCTGGCCCGGCTCGCCCCCGAACTGGACCGGGTCGTCGACCGCGCCGCCCCCGCGGGCCGCGCCGTCCGCACCGAGGGCACCGACGCCCTCCCCGCCGCCTCCGCCCCCCTCCTGGAGACCGGCGCCGAGGCCCACGCGGCCTGGCCGGTACGGCTGTTCGCCTCATGACCCGCCCCCGCCCCAGCCCCCGCCGGAGCCGCCCGCCCGCACCCGGCCACCCGCACCCGGCCACCCGCACCCGCACCCGCACCCGCGCCCCCGCCCGCACCACCTCGCGCACCGCCCCTGACCCGGCCGACAAGGAGCCGCACCCATGCACCTCGACCACGTCCACACCGGCCCGGCCGCCGTCAGCGCCGACGCCCGCCGGCCCGACGGCACCCGCCGCGCCCTGCGCATTGGACTCGGCGGCCCCGTCGGGTCGGGGAAGACGGCCACCGTCGCCGCCCTCTGCCGCGCGCTGCGCGACGAACTCTCGCTGGCCGTCGTGACGAACGACATCTACACCCGCGAGGACGCCGAGTTCCTGCTCCGCGAGGCCGTCCTGCCGCCCGAGCGGATCACCGCCGTGGAGACCGGCGCCTGCCCGCACACCGCGATCCGGGACGACATCTCGGCCAACCTGGAGGCCGTGGAGGACCTGGAGGACGAGGTCGGCCCGCTCGACCTGGTCCTCGTCGAGTCCGGCGGCGACAACCTGACCGCCACCTTCTCCAAGGGTCTGGTCGACGCGCAGATCTTCGTCATCGACGTCGCCGGGGGAGACGACATCCCCCGCAAGGGCGGCCCTGGCGTCACCACCGCCGACCTCCTCGTGATCAACAAGACCGACCTCGCGCCGTACGTCGGCTCCGACCTCGCCCGGATGGCCGCCGACGCCAAGGCGCAGCGCGCCGAACTGCCCGTCGTCTTCCAGTCGTTGCGCGGCGAGGACGGGGTGCGCGACGTCGCGGCCTGGGTGCGGGCGCAGCGCGCCGCGTGGACCGCCCGCCACGACCTGACGTGAGCCCCGACCTGAACCCCGGCACCGGACCCGGCGCACACCACGGCACGCATCACGGCACGGGCGGGGTGCGCGCCACCGCCCGCATCGAGGCCCGCGCGGACGGCCGCGGCGGCACCGTGCTGCCCGTCCTGGAGAGCGACGGCCCGCTCGCCCTGCGCCGCACCCGCGGCGAGCCCGACGAGGCGCGGGTCCTGCTGGTCGGCGCGATGAGCGGCCCGCTCGGCGGCGACCACTTCGCCGTCGAGGCCATGGCCGGCCCCGGCGCCCGGCTGCGCGTCGGCTCGGTCGCCGCGACCCTCGCCCTGCCCGGCCAGGTCAAGTCCGGGGCCCGCTACGATGTCCGCCTCGACGTCGCCGACGGCGCGGAGCTGCACTGGCTGCCCGAGCCGCTGATCTCCGCGCAGGGCAGCGACCTGCACGTCACCACCCGTGCCGACCTCGCCCCGGACGCCACGCTCGTCCTGCGCGAGGAGCAGGTCCTCGGCCGGGTCGGCGAGGACCCCGGCCGCCTCACCAGCAGGCTCACGGTGCGGGTCGGCGGCCGGACCGTCCTGGACCAGGAACTGGCCTGCGGGCCCGGGGCGCCGGGCGGCTGGGACGGCCCGGCCGTCCTCGGCGGCCACCGCGCCGTCGGTCAACTCGTCGTCGTACGGCCGGGGTTCGCGGACCGGCCGGTGACGGCACGGGTGCTCGGCCCCGGCGCCGCCCTGGTGCCGCTCGCCGGACCGGCCGCCTTGGTCAGCGCCGTCGCGCCGGACGGACGACTGCTGCGCCGGGTGCTGGACGAGGCGGTGAAAGTCCTGGCGTCCCCCGACGCGTGATCCGGTGAACGGGACTTTCCGGTCCGGTTATCGGATTGGCAAAGAAGGTCAACCACATCTGTTCTCAGACACCTCACAGCCGCAAGGATTCCCCGTATCCGACCGACTCCGATCAACAATGTACGGGGAGTGCCCTCTTGAGGCAGATACGACCGAACAGGCGGACCGCGGTGCTGGGTTCGGCGGGCGCACTCGTCGCCGCCACCCTGGTGGCCGGTGCCGTCGCCGCCCCGACGGCCAGCGCGACCGGCTACCGTCCGGGCCAGGACCGTGAGATGCGCGGCGCGGCGATCGCCGCCGAGCGCGCCGCGCGGGCCGGTGTCGACTGGCAGGACTGTCCCGCCGACTGGGGCCTCGCCAAGCCGGTCCAGTGCGGCTACGTCACCGTGCCCCTGGACTACGCCCGCCCCAACGGCAAGAAGATCAAGATCGCCGTGGACCGGGCCGTGAGCACCGGCACGAAGGAGGAGCGCCAGGGCGCCCTCGTCTACAACCCCGGCGGCCCCGGCGGCTCCGGCCTGCGCTTCCCGCTGCGCTCCACCACCAAGTCCGCGCTCTGGGTCAACACCGCCAAGGCGTACGACTTCGTGGGCTTCGACCCGCGCGGCGTCGGCCGGTCCGCGCCCATCTCCTGTGTCGACCCCCAGGAGTTCGTCAAGGCGCCCAAGGCCGACCCGGTCCCGAAGACCGAGGCCGACAAGCGCGCCCAGCGCAAGCTCGCCCGCGAGTACGCCGAGGGCTGCTACGAGCGCAGCGGCGACATGCTGCCGTACATGACCACCCCGAACACGGTGCGCGACCTGGACGTCATCCGGGCCGCCCTCGGCGAGAAGAAGCTGAACTTCCTCGGCGTCTCCTACGGCACCTACCTCGGCGCGGTCTACGGCACCCTCTTCCCGGGCCACGTCCGCCGCATGATCGTCGACAGCGTCGTCAACCCGTCGCGGGAGAAGATCTGGTACCAGGCCAACCTGGACCAGGACGTCGCCTTCGAGGGCCGCTGGAAGGACTGGCAGGACTGGGTCGCCGCCAACGACGCCGTCTTCCACCTCGGCACCACCCGCGCCGCCGTCCAGGCCAAGTACCTGGACCTGCGCGCCACCGCCGCGAAGCAGCCCCTCGGCGGGGTCGTCGGCCCGGCCGAGCTGATCTCCTTCTTCCAGAGCGCGCCGTACTACGACTCGTCCTGGATCCCGGTCGCCACCGTCTTCAGCAAGTACGTCGCCGGTGACACCCAGGCCCTGATCGACGCCGCCGCCCCCGACCTGTCGGACACGGCGGGCAACGCCTCCGCCGAGAACGGCAACGCCGTCTACACGGCCGTCGAGTGCGCCGACGCCCAGTGGCCCACCAGCTGGAAGAAGTGGGACCGCGACAACACCCGGCTGCACAAGGACCACCCGTTCATGACGTGGGCCAACGCCTGGATGAACCTGCCGTGCGCCACCTGGCCGGTCCGGCAGCAGACCCCGGTGAACGTCAAGACCCACAAGGGCCTGCCGCCGGTGCTCATCGTCCAGTCCGAGCGGGACGCGGCCACCCCGTACGAGGGCGCCGTCGAACTGCACCAGCGCTTCAAGGGCTCCCGCCTGATCACCGAGAAGAACGCCGGCTCGCACGGCGTCACCTCGCTGGTCAACCCGTGCATCAACACCCGGGTGGAGGCCTACCTCCTCACCGGCAAGCTGGACACCGCCGACGTGACCTGCACCCCGCACGCCACGCCGAAGCCGTAACACCCCGCGACGGACCGAGGGGCGGCCGGGACACCCCGGCCGCCCCTCACCCCTGTCGCCTCACCGCGACCGGGCGCCGGGCGGCACTCCGTACCGCCCGTACCGCGCGCGTCTCACCGCTGCGGCAGCCTCGGGAACCGGCGCCCCCGCTCCGCGGCCCGCTCCTTCGCCGCGGCCTCCTCCTCGGCCTTGACCTCGGCCGCGTACCGGTCGACGTACTCCTGCCCCGACAGATGGAGGATCGCGTACATGATCTCGTCGGTGATGGCGCGCAGGACGGCCTTCTCGCCCTCCATCCCGGCGTACCGGGAGAAGTCGAGCGGCTCGCCGAACCGGATGCTCACCGGGTGGACGCGCGGGATCTTCCGGCCGGGCGGCTGCGCCTCGAAGGTGCCGATCATCGCGCACGGGACCACCGGCACGCCCGCCCTGAGCGCCATCACCGCGACGCCGACCTTGCCCTTGTAGAGGCGGCCGTCGTGCGAGCGGGTGCCTTCGGGGTAGATGCCGAGCAGCTCGTCCTTGGCCAGTACGCCGAGCCCCTCGCGGATGGCGGCCTGGCCCGCCTCCTTGCCCGAACGGTCCACGGGGATCTGCCCGGCGCTGCGGAAGAAGAACGCCGTCAGCCGTCCCTTGACGCCCGGACCCGTGAAGTACTCCGCCTTGGCGAGGAAGGTGATCCGGCGTCTGAGGATCGCGGGCATGAGGAAGTGGTCCGCGAACGACAGGTGGTTGCCCGCCACGATCGCCGCCCCGGACGCGGGCACGTGGTCGAGCCCCTCGATGCGCGGCCGGAACACCAGCCGCAGCAGGGGACCCAGCACCACGTATTTCAGGAGGTAGTAGAACAAGGAGCGGCTCCTCAGTCCGGCGGATCGGCTCGTCCGCCGTGTTCCAGCAGGTCACCCGGTATGACGCGGGCTGCAAAGTCTAGACCTGGCCGTCCGCGCCCCGGAATCCCCGTGGATCACCGCGACGCTGACGGCACGTCATGAACCGTACCCACGGGCCGTGTCGGCCGCACAGCCGTACGACGTCCGTGCCCCGCCCGCGGCGCCTCACACGCGCCCGCGCGCCGGGGGCCGTTCACGCCTCGGGGCCGGAGAGCGACTGCTCCGCCCAGATGATCTTCCCGTCGGGCACGAAGCGGGTGCCCCAGCGGCGGGTGACCTGCGAGACCAGCAGCAGTCCGCGCCCGCCCTCGTCGGTGGTGCGCGGGTGGCGCAGATGCGGGGTGGTGGCACCGGCGTCGTGCACCTCGCAGACCAGCAGCGCCCGTTCGCGGATCAGCCGCAGCCGGATCGGGCCCCCGGCGTACCGGATCGCGTTGGTGACGAGTTCGCTGACGACCAGCTCGGTGGTGAACGACAGCTCCTCCAGGCCCCATTCGCCCAGCCTGCGGCTTGCCGCCTTGCGTGCCTCGGCGACCGCCGCCGGGTCCACCGGCAGCTCCCACTCCGCGACCCGGCCGGCCGGCAGCCGCAGGGTCCGGGCCATCAGCAGCGCCGCGTCGTCGTGCGGCCGGTCCGGCACCAGCGCGTCGATGACACCGCGGCAGCTCGGCTCCAGCGTGGTGCCCCGCCGCTCCAGGGCCCGCACCAGCCGCTCCCGCCCGTCGGCCAGGGTCCACCGGTCGCCCTGGGTGAGCAGCCCGTCGGTGTGCAGCGCGAGGACGCTGCCCTCGGGGAGGACCAGCTCGGCCGACTCGAACGGCGGCCCGCCCGCGCCGAGCGGCGGCCCCTGCGGGAGGTCCACGAACTCCACGGTGCCGTCGGGCCGGGCGACGGCCGGGGCCGGGTGTCCGGCGGCGGCCATCGCGCACCGGCCGTCCACCGGGTCGTAGACGACGTACAGACAGCCCGCGCCCACCGCCTGGGAGGCGTCGGCGTGCTCCGCGCCCTCCCCTTCCGCGCCGTCTCCCGCGCCGTCCTGGTCCTGCGCCCCGCGCGCCACCAGGTCGTCCAGGTGGGCCAGCACCTCGTCCGGCGGCAGCCCCAGCGCGGCGAGGGTCCGTACGGCGGTCCGCAGGCGGCCCATCTGGGCGGCGGCCTCGATGCCGTGGCCCGGCACCTCGCCCACGACCAGGGCCACCCGCGCCCCCGAGAGGGGGATGACGTCGTACCAGTCGCCGCCGAGGCCGGTCAGCTCGTCGGCGGGCCGGTAGCAGGCGGCCGCCTCCACCGCGTCCTGCTCGGGGAGGCGGTGGGGGAGCAGATTGCGCTGGAGCGCCAGGGCGGCGTCGCGTTCGCGGGTGTAGCGGCGGGCGTTGTCCACGCAGACCGCGGCCCGCGAGACGAGGTCCTCGGCGAGGACGAGGTCGTCCTCGCCGAACGGCTCCTGGGCGGCGTGGCGCAGGAACGTGGTCACCCCGAGCGTGGCGCCGCGGGCCCGCACCGGCACGATCAGCACGCTGGGCGGCCCCGACCCGGCGTCGGCGGCGGGCAGCGCGGTGCTCCACCCGGCCGCCTCCGGACCGACCCGCTCCTCCCGCCAGGCCCGCCCCGTGGTGAGGCAGCGTGCGGCGGGCGAACCGGCGGCATGGGTGACGGTCCGGGGCGCCGGGCGGTCGGCCGCGTCGTCGTCGTGCTCCCCGTCGGGCGGCGCGGGGTCGGCGGCCGTACGGTGCCCGGCGCGCCGCAGCACGACGGGGCCGTCCGCTCCGCTCGCCGGGAGGGCGGTGGGCTCGGCCCCGCGCAGCACCGACTCCAGCAGGTCCACGGCCACGGCGTCGGCGAACCCCGGCACCGCCACCTCCGCCAGCTCCTGCGCGGTGCGGCCGATGTCGAGGCTGCGCCCGATGTGCCGTCCGGCCCGGTCCAGCAGGGCGAGGCGGCGCCGGGCACGGTGCCGGTCGGTGATGTCCACGACCGTGTAGTAGACGCCCGCGGGGCTGCCCCACTCGTCGTCGAGCCGGGTGAACGACAGGACGTGCGCGGACTCGCGGTGCGGGGCGCCCGGGGTCCGCCCGACGTGCTCGAACCCGACGACCTTCTCGCCGGAGGCCAGCACCCGCAGCATGGTCGCCTCGACCGGCGCGCAGTCGAAGCCCGGCTGCACGTCGCCCATCCGCAGCCCGAGCCGCCGCTGCGGAGGGCCGCCGCCGAAGCGCTCCAGCGCCGCGTTGGACCAGACGTACCGCAGGTCGGTGTCGACGACGGCGATGCCGATGGGGGAGTCGGCCACCATCTGCTCCAGGACGGAGCGGCTCATGGTCCAGCCGGGGGCGTCCGCCATCTCGTTCATCAGGACCAGCCGACGGGGGGCGCGCCCGCTCTCCTGGGTGGCGCTGATCCGGGTCATCACGGTCACCGTGCCCCGGTTCTTCGGGCACACCGAGAGCAGCCCGGTCCAGCTGCCGGACCGGCGGCACCGGTCCAGCAGCTCCGGCACCCGCCCGGCGTCGTCGGCGGCCAGCAGCCCGGCCAGGTCGAGTCCGACCGCCTCGTCAGCCGTGTAACCGAACATGCGTTCGGCGTCTCGGGTCCAGGCGGTCACCACACCTCGCGCGTCGAGCACGAGGGGCACGGCGTCCGCCACGTCGAACCACCGGCGGGCGGCGCCGTCCTCGTCGTGAGTGCCCACGGTCGACCTCTCTGTCGCTGAGAGTGGTCTACCCACCTTCCGGACTCCATCTTCACCCGCTAAGCGATGGATATGCCTTTTGGTGGCTATAGACCATTCACGACAGACATGTCACAGGGATGCACCCGCGTGGAACGGACGGCGCCCGGCCCGCTACCCGCTGACCACCCTCCCCAGCGCCGCCAGCGCGGACCCCAGCTCCTCCTCCGTGATCGTCAGAGGCGGCGCCAGCCGAATCGTCGACCCGTGGGTGTCCTTCACCAGCACCCCCTCCCGCAGCAGCCGCTCCCCGACCTCACGCCCGCTGCCGACCGCCGGGTCCACGTCGACCCCCGCCCACAGCCCCCGCGCCCGGAACCCGGTCACCCCGCGGCCGACGAGGTCGGTCAGCCCGTCCCGCAGGACGCCGCCGAGCCGGGTCGCACGGGCCTGGTACTCCCCGGTCTCCAGCAGTTCCACCACCGCCGTGCCGACGGCCGCGGCCAGGGGGTTCCCGCCGAACGTCGAACCGTGTTCGCCGGGCCGCAGCACGGACAGCACCTCGCGGGTGGCGACGACCGCCGACACCGGCACGATGCCGCCGCCGAGGGCCTTGCCGAGCAGGACGACGTCCGGGCGGACGCCCTCGTGCTCGACGGCGAGGGTCCGCCCGGTGCGGCCGAGGCCCGACTGGATCTCGTCGGCGACGAACAGGCAGCCCGCCCGCCGGGTCAGCTCCCGCACCCCGGCGAGGTAGCCGTCGTCGGGGACGACGACACCGGCCTCGCCCTGGATCGGCTCGATCAGCACCGCCGCGGTCGTCTCGTCGACGGCCGCCTCCATCGCCGCGAGGTCGTTGTACGGCACGACGCGGAAGCCGGGCGTGAACGGGCCGAACCCGGCCCGCGCCGTCTCGTCGGTGGAGAAGCTGACGATCGTCGTCGTGCGGCCGTGGAAGTTGTCGGCGGCGACCACGATCGTGGCCAGTTCGGCGGGCACGCCCTTCACCTCGTAGGCCCACTTGCGGGCCACCTTCACGGCGCTCTCCACCGCCTCGGCGCCGGTGTTCATCGGCAGCACCATGTCGAGGCCGGTCAGCGCGGTCAGCCGTTCCGCGAACCCGGCGAGCCGGTCGTGGTGGAAGGCCCGCGAGGTCAGCGTCAGCCGGTCCAGCTGCCGGTGCGCGGCCTCGATCAGCGCCGGGTGGCGGTGGCCGAAGTTGAGCGCCGAGTACCCGGCGAGCAGGTCGAGGTAGCGGCGCCCCTCGACGTCCTCCACCCAGCAGCCCTCCGCCCGCGCCACGACCACCGGCAGCGGGTGGTAGTTGTGCGCGAGGACCGGTTCCTCGGCCCGGATCAGGTCGGCGGAGCCACGGACGTGCGCGGGAGCGGTCATGAGCGGATCTCCTGGGTGCAGCACTTGATGCCGCCGCCGGCCTTCTGGAACTCGGAGAGGTCGACGGGGACGGGGACGTAGCCGTGGTCGGCGAGGTTCGCAGCCAGGGACTCGGCCCGGGGCGCGATGAAGACGTTGCGGCCGTCGGAGACGGAGTTCAGCCCGAACACCATCGCGTCGTCGCGGGAGGCGAGCACCGCGTCCGGGAACAGCCGGGCCAGCACCTCGCGGCTGCCGGGCGAGAACGCCTCCGGGTAGTAGGCGACGTTGGTGTCGTCGAGCACGAACAGCGCGGTGTCGAGGTGGTAGAAGTGCGGGTCGACCAGGGTCAGGCTGACCACCGGGTGCCCGAAGAACTCCTGGACCTCCCGGTGGGCCTCGCGGGTGGTGCGGAACCCGGTGCCCGCCAGCACGTAGCGGCCGGTCCAGACGAGGTCGCCCTCGCCCTCGCAGACGAACTCGGACCGGTGGACGTCGTAGCCCGCCGTCTTGAACCAGCGGTCGTAGTGGGCGGACTCGCCGCGCCGCTCGGCCGCGTGGAACAGCGAGCCGAAGACCCGCCCGTCCACGACGACCGCGGAGTTCGCGGCGAAGACCATGTCGGGCAGGCCGGGCGCGGGCTCGACCGTGTCGACGGTGTGCCCGTGGGTGCGGTAGGCGCGGATCAGCGCCTGCCACTGCTCCTGGGCCAGATCGACGTCGACGGGGGTGTCGGGACGCATCCACGGGTTGATCGCGTACTGCACGGCGAAGTGTCTGGGCTCGCAGACCAGGAAGCGCCGAAGGCGCGGCTCACGGCTGACGCTCACGCTCACAGAGGGGTTCCTCCGCTTTCTGCGGTGTCGACTGAGGGTGACACCACCGTAGAAACTGCGGCCGACGCCCGACAAGCGGGAAAAGCTGCGCGTCCACGCACGAATGCTGCGTGTTCTGCCCGCTCAGCGCGGATCTGCTGCGTCGTCCGGCGCGGCGTGGGTCGCGCCGGCCTCGGGACTGTCCGGCAGCAGGTGCGACAGCACCATCACACTGATCGTCTTCCGGATGAACGGCTCCACCCGGATGCGCTCCAGCACCGCCTCGAAGTGCTCCACGTCCCGCGCCCGCACGTGCAGCAGCGCGTCCGCGCCGCCCGTCACCGTCATCGCCGCGGTGATCTCCGGATGGTTGCGCACCACCTCCGCCAGCCGCCGCGGCGGCGCGGCGCCCTCGCAGTACACCTCCACGTACGCCTCGGTCCGCCAGCCCAGCGCCGACGGCTGCACCGTCGCCGTGAACCCGGTGATCACCCCGGACTCCCGCAGCCGGTCCACCCGCCGCTTCACCGCCGTCGCCGACAGCCCGATCGCGGCCCCTATCTCGGCGAAACTCGTCCGGGCGTTCGCCATCAGCGCCGTGAGGATCTTCCGGTCGAGTTCGTCGAAGAGGGGACCACCGCTGTTCATGCGGGCACTGTATCCAGCGGCTCCGGGTTCGCCCCGGCACGTGTCCAGGCGTCCGGATCGCCCCTACACTCCACCTTCATGCTGCGCGCCCTCGCCGTCGACGACGAACGCCCCTCGCTGGAGGAGCTGCTCTACCTGCTCGCCGCCGATCCCCGCATCGGCAGCGTGGAGGGAGCGGGCGACGCCACCGAGGCGCTGCGCCGCATCAACCGTGCCCTGGAGTCGGGCCCCGAGGGCCCGGAGGCCGTCGACGTCGTCTTCCTCGACATCCACATGCCCGGCCTCGACGGCCTCGACCTGGCCCGCCTCCTCACCGGCTTCGCCCGCCCGCCGCTGGTCGTCTTCGTCACCGCCCACGAGGACTTCGCCGTCCAGGCCTTCGACCTCAAGGCCGTCGACTACGTCCTCAAACCGGTCCGCAAGGAGCGCCTCGCCGAAGCCGTCCGCCGCGCCGCCGAACAGCGCACCGGCGCCCCGCGCCCGACCGGCGGCCCCCTGCCCGCGCCCGTCCCCGTCCACGAACCCGACCCGGACCACATACCCGTCGAACTCGGCGGGGTGACCCGCTTCGTCGCCGTCGACGACATCACCCACGTCGAGGCCCGCGGCGACTACGCCCGCCTGCACACCGACCGCGGCAGCCACCTCGTCCGCATCCCGCTCTCCACCCTGGAGGAGCGCTGGCGGGCCCGCGGCTTCGTCCGCATCCACCGCCGCCACCTCGTCGCCCTGCGCCACATAGGGGAGCTGCGCCTCGACGCCGGGACCGTCAGCGTCCTCGTCGGCGGCGACGAACTCCAGGTCAGCCGCCGCCACACCCGCGAGCTGCGCGACCTGCTGATGCGGAGGCCCTGACCCGTGCCGCCCCAGGACCCCGCCGAGCGCCGCGTCACCGTCACCGGCCCGCCCCGCCGCACCCGGCGCCCCAGCGGCCCGCACCGCCCGCGCACCGAGATCGACGAGCAGACCACCCTCGGCCACACCTACGTCCGCTCCCTCATGCGCACCCAGCTGCGCGCCGCCCTCACCGTCTTCGCCGTCCTCGCCCTCCTGGTCGGCCCGCTGCCGCTGCTGTTCGCCGCCCTGCCCGACGCCCGCCGCCTCCAGTGGGCGATCCTCGGCTTCGGCCTCTACCTCCCGCTGGTCCTCCTCGCCCGCTGGTACGTCCGACGCGCCGAACGCAACGAACGCGACCTCGTCCGCCTGGTCGAGGACCGCTGAGGACCGCCGACAAGCAATGAGGACCAGGACCGCCGAGGAGCCATGAGGACCGCACGCCCGTGAACCCGAACTTCGCCGTCCCCGCCGTCGCCCTGGTCGTCGTCGCGACCGTCCTCGTCGGCGCCTTCGGCCTGCGCATCTCCCGCACCACCTCCGACTTCTACGTCGCCTCCCGCACCGTCGGCCCCCGCCTCAACGCCGCCGCCATCAGCGGCGAGTACCTCTCCGCCGCCTCCTTCCTCGGCATCGCCGGACTCGTCCTCGTCCAGGGCCCCGACATGCTCTGGTACCCGGTCGGCTACACCGCGGGCTACCTCGTCCTGCTCCTCTTCGTCGCCGCGCCCCTGCGCCGCTCGGGTGCCTACACCCTCCCCGACTTCGCCGAGGCCCGCCTCGCCTCCCAGGCGGTACGGCGGCTCGCGGGCGCCTTCGTCGTCGGCGTCGGCTGGCTCTACCTGCTGCCCCAGCTCCAGGGGGCCGGCCTCACCCTGACCGTGCTGACCGGCGCCCCCGACTCCCTCGGCGGACTCATCGTCGCCGTCGTCGTCACCGTCACCGTCGCCGCGGGCGGCATGCGCAGCATCACCTTCGTCCAGGCCTTCCAGTACTGGCTGAAGCTCACCGCCCTCCTCGTCCCCGCCCTCTTCCTCGTCCTCGCCTGGCAGGCCGACGGCGGACCCCGCCGCGCCTTCGACGAACCCCCCGCCCTGCGCGACCAGCGCTCCGTCCGCGTCGACGACACCCTCGACCTCACCCTGGACCGCCCGCTCACCGTCACCGTCACCGGCCGCGTCGACGGCCGCCCCCACCACGCCGCCGCACTGCGCCTGCCCGCCGGGACGCACCGCGTCGACGCCGGGACCCGCCTCACCTTCCCCGAAGGCAGCACCGTCCCCACCGCCGAGCGCGGCAGCAACGGCGGCATGTCGACCTCCCTCGCCGCGGGCCGCGAGGAACGCCCGCTGTACGCCACGTACGGGCTGATCCTCGCCACCTTCCTCGGCACGATGGGCCTGCCGCACGTCGTCGTCCGCTTCTACACCAGCCCGCACGGCGTCGCCGCCCGCCGCACCACCGTCGCCGTCCTCGCCCTCATCGGCGGCTTCTACCTCCTCCCGCCCGTCTACGGCGCCCTCGGCCGCCTCTACGCCCCCGAACTCGCCCTCACCGGCGACGCCGACGCCGCCGTCCTGCTGCTGCCGGACCGGGTGATCGGCGGCCTCGGCGGGGACCTGCTCGGCGCGCTCGTCGCGGGCGGCGCCTTCGCCGCGTTCCTGTCCACCGCCTCCGGCCTCACCATGGCCGTCGCCGGGGTCCTCACCCAGGACGTGCTGCCTTCCCGCGGGGTACGTCACTTCCGCCTCGGCACCGGCCTCGCGATGCTCGTCCCGCTCGCCGGAAGCCTCCTGGTCGGCGGGCTGCCCGTGGCCGACGCGGTCGGCCTCGCCTTCGCCGTCTCCGCGTCCTCGTTCTGCCCGCTGCTCGTCCTCGGCATCTGGTGGCGGCGGCTCACCCCGCCCGCCGCGGCCGCCGGGATGCTCGTCGGCGGCGGCAGCGCCTTCGCCGCCGTCACCGCGACCATGGCGGGCCTGCCCGTCACCGGCACCCTCCACGCCCTGCTGGCCTGGCCCGCCCTGTGGTCGGTCCCGCTCGGCTTCCTCACCATGATCCTGGTCTCCCTCGCCACCCCCGGCCGCGTCCCGCCCGGCACCGCGGCCGTCCTGGCCCGCTTCCACCTGCCCGAGGAACTGCGCACGGCCGAGGTCACCCCCCGTACGGCGGAGGTCACGTCATGAGCGGATTCCTCGCGGGCCTCTGCATCGCGATCCTGCCCTGCCTCGCCGCGGGCCTCTGGCTCGGCCGCCGCACCGCCCGCCCCCAGCACCTCGGCGGCCTCGGCACCCCCGTCGAGCACGCCACCTTCCAGACCCTGCACACCGCCTCCCTCGCCGCGCCCCCGCTGCGCGCCGGGCTCACCGAGGAGACCGCCCGCAAGTCCGCCCGCCGGCTGCGCACCCTGCTCGGCACGGACGCCCTCTGCCTCACCGACCGGAGCGAGGTCCTCGCCTGGGACGGCGTGGGCGCCCACCACCGCGCCGAGATCATGGCCCGCCTCGCGGGACCGCTGGACACCGGGCGCGGCGAGGCCTTCCCCCTGGAGTGCGCGACGCCCGACTGCCCGGTCCGGTGGGCGGTCGTCGCCCCGCTCACGGTCGACGACCGGGTGCACGGCGCCCTCGTCGCGTGCGCGCCCCGCGAGTCGGCCGTCCTGGTCCGGGCGGCGGGCGAGGTGGCCCGCTGGGTGAGCGTCCAGCTCGAACTCGCCGACCTCGACCGCTCCCGCACCCGCCTCATCGAGGCCGAGATCAAAGCCCTGCGCGCCCAGATCTCCCCGCATTTCATCTTCAACTCGCTCGCGGTGATCGCGTCCTTCGTGCGCACCGATCCCGAGCGGGCCCGCGAGCTGCTGCTGGAGTTCGCCGACTTCACCCGCTACTCGTTCCGCCGCCACGGCGACTTCACCACCCTCGCCGACGAGCTGCACGCCATCGACCACTACCTGGCGCTGGTCCGGGCCCGCTTCGGCGACCGGCTCGCCGTCACCCTCCAGATCGCCCCCGAGGTGCTGCCCGTCGCGCTGCCCTTCCTGTGCCTCCAGCCCCTGGTGGAGAACGCCGTCAAGCACGGCCTGGAGGGCAAGACGGACCGCTGTCACATCCGGATCACCGCGCAGGACGCGGGCGCCGAGGCCCTTGTCGTCATCGAGGACGACGGCGCGGGCATGGACCCCGCGCTGCTGCGGCGCATCCTCGCGGGCGAGGTCAGCCCGTCCGGCGGCATCGGCCTGTCCAACGTCGACGACCGGCTGCGGCAGGTCTACGGCGACGCCCACGGCCTGGTCATCGAGACCGCGCCGGGCGCGGGCATGCGGATCACCGCCCGGCTGCCCAAGTACCAGCCGGGCGTCCATACGACAGCGGCCCGCGTCGGCCCGCCCTGACGCTCACCCCGCAGGGATCACCCCGAAGCGATCACCCCGTACGGATCTCCCCGCAGGGATCACGGCGTGCGGGTCGCGATCAGGGCGAGGGTGATCAGGCCGAGGACGACCCAGCCGAACCACAGCCAGCCGTTGCTGCCGAGCGCGACCGTGTAGGCCGTCACCACGACCAGTCCGCCGATGGTGAGGACCCCCATGGTCCTGGTGGAAGCGTCCGTGGAACCGTGCATCGCGGCACCCTCCTCCGGCGCGCCCGCCGCCGGGCGCGTCCCCTCCATGGTGCCCTGCTTCCGCGGGATCAGCCCTGGCGCGCGTTGAGCGAGGCCAGATAGGCGTTGTACGCCTCCAGCTCCTTGTCGCCGTCGCGGTCGGCGGCCCGGTCCTGGCGCTTGGCCTGCCGCTGCTCGGAGCCGTACCACTGGAAGAGCAGGGCGATCAGCACCAGCACCGACGGGATCTCGCTGAACGCCCAGGCGATGCCGCCCGCCGCGTTCTGGTCGGAGAGCGCGTCGATGCCGAGCGAGCCGGGCGGGTTCTCGAACGTCTTCACCATCGGCTCGGACGCCATCATCAGCGCGATCCCGAAGAACGCGTGGAACGGCATCCCGGCGAACAGCTCCAGCATCCGCATCAGATAGCCGGGCCGGTTCGGGCCCGGGTCGACGCCCATGATCGGCCAGAAGAAGACCACGCCGACGGCGAGGAAGTGCACCATCATCGCGATGTGCCCGGTCCTGGAGCCCATCAGGAAGTCGAAGAGCGGCGTGAAATAGAGGGCATACAGGCTCGCGATGAACAGCGGGATGGTGAACGCCGGATGCGTCACGATGCGCAGGTAACGGCTGTGCAGCAGCATCAGCAGCACCTCGCGCGGGCCCTTGCGGCCCCGGCCCGCGGGCGGCAGCGCGCGCAGCGCGAGGGTGATCGGCGCGCCCAGCAGGAGCAGGATCGGCGACAGCATGCTGATCACCATGTGCTGCACCATGTGCACGCTGAACATGACCATGCCGTAGTCGTTCAGCCCGGTGCACATCACCAGCAGGATCGTCAGGACACCGGCGACGAAGGCCACCGTCCGCCCCACCGGCCAGGCGTCCCCGCGCCGCCGCAGCCGCAGCACACCCCAGGCGTACAGCCCGAGTCCGACGAGACAGGCGACGAGGAAGAACGGGTCCGTGGACCATTCGAGACCCCGCCCCAGCGTGAACGGCGGCAGATCCGCCGTCATGCCGTGCCCGCTGTGATCCATCCGCCGGCTCCTGATTCGTGGGGGGTTGCGCGTTTCCTGCCGCCCCCAGACTAGAACCGCCCCCGGCCGCTCCTGCGACCGGGGGCGGGACCGCCGACGGGTGGGTGCCGACGGTGTGGTCTACAGCACGCACTCCGCCTCGGCGAAGCGGTCGTCCGGGACCGTCTTGAGCGTCTCGACGGCCTCCGCCAGCGACACCATGACGATCTCGGTGCCGCGCAGCGCGGTCATCATCCCGAACTCGCCCCGGTGGACGGCCTCCACGGCGTGCCAGCCGAAGCGGGTGGCGAGGACGCGGTCGTACGCGGTGGGCGTGCCGCCGCGCTGGACGTGGCCGAGGATGACCGGGCGGGCCTCCTTGCCGAGGCGGCCCTCCAGCTCGATGGAGAGCTGGCGGGCGATCCCGGCGAACCGCTCGTGCCCGTAGACGTCCTTGGCGCCCTCGTCGAAGGCCATGGTGCCCGGCGCGGGCTTGGCGCCCTCCGCGGCGACGACGATCGCGAACCGCTTGCCCGCCGCGAACCGTTCACCCACCCGCCGGGACAGCTCCTCGATGTCGAACGGCCGCTCCGGGACGACGATGGCGTGGGCGCCCGCCGCCATGCCGGAGTGCAGCGCTATCCAGCCGGTGTGCCGTCCCATCACCTCGACGACCAGGACCCGCTGGTGGGACTCGGCGGTGGTCTTCAGCCGGTCCAGCGCCTCGGTGGCCACGCCGACGGCCGTGTCGAAGCCGAAGGTCACGTCGGTGACCGCGATGTCGTTGTCGATGGTCTTCGGCACGCCGACCACCGGCAGTCCGCTGTCGGCCATCAGCCGGGCCGCCTTGAGCGTGCCCTCGCCGCCGATCGGGATGATGGCGTCCAGGCCGAGTTCCTGGACGTGGCCCCGGGCCCGCTCCACGCCGTCCCGCAGATGCGAGGGCTGGACACGGGACGAGCCGAGGATGGTGCCGCCGCGGGCGAGGATGCCGCCCACCGCGTCGAGGTCGAGCTTGAGGTAGTCGCACTCCAGGAGGCCCTTCCAGCCGTCCCGGAAGCCGATGACCTCGTCGCCGTGGTCGACGACGGCACGGTGCACGACGGACCGGATGACGGCGTTCAGGCCGGGGCAGTCGCCGCCGGACGTGAGGACACCAATGCGCATAGCCCGAACAACCTTCTCCAACGTGGGCCGGTTCCGGACCACGTTGTCCGGCTCGATCCCCGCCACCCTAGCGGCAGGAGGGGGCCGGGCCGAAGAACGCGTCCGCCTGCTGGACGCGCCTGCTCACCTGTGCGGACGTACCCACAGACGGGCTGCGTCCGCACAGGTCGCCGGGCGATCACCGGGCGGTCGCCGGGGGTGTCGGGCCGGTGGACCCGGCACGGCCGGGAGGTGTCAGGCGGGCTGCTGGGCGCTGGCGATCCGCTCGTTGCGCAGCGCCTCGTACCAGCGGTCGTCGGTCGGCGGCAGCGCGTTCACGTCCAGCGCCAGCTTGAGCAGCAGGTCCGCGATGAGCGGGTTGCGGGCCAGCACCGGCCCGTGCATGTACGTGCCGAACACGGTGTCGTTGTAGGCGCCCTCGGTGCCGTCGCCGGTGCCGTTGCCCTTGCCGATCTGGACCCGGGCCAGCGGGCGGGCGGTCGGGCCGAGGTGGGTGATGCCCTGGTGGTTCTCGAACCCGGTCAGCTGGGGCAGGCCGAGCCGCGGGTCGATGTCGGCGAGGACGTCGCCGACGCAGCGCTCGCCCTCGCCGCGGGTGGTGGTGACGTCCAGCAGGCCGAGGCCGGGCTGGCGCTGGCCCTGGTCGTTGACGAACTCGTGGCCCAGGATCTGGTACCCGGCGCACACGGCGAACACGATCGCGCCGTTCTGCACCGCCTGGTAGAGGTGCCCGTCGCGGCGCAGCCGCTCGGCCGCGAGCCGCTGCGGACGGTCCTCGCCGCCGCCGATCAGGTAGATGTCGCCGGAGGTCGGGATCGGCTGGTCGCTGCGGACGTCCAGCCGGGCCACGTCGAGACCGCGCTGCCGGGCGCGGCGCTCGACGACCAGGACATTGCCCTGGTCGCCGTAGGTGCTCAGCAGGTCGGGGTAGACCCAGACGACGCGGAGGTTGTTGTCGCTCATCAAGTGATCGTCCCTCGTGCTCAGTTGCCGACGCGGCGGCGCAGGTCCTGGAAGGCGGTGTAGTTCGCGATGACCTCGATCCGGCCGGGCGGCGCCGCCTGCACGGCCTGGTCGACGGTGTCGCAGACCTGGAAGTGCTGGTTGGCCACCTCCAGGCGGACCGCGAGGTCCAGCTTGCGGTCGCCGACGACGAAGATCGGGTGGCCGGTGAGCCGGGTGTAGTCGACGTCCCACAGCCAGGAGGTGTCGGTGCCGTCGGCGCCGCGCGCGTTCACCGAGAGGATGACCGGGGTCGGCGGCGGGTCGATCAGGCTGAACGTCTCCAGCCAGCCGGCCGGGTTCTTCGCCAGCAGCAGCCGCAGGTCGCGCTGCATGAACTGGACCACGTCGTAGCGTCCGGCGACGGCCTGCACCTGGTACATCCGCTCCAGCGCGACCTGCGGGGGCACCCCGAAGACGGCGGCCACGGCGGCGGAGGAGGCGGCGTTGGCCTTGTTGGCGCGGCCGGGCAGCTGGAGGTGGATCGGCCAGGCGGAGCCGTGCGGGTCGAGGACGTGGTCGCCGGACAGCGCCCAGCTCGGCGTCGGGCGGCGGAATCCGCACTCGCCGCAGAACCAGTCGTCGCCGGGCCGCTGCATCACACCGCCGCAGGACGGGCAGGACCAGGCGTCGTCCTTCCACATCTGTCCGGCGGCGACCCAGATCACGTTCGGGGAGGAGGACGCGGCCCACACCACCAGCGGGTCGTCGGCGTTGGCGACGACGACCGCCTTCGAACCGGCCAGCCCCTCCCGCCAGTTCTCCGCGAGCATGCGGGTCTCGGCGGCCCGGTCCAGCTGGTCGCGGGAGAGGTTCAGCAGCGCGATGCACTTGGGGTCGGTGTCGCGGGCCACCCCGGCGAGGTACTTCTCGTCGACCTCGATGACGCCGTACCGCGCGTCCGAGCCGCCCGCCAGCGCCGAGGTGATCCCGGCCGGCATGTTGGCGCCCAGCGCGTTCGAGACGACCGGGCCCGCGGCGCGCAGGGCCTCGGCGATCAGCCGGGTGGTGGTGGTCTTGCCGTTGGTCGCCGAGACGAGGACGACGTCCAGGTTCTGGGCGAGGCGCGCGAGGAGGTCGGGGTCGAGCCGCAGCGCGACCTTGCCGCCGATCACGGAGCCGCTGCCCCGCCCCGCGGCGCGGGAGGCCGCGGCGACCGCCTTGCCGGCGGTCACGGCGATCTTGGCCCGCGGCGTGAGCGGGTCCGAGTTGCCTGAGTTGCCTGCCATCAGTTCTCGATCCTCCTTGCGTACGCGCCGCGCCTGAAGCCTGACGGCAACGTGGTAGGTGGTCAGCCTATCGAGATCCAATCGCACACCCGAATCCCGGACCGCCCCCACGCCGCGTGCGGCATGCGCGTGTCAGAAAGGACCGTACCCTTGCCGCCATGCGACACGGCTCCATCCCGGGCGCCCACGGGCGCGTCCGGCCCCTCACCCTGCTCGGCGACGAGGTCCTGCGGCGGCCCTGCCGGGAGGTCACCGACTTCGGTCCCGCGCTCGCCCGGCTCGTCGACGACCTGTTCGCCACGATGTACGCCGCCCGCGGGGTGGGCCTGGCGGCCAACCAGGTCGGCGAGGACCTGCGGGTGTTCGTCTACGACTGCCCCGACGACGAGGACGTCCGCCACCTCGGCCACGTGGTCAACCCGCGCCTGGTGCGGGCGGACGGCCTGCTGCTGCGCGGCCCCGAGGGCTGCCTCTCCCTGCCCGGCCTGGAGGCGGGCACGGAACGGTACGACGAGGCGGTGGTCGCGGGCGTGACCCTGACCGGGGAGCCGGTCACCGTGGAGGGAACCGGCTTCTTCGCGCGCTGCCTCCAGCACGAGTGCGACCACCTGGACGGCACGGTCTACGCGGACCGCGTCACCGGCTGGCGCCGCCGTCGCCTCACCCGCCAGGTCGCCAAGGCCGCCTGGAGCCGCTGAGTGCCGGGAGGCCCCGGCGTACGGTGCCGCCCGTGGCGTACGGCGTCACGGTGGCCGTCCCGGTGTCGGCCGTCGTCAGAAGCCGGGGCCGCCGACCTTGTCGCCCGCCGCCGCGAGGCGGCCCCACAGGAGGTCGGCCAGGCCGCGCACCAGTTCCGCGCGGGTGCAGGGCCGTTCGCCGAGCCACCAGTCCCCGGCCGCGTGCATCATGCCGACGATGCCGTGGCCCCAGACGCGGGCGAGCTGCTGACTGCCCGGACCGAGGTCCACCCGGTCCTCGATGACCTGGGCCAGTTCCTCCCCCATCCTGCGCAGCACGGGCGCGCTGTGCTTGCCGACGTCGAACCCCTGGTCACCGGGGGAGCCCTCCGACGGATGCATCAGGAAGCGGTACACCTGCGGGCGGGCCTCGATCGCCGCCAGGTAGGTGTCGAGGGTGGCCTCGACGCGCTCACGCCGTTCGGCCGGGGCGTCCAGGGCGGCCCGCAGCGAGTTGAGGAGGGCGTCCGTGTGCCGCTTGGCGAGCGCCGAGTACAGGCCGCCCTTGTCGCCGAAGTGGCGGTAGAGGATGGGCTTGGTGATGCCCGCCTCGGCGGCGATCGCGTTCATGGAGGCCTGGGGGCCGTCGCGCAGCACCACCCGGTCCGCGGCCTCCAGCAGCTCGCGCCGTCGGCGGTCGGCGGACCTCTGCTGCTCGGTCCGCTGCGTGGTGTCCATGTGCTCTCCCCACCCGTGCTGATTCGGTGACGCCTGCGCAAACTAACACCTGACGGTGGCCCCGTATCGAACGGGTTCCCGGCCCTGCCTCAAGAGTTGACTTTTCCTACCGACCAGTAACAGACTCGGGTTACCGCAAGTAACATGCACCGCCCTGGAGGGGACATGGCCGAGTTCACCATGGAGCTCAACGACGAACAGAAGGAGGTGCGGGACTGGCTGCACGGCTTCGCCGCCGACGTGATCCGCCCCGCCGCCGCCGAATGGGACGAGCGTGAGGAGACTCCCTGGCCGGTCATCCAGGAGGCCGCCAAGGTCGGCATCTACTCCCTCGACTTCTACGCCCAGCAGTACTTCGACCCCACCGGCCTCGGCATCCCGATGGCTATGGAGGAACTCTTCTGGGGCGACGCGGGCATCGCCCTGTCCATCGTCGGCACCGGCCTCGCCGCCGTCGGCGTCCTCGCCAACGGCACCGAGGAGCAGATCGGCACCTGGATCCCGCAGATGTACGGCGACGCGGCCGACGTGAAGGTCGCCGCGTTCTGCTCCTCCGAGCCCGACGCGGGCTCCGACGTCGCCTCGATGCGCACCCGCGCCGTGTACGACGAGGCGAAGGACGAGTGGGTCCTCGACGGCACCAAGACCTGGGCGACCAACGGCGGCATCGCCAACGTCCACGTCGTCGTCGCCGTCGTCGATCCCGAACTGGGCTCCAAGGGCCACGCCTCCTTCATCGTGCCGCCCGGCACGAAGGGCCTCAGCCAGGGCCAGAAGTTCAAGAAGCACGGCATCCGCGCCTCGCACACCGCCGAGGTCGTCCTCGACCGGGTGCGGGTGCCGGGGTCCTGCCTGCTCGGCGGCAAGGACAAGCTCGACGAGCGCCTCGCCCGCGCCCGCGAGCGCGCCGCCAGGGCCGGGGGCGAGCAGGTGAAGAACGCCGCGATGGCCACCTTCGAGGCGTCCCGCCCGGCGGTCGGCGCGATGGCCGTCGGCACCGCGCGCGCGGCGTACGAGGTCGCCCTCGACTACGCCGTGACGCGCGAGCAGTTCGGCCGCCCGATCGTCGACAACCAGGGCGTCGCCTTCCAGCTCGCGGACATGCGCACCCGGATCGACGCGGCTCGGCTGCTGGTGTGGCGGGCGTCCTGGATGGCCGTCAACGGCAGGCCGTTCACCGCGGCGGAGGGGTCCATGTCGAAGCTGTTCGCCAGCGAGACGGCGAAGCAGGTGACGGCGCAGGCGATCCAGATACTCGGGGGGAACGGGTACACCCGCGAGTACCCGGTGGAGCGGATGCACCGGGACAGCGCGATCTACACGATCTTCGAGGGGACGAGCGAGATCCAGCGGCTCGTCATCGCCAGGACACTGGCGGGAGTACCGATCCGGTAGCACCGGGGCGGGACGGGGGTGCGGGTGGGCGAGGGGGTGCGTGGTCGGGTGCGGGTGCGTCGTGGCCGGTCGCGCAGTTCCCCGCGCCCCTGGGGGGATGTCCGCGTCGTCTCTTTCGAAGGCGACGGGGCCGCGCCCGCCCCTAGGACGCGCCCCCGCTGCTGTGTGCGATGCAGGCCACGTCGATGCGGTCCGCCAGCTTGGCCAGTTCGATGGTCAGCGCGGCGACGGTGTCCTCGTCGAGCCCCTCCGCCCCGGCCTCGACGAGGTGCAGCCACCGCGCGCCCAGCGTGCGCAGCAACTTGCTCACGTCGGCCGCGGTCACCTGGAGGGTTCCGCGGTCGTCGACGATCAGGGGGAGGGTCACTTCGCGGTTCACACCGGGGATCGTAGCCGCGCCCCCGTCACGCACCGTGCCAAACCGTGGTGATGTTGCAGAACTCGCGGATTCCGTGCCCGGACAGCTCACGGCCGTATCCGGACCGCTTGACCCCGCCGAACGGGAACGCCGGATGGGAGGCCGTCATGCCGTTGACGAACACCCCGCCCGCCTCCAGATCCCGGACGAACCGGTCGGTCTCGGCCTCGTCGCGCGTCCAGACGTTGGAACTCAGGCCGAACGGGCAGTCGTTGGCGATGAGGATCGCCTCGTCGAGGTCGGCGGCCCGGTACAGCGTGGCGACCGGCCCGAACGCCTCCTCGCGGTGGATGCGGGTCTCGCGCGTGACGTCGGCGAGGACGGTCGGCGGGTAGTACCAGCCGGGTCCGTCGGGCCGCTCGCCGCCGCACAGCACGGCCGCGCCCCCGCGCCGGGCGTCGTCGACGAGTTCCTCCAGGTCGGCCCGGCCCTGCTCGGTGGCGAGCGGCCCGACGTCGGTGCCCTCGTCCAGCGGGTCGCCGACGCGCAGCGCGCGCATGCCCGCGGTGAAGAGTTCCGCGAAGCGGTCGTAGACGTCGGTGTGGACGATGAACCGCTTGGCGGCGATGCAGGACTGGCCGTTGTTCTGCACGCGCGCGGTGACCGCGACCTCGGCGGCCCGCTCGACGTCCGCCGACGGCATCACGATGTACGGGTCGCTGCCGCCCAGTTCGAGGACCGTCTTCTTGACCATCTGTCCGGCGGTGGCGGCCACGGCGCGGCCTGCGGGCTCGCTGCCGGTGAGGGTGGCGGCCTTGATCCGGTCGTCGCGCAGCAGTTCGTCCACCGCGCCGGAGCCGATCAGCAGCGTCTGGAAGGTGCCCTCGGTGAACCCGGCCCGGTGGAAGAGGTCCTCCAGGTAGAGGGCCGTCTGCGGCACGTTCGAGGCGTGCTTGAGGAGGCCCACGTTGCCCGCCATCAGCGCGGGCGCGGCGAACCGGATCACCTGCCACAGAGGGAAGTTCCACGGCATCACCGCGAGCACCGGCCCGAGCGGGCGGTAGCGGACCAGCGCGCGCGAGCCGCCGGAGTCCGCCACGTCGGCCCGGTCCGGGGTCTCGTCGGCGAGGAGGCGTTCGGCGTTCGCCGCGTACCAGCGCATCGCCTTGGCGCACTTGGCGGCCTCCGCGCGGGCCTGCTTCACCGGCTTGCCCATCTCTGTGGTCATCACCCGGCCGATCTCGGGGCCGTCCTCGTCGAGCAGGTCGGCGGCCCGCTGCAGCGCGCGGGCCCGGTCGGCGAAGGCCGACGTACGGTACGTGCGGAACGTGGCCTCGGCGAGCTGGAGCCGCCGCTCCAGTTCCTCCGCGTCCATCGCCTCGTACGTCTTGAGCGTCTCGCCGTTCGCCGGGTTCACCGTCGCGATGGGCATGACCGACCTCCTGGAGTGCTGGCTGTGCTTCGACCTTCGCGCGCCGGGCGCGGGGCCGCAACGCGTACGCGTCCGCTCAGGACAAGTGCTCGGTGAGCCGGTCCAGAAACGCGGCCTGCGCCGTGACGATCACCGCGCGGGCCCGCTCCGGGGTGAACCAGGCGACCCGGTCCAGTTCGGGGAACTCCTCGACCCGGCCCGACCGGGGCGGCCACTCCATGCGGAAGGTGCCGGGCACGACGCCCGCCGGGTCGAGGTCGGCCTCGACGGCCCACGCCGTCACGACCTTGCCGTTCGCCTGCGTGACCTCGCCGAGCGGTACGGCCTCCCCGTCCGGCGGCGCCAGCCCCAGCTCCTCCTCGAACTCGCGCAGGGCCGCCTCCCACGCCGTCTCGCCGGGCTCGTACTCGCCCTTGGGGATGCCCCAGGCCCCGGCGTCCTTCCGCGCGAAGAATGGGCCGCCCATGTGCCCGAGCAGCACCTCCACGCCGTCCGGGATGCGGCGGAACAGCAGCAGTCCCGCGCTGCGCTTGCCGCGCCGGGCGGGCCGTCCCGCCGTCCCCTCGGCGGTGGTGTCGCCGGTCACGGCCGTACCTCCGGGTGCGCGGCGAGCAGGGTCTCCACGGTGTCCGCCTCCGCCGGGCGTTTGTCCTCCCGGTAGCGCAGCACGCGGGCGAACCGCAGGGTGACGCCGGCCGGGTAGCGGGTGGAGCGCTGGAGGCCGTCGTAGGCGATCTCGACGACGAGTTCGGGCCGTACGATGACGCCCCAGCGTTCCTCCCGCACGGCGAGGCCGCGCAGGTGCCCGGTCTGCCAGGTCAGCATCGCGTCGGTCATGCCCTTGAAGGTCTTGCCGAGCATCGCGAAGCCGCCGTCGGCGGTGCGGGCGCCCAGGTGCAGGTTGGACAGCTTCCCGGTGCGCCTGCCGTGCCCCCACTCGGCGGCCAGCACCACCAGGTCGAGGGTGTGCACGGGCTTGACCTTCACCCAGGACGCCCCGCGCCGTCCCGCGTTGTACGGCGCGTCCAGCGCCTTCACCACGACGCCCTCGTGGCCGCGCGCCAGGGTCTCCCGCAGGAACTCCTCGGCCGCGGGGACGCCGTCGGGGCCGTCGACCAGGGTGCGCCGGACCCGCATCGGCTCGGGTACAAGCCGGGCCAGCTCCGCGTGCCGCTCGGCGAACGGCAGGTCCAGCAGGTCGCGGCCGTCCACCGACAGCACGTCGAAGAAGACCGGGGAGACCGGCACCGCCGCCGCGGCCGTCGCCACGTCCACCCGCGAGCCGACCCGCGACGCCGTCTCCTGGAACGAGCGCGGCCGCCCGTCCGCGCCGAACGCGATCACCTCGCCGTCCAGGATGAACCGCTCGCCCGCCAACTCCAGCGCGGCGGACGTCAGTTCGGGGAGCCGGTCGGTGATGTCGTCGAGGGTGCGGGTGTGCACGCGCACCGTGTCGCCGTCCCGGTGGACCTGTACGCGGATGCCGTCGAGCTTCTCCTCCACCGCGCACGCGCCGAGCTTCCCCACCGCCTCGCCGACCGAGGGCGCGCTCTGCGCCAGCATCGGCTGGACCGGGCGGCCCACGGTGAGCCGGAACCGCTCCAGCGCGGCCGGGCCGTCGGCGAGCAGCGCCCGCGCGACCGTCTGGAGCGACCCCGCCAGCATCACCGCCCGCCGCACGTCCGGCGCGGGCGCCCCGGTGGCGCCCGCGAGCCCCTCCACCGCCAGCGCGTCCAGGGCGCCCTGCCGGACCTCGCCGGTGAGCAGGCCGAACAGGAAGCGCTGCTCGTCTTCGGTGGCGGCGCCCATCAGCTCCCCGACCAGCCGGGCGCGCTCGGCCTGCGAGCCGGGGCCCGCCACCTTCGCCAGGTCGGTGAGGAGCGCGTCCACCGCGCGCACGGTGAGGGTGGGCGCGGCGGCCGGGGCGACGGGACTGCTCAGCACCTTCCAGCCGACGCCGATCCGCCCCTGCGGGAGCCGCCCGGCCAGGTACGGGATGACGATCGGGACGTCGTCGGCGTCCGCGTCCCGGAACAGCTCGGCGAGCAGCTCGATCTTGTGGGAGCGCGCCGACGTGGCGGCGACCTCCCGGGACACGTCGGCGAGCCGGGTCAGCAGCATGCAGCCATGGTGCAACGGGCGGGCGCCGAGCACACCCGCGCGCGCCGCCTCAGCCCCGTACGGGAGCGTCCGCGGGCGGGGCGGCGTCCCGCGCGACCCCCGACACCTGAGCGGCCCCCGCGACCCGCGCGTCGAGGTCTGCCATCAGCAGCTCGCCGTTGATCGTCGCTCCGGCCCGGTAGCCGCGGCTGGCCGCGTTGATCACCTGTTCGGCGAAGCCGGAGGCGTTGCCCGCCGCCCACAGGCCGGGCACCGAGGTCAGTCCACGCGGGTCGACCACCGGGTAGGTGCCGAACGGGGTCTCGGTCATCTCCGCGCCCAGCCCGGACAGCAGGTCGGTCGCCGGCACCGCGCGCGGCGCGACGAACAGCGCCTCGCGGGCGTGGGTGCTGCCGTCGGCCAGCCGTACGCCGGTCAGACGGTCGTCCTCCACCTCCAGTCCGGCGACCTCGCCGGGCACCACCCGCACGTCCGCCGCGGCGAGCCGCCGCAGGTCGTCGTCGCTCAGCTCGGCCTCCGCGACCTGGTGGAGGAAGAGGGTCACGTCCTTCGACCACTGGGTGACCATCAGCGCCTGGTGCACGCTCAGCGGGCTGGTGGCCAGCACCCCGAACGCCTGGTCGCGGACCTCCCAGCCGTGGCAGTACGGGCAGTGCAGCACGTCCCGCCCGAACCGCTCCGCCACTCCGGGCACCGGGGGCAGCTCGTCCTTGAGGCCGGTCGCGACGACCAGGTGCCGGGCGTACACGGTGCTGCCGCCCGCCAGGGTGACGGCGAAGCCCCCGGCGGGCCGGGCGCCGGTGCTGTGGTCGGGGCCTGGAGCGGTGGCGCGGGTGGCGGTCGTCGCCCGGTCCCGGACCAGTTCGACGCCGTAGCGGGCGATCTCCTCCCGCCCGGCCGCGAGGAAGTCGGCGGGGGACATGCCGTCCCGCGTCAGATAGCCCTGCATGTGGGCGGCGGGCGCGTTGCGCGGCTCGCCCGCGTCGACGACCAGGGTGCGGCGCCGGGCCCGCCCCAGCACCAGGGCGGCGGACAGGCCCGCGGCGCCGCCGCCGATCACGACCACCTCGTAGGTCTCGCCGTCCGGGGTCCGGGCGGGGGCCGGTGCGGTCCGGTTGTTCTCGGTCATGGTGACCACCTCCACCACGACCGTCGCCCAGCCTTCCGCTCTTGACAAACGTGTTTGCCGAAACTGCAATGAATCGTATGAGCGACGACGACCTGCGCAAGAACGGCCACGGCGGCGACGGCGCTGCCGACGGGGACGGCGACGGCGCCGACGACACGGACCGGGTGCTCGGGGAGGTCGGTCCGCGGCTGCGGCGTATCCGCAAGGAGCGCGGGGCCACGCTCGCCGGGCTCTCCGCGGCGACCGGCATCTCGGTGAGCACGCTCTCCCGGCTGGAGTCCGGCCTGCGCAGGCCCAGTCTGGAGCTGCTGCTGCCGCTCGCGCGGGCCCACGGGGTGGCCCTGGACGAGCTGGTGGGTGCCCCGGCGGTGCGCGATCCCCGGGTGCGGTCCGAGCCGATCGTGCGCTACGGCCGGACGCACTGGCCGCTCACCCGGCAGCCGGGCGGGCTACAGGCGTTCAAGGTGCTGGAGCCCCGCCGCAGCCTCGAACCCGAGCCGCGCGTCCACGAGGGCTACGAGTGGCTCTACGTGCTGTCCGGGCGGCTGCGGCTGGTGCTGGGGGACCACGACGTGGTGCTCGGGCCGGGCGAGGCGGCCGAGTTCGACACCCGCACCCCGCACTGGTTCGGGTCGACGGGGGAGGGGCCGGTGGAGTTCCTCAGCCTGTTCGGACCGCAGGGGGAGCGGATGCACGTACGGGCGCGGCCCAGGTCTTCGTGACGGGGTGACCGGGCGCGCCGGGTGGGCCGGGCGGGCGGGGCGTCGGGTGGCGGGTGTGCCGCGGGCCGGGCGTCGGGGCGGGTTCCCTGATCGGCAAGCGACCGCTTAGTATGCGATCGACCCGGTCCGACGACGCAGTCCCGTGGAGGCTCCGCATGCAGGCATGGCAGGTGCACGAGAACGGCGAGCCGAGCGAGGTGATGCGGCTCGCGGAGACCGAGCGGCCGGTGCCCGGCGACGGCCGGGTCCTGCTGCGGGTGCGCGCGGCGAACATCAACTTCCCCGACGCGCTGATGATCCGCGGCCACTACCAGGTGCGGCCCCCGCTGCCCTTCACCCCCGGTCTGGAGATCTGCGGCGAGACCGAGGACGGCCGCCGCGTCATCGCCAACCCCGCCCTCCCGTACGGCGGTTTCGCCACGTACGCGGTCGCCGACGCGGCGGCCCTGCTGCCCGCGCCCGACGCCCTGGACGACGCCGAGGCCGCCGCCCTGCACATCGGCTACCAGACCGGCTGGTTCGGCCTGCACCGCCGGGCCCGGCTGGAGGCGGGCGAGACCCTCCTCGTGCACGCGGCGGCGGGCGGGGTCGGCAGCGCGGCCGTGCAGCTCGGCAAGGCGGCCGGGGCCACCGTGATCGGCGTGGTCGGCGGCGCCGACAAGGCGGCCGTCGCCCGCGGACTGGGCTGCGACGTCGTGATCGACCGGCGCGCCGAGGACGTGATCGCCGCCGTGAAGGAGGCCACCGGCGGGCGCGGCGCCGACGTCGTCTACGACCCGGTCGGCGGCGAGGCGTTCACCCAGTCCACCAAGGTCGTCGCCTTCGAGGGCCGGATCGTCGTCGTGGGCTTCGCGAGCGGCACCATCCCCGCCCCCGCCCTCAACCACGCCCTGGTCAAGAACTACGCGATCCTCGGCCTCCATTGGGGCCTGTACAACACCAAGAACCCCGAGCTGGTCCAGCACTGCCACGAGCAGCTCACCGACCTCGCCGCCCGCGGCGCCGTCAAGCCCCTGGTGAGCGAGCGCGTCCCGCTGTCCGAGGCCGCCGCGGCCGTGCAGCGCGTCGCCGACGGGGTCACCACCGGCCGGGTCGCCGTCGTCCCCGGGGACGAGGCCGCCGCATGACCGACGCCACCGAACTCCGCCGCCGTACCGCCGAGTTGCTCGCCGCGCACCCGGTCGCCGACACCGGGCGGCTCGACTTCCTGCGGGCCCGGTTCGACGCCGGACTCGCCTGGGTGCACTTCCCCGAAGGACTCGGCGGCCTGGGCGCGCCGCGCTCCCTCCAGCCCGTCGTGGACGCCGAACTGGCCGCCGCGGGCGCCCCCGACAACGACCCCCGGCGGATCGGCATCGGCCTCGGCATGGCCGCCCCGACCGTCCTCCAGTACGGCACCGAGGAGCAGAAGCGGCGCTTCCTGCGGCCCCTGTGGACCGGCGAGGAGGTGTGGTGCCAGCTCTTCAGCGAACCCGGCGCCGGGTCCGACCTGGCCGCGCTCGGCACCCGCGCCGTCCGCGAGGGCGACACGTGGGTCGTCGACGGGCAGAAGGTGTGGACCTCCAGCGCCCATCTCGCCCGCTGGGCCATCCTCATCGCCCGCACCGACCCCGACGCGCCCAAGCACCGGGGCATCACCTACTTCGTCTGCGACATGACCGACCCCGGTGTCGAGGTCCGTCCGCTGCGCCAGATCACCGGCGAGGCCGAGTTCAACGAGGTGTTCCTCACCGGCGTCCGCATCCCCGACAGCCACCGCCTGGGCGAGGTCGGTGACGGCTGGCGGGTCGCGCAGACCACCCTCAACAACGAGCGCGTCGCCATCGGCGGCATGCGGCTGCCCCGCGAGGGCGGCATGATCGGCCCCGCCGCCCGCACCTGGCGCGAGCGCCCCGAACTGCGCACCCACGACCTCCACCAGCGGCTGCTCACCCTGTGGGTGGAGGCCGAGGTCGCCCGCCTCACCGGTGAACGCCTGCGGCAGCAGCTCGCCCAGGGCCAGCCCGGACCCGAGGGCGCCGGGATGAAGCTGTCCTTCGCCCGCCTCAACCAGGAGATCAGCGGCCTGGAGGTCGAACTCCTCGGCGAGGAAGGCCTGGCGTACGACGACTGGACCATGCGCCGCCCCGAACTCGTCGACTTCACCGGGCGCGAGGCCGGATACCGCTACCTCCGCTCCAAGGGCAACAGCATCGAGGGCGGCACCAGCGAGATCCTGCTGAACATCGTCGCCGAACGCGTCCTCGGCCTGCCCGGCGAGCCGCGCACCGACAAGGACGTCCCCTGGAAGGACCTCGCCCGATGAGCACCACGCCCGACCTGCTCCACTCGGAGGAGGAAGAGGCCCTGCGCGCCGCCGTCCGCGACCTGCTCGCCGACCACTGCGACCACGCCGGGGTCCTCGCCCGCACCGAGTCGGACACCCCGCACGACCCCGCCGCCTGGAAGGCGCTCACCGACGGCATGGGCCTGGCCGGGCTGCTCGTGCCGGAGGAGTACGGCGGCGCCGGTGCCACCCACCGGGAGGCCGCCGTCGTCCTGGAGGAACTCGGTCGCGCGGTCGCGCCCGTGCCGTACCTGACGAGCGCCGTCGTCGCCACCGAGGCCGTCCGCGCCTGCGGCGACGGGGAGTTGCTGACCCGGCTCGCCTCCGGCCGGACCGTCGCCGTCCTCGCCGTCGGCCTGCACACCGCGCCGGGCGCCCCCTTCACCGCCGTACGGGCCGAGGCGGGCGCGCTGCACGGGACGGTGACCGCCGTGGCGGACGCGGTCGTGGCGGACGTGCTGCTGGTGCCCGGCGACGACGGCGGGCTGCACGCCGTCGACCGGGCCGACCCCGCCGTGACGGTCACCCCGCGGGTCTCCCTCGACCTCACCCGGCCGGTCGCCGAGGTCGCCCTCGCGGGCGCCGCGGGCCGCCGGATCGGCGCGGCCGGGCCCGCCGTCCACCGGGCGCTGCTCACCGGGGCGGGGCTGCTCGCCTCCGAACAACTCGGCCTGGCCGACTGGGCGTTGACCGAGACCGTCCGCTATCTGAAGGAACGGCACCAGTTCAACCGGCCGGTCGGCGGCTTCCAGGCCGTCAAGCACCGGCTGGCCCAGCTCTGGCTCGACGTCGTCGGCCTGCGCGCCGCCGCCCGCAACGCCGCCGACGCGCTCGCCCGCGACGAGGACACCGGGGTGGCGGTCGCCGTCGCCCAGGCCTGCGCCGGGCCCGTCGCGGTCCGGGCCGCCGAGGAGGCGCTCCAGCTGCACGGCGGCATCGGCATGACCTGGGAGCACCCGGTCCACCTCCGCCTCAAGCGCGCCAAGGCCGACTCCCTCGCCTTCGGCACCGCGGGCGCCCACCGGCAGTCCCTGGCCGAACTGATCGACCTGCCCGCCCCCTGACCCACCGGCCGTCACGGCCGCGAGACCCGCCGGGAGAGCCCGCCCCACCAGGGGCGGGCTTTTTCGCGCGCCCGGTGAACACGCGCCGGACGATCGGCCAACTCCTGCCCCGTACCGCCCTCTTGGGCGCGCCCGGACGCCATACTCGCAGCGGCCCGTCCCGGCGGTTCCCCGGCGTTCCGCCCGGAGACCCCGCCCCGGCCGGGCCCGCGCGTCCCCCCTGGCACCCCCGCGCACCCCCCGGCATCCCCCACGGAGGCAGACATGGCCCTCACCACCCGTCGCAGAGCCCTCACCACCGCCGTAGCCGCCCTCGCGGGCGCGGTCGCCCTGCCCGCGGGCACCGCCCTGGCCGCCGGGACCAGGCACGGCGTCCGCCCGCTGCGGCAGGCCCACGCCCACAACGACTACGCGCACCCCCGCCCGCTGCTCGACGCCCTCGACCACCGCTTCGGCAGCGTCGAGGCCGACGTCTTCCTCGTCGACGGCGAACTCCTCGTCGCCCACGACCCGGTGGACCTCGACCCGGCCCGCACCCTGGAGTCCCTCTACCTCGCCCCGCTCGCCGACCGCGTCCGCCGCAACCACGGCTCCGTGTATCGGGGTTCGCCCCTCCCGCTCCAGCTCCTCGTCGACCTCAAGACCGAGGGCGCCGCCACCTACGCGGCACTGGACCGCCAACTCCGCCGCCACCGGCACCTGTTCACCACCTACGACCACGGCCGGGTGCGGCGCGGCCCCGTCACCGCCGTCGTCTCCGGCGACCGCGCGGCCCGCGTCCCGCTCCAGGCGCAGACCGTCCGCCACGCCTTCTACGACGGCCGCCTCGCCGACCTCGGCACCACCGACGCCTCCTTCGCCTCCCTCATCAGCGACAACTGGACGCTGCACTTCACCTGGCAGGGCACCGGCGCCTTCCCCGACGTCGAGCGGCAGAAGCTCCGTACCCTCGTGCGCACCGCCCACGGCCGGGGCCAGCGGGTCCGCTTCTGGGCCACCCCCGACACGCCGGGCCCCGCCCGCGACGCCCTCTGGTCCGCGCTCCTCGACGCCGGGGTCGACCACCTCAACACCGACGACCTCGCGGGCTTGGAAGCCTTCCTCGACGCACGCGGATAGGACACCGGAGCCGCCCGAGGGCCGCGCCGCGCCGACGGAGACCCACCGGCGCGGCCCTCGCGGGGGCGTCCCTGCGGACAAGGCCTACAGGTGCTGCTCCTTCGCCCGCAGCGCCCGGTACTCGTCCTGCCGCTCGTCCTCGATGTAGGCCGGGACGGGGAAGTCCCACCAGCCCGGCACCCACGGCCCGGCCGCGTCCCGGTCGGTGGGCACCTCGATCAGCGCGGGCGCCCCCGAGTCGAACGCCCTGCGGTACGTCTTCTCCAGGTCCGCCGGATCGTCCACCCGGTAGGAGTCCAGGCCGAACGCCCGCCCCAGCGCCTTGAAGTCGGGGCTGTACGGACTGCCGTCGGGCCGGTTGAACTCGGTGCCGATGTGCCGGCTCGTCTGCTTGCGCTGACCGCCCCGGATCGACATGAAGCCCGCGTTGTTCTGCACGACGAACACCACCGGGATCTCGTGGGTGACGCAGATCCCGATCTCCTGCGCCGTCATCAGGAAGTCGCCGTCCCCGACCACGCACGCCACCTGCCGGTGCGGCGCGGCCAGTTTGGCGCCCATCGCGGCCGGGACCGCCCACCCCATCGACGAGAACCCGCCGGACGTCAGATGGGTCCGCGGCTCGTACACCGGGAACGTCTGCTTCACCGCCCCCTGCGTGTTGCCCGACCCCGCCACGACGATGCCGTCCCGGTCCATCACCGCGCGCAGCGCCCCGAGCGGGCGTTGCGAGGTGAACGGGAAGCGGTCGGAGTCGCGCCGACCGGCCAGCTTCTCCTCCCACTCCTCCCGCAGCCGCGCCAACTGCCCCAGATAGGCGCCGCGTTCGGGCCGCCGCTCGGGCAGCGCGGCACACAGCGCGGCCACCGCGGGCTGCGCGTCGGCGACGATGCCCACCTCGGCCGGGTAGTTCTTGCCGATCTCGTGCGGGTCGATGTCGATCTGGACGAGCTTCGCCGACGGGATGGAGAAGGTGACGCCCTGCGCGTAGCTCGACGCCGACCAGTCGGTGAACCGGCAGCCCACCGAGACCACCACGTCGGCGGAGGCGGCGATCGTGTTGCCGACCGGTGTCCCCGTCTGCCCGATGCTCCCGGCGAACAGGTCGTGGTCCTCGGGGAAGGCGCCCTTGCCGTTCCACGTCGTCACCACCGGCACCGACCACTTCTCCGCCAGCCGCAGCACGTCGTCGGCGGCCTCGGCGGTGATCGCGCCGCCGCCCACCACGAGCACCGGCCGCTCGGCGCCCGCGAGGAGCACCGCGGCCCGCTCCACCGCCACCGGGTCCGGCTGCGGCCTGCCCACCGGCAGCCGCCGGGTCAGGTCGTGCAGGGCCACGTCCGCGGCCTCCGCCTGCACGTCCATCGGGATCTCCACGTGCGCCGGACCCGGACGGCCGGTCAGCATCGTGCTGAACGCCCGGTGCATGATGAACGGCAGCTCCTCCACCCGCGTCGCCACCCAGTGCCGCTTCGACACCGCCTCGGCCACCTTCGGGAAGTCGTTGTCGGTGTACCGCTCCAGCTCCTGGAGCAGGCCGTGCCCGCGCATGTGGGTGGGCGGCCCGCCGGTGATCACCAGCACCGAGGTGGAGTCGCTGTAGGCGGTCGCCAGCCCCAGGACCGTGTTGGCCGCCCCGGCGCCGATCGAGGCGGTGGCCGCCATCGGCCGTCCCGCCACCCGGTAGTAGCCGTCGGCCAGGTGCACGGCGCTCTGCTCGTGGAACACCTGGACGAACGGGATCGCGGACTCCGGGTCCAGCAGCGCGTCCGTGAACGACCAGATGCCGTGTCCCGGGATGCCCGCCACGTACTCGACGCCGTACTGCTTGAGCAGCCGGGCGACGACCTGGCCGCCTGTCAGGTGGGTCATGAGCCTTCTCCTTGCTTTCTGGGATCTCTGGGATCTCTGGGATCTCCGGTCCCGGCCCGGGTCCCGGCGCGGGCCGCGTACCGCAGCCCCTGCCGGGTCAACCGGCGGACGTCGGCCCCGGCGAGGTCGCCGGGGGCGTGGCCGATCGAGTGGTAGAACACCCGGCCCCGCCCCCACCGCCGCACCCAGGCGACGGGACAGCGGTGTCCCGCCAGCCAGGGCCACGGACGGCCGCCGAACACCGTCTCGGCCAGGACGTGGTTGTTGGGGTCGACGTGCATGTAGTACTGCTCGGACGCCACCTCGAAGTCGCGCACTCCGCGGGTCACCGGGTGCTCCGGGTCGGTGACGGTCACCGTGTACGGCTCGGGAAACCCCTCGCCCGCCGGGTGCGCCACGAAGTCGCCGCCCAGCAGCAGGTGGTAGCGCAGGCTCGACCGGAACGCGGCGCCCGCGCCGTGCCAGGCCGCCAGCCCCGTCCCCGCCTCGACCGCCGTGAGCAGGCCCCGCTCCTGCGCCTCCGACAGACCCTCCGTCGTCAGCGCGTTGTTCCAGGCCAGCACGACGAGGTCGTAGCCGGTGAGGTCGCCGTCGAGCCGGAACACGTCCTGTGTCTCCTCGACGTCGCACCCCAGCTCGTCCAGGAGCCCGCGTGTCCAGGCGGCGACCTCGTAGGGGGAGTGCCCCGGCCAGCCGCCGTACAGATGGAGGACCCTCGTCATCAGCAGCTCCTTCGCGGTCGGCCCCGGCGACGGGACGGTGCCCGTCCGGGCCCCGAAATCTAGGAGCGGGGCGCGGGACGCCGGAAGACACGACCTGTGCAACCGTCCACCGGCCGCTGCACGGTCTGTGGCCGACGCGCCCGGCCCCGGGGGCGGAACCCACCCTGTGCACCACATCCCCGGAACGCTGCACACACTGTGCCTACCTCCCCGGCCGGGCGCCGCGCACGCTGGGACACGGCCGCGGCCCGCGGCACCCCGGCCGCTCCGGCGCCGCCCGTATCCGAGGAGTTCTCGTCCATGTCGCATGTACTGAAGGCAGCCGCCGGTCCCGTCGGCCGCCGGACCAGCAGCCCCGAGGTCACGGACACCGTGGCCGCGGTCATCGCCGACGTCCGCCGGCACGGCGACGACGCGGTGCGACGCCACTCGGAGTTCTTCGACCGCTGGTCCCCGACGTCGTTCCGCCTCTCGCCCGACGAGGTCCGCGCCGTCGTCGCCGGGGTCCCCGACACCGTCCTGGACGACCTCCGCTTCGCGCAGACCCAGGTACGCCGGTTCGCCGAGGCCCAGCTCGCCTCCCTGCGCGAGTTCGAGACCGAGACCCTGCCCGGCGTCTTCCTCGGCCAGCGCCACCTCCCCGTCCACGCGTCCGGCGCCTACGTGCCCGGCGGGCGCTACCCGCTGACCGCCTCCGCCCACATGACGGTCCTCACCGCCAAGGTGGCCGGGGTGGCGCGCGTCGCCGCGACCACACCCCCCAGCGAGGGCGCGCCGCCACCGGTCAGCGTCGCCGCCATGCACCTCGCGGGCGCCGACGAGATCTACGTCCTCGGCGGCGTCCAGGCCGTCGCCGCCCTCGCCCTCGGCACCGAGACCGTCGACCCCGTCCACCTCCTCACCGGCCCCGGCAACGCGTACGTCGCCGAGGCCAAGCGCCAGCTCTACGGGGAGGTCGGCATCGACCTGTTCGCGGGCCCCACCGAGACCCTCGTCGTCGCGGACGCCTCCGCCGACCCCTTCACGATCGCCGTCGACCTCCTCAGCCAGGCCGAACACGGCCCCGACTCCCCGTGCGTGCTGATCACCACCTCGGAGAGCGTCGGCCGGGCCGTCCTGCGGCACGTCGAGGCACTGCTGCCGGGACTGCCGACCGCCGCCGTGGCCGCCCCCGCCTGGCGCGACCACGGCCAGGTCCACCTGGTGGACGACCTCACCGAGGCCTACCGGCTCGCCGACACCTTCGCCTCCGAGCACGTCCAGATCCTCACCGAGGACCCCCGCCGCGCCCTCACCGAGATGCACGACTACGGCGCCCTCTTCCTCGGCGAACAGACCTGCGTGCCCTACGGCGACAAGGTCATCGGCACCAACCACGTCCTGCCCACCCTCGGCGCCGCCCGCTACTCCGGCGGCCTCTGGGTCGGCAAGTTCCTCAAGACGGTCACCTACCAGGAGGTCCGCGACCCGGCCAGCAGCGCCGCCCTCGGCGAGGCGTGCGCCCGCCTCTCCCGCCTGGAGCACTTCGAGGGCCACGCCCGCTCCGGCGACCTCCGGGCCGCCCGCCACGGCAACGCCACCCTGCCCTGGGACCCTTGCGCGTCGACCCGCCTGTGAGGGGCGCCGCGCCGGGCCGAGCGGGGCGATGAGCGGGGCGCTGCGTGCGGGCGTGGCCCGGCCCGAGCGGGAAGCAGGGGCGGCTGCTCTCCCCGCGTCCGTCAGCGTGGTCTCTCAGGGCCGGGCCCCGCCCCCGCCAGGCGCCCCCGGACCGGTGCGTGTCGGCGTGGGTTCAGTCGCCGCGTGCCACCCGGCCGGGGCGCGGACACGTCAACGCCTCCCCGTCCGCGTCCCGGCTCGGGCCACCACCAGGAGGAACAGGCCGCATCCGGTGACCAGGAGCCAGCCGGGGTGGGTGGCCCGGGGCAGGTGGGCGGGGGTGGTGCCGGCGAGCAGGACGCCCGCCGCGGCGATGCCGAGGGCGGCGCCGAGCTGGCGGGCCGTCGAGGTGATCGCCCCGGCGACGCCGGCCCGGTCGGGCGGGAGGGTGTCGACCGCCGTGGTGGTCAGCGGGGCGTTGGCGAAGCCGAAGCCGGTGCCGATCAGCAGGTGGGCCGCCAGGAGGAGCGCGACGCCGGTGTCGGGGCCGAGGCGGACCAGGCAGAGTCCGCCCGCCGTGAAGGCGCTCGCCGCGAGGACCAGGGGCAGGCCCGGCCCGCTCCGCGCGACGAGGCGGCCTGCGAGCGGGGCGCACAGCGCCGCCCCGGCCGCCATCGGCAGCGCCGCCAGCCCGGCGTCCAGCGCCGTCCAGCCCCGCGTGTCCTGGAGGTACAGCGTGTTCATCAGCAGCGTCACGTTGAGGGCGACGAAGACGGCCACCGCGCCCAGTACCACGGTGACGAAGGCGGGCCGCGCGAACAGCCGCGGGTCGATCAGCGGCTCCGCCCGCCGCCGCTCCACGGCCACGAACGCGACGGCCGCCGCCCCGCACACCGCGTAGGCGCCCAGCGTGAACGGTGCCGTCCAGCCGACGTAGGGCCCCTCGACGAGCGCGCCGACGGACGACGCCACCACCAGGGTCAGCAGGGCCTGGCCGGGCAGGTCGGGCCGCCGGGGCCGCGCCGCCCGCGACTCCGGCACGAAGACGGCGCTCAGCGCGAGGGCGAGCAGCACCACCGGCGCGTTGATCCAGAACACCGCCCGCCAGCCGAGGCCGTCCACCAGGGCGCCGCCCGCGACGGGCCCCGCGGCCATGCTGAGCCCGAACACCGACGCCCACACCCCGATGGCCCGCGCCCGCTCCCGCGGATCGGGCATGGCGTTCACGACGATCGCGAGCGCCACCGGACTCAGCATCGAGGCGCCGACCCCCTGCACGGCGCGCGCCGCGACCAGCACGCCCACCGACGGCGCGGCGGCGCACACCAGCGAGGACACCCCGAACACGGTGAGCCCGGTCCGGAACACCCGGCGGCGGCCGAACCGGTCGGCCAGCGCGCCGGAGGAGATCAGCAGGCTCGCCATCACCAGGGTGTAGGCGTTGACCGTCCACTCCAGGCCGCGGGTGCCCGTGTCCAGTCCGCGCCCGATCGCGGGCAGGCCCACGTTCACCACGGTGGTGTCGAGCCCCACCAGGAACAGGCTCAGACAGCAGACGCCCAGCACCGCCCACCGCCGACGCGGACTCAGCACCGGGGGAGGCGCGGGAGCGGCGAGGGAACGCGTCGTGGTCATGGATGATCCGCCTCTCGGCACGGGGACGTGGCGCGGGGAAGGCCCGGCCCCGTCAGGCTCGGCCCGCCGACAGGCCCCCGCCCAGCGCTTTTGCGGACCCCGCAAAATGGAGCCATGGACGCGACAGGCACGGACGCCACGGACAGCGGCGCCCCGCACACGGACGCCCCCACGGGCGTGGGCGGCACGGACACGGACGTACGGGAGATCCTCGACGGCATCGGGCCCCGGCTGCGCGCCCTGCGCCGGGACCGCGGCCTCACCCTGGAGGCACTCGCCGAGACGACCGGCCTGTCGGTGAGCACGCTCTCCCGCCTGGAGACGGGCCACCGCCGCCCCACCCTCGACCTGCTCATCCCCCTCGCGCGCGCCCACCGCGTCGCCCTCGACCAGCTGGTCGCCGCCCCCGCCAGCGGAGACCCCCGGGTCCACCTCACGCCCCTGCGCCGGGGCGACGGCAGCGTCCTCGTCCCGCTCACCCGCTACCCCGGCCGGGTCCAGGTGTTCAAGCAGGTCCTCTCCCCGCGCGAGCCCAAACCGGTCACCCACGAGGGCTACGAGTGGCTGTACGTCCTCGCGGGCGAGCTGCGGCTCGTCCTCGGGGCGGCCGAGACCGTGCTGCGTCCCGGCGAGGTCGCCGAGTTCGACACCCGCGAGCCGCACTGGTTCGGCCCCGCGCACGACGAGGCCGTCGAGATCCTCCACCTGTACGGTCCGCGCGGCGACCAGCCCGTGATCCGCACGGCCCCGACCCGCCCCGACCGGACCCCCGACCGGACCTGAGCCCCGACCGGACCTGAGCCCCGTTCCGCCCCGGCCCTGTCCGCGCCCGCGCCCCGTCCGGCACGCGGCGAGTCCGCACCGCCCCCGTTCAGGGGGAGCGGTGCGGACACGTCACGGCCGGTGCGCCGGGCCCGCGAGGAGGGCCCGTACCTCCGGGCCTCCGCAGTTCTCAGGCCTCCGCAACCCTCAGGCCTCCGCGGCCGGTGTCGGCTCCGGGGGGCTCACCCGGCCCGGCGGGGACGCCTGCGCCCGGATGCGGGCCGCCATCTCGACGGCGTCGCCCTCCGGCGCGTCCGAGGCGCGGTAGGGCTTGGCGACCAGCATGTAGACGAGGCCGACGAGCGCCACGACCAGGAACCCGATGAGGGAGATCCAGCGGTCGTAGAAGGCGAGGTCCGCGTCCCCGGACGGCTTGGCCAGCATGACCATCGCGAAGACGCCGTAGGCGAGCGCGGCCAGCGACACCGGCCATCCGGCCCGGCCCAGGGAGAACCGTCCGGCGGGCTGCCAGCCCCGCGACCGCGCCCGGATCGACGCCAGCACGACCATCTGGAAGGCGAAGTACCCGGCGAGCATCTGGAACGAGGCGATGCGGAACAGCGCGTCGGGGGAGTAGTAGATGAACCCGTAGATCACCAGCGGCAGGACGTTCGCGGTGATCAGGGCGTTCACCGGGACGTGGGTCCGCGAGGACACCTTGGAGAACCAGGCGGCGCGCGGGAACATCCGGTCGCGGGCGAAGGAGAAGATCAGCCGGCTCGCCGCGGCCTGCTGCCCCATCACGCAGGCCAGGAACGAGGTGAGCGCGATGAGCAGGAACAGGTTGGTGCCGACCGACCCGGTGGAGTCCCGCAGGATCGCGATGACCGGGTTGGCGACCTCCCCGTCCACGATGGCCCGCAGGTCGGGGGCGGCCAGCACGTACCCGGCGAACGAGAACAGCGCCGCCGCCCCGCCGATCAGGACCGTCATCTGCATCGAGCGCGGGATGGACCGCCCCGGGTCCGGTGTCTCCTCGGCGACCTCACCGCACGCCTCGAAGCCGTAGAAGAGCAGCAGACCGACGAGCGCCGACGCCAGGAACGGACTCGCGTAGCCGCCCGTGCCGCCCGTGCCCATGGTGTCGAAGAAGACCGACACCGAGTTGTGCCGCTCGAAGGCCAGCAGATACAGGCCGTACAGGATGATGCCCGCCAGTTCCGCCGCCAGCCCCACCCGGGCGATGCGCGCCAGCGTGCGGCTGCCGGTGGCGTTGAGGACCAGCGCCACCACCGTCACCACGATCGCGATCAGGAATTTCTCGCCCGGTGTCGACACCGCGTCCGCCGAGTTGTGCAGCAGGGCGGCGACGAAGTCCGCGCTGAACATCGCCGTGGTGGTGATGCCGATGATCACACCGGCGATGTAGATCCACGACAGCATCCACGCGTACGGGCCGCTCCACAGCCGCCGCGCCCACTGGTAGAGGCCGCCCGCGATGGGGTACTGCGCGACCACCTCGCCGAACACCAGCGACACCAGGAACTGCCCGCCCGCGGCGATGACGATCCACCAGACCACGGGCGGCCCGGCGGTCGACAGCCCCTGCCCGAACAGCGCGATGACACCGACCAACGGCGACAGGTAGAGGAATCCGAGCGCGAAGTTCGACCAGAGACTCACTCCGCGATGGAATTTCTGCTCGTAACCGAGGCTCTTCAGATGCGCGTCGTCCTCGGACGTCTTTCCCGGATCTCTTCCGGACGATCGTGGTGATGACACGGGACGCTCCTTCTCATAGAACGGTAGCGGGTGGGAGCGTGGGGGGTGGGCGGCGAACCGGAGGGGACCGCCGGGCCCGGACCGCGGGGAAAGGGAAAAACGGTTCCGAAGGCCGCGACGGAATCGGCCGATCGGCCCGCGGAAACGGGGAACGTGGCGAACTCGGAGCGCCGGAAAGAGAATTCACTTTCCCGCCGCTCTTGATCTCCCGCGGTATTCACCGAGTATGGTCGGCGCACAGGAGCCGGAGTTAGACTCGCAGTGTGCAAGCGTTCGTCGATCCGGTGCACAGGGTGCGCAGACGGAAAGGTGCACGGTGTCTCTCACGGTGGAAGGCGCTCTCTCGCTGGAGGTCTTCTCCCGCGTCCCGGTCACGGTGTACGCGGGCGAGGCGCAGCTCCACCGCGGCGTCCGCTGGGTCCACCCCGTGGAGATCCCGGACATCGCCCGCTTCCTCACCGGCGGCGAACTCCTCCTCACCGCCGGACTGGGCATCGCCCACACCGCCGACGCGCAGCGCGCCTACGTCCGTGACATCGCCGCGGCGGGCGCCGCCGTCCTCATCCTCGAACTCAGCGGCCGGGCCTACACCACCATGCCGCGGCCCCTCGTCGAGGAGGCGGCCCGGCTCGGGTTCCCCCTCGTGGGCCTCGACGGCGAACTGCCGTTCGTGGAGGTCTCCGCCCAGGTCCACGAACGCCTCGTCGACCAGCGCATCGTCGAACTCACCGCGTACGAGCGGCTCAACGAGACCGTCATGCGGCTGCTCCTCGCCGGCCGGGACAACGTCGCCTTCGCCCAGGCGCTCGCCGAGGAGATCGCCTGGCCGGTCATCCTGGAGGACTCCTCCCGCCGCGTCGTCGCCTACGCCGCGGGCACCGACGTCTCCGACATCGCCGTCAGCGCCTGGGACACCCACAGCCGTGTCCTGCACAGCGGCGACGCCGCCGCCGTCACCCTCACCTCCGCCGCGCTCGTCACCCCCGACGGGCGGGCCGTCGGCCACACCGCCCAGTGCACCCGCCGCGCCGTCGTCATCCGCGGCGAGCCCTGGGGCTGGCTGCACGTCGTCCACGACACCGACGTCCTCCACAACGTCGACCGGCACGCCATCGACCGCACCGCCGAGGCCATCGCCGTCAGCGTGCTCAGCGCCCGCGAGGTCAAGGCGCAGGCCGCCCACCGGGAGAACGCCCTGGTCAACCGGCTCCTGCTCGGCGACCTCTCCGGCGACTCCTTCATCACCCGCGCCCTGCGCCTCGGCAAGGACCTCCGGGGCCGCTCCCTCGTCGTCGCGTACGGCGCGAAGAGCGCGCCCGCCGGTGAGCAGCGGGAACGGATCGCCGCCGCCTGCGACGCCCTCACCGTCCCGGCGGTGATCGCCGAGGTCGGCGAGGACGTCGTCGCCGTCGCGGGCCTCGCCCGCCCGCAGGACGAGCCCGCCGTCCACGGCCGCCTGACCCGCGAGGCCGTCTGCGCCGGCCTCAGCCGCCCCTGCCCGCCCCGCGACCTGCCGACCGCGCTGCGCCAGGCCCGCAGCGCCGCCTCCGTCGCCGCCTCCCGCACCGGACGCCAGGTCGTCCGCTTCGACGACCTGGGCGTGCTGCGCCTGCTGGTCTCCCTCGCCCAGGGGCCCGAACTCGCCAACTACGTCGAGGACGAACTCGGCCCCGTCCTGCGCCACGACGCGGGCTCCGCCCACCCCCTCCTGCCGACCCTGCGCGCCTTTTTGGAGAACGACGGCAACAAGTCCCAGACCGCCGAACAGCTCTTCATCCAGCGCCGCACCCTCTACTACCGGCTCGACCGCATCGACACCCTCCTCGGCCGCACCGTCGAGGACAATTCCGTCCGCCAGGACCTGCTGTTCGCGCTCCGGGGAAAAGACCTCCTCGACCAGACCGACGGCCGCGACCCCGCGCGCGATGCCGCACGCGCTGCACAGAACGGGAAATAGCCCGCCCCGGAATTGCACAGGCTGTGCGCCGTCCCGGCGGCCTTCCGCGACCTAGCGTGGGCGAGGGAGCCGCCGGTCGCTCCCACGAATGAGGAGCACACCATGAACGACGTCTTCGGGCCCACCGAACCGTCCGTCGTCAAGAACCCCGCCGCGGACATCGAATGCGACATCGCCGTGATCGGATCGGGCATGGGCGGCGGCACCTTCGCCTACGCGCTCAGGGAATCGGGGGCCCGCGTCCTCATCATCGAGATGGGCGACTTCCTGCCCCGCGAGATCGCCAACTGGAATCCCCGTTCCGTGCAGATCGAGGGCCGCTACAAGAACTCGCCGACCTGGTACGAGGCCCGCACCGGACGCGGATTCACCCCGGGCAACTACCACTACGTGGGCGGCAGCACGAAGATGTACGGCGCGACCCTGCCGCGTTTCCGCGAGCACGACTTCGGCGACGTCGACCACCCCGACGGACTCTCCCCGGCCTGGCCGCTCGCCTACGCGGACCTGGAGCCGTACTACGCCCGCGCCGAGGAGATCTTCTGGGTGCACGGCCTCAAGGGCGAGGACCCGACCGACCCCTGGCGCTCCACGGACTTCCCCTTCCCGGCCGTCCCGCACGACGACACGGTCGCCCGGTACGCGGAGGACCTGCGCGCCCAGGGCCTCACCCCGTTCAGCCTGCCGACGGCCATCGACTACCGGCCCGGCGGCGCGTGCCTGTGGTGCGCGACCTGCGACGCCTTCCCGTGCATGGTCGACGCCAAGGGCGACGCCGACGTGGCCGCCGTACGGCCCGCGCTGGAGTCGCCGACGGTGCGGCTGCTGACCCGCACCGAGGTGGTCCGGCTGGACACCGACGGCGCCGGACGCCGTGTCACGACCGCGCACGCGGTCCGCGACGGCGCACCGCTGCGGATCAGGGCGGGCCGCTTCGTCGTGGCGGCCGGCGCCGCCAACACCGCGGCCCTGCTGCTGCGTTCGGCGGGCGGACGGCACCCCGGCGGCCTCGCCAACGGCTCCGACCAGGTCGGCCGCAACTACATGACGCACGTGACGTCGTTCTTCCTCGCCGTCGACCCGCGCCGCACCAACACCTCGGTGTTCCAGAAGACCATCGGCGTCAACGACTGGTACCGGCCCGGCCCCGACAACCGCCACCCCCTCGGCAACGTCCAGGGACTCGGCAAACTCCAGGGGGCCAGCGTCAAGAACGCCCGCCGCATGGTGCCCAAACGCATCCTCGACGCGGTCACCCACCGCACCCTCGACCTGTTCCTCCAGACCGAGGACGTGCCCCTGCCGGAGAACCGTGTCACCCTCGGCCCCGACGACACCCTGCGCGTGGCCCGCACCCCCACCAACCTCTCCTCCCACCGCGAACTGGTCTCCCGGATGAAGGCCGCCTCCCGCAAGGCGGGTTACCCCGTCGCGCTCACCCAGCTGCTCGGCATCGAGGCCTCCTCGCACCAGTGCGGCACCGCCCGCATGGGCACCGACCCGGCGCACAGCGTCGTCGACCCGTACGGCCGCGCGCACGAGGTGGACAACCTCTGGATCGTCGACTCGTCGGTCTTCCCGTCCTCCGCGGCCGTCAACCCGGCCCTCACCGTCGCCGCCCTCGCCCTGCGCGTCGCCGACGCGGGCCACGTCACCGCCTGACCCCCGGCCCCCCTGACTCCGGCCTCTCCAGGACCTCCCGCCCCGCCCGGACTTCTTTCCCTCCCGGACTCCCGCCCTTCGCGGCCCCCCGGCCGTCTCTCCTCACCTCCAGGACCGTCATGAACGCGCCGCACGGCATCCCCACCCTCCGCTCGGTGGACCACATCGCCTTCACCGTCCCCGACCTCGACGAGGCCGTCGCCTTCTTCACCGACCACGTCGGCGGCGAACTCGTCTTCCGCGACGGCCCGTTCGCGGACCCCGACGGCGACGGCATGACCCGCCGCCTCGACGTCCACCCCCGCGCCGAGTGCACGCTCGCCATGGTCCGCCTCGGCCGCCTCAACCTCGAACTCTTCACGTACACCGCCCCCCGCCGCACCACCGTCCGGCCCCGCAACAGCGACGCGGGCGGGCACCACCTCGCCCTCTACGTCGACGACCCCGACGCCGCCTACGCCTACCTCGCCACTGTCCCCGGGGTGACCCTGATGGAGGGCCCCAACGACGTCACCGCCGACGCCCCCGTCAAGGGCCAGCGCTGGTTCTACTTCACCACCCCCTGGGGCCTCCAGATGGAGATCACCTCCTGCCCCGACGGCTCGTTCTACCGCGGCCTGGCCGGTGCCCGCATGGCACCCCCGGCCGGACAGTGGCAGTGAGCCCCCGCGGGCCGGTCTGCGCCGTCGCCGTCTGCTTCACCGTCAACGGCGGTCTCCTCGGCACCTTCGCCGCCCGCACCCCGGCCGTCGCCGCCCGCCTGGACCTCTCGCACGCCGAACTGGGCCGCGCCCTGCTGTTCATGGCGGTCGGGGCGGTGGCGGCCTTCCAGCTCAGCGCCCGCCTGATCCGGCGGCACGGATCACCCCGCACCACCCTCCTCTTCGCCCTCGTCCTCGCGGCGGCCTTGATCCCCCTCGCCCGCGCCACCGCCCCCTGGCAACTCTGCGCCGCCCTCGCCCTGTTCGGCGCGGGCAACGGCGGCCTCGACGTCGCCCAGACCACCCAGGCCGCCCTCCTCGAACGGCACACCGGCCGCCCGCTCATCTCCCGGCTCCAGGGCCTGTTCAGCGCGGCCGGTCTTGCCGCCGCCCTCGTCACGGTCGCCCTCACCCGCGCCGGAACGCCGTACGGCACCCAGTTCGCCGTCACCGCCGCCGTCGGCGCGCTCCTCGCCCTCGCCGCCTGCCCCGCCCTCCGCCCCGACGACCACGCCCGCCCACCGCCCGGCCCCTCACCCGGTCCCCTCCCGGCGGCCCGCTCCGGCCCACCCGGCCCCGCCCGTCCCCGCCGACGGCGACCGGCGTCCGCCCTGCTGCTCCTCACCGGCCTGACCGCGTTCTGCGGTTCCGTCGCCGAGGGCTCCCTGACGGACTGGTCGGCGCGCTACCTCGTCCACGACCTGCACACCGGCCCGGCGGCCGGGGCCGCCGCCTTCGGCGCCTTCGCCACCACCCTCTCCCTGGGCCGCTTCGCGGGCGACCGGCTGCGCTCCCGCCACGCCCCGCACCACCTCCTCACGGTCTGCTCGGCGCTCGCCACCGCGGGTCTGGCGCTCGCCCTCCTCACCCCGCTGCCCGCCGTCACGATCACCGGCTTCGCCCTCGCCGGTCTCGGCGTCTCCCTCGTCTCCCCCCTCGCCTACGCCACGGCCGCCCGCCTGCCGGACACCACCCCGGAACACGCCATCGCCCGCGTCGCGGCCCTCGGATACGGCGGCTTCCTCCTCGCCCCGCCGGTCGTGGGCGCCCTCGCCCAGCTCCTCGGCCTGCGCGCGGGACTCGCCGCCGTCCTCCTGGCGCTGGTGGCGGTCGTGCCGCTGACCCGGCGGGCGACGGCGGCGGCCGGACACCACTCGTTCGGCCCACGGGTCGGTCACCCGGACGAACCGGCACCTACGCCACACTGACGGCCGAATGCCGCGTGAACGGTCATCCGCGGCCCGGGTGGAGGAGGCGGGCGTGGCCCTCTCGATTTCCGTGGTGCTGTTGCTGCTGATCCTGGTCGTGATCTTCGTGCGGGGCGGCGGGCTGAAGGTCTCGCACGCCCTGATCTGTCTGCTGTTCGGCTTCTTCCTGGCCGGGACGAGCCTGGCCCCCACCCTCCACGAAGCGTTCACGGCCACCGCCGACATCGTCGGCAGCCTCCGCCCCTGAGCCGCCGGGTCGCCGGGCCGCCCGCCGGGCCGCCGGTCAGCGGCTGAACACCCCGACCCCGTTGGCCACCGCCCGCTCCGCCCCGTCGGACGGATGGTTGCGCACCGACACCCCGCTCGCGCCCGGTGCCCGCGCCACCAGCGTCGAGGAGCCGCCGCCGTCCAGCCCGAAGCCCTCGCTCGCGCCGCGGGCGAGCAGTTCGGCGGCGACCTCGGCGACCGTCAGGCCCCGGCGGTGGGCGGGCGCCCCGTCCACCGCGAGCAGCAGCACCCGCCGTCCGTCATCCGCGATCCCCACGGCGGTGCGCACCGCCGAGGTCCGGGTGTCCAGGCCCGGCAGCGGACGGCCGCCGGTCAGCAGCGGATGCCCGCCGAGGGCGAACCGCAGGGCGCGTCCCGACGCGGGGGCCAGCCCGTACCGCACCGTCACCGCCGTCCCCACCGCCAGTTCGCGCAGCCGGGCCGCGCCCGTCTCCCGGCCGACCAGGACGGTGGTGTCCGGCGGGATCGGCCCGGCGCCCGGCGTGCGGGCACCGGACACCACGCGGCCCCGGCGCACCGTCACCTCGTAGGTCCGGGTGACGCAGGGGGCCGCCCGGTCGGTGTCGGTGCCGCAGGTGGCGCGCTGCCGCGAGGCCTCGCCCCAGCCGGAGGTGAACGCGCCGATCGCGTTCTCGGGCAGCGCGTACTGGTTGAGCCCGCCCAGCGGCAGGCGGCGGCCGGGGACGGAGACCGTGCCGGTGAGGGTCAGCCGGTCGAGGCGGGCCCGGCCGTCCTCGCCCACGCCGAGCACGGCGTCGGTGGCCGTGCCCGGCGGCAGCGCGGGCCCGAACCGCTGCCCCCGCGGCACGGCCGCCTTGAGCGCCGTGCCGTCCGCGACCGCCGGGCCGACGCTCGCGCCGGTCACGGCGACGCCCGGGTGCTGGGCCTCGCTGATGTGGAAGAAGTCGCCGTTGACCGCCGCGACGGCGCCCTGCCGCGCGGCGAGCCGGGACACGGTCGCGCGGGCGGCGACCTTCCCGGGGTGCAGCAGCCCGAGCCGGACACGCGGGCGGGACAGGTCGACGGTGAGCAGGTGGACGTGGGTGGTGCCCGCGGCGGCGCGCAGGTCGTACTCCCGGTAGGTGACGCCGGGGGCGACGGGCGTCCCGTCGGCGGCCCCGGCCGGGCCCGCCCCGGCGAGGAGCGTCGCGGCCAGCGAGACCAGGACCGTCAGCAGGGCGGACCCCGACCGGCTTACGCGTAAAGGCTTCTGACCAGGTGTCACGGACTCCCCGTCCCCGGACCGGCGTGGACGCCACCTTCTTACGGCATCGGGGCGCGGGTGCCGGGCGGACGGGCGTGAACACCACGAGAACGGGTGACGGGGGAGCGCGGGCGCCCTCGGCTCAGGACGCGCGCCCCGCCGCACGCCGGGCCGGGAGCAGGCCTGCGGCGCGGCGGGCCCGAGGCGGGGCGGGCCCGAGGCGGGGCGGTCCGTCAGCCGCGTACGGGGTGTTTGCTCAGGACGGAGACGCGGTTGAAGGCGTTGATGGTGATCGCGACCCAGATCACCGCCGAGATCTGGTCGTCGGTCAGGACCGCGCGAGCCTCGGCGTACGCGGTCTCCTGGGCGTCGGCCTCGGCCGGGTGGGTGGTGGCCTCCGCCAGGGCCAGGGCGGCGCGCTCCACCGGTGTGAACAGCGCGGTGTCCCGCCAGGCGGCCAGCACGCCGAGCCGCCGAGTCGTCTCACCGCCGCGCAGGGCGGCCCTCGTGTGCAGGTCGAGGCAGTAGGCGCAGCCGTTGAGCTGCGAGACCCGCAGATCGACGAGTTCCACGACGGTGCGGTCGAGCCCGGCGGCGGCGGCCGTCGCGCGCACCGCCTCGGAGGTCCTCACCAGGGCCTGGTAGGCGTCGGGGCTCTGCTTGTCGATGAAGATCCGTCGCGTCATAGTTGAATATAAAACATTCTTGGTCCAGGGTGGGACCGGGACGGACGAGAGGTGGCCCACAGTGAGCAAGGTCGAGATCCTCACCCCGCGCGACGTGCCGCTCGGCGGACCCCGGGCGATGACGGTGCGCAGGACGCTGCCGCAGCGTACCCGCTCCCTGATCGGCGCCTGGTGCTTCGCCGACCACTACGGCCCCGACGACGTCGCCGTGTCCGGCGGCATGGACGTCGCCCCGCACCCGCACACCGGACTCCAGACCGTGAGCTGGCTGTTCAGCGGCGAGATCGAGCACCGCGACAGCCTCGGCAGCCACGCCCTGGTCCGCCCCGGCGAACTGAACCTGATGACCGGCGGCCACGGCATCAGCCACTCCGAGGTCTCCACCCCGCGCACCACCCTCCTGCACGGCGTCCAGCTCTGGGTGGCGCTGCCCGACGCCCACCGCGACACCCCGCCCGACTTCCGCCACCACGTGCCGGAGCCGGTCCGGACGGACGGCGCCGAGATCCGCGTCTTCCTCGGCTCGCTCGCCGGATCGACCTCGCCCGTACCGACGTTCACCCCGCTCCTCGGCGCCGAGATCCTCCTGGAGCCCGGTGCGCACGTCACGCTCGCCGTCGAACCCGCCCACGAGCACGGCCTGTTGGTCGACGCGGGCGAGGTCGGCTTCGCCGGTACACCGCTGCGCCCCGCCCAACTCGGTTTCCTGGCGGCCGGGTCCGGCACCGTCACCCTCACCAACGACACCGCCGCACCGGCCCGGACGGTCCTGCTCGGCGGCCCGCCGTTCGAGGAGGAGATCGTGATGTGGTGGAACTTCGTCGCCCGCACGACCGAGGAGATCGCGCGGGCCCGCGCGGACTGGGCCGAGGGCCGACGGTTCGGCGCGGTCCGCGGCTACGACGGCGACCCGCTGCCCGCCCCCGTGCTCCCGCCCGTCGCGCTGAAGCCGCGCGGCAACCCGCGCTGAGCCGCCACCCCTCCGGCGGGGGCTGGGGGCGGCCGGGGGGGGGTCAGCCCTCGTCCCGCCGTGCCGCCCCGGCAGCGCCTGCGGTCAGGGTGAGCAGTTCCGTCAGAGTGTGCTCCGTGACGGCCTCGAACGAGCGCTCCTCGCCCTCGGCGATCCACTGGGTGAACGCCAGGCCGAACACCGTGATCCCCGACTGGGCGGCCAGCGCGGCCGTCAGCGGGGCGACGCCCCGGGCCCGGAGCGACTCGGTGAGGGTCGCGGCGAGCCCGGCGAGCTTGTGCAGCTCGCGTTCCTGGAGCGCCGGGTTCCGCTCGATGACGGCCTGCCGGGCACGGGCGTAGGGCCTGCGCCCGTCGGGGAAGACCGCGGCCGCCGCCCGCAGCGCGCCCGCGACGATCTCCAGCGGCGGCGTGTCCGGGGGCGCCGACGTGGCGCCCGAGACGAACGCCTCCGTCAGCTGCCGCTGCCCTTCGAAGAGGACCTCGCGCTTGTCGCTGAAGTGCCGGAAGAAGGTCCGCTCGGTCACGCCGACGGAGCGTGCGATGTCCGCGGCGGTCGTCTGTTCGTAGCCGCGATCGGCGAACAGGGCGAGCGCGGCCTCCTGGAGCCGTTCCGGAGTGCCCGGTGCCCAACGTGTCATGGTCCGATTCTAGGGATGACAGGAACTGACATCCAGGTCTACAGTGATGTCTGTGGCTGACGTCAGTCACAGACATCACCAGACGGGGCGGCCCCGGCGGCACCCGCCGCGCGTCCCGTCGCCGAAGGAGTCATGTCATGCGTGTATTCGTCACCGGAGCCTCCGGCTGGATCGGCCGCGCCGTTGTCGGGGAACTGCTGGACCACGGGCACGAGGTCACCGGCCTCGCCCGCTCCGACACCTCGGCCGCCGCCCTGGAGGCGCGCGGCGCCCTCGTCCGGCGCGGCGACCTCGACGACCTCGACACCCTGCGCGACGGCGCCGACGCCGCCGACGCGGTCGTCCACCTCGCCAACAAGCACGACTGGTCCGACCCCGCCGGGACCGCCGCCGCCGAGCGGGCCGCCGTCCAGGCCCTCGGGGAGACCCTCACCGGCAGCGACCGCCCGTTCCTGCTCGCCTCCGGCGTGGCCGGACTGGTCCAGGGCCGTCCCGCGCTGGAGAGCGACCCGTCGCCGTTCCACGGCCCCGACGCCCCGCGCGGCGGCAGCGAGAACCTCGCCCTGGAGTTCACCGACCGCGGCGTGCGCACCGTGAGCCTGCGCTTCGCGCCGACCGTGCACGGCACTGGCGACCACGGCTTCATCTCGATCATCGCCGAGGTGGCCCGCCGTACCGGCGTCTCCGGCTACCCCGGCGACGGCACCCACCGCTGGGCCGCGGTGCACGTCGACGACGCGGCCCGCATGGTCCGGCTCGGCCTCGACAAGGCCACGCCCGGCGCCAAGCTGCACGCGGTCGCCGAGGAAGGCGTCCCCACCCGCGCCATCGCGGAGGCCATCGGCCGTGCCTGGGACCTGCCCGTCGCCTCGATCCCGCCCGCCGACGTCGCCGGCCACTTCGGGTGGATCGGCACCTTCTTCGCCCTCGACCTGGCCGCCTCCTCCGACGCGACCCGGACCCTGCTCGGCTGGGAGCCCACCGGCCCCACCCTGCTCGACGACATCGACGGCGGCGCCTACGCCGTGAAGTGACCGCCGCCCACCGGGTCGGTGAGCGGCGGCCACCTCTGGTGCGGTGCCGTCCCCCGTCGGCGCGCTCACCCGTTCGTCAGCGCGCCCGCCGGATCAGAAGGTCCCGGCGGAGTTGCACTTGGCGCGCTGGATGATGCAGTCCTTCACCCGGTGCCCGAGCGCGTCGTTGTCCCAGGCGTTGAAGAAGTCGCCGTGGATCGACGAGGCCATGCCCGAGGCCAGCGACAGGGCCCCGGAAGCGCCCGTCGTCGGGTAGGTGAAGACGAAGGACACGTTCGGGATGGCGACCGGGTAGGCGCCGCTGCACTTGCCGTCGTAGGTGAACGCCACGTGCGACTTGTGGTCCGGGCTGTCGAGGTTCTTGCCGTCCCAGCAGTCCGGGAACACCAGCTGGTAGGTGAGCTTGGCGGTCGGCGCGCAGATCGGCCAGTTGCCGTCGGCGCTGCGGCCGATCTCACCGCCCGCGCCCGCGCACCAGAACTGGTTCGGCGAGCCCGCCGGGGTGGCCACCTGCGACCGGGCGTCACCGGAGATCATCCGGAAGCCCTGCGGGAAGGGCACCGTCGCGGTGGTGTCCGGCAGCCGGGAGCCGTAGTACACGATCATGCCCTCGGGCTCGACCGCCGCGCCCCGGTCGTACAGGGTCGGGATCCAGTACGCGGACAGGTCCTTGGCGGGGGTGCAGCTCGTCGCCGTGTTGCCGAGCAGGCTCTGCGTGGTGGTGAAGGCGTCGGTGCCCTTGTTGCCGAAGAAGCTGTGCATGTGCGAGGCGCCGGCCAGCCCCGGGAAGACGATCGGGTCGTCCGGCTTGGAGTGGCTGTAGGTGCAGGTGGCGTTGAACTCCGGGACGCGCACGTTGTCCGCGGGCACCGGAGCCGGGGTCATCGCCCGGAACTGGGCCAGCTGCGCGTTCCACTTCGCCTGGTCGACCGGGACCCAGCCGGCGCCGGTGTCGCCGCCCGCGCCGGTGAACGACAGCCAGTTGAGGTTGGCGAAGTTGTCGGGCGAGGCGCTGCGCAGCACGGCGAACACCGTCTGGGCGCCGGTGGGGTGGGTGGTGACGTCGGTGGAGCGGGTCACCCAGGTCTGCCAGCCGCCGGTCGGGGCGAGCTGGATGACGCCGAGCAGCGGGCCGGTCAGGCTCCCGGTCCGCAGCTCCAGCGAGCCGGTGCCGCCGTCGGAGGCGACGCGGGCGGAGAGGGTCAGGCGGCCGGCCGGACCGAGGTCGACGTTGTCGAACCGCAGCCAGTCGCCGTTGGCGAGGTAGGCGGCGTTCTGCCCGCCGCCGGTGTCCGCGGTGGCCTCCAGGACCACGCCGGACTGCGCCGCGTACGACTCGGCGCGCACCGTGGTGGTGGCGGCGCGGGCGGACTCGGCCGTGACGGTGAGGCTCAGCGCGGCGGCCAGGATCACCGCCAGCGCGCCGGTCAGCAAGGTGTACAGGGAGAGAGGGTGTCTGCGCATCGGTTGTCGGTTCCTCACAGTGGGGATGGGGTGGCCGGGCCGCCGCCGGGCACGGCGGCGACCCGGTCGAACCGGTTGGTGCCGGGGTGGTGCGCTCGTGGGCGCGCGGCCCACTGCGGGCGGCTACTGGTAGACGCGTACGTAGTCGACGAGCATCCGCGCCGGGAACGGGGTGCTCGCGTCCGTCGGACCCGGCCAGTCCCCGCCGACGGCGAGGTTGAGGATCATGTAGTGCGGGTGGTCGAAGATCCACGGTCCGCGGGTCTGCTCCACCTGCTCCTTGTCGAGGGTGAAGACGACCCGCCCGTCCAGGCGGTAGACGATCCCCTTGCTGTTCCAGTCCGCGGACCAGGTGTGGTAGTCGTCGGAGAAGTCGGCGTCACCGGGCAGCCGGTAGGGCGAGCCGATGCCGCCGCCGCCGTTGTAGGCGGGCGCGTGGACGGTCGAGTACGAGGTCTTCACGTCCTTGCCGAGGACCTCCATGATGTCGACCTCGCCGTTGTACGGCCACGGCCGCCCGGTGAGGAAGTCGGCACCCATCATCCAGAACGCGGGCCACAGGCCGTTGCCCTTGGGCACCTTGATGCGGGCCTCGACCCGGCCGTACGTGAACTGGAAGGTGGCACCGGTGTTCATCCGGGCCGACGTGTACTGGCAGGTGGTGCTGCCGCTCAGCGGGTCGCGCGGGCAGGCGCTGCCCGCGGTGGCCTCCTTGCGGGCCTCCATCACCAGGTGACCGGCGCCGTCGAGGGCGGCGTTGCGGTTGTCGGTGTAGTACTCCAGCTCGTTGTTCGGGCCCGTGCCCGGGTCCGCCCGCCACTTCGAGGCGTCGGGACGGTTGCCCGCGGCGCCGTCGAACTCGTCGCTCCACACCAGCCGCGGCGGGTCCGCCGGGTCCGGCGGCAGCGGCGGCGCCGGGATCGGCGCGCCCCCGGTGCCCCAGACCTGGAACTCCCACAGGGAGTAGCCGTACGGCGTGCCGCGCTCGGTGCCGTACATGCGGACGTGACGGCCGGTGCCCGAGACGGTCAGGGTCTGCTTGAAACCGGCACCGGTGGTGGTGGAGTAGATCGGGGTCCAGTCGGTGCCGTTCGAGGAGACCTGGATCTGGAAGGACTTGGCGTACGCCGGGTCCCACTGGAGGACGACCTTGTGGATCTGCGCGGTGGCGCCCAGGTCGACGGAGATCCAGCCGGGGTCGGTCCAGCCCGTGTCGGTGGCGGTGGCCCAGCGCGAGGCGGGGTCACGGTCGAACGCGCGGGCCGGGGTGCACTCCCAGCAGTTGCCGTCGTGCTGCGCGGACGAGGCCGCGCCGGTCCGGCCGTAGGACAGCAGGGTGTCGGTGCCCGGACCCGGGCCGGGGCCCGCGCCGTCGGAGCCGAAGACCTGGAACTCCCACAGCGAGTAGCCGTACTGGGTGCCGCGCACGGTGCCGGTCAGCCGGACGTAGCGGCCGGTGCCGGAGACGGTCAGGTTCTGGACCCCGCCGGTGCCGGTCGCGGTCTCGTGGACGGTGGTCCAGTTCGCGGCGTCGTTCGACACCTGGATACGGAACGACTTGCCGTACGCCGCTTCCCAGTTGAGGGTGACGCGGCTGATCGACCGGGCGGAGCCGAGGTCGACCTGGATCCACTGCGGGTCGGCGAAGCCGCTGGACCAACGGGTGCCGGGATCGCCGTCCACGGCGCCCTGCGGGCTGAACGGGGCCTCGGTGCTCGACGCGGTCACGGGCCTGCCCTGGGAGAGCAGCACCTCCGCCGCCTGGGCGGGGGGTGCCGGCAGCGCGACGAACGTGAGCAGGGTGGCCGCCACGGCGAACAGTAAGCCGAGGCGACGGACGAGGGGATGCACGGGCTGCTCCTCCTGAACGGGGGCGGGGGGACAGGGAGGCTCGGCGCGGGAGGAGTGAGGGAGCGCTCCCTCACGGAGGATGGGCGGGTCCGAGGGGACTGTCAAGGCTCTTGTTCACCTTGGAGAAACACGAACGACGCACGGCGGGGACGGCTCGGGGAACGGTTCCCCGGTATGACGTGCGCAGACGTCCGGAACCGGTTGCGGGAGAGCCGCCGAGGATTTCTCGCCGCCCTCCCGCAGGCTCTGTGCGGTTACTCTGCTGTCAATGTCCCGCGACCGGACCGGAGGACCGCCGGTGAGAAAACGTTCCCCGGACACCTCTCCCGCGCGCGGCGGCGCGGGCCACGGCGGTGGCGGCGGCGCTCCCGGCGGGGACGGCCGGGCCGGCGGGCCGGGCGGACCGCGGTGAAGCGGCCCACGCTGGAGGTGGTCGCCGCGCGCGCGGGCGTCTCCAAGTCGAGCGTCTCCCGTGTCATCAACGGCGAGTCGACGGTGGCCCCGGAGATCCGGGACGTCGTCCTGCGCGCCGTCCGCGAACTCAACTACGTCCCCAACGCCGCCGCCCGCAACCTGGTGACCCGCCGGACGGACGCCGTCGCCGTGGTCGTCTCCGACCCGCCCCAGGGCGTCACCTCCGACGACCCGCTGTTCGCCACCGTGGTGCGCGCCGCCAGCCGGGTGCTGGAGGGGGCGGGCAAGCGGGTCGTGCTGATGCTCGCCGAGTCCGACCGCAGCCGGGCCGGGGTGGAGCGGTACATCGCGGGCGGGCACGTCGACGGGGTGATGCTCGTGGCGCTGCACGGCACCGACCCGCTGCCCGCCGCGCTCGCCCGGACCGGGCTGCCCGTCGTCTCCCTCAACCGCACCGCCGCCCCCGAACTGCCGTACGTGGCCCTCGACAACGAGGGCGGCGCCCGCCTCGCCGTCGACCACCTCCTGCGCCAGGGCCGCCGCCGGATCGCGACCGTGACCGGCCCGCTGGAGCTGTACGAGTGCCGTGAGCGGCTGGCGGGCTACCGGGACACGCTGCGGGACACGGGCCGCCGGTCGATCGTCGCGCTCGGCGACTTCACCCGGGTCTCCGGCGCGGACGCCATGCGGCAGCTCCTGGAGGACGACCCGGCGGTGGACGCCGTGTTCGCGGCGAACGACCTGATGGCGATCGGAGCCCTGCGCACCCTGCACCAGCAGGGGCGCCGCGTCCCCGACGACGTGGCCGTGGTCGGCTTCGACGACATCGAGGCCGCCGCCTACACCACCCCGGCGCTCACCTCGGTCCGCAGCCCCATGGCCGACCAGGCCACCGCCACGGTCCGCCTCCTGCTCGGCCTCATAGAGGGCGGCCCCGCCGACCCGGTGATCATGCCGAACGAACTGGTGGTCCGGGAGTCGGCCTGAACCCGCCGGGGATCGGCACCGGGCCCCGGCCGTGACGGCTCCCGCACGGATCACCTGTCCGTCACGGCCCCTGCCCCAGCGCCTCCGTCCGCTACGGCTCCCGCGCGGCGTCCGCCGCCGCGTCGAGGTCGGGCCAGGCGGCCTCGGGCAGGTCGGTGGCGATCCAGCGGGCCGCCGCGGTCACCTCGTCGGGGTGGCGGAAGCCCGCGACGACGCCCGCCACCACCAGGCTGCGCAGCGGGAAGCGCAGGGCGGCGTGCGGCAGGACGGTGCCGTGCCGGACGGCGGCCTCGGCGAGCAGGCGCGCCCGCCGCAGGACGGCCTCCGGGGCGCGGCCGTAGTCGAAGGTGGCGTCGGCGGGCGGGTGGGGGCGGCTGAGCAGGCCGGAGTTGAAGGGCGCGGCGGCCACCAGCGACACCCCGCGCGCGGCGCACAGGTCCAGCAGCGGCGCGGCCGTGCGGTCCAGCAGGGTCCACCGCCCGGCCATCATCACGGCGTCCACGTCGGCCTCTGCCACCACCCGCAGCAGCGGCGCGACCGCGTTCGTGCCCACGCCCACCGCGCCCACGACACCCTGGTCGCGCAGGTCCGCGAGGGCGGGCAGCGCCTCGCGCAGGGCGGTGTCGAGGTGGTCGTCGGGATCGTGGACGTAGACGACGTCGACCCGGTCCAGGCCGAGGCGGTCCAGGCTGCTCTCCAGGCTGCGCAGCACGCCGTCGCGCGAGTAGTCGAGCCGCCGGACGAGGGTGTCGGGCACGGCGAAGCCGCCCGTGGCCAGGTCCGAGCCGGTGGGGGCCGGGTTCGGTTCCAGGAGGCGGCCGACCTTGGTGGAGACGGTGAACGCGTCCCGCGGGCGGTCGGCGAGGGCGGCGCCGAGGCGGCGTTCGGAGAGGCCGAGGCCGTAGTGCGGCGCGGTGTCGAAGTAGCGCACCCCCGCCGCCCAGGCCGCGTCGACCGTGGCGCGGGCCGGCTCGTCGTCCAGCGCGGTGTACAGGTTGCCGAGCGGGGCGGCGCCGAAGCCCAGCGGGCTGATCCGGACCCCGGTGCGGCCGAGGCGGGCGGCGCTCACGCGGCGATCCCGTACCAGCGGGCGGCGGTACCGCCGAAGACCTCGGCGCGCTCCCCGGCGGAGAGCGGCCCGGTCAGCGCCTCGGCCAGGGCGACCACCTCGTCGTACCCGGCGGCCAGCAGGCACACCGGCCAGTCCGAGCCGAACATCAGGCGTGCGGGGCCGAACGCCGACAGCAGGAGGTCGGCGTAGGGCCGCAGCACGCGGGCGGGGTCGGTGCCGGGGCCGTGGGCGCCGGGACGGGTGACGAGGCCGGAGAGTTTCACGGCGACGTTCGGACAGGCGGCCAGCTCGGTCATCAGCGGACTCCAGACGGTGAGGCCGCCGTCGCCCGGGACCGGGTTCCCGGCGTGGTCCAGGACGAGGCGCACCTCGGGCAGGTCCCGCACGAGCCGTACAGCGGCGGGCAGTTGGTCGGGCCGGACGACCAGATCGTAGGCGAGCCCGGCCGCGCCGACCGCCCGCAGGCCGCGACGCACCTCCGGGCGGTCCGTCCAGTCGGGGTCCGGTTCGTCCTGGACGCCGTGCCGGATTCCGGCCAGCGCCGCCCCGCCCGGCCCCTCGCCCAGCGCGGCCAGCCGGTCGGCCACGGCCGGGTCGGTCAGATCCGTCCAGCCGACCACGGCCGCCACCTGCGGGTCGGCGGCGGCCAGGGCCAGCAGGTCCGGGGTCTCCTCGGGCCCGGCCGTGGTCTGCACGACGACGGTCGCGTCGATCGCGTGCCGCGCCAGCAGGGGCCGCAGGTCGTCGGCGCGGAACGTCCGGTGCAGGGCGGGCAGGCCGTGGGTCCAGGGCTGGTCGCGGACCGCGAGGTCCCACAGGTGGTGGTGGGCGTCGATACGCACGGGGCCTCCTCGGAGGGGTGGTCGCCCGGGGACGGGCGGGCTGCTGGCGGAGGACGGTCGGGGCGGGGCGGGGGAGCGGTCGTGGCGCGGGCGGTCGGCTCAGGGGAGGTGGAAGACCTCGCGGGCCGGAGCCCAGCCTTCCCCCGGCGCCGCGCTGTCCAGCGGCTGCTGGCAGGGGTCGGTCAGCGCCCACCAGGCCCGGGACACCGGATCGGCGGCGATCGCCGCGCTGTCGGCGGCCCAGTCGCTCCCCGAGTATTCGAGGTAGCTGAACAGCAGGCCGTCGCGGAGGAAGATCGAGTAGTTGCCGATGTGGGCCCGGCGCAGCGCGTCCAGGACCCCCGGCCAGGCGTCGGCGTGCAGCGCCAGGTACGCGGCCTCCTTCTCCGGCCGCAGCCGGATGACGGCGGCCCGCCGCTCGACGGGCCGCGCGGGGAGGGCCGGGGCCGCACCGGGAGCGGCGTCCGCGCCGTCGGGCACGGCGTCCCCGCCGTCGGCCACGGCTTCGGCCGGGTGCGGACCGTTCTCGTCCGCGCCCGTTCCGCCGGTCTGGCCCGCGCCGATGCCGCCGTTCACGTCGCTCATCCCTCCCTCCGCAGCCGCAGTCCGTCCATGCCGCCGTCCACGGCGAGGCAGGTGCCGGTGGTGGAGGCGGCGGAGGGGGAGGCGAGGTAGGCGATCGCGGCGGCGACCTCGTCCGCGGCGACGAGCCGGCCGTGCGGCTGACGGGCCGCCAGTGCCGCGTACTCGGCGGACGGGTCGGCCGCCCGGTCCAGGAGCCGCCCGACCCACGGGGTGTCGGCGGTACCGGGGTTGACCGCGTTGACCCGGACGCCGTCCGGCAGCAGGTCCGCCGCCATGGCCCGGGTCAGCGCGACGACCGCGCCCTTCCCGGCCGAGTACAGCGCGCGCTGCGGCAGACCGGCGGTCGCGGCGATGGAGCCGACGTTGACGACGGCGCCGTGCGCGGAGGCACGCAGCGCGGGCAGCGCGCGGCGGGTGACCCGTACCAGTCCGACGACGTTCACGTCGAGCACCCGGCGCCACTCCTCGTCGGCGTTGTCCTCGATGCCGCCCTGGGCCCCGATCCCGGCGTTGTTGACCAGGACGTCCAGCCCGCCGAGCGCGGCGACCGCCCCGTCCACGGCGGCCACCACCGACGGGTCGTCGCCGATGTCGGCGCGGACGTACACGAAGCCGTCCGGGAACCCGGCCGGGGCCTCGGCCGCGAGGTCGAGCACGGCGACCCGGGCGCCCTCGGCGGCGAGCAGCCGTGCGGTGGCGAGGCCGATGCCCGAGGCGCCGCCGGTGACCAGGGCCCGCAGCCCGTCGAACGCGCCCATCTCAGGCCTCCTCGAAGGTCTGGCGCTGACGGCCCAGGCCGTCGATCTCGACGTCCACGACGTCTCCCGCGCGCAGGTAGGGGGTGCCGGGCAGACCGAGGGCGACGCCCGCCGGGGTCCCGGTGTTGATGACGTCTCCCGGCCGCAGCACCATGAACCGGCTCAGGTACCGCACCAGTTCGAAGACGCCGAAGACCATGTCGGAGGTGTGGCCGCTCTGGCGCGGCTCGCCGTTCACGGACAGCCGCAGCCCGAGCGCCTGGGGGTCGGGCACCTCGTCCGCGGTGAGCAGCCAGGGGCCGAGCGGGTTGAACGTCTCGCAGTTCTTGCCCTTGTCCCACTGGCCGCCGCGCTCCAGCTGGAACTCCCGCTCGGAGACGTCGTTGCTGATGGCGTAGCCCGCCACGCAGGCCGCCGCGGCGGCCGTGTCGGGCAGGTAGCGGGCCTCGCGGCCGATGACGACGGCGAGTTCGACCTCGTAGTCGGTCTTCACCGAGCCGCGCGGGATGAGGACGCGGTCGTCGGGGCCCACCACGGTGTCGGGGGCCTTCATGAAGACGATGGGTTCGTCGGGGACGGTGGCGCCGGTCTCCGCCGCGTGCTGCCGGTAGTTGAGGCCGACGCACACGATCTTCCCGATGCCGGCGAGCGGCGGTCCGAAGCGGCCCGGCCGCTCCACGACGGGCAGCGCGTCGAGGTCGATCCCCGCCCAGCCGGACGCCGGGGCCGCGGCGAGGGCGGCGGGGGTGAGGTCGTCCACCACGGGGCGCAGGTCCCGCCAGACGCCGTCGGGGCCGGATATCAGCGGGGTCTCGGCTCCTGGCGTGCCGTGCCGGGCCAGTCTCATAGGGGGTTCCTTCCACGGGTGGATGGCTGGATCAGATGGATCGTGGCGGCCGACGCGCGGCCTGATCGCCACGAAAGGATCTGCTTCATCTGTCGTTGAGGACCTTAAGGATGTGATCCTTCCGGCGCAAGAGACGGGACTAGATGGCTGTTTGTCCTATTTCTGTGCGGTGTTGACATCGTGATGAATCTTTTTTGTTCACCATCTACCCAACGCGTAACACGGATGTCATAGTGGCCGCTGTCGATGAACCTGATTAATCCGAGCAGCAGGAGGGGGAACACCGTGGCCGATTCTGCACAGGGGGCCGACGCGGGGGCCGACGACGGAGCGCGCCCCTACCGACCGGGGTACGAGCTGGTGGCCGAGCAGTTGCTCAACCACATCGCCGAGCAGAACCTGCGCCCCGGTGACCGGCTGCCGACCGAGGCCGGACTCGCCGAGATCCTGGGCGCGTCCCGCAACGTCACCCGCGAGGCGGTCAAGGTCCTGGCGGCGATCGGCCGGCTCAGCGTGCGGCGCGGCGCGGGCATCTTCGTCGCGGAGGCGACCGGCGGCCTGGTCGACGACCAGCTGGCGCACTTCCGGCCGACCAGCATGGAGGACGTGCTGATGCTGCTGGACTACCGCTCGGTCATCGAGTCCGAGACGGCCCGCCGGGCCGCCTCCCTCGCCACGCCGATCGAGGTCCGCACCATCCGGGAGGGCGCCAGGACCTCCCTGACGGCGGCCACGGAGCACGACGGCCATGCCTTCGCGCGGGCCGACGAGGCCTTCCACGACGCGGTGGGCGCCGCCTCCCACAATGTGTTCCTCCGCTCCAGCGTCGCCGGGGTGCGGCGGCTGGCCTCCCAGTCCGACGTGCTGCTCTTCCACGGCGACGCGCCCGGCTCCCTGGAGGTCGCCGCCCGGCAGCACCTCGCCATCGCCGAGGCGGTCGCCGCGGGGGAGGCCGACCTCGCCGCCCAGCTGATGGTGGACCACATCGCCACCACACAGAGCCAGTTCGAACGCAAGATCAGAGACCGGCTGTTCAACCTCGGCGACCGCCCCGCCCCCGACGCGGACCCACGGCCACCGGCGAGCGGCAGCGGCACCGGCGACACCTCGCTGCCGCCGCGGACGTCGGCCTCGTAACGCACGACCCCCCGGCGTACGGCCGCCCCCGTCCGTACGCCACCCCTTCACTACCCCTCGGCCGTCGGCCCGACCCCCTCGGGCCCGGCCCCCCGAACCGGCTCCGCGTCCGCCGCCGCCCGGCACGCCTCCTGCCCCGAAGGCACAGGTGCGGCGGGCGCGGAGCCACCCCCTCCGGCTGGGCCGCCCCTCACGCGGCCCACCGCACCGGCCGCCCGCCGGCCCCGCCGCCGACGGCGCTCCCCCCCCCAGCGGGGCGGCCCCACGGAGGCGCACGGCCCGAGCAGTACGACTCCGCACCGGACGACTCCGCACCGGACGACTCAGCAGCGGACGACTCCGCGTCGTGCGACCCCGCACCGGACGGCCCCACGCCGCCGAGCCCCCACCGCGGCGCCCACAGCCCCACAACCCCACAGCTCCACCGCCACACCCCGTACACCCCGGACCCCGGCGGACGACCGGCTCCGGGACCACCCTCCCCAGGCGATTGGATACACGTGTCTCTTCCGTCTGCACCTCCTGCTTCCCGAGGCAGATCCGCGCCGCTGCGGAGAACCCTCGTGGTGGCGCTCGCGCTCGCCGCGGCCTCCGCGCCCCTGACCGCGCTGCCCGCCCACGCCACGTCGAAGCCGGCCGGCCTCGACGTCTACGTCTCACCGACCGGCAAGGACAGCGGACGCGGCACCGCCGCCCACCCGTTCCGCACGCTGGAACACGCCCGTGACTACGTGCGCGGCGCCAAGGACAAGGTCCGCGGCGACACCCGCGTCCGGCTCCTGTCCGGGACGTACCGCCTCAGCCGTACGTTCGCCCTGACCGCCCGTGACTCGGGCCGCGCGGGGCAGCGCATCAGCTACGAGGCCGCGCCCGGCGCGCACCCCGTCCTCAGCGGCGGCCGCCAGGTCACCGGCTGGACGGCGGCCGACGCCGACAAGAAGGTCTACAAGGCGAAGCTGAGCGGCCTCGACACCCGCCAGCTGTACGTCAACGGCAAGCTCGCCACGCGGGCCCGCAGCGGCAAGAACCCCTCCGGCTTCAGCAAGACCGCCACCGGCTACACGTTCACCGACTCCAGCATCACCGGCTACCGGCGTCCGGCGGACCTGGAGGTCGCCAGCGCCTGGGGCTGGAAGCTGATGCGCTGCCCCGTGCAGTCCATCTCCGGCAACGCGATGACGATGCAGCAGCCGTGCTGGGACAACGCCCACCTCCAGCAGGGCCAGGAGATCCAGAACCCGACCTGGCTGGAGAACGCCCGCGAACTCCTCGACAGTCCGGGGGAGTGGTACCTCGACAAGGGCGCGGGCGAGGTCTACTACATGCCCCAGCCGGGCGAGGACATGAAGACCGCCGACGTGACGGTCCCCGTGGTGCAGGACCTGGTCGACCTCGACGGCACCCGCGCCCACCCGGTCACCGACGTCACCTTCCGCGGCCTCACCTTCTCCCACTCCACCTGGCTCGCCCCCAGCTCCCCCGAGGGCCACATCGAGGGCCAGGCCGGGTTCCGGATGGTCGGCAGGGACAACCCCGACTTCGACTCCACCCGGCTGCACTGGAAGAAGACGCCCGGCGCCGTCAACGTCAGCCACGGCAGCCGCGTCTCGTTCCTGGACAACACCTTCACCCACCTCGGCGCCGTCGGCCTCAACCTGAACACCGGCACCCAGCACACGCGCATCACCGGCAACGTCTTCCGCCAGATCGCCGCCACCGGCATCCAGATCGGCGGCGTCGAGTGGGGCGACGCGCACCCCGACGACCCGCGCGACATCACCAAGGACACCCGGGTCGACAACAACTACGTCACCCAGGTCGCCGACCAGTACAACGGCTCCCTCGGGATCCTCGCGGGCTACACCGACTCCACGGTGATCACCCACAACAAGGTCCACGACCTGCCCTACAGCGGGATCTCCGTCGGCTGGGGCTGGGGCCTCACCGACCAGGGCGGCAACTCCGCCTACCCGAACAACGCGGGCATCCCCGTCTCCAAGACCCCGACCATCAGCCGGAACAACGTTGTCACCGACAACGAGATCAGTGACATCATGCGCTCGCAGGCCGACGGCGGCGGTGTCTACACCCTCAGCAACAACCCCGGCGGCCGGGTCTCCGGCAACTACATCCACGGCGTCCCCGAGCACGCCTACGGTGCCGTCTACCACGACGAGGCCAGCCGCCGCTGGCTCAACACCGGCAACGCGTTCTGCGACGTCTCCTTCCAGTGGCTGCTGATGAACCACGCGGAGGACAACCGGGCCACCGGCAACTTCACCACCAACCCCAACTTCAGCGTCCAGTACCTGAGCAAGAACAACGACGTCAGCGGCAACGTCACCGTCGGCTCCTGCGACCAGTTGCCCGCCTCGATCGTCGCCCGCGCCGGTCTGGAGAAGGCCTACCGCCACCTCGACCCGGCACCGGCCCCGACCGACCGCCGGGCGCCCACCGCCCCCGGCACCCCGGCCGCGGTCACCGACTTCCCGACCGTCGTCGACCTCAGCTGGCCCGCCGCCACCGACGACACCGCCGTCACCGGCTACTCCGTGTACCAGGACGGCAAGCTCGTCACCGCCTCCGGCACCACCTCGATCCGCATCCCCGGCCTGACCGCCGGACGCACCCACACCTTCACCGTCACCGCCCGCGACGCCGCGGGCAACGAGTCCCGGCCGGGCAAGGCCCTGCGCGTCACCCAGCCGCAGGGCGCCGACCTGGCGCTGAAGAAGCCGGTCACCGCGTCCTCCGACTCCGAGGGCAACGTCCCCGCCAAGGCCGTCGACGGCGACCTCTCCACCCGCTGGGCCCAGGGCCTCGGCCTGCCCGACCCGTCCTGGATCCAGGTCGACCTCGGCGCCTCCTACGACGTGACCGGCTCGATCACCACCTTCGAGAAGAACCGCGGCTACAAGTACCGCGTCGAGGTCTCCCCGGACGAGGTGCACTGGACCACCCTCAAGGACCACACCGCCGAGAACACCACCGAGCAGACCGACTACGCCCGCGCCGCCGCCCCGGTCCCCGGCCGCTTCGTGCGGCTCACCGTCACCGGTTCCAGCGGCAACGGCGGCAGCATCGCCGACTTCCAGGTCTACGGCACCCCGCGCGGCCCCGGCTCCGACCACACCGCGCCCGAGCGCCCGGCCCGGCCGACGGTCCGGCCGCTGCTGCCCGGCCTGGTCGACGTCAGCTGGCCCGCCGCCACCGACGACACCGGCGTCACCAGCTACGTCGTCTACCGCGACGGCGAGCGGATCGCCGTCACCGACGCCACCACCCTGCGGGTCGGCTCCCTCACCCCGCGGACCGCGTACTCGTTCACCGTCGTCGCCCGCGACGCCGCGCTGAACGCCTCCGAGCCCAGCGAGGCCGCCCTCGTCACCACCCCGGCCGACGACAACCTCGCCCTGGGCAAGGCCGCCACCGCGTCCTCCGACTCCGAGGGCAACGTCCCGGCGAAGGCGTTCGACGGCGACCCGACCACCCGCTGGGCGCAGGGCCTCGGCCTGCCGGACCCGTCCTGGATCCAGGTCGACCTCGGCGCGGACACCGAGGTGTCCAGCGTGGTCACCACCTTCGAGAAGCCGAGCGGCTACCGCTTCCGCCTGGAGTACTCCACCGACGGCGAGAACTGGCGGACGTTCGACGACCACACCGCCGAGAACACCACCTCCGCCACCGTCTACTCCTTCGCCGACCACCCCGTCACCGCCCGCCACCTCCGCCTGACCGTCACCGGTTCCAGCGGGAACGGCGGCAGCATCTACGAGATCCGGGCGTACGGCGGATTCTGACCCCGTACCCGGGCGGCGGCGGCTCCCGGGCCGCCGCCCCCGGCCCCGGGCTCCCCGTACAGAGACGAAAGCCAGGAAAGCCAGGAATGAAGATCACCCATGTCGCAGTGCACCGGATCCACGTGCCGCCGGCCAGCCCGCCGTTCCGGTGGCGGGACGGCCTGAGCGGCAGCGCACCGGCCGGGGACGGCGCGGTCCTGCACCTCGGCACCGACGAGGGCGTCGAAGGCGTGGCCCTGTTCGCCCGCCCGGGAGCCTTCGCCATCCTCAACGAACTGGTCGACGGGGTCTTCCGGGAGGAACTGCTCGGCGCCGACCCGCTCCAGCGGGAGTGGCTGTGGCACCGGGTGTGGGAGCTGGACCGCATCCACGAACTCCCGCTCCCCACCCTGGGCCTCATCGACATCGCCCTGTGGGACCTGGCGGGCCGCTACCACGGCCAGCCCGTCTGGCGGCTCCTCGGCGGCTTCCGCGAGTCGATCCCCGCGTACGCCTCCACCTCGACGTTCGCCACCACCGCCGAGTTCCTCGACGTCGCCGACCAGTGCCTCGCCCTCGGCTACCGCGGCATCAAGCTGCACGCCTGGGGCGACGCCCGCCGCGACGCCGACCTCTGCCTCGCCCTGCGCGCCCACGTCGGCCCGGACGTCCCCCTCATGTACGACGGGTCCGCCGGGTTCGACCTGCCCGACGCGATCCGCCTCGGCCGGGCCCTCTCCGAGGCCGACTACCTCTGGTACGAGGAGCCGATGCGGGAGTTCAGCATCTCCGCCTACCAGAAGCTCGCCGAGGCCGTCGACATACCGCTGCTCGTCGCCGAGACCTCCGACGGCGCCCACATGAACTCCGCGGACTTCATCCGGGCCGGGGCCGCCACCTTCGGCGTCCGGGCCGGCACCACCCTGCGGGGCGGCATCACCGGCGCCATGCGCACCGCCCACCTCGCCGACGCCTACCGGCTGCGCGCCGAGGTCCACGGTTCGGACATCCCCAACCACCACCTCTGCATGGCGATCTCCAACACCACCTACTACGAGTCCCTGGTGACCGCGACCGACGTCCGGCGCGAACGCCACGTCGACGACCAGGGCCTGGTCCACGCCCCCACCGGACCCGGCATCGCCCTCCCGCTCGACCTCGGCTACGGCGACGACCTGCTGCCGTTCGTCGAGCAGCCGCGCTGACCCGCGCGCCCCGACCCCACCCCCCGGCGGAGCCCCACCCCGCGCGTACCGAACCCGGCAAGAAACAGAAAGGCAAGACGATGAGGTCTTCCGGATCTCCGAGAGCAGCCCGCCGCCGCGCGGTCGTCCGCACGGCCGCCGCCGCGCTCTCCCTGGCAGCGGCGGCCGTCCTGACCGGCTGCGCCAGCGCCGACACCAGCCCGCAGTCCGCCTCCTCCGACGCGCCCGGCTTCAAGCCCGCCGCGCAGAAGGACGGTGCGCAGATCACCGTGTGGGCGGACTCCACCCGGCTGCCGTCCGTGCAGGCCTACCAGAAGGCCCACCCGGACGTGAAGATGAAGGTCGTCACCTACGACGGCGGCGCCGACGGCTCCACCTACCTCCAGTCGAAGGTGCAGCTCTTCGACCGCACCGGCAACGGCTGGCCCGACGTCGTCTTCGGCTCGCCCACCGACGTCACCTGGGCCTCCCGGCCCACCAAGCCCGGCGCCACCCCCTTCGCCGCGCCCCTCGACGACAAGCTCGTCCCGCAGGCCACCCTCGACGGCTTCGCCAAGGGCTCCCTGGAACCCTGCCGTTTCGACGGCCACACCTACTGCCTGCGCAACGACATCGCCCAGGTCGTCCTCTGGTACAACAAGTCCCTCATGGACAAGTGGGGCTACCAGGTCCCCACCACCTGGGAGGAGTACCAGGCCCTCGGTGAGCGCGTCGCCAAGGAGCACCCCGGCTACCTGGTCGGCTCGGTCGGCGACACCAACTCCCACGAGTCGTACTTCTGGTCCGGCCAGTGCCCCGCCTTCGACCTGGTGAAGCCGGACACCCTGCGCACCGACCTCCAGGACCCCAAGTGCACCCGCACCGCGAAGCTCCTGGACAGCCTGATCTCCGCGAAGGCCGTCACCACCAAGGGCTTCTTCAGCCAGGGCTTCGCCAAGGACAGCGGCGACAAGGTCCTGATGGCGTACGGCCCGTCCTGGTACGGCCAGTACCTCTTCAAGGCCGCTTTCAAGGCCCCGGCCAAGCAGATCGCCGCCGCGCCCCCGCTGACCTGGCAGGGCGAGTCCACCGTCGCCACCGGCAACGTGGGCGGCGGCGTGTGGATGGTCTCCTCGCACAGCGCCAACCTGAAGGCCTCCACCGACCTCGTCACCTGGCTCACCACCTCCGACGAGAACCAGGCGGGCGCCCCCACCTACCCCGCCTACACCAAGGCGGCCGACGCCTGGCTCGCCAACCCCGCCAACAGCGGCTACTTCGCCGGTGACGTCGGCCCGGCGTTCCGCGAGGCCGCCGACGCGGTCTGGACGGGCTGGTCCAACACCCGCTTCTCCGACGCCACCGCCTGGTCCAGCATCGTCCTCCCGGCCCTCACCGCCGGAAAGAGCCTCACCGAGACCCTGCCCGCCTGGCAGCAGGAGATCGCCAACGAGGCCAAGTCCCAGGGATACAAGGTGACCACTCGATGACCCTGCTGGAGACCGGGCGTACCGCCGTCTCCCCCCTCCGCCGCGGCACCGCGCCGCGGCGGAGGCGCCGGGGCCTCGCGGGACCGCTCTTCGTCGCCGGATACACGCTGCTGCTGCTCGCCTTCGGCGTCTTCCCCACCGGCTACTCGTTCTACCTCGCGCTCACCAACGACCGCGGCCAGTTCACCGGCCTCAACCAGTTCGTGAAGGTCGCCCAGGACTACCGTTTCGTCCCCGCCTTCACCCACCTGCTGGTCTACCTCCTGCTGTGGCTGGTCACCCTCGTCGTGCTGGTCGTCCTGGTCGCCGTCCTGCTGCGCAGCCGGGTCCGCCCCGGCACCTCCGCGCTGCTGCGCTTCCTCTACTACCTGCCCGGCGCCCTCGCGGGCGTGGCCAGCGTCCTGGTCTGGCTGTTCATGCTCGACCCGGACGTCAGCCCGGTGTCCTGGCTGCTGAAGAGCCTCGGCCTGCACACCTTCGCCGCCGTGCTCTCCCCGGGCAACCTGCCGCTGATCCTGATGCTCATCGCGTTCTGGACCGGTGCGGGCGGCTGGATGGTCGTCATGTACGGCGCCCTCAACAACATCCCCGACGAGGTCCTGGAGGCCGCCCGCATGGACGGCGCGGGCCCCTGGCGCACTGCCTGGCACATCCAGATCCCCATGATCCGGCAGTGGATCGTCTACATGACGATCATGGCGTTCGCCACCGGCACCCAGCTCTTCGTGGAACCCCAACTGCTCCAGACCGCCAGCCTCGGCCGGGTCAGCCCCACCTGGTCGCCCAACCAGCTGGCCTACGTCTACGCCTTCCAGCAGGGCGACTTCAACGGCGCCGCCGCCATCTCCGTGTGCCTGCTGGCCGTGGGACTGCTGGCCGCCGGACTCCTGGTCGCCCGCTCGAACCTGTTCACGTTGGATGAGAAATGACGCAATCCCCCTCCGCCCCGCAGATGTCGGCCCCGCCGGTCTCCGCCCCGTCGGCCCCGAGGCGGTTGCTCCAGCCGGGCCGGGCGCTGTCCTTCCTCGTGGTGGGCGTGCTGCTGGCCGCGCTGCTGGTGTTCTTCGTGCTGCCCGTGCTCTGGCTGCTGCTTGCCCCGTCGAAGACGGCCGCCGAGGTGGTGCGGGACAACCCGCTCTCCTTCGGCTCCTTCCACCAGATCGGCGCCGCCTGGCAGCACCTGTTCTCCTTCCAGGACGGGGCGATGCTCACCTGGCTGCGCAACTCGGCGATCTACAGCGGCGGTTCGCTCGTGCTCACGCTGCTCGTCAGCGTCCCCGCCGGATACGCCCTCGCCCTCACCGACTTCCGCGGCCGCAAGGCGCTGCTGGTCATCACCCTCGTCACCATGATCATGCCGCAGGCCACGCTGGTGCTCCCCGTCTTCTTGGAGCTGAACCGCTTCCATCTGATCGGCACCGTCTGGTCGGTGATCCTGCCCTTCTCGTTCTACCCGTTCGGCGTGTACCTCGTGTACATCTACTTCGGCAGCAGCCTGCCCCGCGACCTGCTCTCCGCCGCCCGCATCGACGGCTGCACCGAGTGGCAGCTCTTCACCCGCATCGCGCTGCCGCTGGCCAAGCCGGTGATCGGGCTGGTCGCCTTCTTCAGCTTCGTCGGTAACTGGAACAACTTCTTCCTGCCGTACCTCGTGCTGCCGAACAGCGAGCAGTTCCCGATCCAGGTCGGCCTCAACCAACTCCTCACCTCCACCCCGTCGTTCAATCCGGTCGCCGGGGCGGGCCTGAACATCACGGTGCCGGAGCTGGCGCTGGCGATCATCGTCGCCATCCTGCCCGTCCTGGGGCTCTTCCTGGTCTCCCAGCGCACGCTGGTGGCCGGCATGCTCGCCGGGTCCACCAAGGAGTGAGCGGCATGCGCGTCGCGCTCTTCCCCACCTGCGTCAACGAGACCGTGCAGCCCGCCACGGCCGTCGCCACCGTCACCGTCCTCGAACGGCTCGGCGTCCAGGTCGACTTCCCGTTCGCGCAGACCTGCTGCGGCCAGGCCCAGTACAACACCGGCCACCGCCGCGCCACCGAACCCCTCGCCCTGCGCACCGCCCGCGCCTTCGAGGGCTACGACCACGTCGTCGCCCCGTCCGGCTCCTGCGTGGCGATGATCCGCGACCAGTACCCGCGTCTTGGCGCGCGGGCCGCCGCCGAGGGGCGCGGCGACACCCTCGCCCGGCAGGCGGACTCCCTCGCCGGACGGGTCGTCGAGTTCACCGAGTTCCTGGTGGACGTCCTCGGGGTGACCGACGTCGGCGCCTGGTTCCCGCACCGGGTCACCTACCACCCGTCCTGTCACGGCCTGCGCGTCCTCGGCCTCGGCGACCGCCCGCGCCGTCTGCTGGCCGCCGTCGAGGGACTGGAGCTGGTGGACCTCCCCGGCGCCGAGGAGTGCTGCGGCTTCGGCGGGACCTTCGCGGTGAAGAACCCCGACGTCTCCACCGCGATGGGCGCCGACAAGATCCGCAACGCCGAGTCCACCGGCGCCCGCGTGCTGTGCGGCGCCGACAACTCCTGTCTGCTGCACCTCGACGGCATGCTGCGCCGCCGGGGCAGCGCCCTGCGCCCGCTCCACCTCGCGGAGATCCTCGCCTCCACCCGGGCGAACCCCCTGCGCTGACCTCCCGCACCTCCGGACGGAACACCCTGCGATGAACAGCACCTACCTGGGGATGCCCGCCTTCCCCCGCGCGGCGGCCGACGCCACCCGTGACACCCGCCTGCGGGCCAACCTGACCCGCGCGACCGGCACCATCCGGGCCCGCCGTGCCCAGGCGATCGCCGAACTCGACGACGACTGGCCCCGGTTGCGCGCCGCCGGAGCCGCGATCAAGGACCGCACGCTGCGTCATCTGGACCATTACCTGGTCGAGTTGGAGGAGGCGGTGACGGCGGCGGGCGGGACCGTGCACTGGGCGGCGGACGCCGCGGAAGCCAACCGGATCGTCACCGAACTCGTGCAGGCCACAGGGGAGTCGGAGGTCGTGAAGGTCAAATCGATGGCCACCCAGGAGACCGGCCTCAACGAAGCCCTCGAAGCCGCCGGCATCCGCGCCTACGAGACCGACCTCGCCGAACTCATCGTCCAGCTCGGCCACGACCGCCCCTCCCACATCCTCGTCCCCGCCATCCACCGCAACCGCGCCGAGATCCGCGACCTCTTCACCCACGAGATGGCCGCCTGGGGCCGCCCCGCCCCCACCGGACTCACCGACGACCCCGCCGACCTCGCCGAAGCCGCCCGCCTCCACCTCCGCGAAAAATTCCTGCGCGCCGAAGTCGGCATCTCCGGCGCCAACTTCATGGTCGCCGAGACCGGCACCATGGTCGTCGTCGAGTCCGAGGGCAACGGACGCATGTGCCTCACCCTCCCCGACACCCTCATCTCGCTGGTGGGCATCGAGAAAGTCGTCCCCACCTGGCGCGACCTCGAAGTCTTCCTCCAGACCCTGCCCCGCTCCTCCACCGCCGAACGCATGAACCCCTACACCAGCATGTGGACC
>NZ_JBIVUY010000013.1:0-315168 GCF_044757425.1 Streptomyces sp. NPDC091281 | reverse complement strand
GGATCAACGTGCTGTTCGCGATGCTCCGCGACGGCACCTTCTACGAACCCCGAACCCCACGCCTCGCTTGACGAAAGACATAGAGGCACCCCCCGGCACCCCGCACCCCGCGCTCGGCAGGCAGCGCCCCTCGGGCGGCGCGCCACCCCGTCCAGCCCCCGGCAGGGCCCCTCAGCCCCGTCCGATCGCCCCCAGCGTCGCGCCCGTGAGGCGGGCCAGGTCCGTCGGGGTCAGTTCCACCTCCAGGCCCCGGCGGCCCGCCGAGACGCAGACGGTGGGGTGGGTGGTGGCGGAGGCGTCCAGGACGGTGGGGAGGCGTTTGCGTTGGCCGAGGGGGGAGATGCCGCCGCGGACGTAGCCCGTGGTGCGTTCCGCGAGGGCCGGGTCGGCCATCGCGGCGCGCTTGCCGCCGACCGCCGCCGCGAGGGCCTTGAGGTCGAGGGAGCCCGCCACCGGGACCACCGCCACCGTCAGCGTGCCGTCCACGTCGGCCACCAGGGTCTTGAACACCCGTTCGGGGGAGACGCCCATCGCCTCGGCGGCCTCCTCGCCGTACGACGGGTGGGACGGGTCGTGCTCGTAGGCGTGGACCGTGAACGGGACGCCCGCCGCCGTCAGGGCGACCGTGGCGGGGGTGCCGCCGGACTGCTGCTGCTTCTTCGGCTTCTTGCCCATGCGGGGACCCAGGGCCTTTCCGGTGCGTCAGTTGAGGCTGGTCGGCCCGCGGGTCAGGTCCGCCGCGGGCAGCGAGGGCAGATTACGGATGATCGCGGTCTCCGCGCGCAGGAGTTTCAGCTCGTCGCGCAGCCGGGAGGCCGTGTCGGGGGCCTGGAGCAGCCGCTGCTTGGTCGGGGTGTCCAGCATCATCGCCGCCGCCACCAGGTACGACACCACGGCCGGTTCGTCGGGCAGCTCCGTGCCGGTGGCCAGGGACCGCTCACGGGCGCCCGCCAGCCGCTTCTGGTACTGCCGGAAGGACCGCAGCACCCCCTCCGCGAGCGCGCCCGCCTCGTCGCCTGGCTCCTCCGTCAGCTCCTCCAGCTCGCCCGTGAGGAACGGGCCCGAGGCGTCCACCGACAGCAGCCGCACCCGGGTCGTGCCGGTGGCCAGCACCTCGAAGGTGCCGTCCTCCCGCTCCCGGATCGTCGCCGCGTCGGCGACACAGCCCACCGTGTGGAAGGACTTCAGCGGGTCCGTGCCGAACCCCGCCGCCGCGCCCCGTTCGGGCACGGCCGTGGCGTCGGGCAGGCCCGGGGCGGCGGGGGCCACCTCGTGGCCGTCCCGGATCGCGACGACGACGAAGCGCCGGGACTCCTCCTCGGGGGTCTTCAGCAGATCGCGCATCAGGGCGCGGTAGCGCTCCTCGAACACGTTGAGCGGAAGCACCAGCCCCGGGTAGAGGACGGAGTTCAGGGGGAAGAGCGGCAGCCGGACGGTGGTCACGGCGCAGAAGCCTAGTGCTCTCCGGGGTGCCCGCGTTCCCCGTGGCCGCCCCGCGGCTCCCCGGCGAGCCCGGTGGGCCGCCCGGAGCACACCCGCTCGCGCACCGCGAGGAAGTGCCCGAGCGGGTCCTCGGACAGCTGTCCCCAGGGGAACGAGGTGGCGTACGGGCCGATCAGCCGCAGCTGGGCGAGGGCGTCCTCGCGGCGGCCGAGGCGGACGAGGACGTACGTCAGGAGGTTGCGGATCTCCGCCGTCCACGGGTCGTCGGCCGGGAAGCGCGCCGACAGCGCGATCGCCCGGTCGGCGGCCAGGTCGAGGTCCGCGCGGGGCACGTCGGGCCCGCAGCCGTCGGTGAGGTAGGCGAACGCGGCCCGTGCCGGCAGCGCCTGGACGAGCGAGCCGTCCGGGGCGTCCTGGGCGGCCCGCTCGGCGAAGTCGAAGCACTCGCGGTGGGAGCCGTGCCAGGACTCGGCGAGATAGCGCTCGACGGCGACATGGCAGCCGTAGTGGTGCGGGGCGCGCCGCACCGCCGCCTCCCACAGCTCCTCCACGTACTTCGGCCCGGCGTTCGTGCCGCGCGCGTGGTCCAGGGCGATCCGCCAGGGCACCGGATCGCTGTGGTCGGCCTGCGCGGCGGCGGTGATCAGCGGGCTCACCTCGCGCAGCAGGGACGCCCGGTCCGGTGAACGCCAGGCGCGGTCCACGGCGAGCTGGGCGGCGACCAGCAGGAGGTCCGGGTCGCGGGGCGCGGCGGCCCGCCAGGCGTCGAACCACTCCGGGCGGGCGTGCGCGAAGGAGGCGAGGCGGACGGCGTACCGGTCGCGGTACTCCCACTCGGCGCGCTGCCGGGTGGCCGCCATCAGCCGGGCGGCCGTCTCGTGCGTGCCGAGGCCCGCCGCGACCAGCGCGGGGCCGAGCCGGTCGTCGGGCACGTCGAGCAGCACCTCGTCGTCGGCGGGGAGCCCGTGCGCGGTGTGGGGGGCGGCGGTCCGGGCCCGCCGGGACGTGGCCGTCCGGGAGGCGCGGATGAACGGGGGCAGCAGAGCCATGGTTTTGCCATTGAAAAGGCCGCGTCCGCCGGACGCCAGGGGGCGAGGCGAACCCGCGGAAAGTTGTACGCGGCCGGGTCAAGGGAGGGTAAAAGGTGAGGGGGTCGGGGGCGACCCTCAGGTTCATCCCGCGCGGCTCGTCCGCGCCGGGGCGCCGCGCCCTCGCCTCAGCTCCGCCGCAGCAGCCGGGTCGCCCCCGTCGCCACGGTCGTCGCGAGGACCCAGCCCAGCAGGATCATCGCCGCCTGCACCCACTGCCAGCCGCCCTGGAGGCGCCACTGCCCGACCTGGCCCAGGTCGATCACCGGGAGCAGCAGGTCCAGGGCGAACAGGGCCGGGTTCCACGGCGGGTGGCCGTCCCGGTTGACCGGGGGATGGTCGGCGTGCGCGAAGGCCACCGAACTCGCCGCCCACAGCACCGCCATCCACACCGCCGCCCGGCCCGGCCGGTAGCCGTAGGCCACCGTCCAGTCCTGGAGGAAGCCCCACAGCTTCGCCGCCGGGGGCAGCGTCTCGCGCCGTCGGCGCTGCTTGGCGAGCAGCACCTCGCGCGCGTCCTCGTCCTCGCCGCCCGCCCGCAGCACCGTCGCCAGCCGCTCGTACGGTTCCGGGTTGTACTCGGCGGTCGCGGCGGAGACCCAGCCCAGCCGCTCCTGGAGCGGGAACGGCCCCTGCGGCACCAGGTTCTCGTACGCGAAGCCGCCCATGTGCAGCGCGCCCGGCCCCGGCCAGGCACTGGCCCGGTCCACCAGGTTGACCACCCGCGCCCCCGACAGCACCACCGTGCCGCGCTCCGGCGCCTCCCCGAGGAAGCGCAGCTCGGGCGTCTGCACCCGGCGCAGCGACAGCTCCTGGTCCTCCGTGAGGGTGAATCTGGCCCGGTCCAGGTCGACGGCGTCGCCGAACCGGCCGTCGTCGAGGCGGACCCCGCCCCGGCACTCGAAGCGCTGCACGCGCGTGCCGCGCGCGGGCGTCGTCCCGCTCAGCAGGTGCCCGCCGAGCCCGGCCGGGGTCAGGTACAGGGACCGTTCCACGGTCAGCTGGGGCGCGTTCAGCGCGAACCGGGTGTACGGGTTGGTCAGCCGCGCCCCGCGCAGGCTCAGCGACACGCCGATCTTCGCGGACCGCAGCCGCAGCTCGCCGTGCGACTCCAGCATCTCCGCCTGGAGGTCCTGGCCCACGGTCATCCCGTCGGCGGCGATGGACCGGCCGGTGCGGTCCCGGTAGACGATCGCCATGTTGAGCATCAGGTCGGTGCCGATGTGCGCGTCGGTGAGCCGTACCCCGTTGTGGAAGCGGCAGCGCGGCAGGTGCAGGTCGCCCTCCGTCTGGAGCCGGGCCGCCTCCAGCCGCGGCACCGAGCAGTCCACCAGCCGCAGCGTCGTCACCCGCGCCTCCGGCAGCAGCACGTCCCGCTCGAAGCGGCAGCGCTTCATCTCCACGTACGGCACCACCGTGCCGCCCGCCAGGTCCAGCGAGCCGCTGATCTGCACCCCGACCAGCTTCAGCGAGGACACCCGGCCCGCCAGCGCGGGCGGTCCGTCGAGCAGCAGCCAGGCCACGATCCGGGCCCGCACCGTCCGCCCGGGACCCCACGGATGCCCGCCGTGCGGATCGTCGACGACCGCGTCGCCGCCGCTGAGGTCGTACACGCTGCCGTTGCGGAACGCCTGCCACATGCCGGCCTCGGCGGCGGTCAGATCGTCCGGCAGATCACCGGCCCGGACGCCGGACCCTTCCGACACGCCGTTCCCTCCGTTCGCTCGCGCACAGCACGCGCGCCCCGGTCCCTCGCGCGCACGCCGTGCCCAGCGGTGATGCCCGCCGGGCGGCCCGCCGCACCCCATCCAAGAAGCCGATCGTCCGTTTCCGGGGCGTTTCCGGCCACGTTCTGTATCAGCCATTGATACGCGCGGACGGGGCCCGGAGCCGGTCTGAGAGAATTGACCGCGTGATCTCCCGAATCGATCTGCGCGGCGACGCCCTCCCCGAGGGACCCGCCCTGCGCGACCTGCTGCCCCGAGCCGACTTCGACGTCTCGGCCGCCCTGGAGAAGGTGCGTCCGATCTGCGAGGCCGTGCATCATCGGGGTGACGCGGCGCTGATCGACTTCGCCGAGACCTTCGACGGCGTCCGCCTGGAGCAGGTCAGGGTGCCCGCCGAGGCCCTGGAGCGCGCCCTCGCCGACCTGGACCCGAAGGTCCGCGCGGCCCTGGAGGAGTCGGTGCGCCGCGCCCGTCTCGTGCACCGCGCGCAGCGCCGCACCGACCACACCACGCAGGTCGTGCCCGGCGGGACCGTGACCGAGAAGTGGGTTCCCGTCCAGCGCGTCGGGCTGTACGCGCCGGGCGGCCGGTCGGTCTACCCGTCCTCCGTGGTGATGAACGTGGTCCCGGCCCAGGAGGCCGGCGTCCCGTCGATCGCGCTCGCCTCCCCGGCCCAGGCCGCGTTCGGCGGCCTCCCGCACCCCACGATCCTCGCCGCCTGCGCCCTCCTCGGCGTCGACGAGGTGTACGCGGCCGGGGGCGCCACCGCCGTCGCCATGTTCGCCCACGGCACCGAGTCCTGCCCGCCCGCCGACATGGTCACCGGCCCCGGCAACATCTGGGTCGCCGCCGCCAAGCGCTACTACACGGGCCGGATCGGCATCGACGCCGAGGCCGGACCGACCGAGATCGCCGTCCTCGCCGACGACACCGCCGACCCGGTGCACGTCGCCTCCGACCTGATCAGCCAGGCCGAGCACGACCCGCTGGCCGCCGCCGTGCTGGTCACCGACTCCGTCGCGCTCGCCGACGCGGTCGCGAAGGAGCTGGAGACGCAGGTCGCCGCCACCAGGCACGTCGAGGACCGCATCGTCCCGGCGCTCGCCGGACGGCAGTCCGCGATCGTCCTGGTCGACGGCGTCGACGAGGGCCTGCGCGTGGTCGACGCCTACGGCGCCGAGCACCTGGAGATCCAGACCGCCGACGCCACCGCCGTCGCCGCCCGCGTCCGGAACGCCGGGGCGATCTTCGTCGGGCCCTGGGCGCCGGTCTCCCTCGGCGACTACGCGGCCGGGTCCAACCACGTGCTGCCCACCGGCGGCTGCGCCTGCCACTCCTCGGGCCTGTCCGTGCAGTCCTTCCTGCGCGGCATCCACATCGTCGACTACACGGAGGACGCCCTCGCCGAGGTCGCCCACCACGTGGTCACGCTGGCCGAGGCGGAGGACCTGCCCGCGCACGGCGCGGCGATCAAGGCCAGGTTCGGGTGGAAGGTACCGGAGACCCCGTGAGCAGCACCGACATCAGCACCGGAAGCCCCGGAAGCGCGGGCCCCGGCGGCCCCGGACAGGGCACAGGCACCGACACCGCCGCGGGCCCCGGCGGCCGCCCCGGCTTCGGCATCGACGACCTGCCCGTCCGCGACGAGCTGCGCGGCAAGTCGCCGTACGGCGCCCCCCAGCTGGACGTCCCGGTCCGGCTGAACACCAACGAGAACCCCTACCCGCTGCCCGAGGCACTGGTCGAGCGGATCGCGGAGCGGGTGCGCGACGCCGCCCGCGACCTCAACCGCTACCCCGACCGGGACGCCGTCGAGCTGCGCACCCGGCTCGCCGCCTACCTCACCGACACCACCGGGTACGAGGTCGGCCCCGGCAACGTGTGGGCGGCCAACGGCTCCAACGAGGTCATCCAGCAGCTCCTCCAGACCTTCGGCGGACCCGGCCGCTCGGCGATGGGCTTCGAACCGTCGTACTCGATGCACGGGCTCATCGCGCGCGGCACCGGCACCGGCTGGATCTCCGGGCCGCGCCACCCCGACTTCACCCTCGACGTGGACGCCGCCGCGCGGGCGATCGCCGAGCACCGCCCCGACGTCGTCTTCGTCACCACCCCCAACAACCCCACCGGCACCGCCGTCCCCGCCGACACCGTCCTCGCGCTGTACGAGGCCGCGCAGGCCGCCGGGCCGTCGATGGTCGTCGTCGACGAGGCGTACGTCGAGTTCAGTCACCACGACTCGCTGCTCCCGCTGCTGGAAGATCGGCCGAATCTCGTCGTCTCCCGGACGATGTCGAAGGCCTTCGGCGCGGCGGGCCTGCGCCTCGGCTACCTCGCCGCGCACCCCGCGGTGGTGGACGCCGTCCAGCTGGTGCGGCTGCCGTACCACCTCTCGGCCGTCACCCAGGCGACCGCGCTCGCCGCCCTGGAACACACCGCCACCCTCCTCGGCTACGTCGAGCAGCTCAAGGCGGAACGCGACCGGCTGGTCGCCGAACTCCTCGCGGCGGGCTACGAGGTGACCGCCTCGGACGCCAACTTCGTCCAGTTCGGCCGCTTCGCCGACGCGCACGCCGTGTGGCGGCAGATCCTCGACCGGGGCGTCCTGGTCCGGGACAACGGCGTACCCGGCTGGCTGCGGGTCACCGCCGGCACCCCCGAAGAGAACGACGCGTTCCTCGACGCGGTCCGTGAGATCAAGAAGGAGCAGGGTTCATGAGCCGCCGCGAAGGGCGCATCGGCAGGGTCGAGCGCACCACCAAGGAGACATCGGTCCTCGTCGAGATCGACCTCGACGGCACCGGCCGCGTCGAGGTGTCGACCGGCGTCGGCTTCTACGACCACATGCTCGACCAGCTCGGCCGCCACGGTCTGTTCGACCTCACCGTCAAGACCGACGGCGACCTGCACATCGACTCCCACCACACCATCGAGGACACCGCCCTCGCGCTCGGCGCCGCCTTCAAGCAGGCCCTCGGCGACAAGGTGGGCATCTACCGCTTCGGCAACTGCACGGTCCCGCTGGACGAGTCCCTCGCCCAGGTCACCGTCGACCTCTCCGGCCGCCCCTACCTCGTGCACACCGAGCCCGAGAACATGGCGCCGATGATCGGCTCGTACGACACGACGATGACCCGGCACATCCTGGAGTCCTTCGTCGCCCAGGCGCAGATCGCCCTGCACGTGCACGTGCCCTACGGGCGCAACGCCCACCACATCGTCGAGTGCCAGTTCAAGGCCCTCGCCCGCGCGCTGCGCTACGCCTCCGAGCGCGACCCCCGCGCCGTCGGCATCCTCCCCTCCACGAAGGGCGCGCTGTGACCGGCCTGTCGACCATCCTGATCGTCGTCGGCCTCTTCCTGGTCGGCGGCATCATCTCCTTCGTCAAGCAGGACATGCCGCGCAGCCTCGTCGTCCTGCTGTCCGTCAGCGCCGCGATGTGCATCGTCGCGGGCGTGATGCGGCTGGAGGTGTGGAGTTGAGCGGGGCGGCGAAGAAGGTCGTCGTCTTCGACTACGGCTTCGGCAACGTCCGCTCCGCCGAACGCGCCCTCGCGCGCGCCGGCGCGGACGTCGAGATCACCCGCGACTTCGACCGGGCGATGAACGCCGACGGGCTGCTCGTGCCGGGCGTCGGCGCCTTCGCCGCCTGCATGGGCGGCCTGCGCGCGGCGCGCGGCGACTGGATCGTCGACCGCCGCCTGTCCGGCGGGCGCCCGGTGCTCGGCATCTGCGTCGGCATGCAGATCCTCTTCGCGCGCGGCATCGAGCACGGCACGGAGACCGAGGGCCTCGACGAGTGGCCCGGCACCGTCGGCCCCCTCAAGGCCGACGTCGTGCCCCACATGGGATGGAACACCGTCGAGGCGCCCGAGGACTCCCGCCTTTTCGCCGGTCTCGACGCGGACGCGCGCTACTACTTCGTGCACTCCTACGCCGTCCACGACTGGAACTTCGAGGTGCAGAACCCGGCGATGCGGGCCCCCGCGGTGACCTGGGCGACGCACGGCGAGCGGTTCGTGGCCGCCGTGGAGAACGGCGCCCTGTGGGCCACCCAGTTCCACCCCGAGAAGTCCGGCGACGCCGGAGCCCAGCTCCTCACCAACTGGATCGGAACCCTGTGAGCACGCTCGAACTCCTCCCCGCCGTCGACGTCCGCGACGGACAGGCCGTCCGTCTCGTGCACGGCGAGTCCGGCACCGAGACCTCCTACGGCTCCCCGCTGGAGGCGGCCCTCGCCTGGCAGCGGGCGGGCGCCGAGTGGCTGCACCTGGTCGACCTCGACGCCGCGTTCGGCACCGGCGACAACCGGGCCCTGATCGCCGAGGTCGCCCGCGCCATGGACCTCAAGGTCGAGCTGTCCGGCGGCATCCGCGACGACGACACCCTCGCCGCGGCCCTCGCCACCGGCTGCACCCGCGTCAACCTCGGCACCGCCGCCCTGGAGACCCCCGACTGGGTCGCCGGGATCATCGCCGAGCACGGCGACAAGATCGCCGTGGGCCTCGACGTACGCGGCACCACGCTCCGCGGCCGGGGCTGGACCCGCGACGGCGGCGACCTCTACGAGACGCTGGCCCGCCTCGACAAGGAGGGCTGCGCGCGGTACGTCGTCACCGACATCGCCAAGGACGGCACCCTCCAGGGCCCCAACCTGGAGCTGCTGAAGAACGTCTGCGCCGCCACCGACCGGCCCGTCGTGGCCTCCGGCGGTGTCTCCTCCCTCGACGACCTGCGGGCCCTCGCCGACCTCGTCCCGCTCGGCGTGGAGGGCGCCATCGTCGGGAAGGCGCTGTACGCGAAGGCGTTCACCCTGGAAGAGGCCCTGGAGGCTGTGTCGTCATGACGTCCGAAGCCGTACGGCGCGTGCAGAGCGGTAATCCCTGGGAGGACACCCTCGGCTTCGCCCGCGCCGTCGCGGCGGGCGACCGGGTGCTGGTGGCGGGCACGACGGCCTTCAAGGACGGCGTGCTGTACGGGGAGGGCGACCCCTACGAGCAGGCCCGCACCGCGTTCACCACCGCCCTGGAGGCGATCGCCGCGTTCGGGCTCGGCCCCGACGCGGTGCTCCGCACCCGTATGCACCTGGCGCACAGCCGGGACATCGACGCGGTGGGCCGCGCCCACCAGGAGATCTTCGGCGCCGTGCGCCCGGCCGCGACCCTGCTGGTCGTGGCGGGCTTCATCGACCCGCGCGTCCTGGTCTCCGTCGAACTGGAAGCATTCAGAGAGCTGTAGGGGCCGTTCGAGCCGCCGAAGCAGTTCGCAGAACATCAGAGGAGCCGTGGATTCATGACCCTGGCGGTCCGAGTCATCCCCTGCCTGGACGTGGACAACGGCCGGGTCGTCAAGGGCGTCAACTTCCAGAACCTGCGCGACGCGGGCGACCCGGTCGAGATGGCCAAGGTATACGACGCCGAGGGCGCCGACGAGCTGACGTTCCTCGACATCACCGCCTCCTCCGGCGACCGCGAGACGACGTACGACGTGGTCCGGCGCACCGCCGAGCAGGTCTTCATCCCGCTCACCGTCGGCGGCGGGGTCCGCGCCCCCGAGGACGTGGACAAGCTGCTGCGGGCGGGCGCCGACAAGGTGGGCGTCAACACCGCCGCGATCGCCCGCCCCGAGCTGATCCGGGAGATCGCCGAGCGCTTCGGCCGCCAGGTGCTGGTCCTGTCGGTCGACGCCCGCCGCACCCCGTCCGGCTCCTTCGAGGTCACCACGCACGGCGGCCGCCGGGGCACCGGCATCGACGCCGTCGAGTGGGCGCACCGCGCCGCCGAACTCGGCGCGGGCGAGATCCTCCTCAACTCGATGGACGCCGACGGCACCAAGGACGGCTACGACCTGGAGATGATCACCGCCGTCCGCCGGCACGTCACCGTCCCGGTGATCGCCTCCGGCGGCGCGGGCCGCCTCACCGACTTCGCCCCCGCGATCGGCGCGGGCGCCGACGCGGTCCTCGCCGCCTCCGTCTTCCACTTCGGTGACCTGCGCATCGGCGAGGTGAAGGACGCGCTGCGGGGGGCGGGCCACCCGGTGCGCTAGCGCACCCTCGGGGCGGGCGTGGGGCCGCCCCGTCGGCTTACTCCGTCGGCTGCGCCAGCTGCACGTAGTTGCCGACCGTGTCGTCGAGGACGGCGGTGAGCATCGGGCCCTGCCGCTGCGGGGACTGGGCGAAGTGGACGCCGAGGGCGGTCAGGCGCGCGTACTCGGCGTTCAGGTCGTCGACCGAGAACACGATGCAGGGCAGCGCCGCCTCGCGCAGCGCCGTGCGGTACGGCTCGGCGATCGGGCCCTGGCCCGGCTCCAGCAGCAGCTGGAGGTCCGGCTGCGCCCCCTCGGCGGCGCCCACGGTGACGAAGAGGGCGCCGCCGCCCAGATCGAGGTGGATACGGGTCTCGAAGCCGAGGACCTCGGTGTAGAAGGCGTGGGCCCGCGCCACGTCGTCCACGTACACGCTGGTCATGGCGACCTTGATCATGGACTGTCCTCTCGTGGAGCGCGGCCCCGCCGGGGTTCACCGGCCGGGGGTCACAGGCCGAGCTGCCCGCCGCCCCGCAGCTTGGCCAGGGCGTCCGCGTCGCCGGTCAGGTCCACCTGCGCGGCGGAGCGCCGGCCGTGCAGGAACAGCAGCAGCTCGGCGGCCTCGCCGGTCGCCGTGACGACCGGGGTGCCCCGGTTGGCGACGACCGTGCGGCCGTCCGGGCGGCGCAGCACCAGCCCCGTCGGCGTGGAGCGCCCCATCAGCCGGGCCGCGCGCTCCATCCGCGCCCACAGGGCGTCCTGGAACACCGGGTCCAGCTCGCGCGGCGTCCACTCCGGCTGCGCCCGGCGCACGTCCTCGGCGTGGACGTAGAACTCGATCGTGTTGGACGCCTCGTCGAGCTGCTTCAGCTGGAACGGCGAGAAGCGCGGCGGGCCGGTGCGGATGAGCTGGATCAGCTCCTCGTACGGCTTGGCCGTGAACTCCTCCATCGTCTTGTCCAGCCGGGACGCCAGCTTCTTGATGAGGATGCCCCCGGCGGCGTCGGGCCGGCGCTCGCGCACCACCACGTGCGCGGCCAGGTCGCGGGTCAGCCAGCCCTCGCAGAGGGTCGGCGCCTCGGGGCCCGCCGTCTCCAGCAGGTCGGCGAGCAGAAGTCGTTCACGCTTGGCGAAGGTCGACATGCCGTCAGCCTACGACCGCGTAGCGGGTCCGCCCAATGGACGGCCGCCCGGAACGGCCCCCTCCGCGCGGCACAATGGGCGCATGACCAGCACGCCCCCGCCCAGCCGCCTGGACCCGGAGATCGCCGCGCGCCTCAAGCGCGGCCCCGACGGGCTCCTCCCCGCCGTCGCCCAGCAGTACGACACCGGTGAGGTGCTCATGCTCGGCTGGATGGACGACGAGGCGCTGCACCGCACCCTCACCACCGGCCGCTGCACGTACTGGTCGCGCAGCCGCCAGGAGTACTGGGTCAAGGGCGACACATCCGGCCACGTCCAGCTCGTCCGCTCCGTCGCCCTCGACTGCGACGCCGACACCCTGCTCGTCAAGGTCGACCAGGTCGGCGCCGCCTGCCACACCGGCGACCGCACCTGCTTCGACGCCGACGTCCTCCTCACGGACGGCACCGGAGCGGACCGGGACGGCGCGATCCCGTCCGCCGCCCGCGCCGCCGGTTCCGGTGCCCCCGGCACGGATCAGTAAGGTCAGCCGCCATGGACCTCGACACGTTCCGCAAGCTGGCCGCCGACCGCCGGGTCGTCCCCGTCACCCGCAAGCTCCTCGCCGACGGCGACACCCCGGTCGCGCTCTACCGCAAGCTCGCCGCCGAACGCCCCGGCACCTTCCTGCTGGAGTCCGCCGAGAACGGCCGTACGGCCTACCAGTGGTCGCGGTACTCCTTCGTCGGCGTCCGCTCCGCCGCCACCCTCACCGCCCGCGACGGCCAGGCCCACTGGCTGGGCACCCCGCCCGTCGGCGTCCCCGCCGACGGCGACCCGCTCGCCGCGCTGCGCGCCACCATCGAGGCCCTGCACACCCCCCACCAGGCCGACGACGGGCTGCCCCCGTTCACCGGCGGCATGGTCGGCTACCTCGGCTACGACATCGTCCGCCGCCTGGAGAAGATCGGCCCCGGCGACCGCGACGACCTGCGGCTGCCCGAACTGACCATGCTCCTCACCAGCGACCTCGCCGTGATGGACCACTGGGAGGGCTCGGTCCTGCTGATCGCCAACGCGATCAACCACAACGACCTCGACACCGGCGTCGACGAGGCGTACGCGGACGCCGTGGCCCGCCTCGACGCCATGGAGGCCGACCTGTCCCGGCCGGTGGTCCAGCCGCCCGCCGTGCTGCCGCCCTCCGAACTCCCCGCGTACACCGCGCTGTGGGGCGGCCCCGACTTCCAGCGGGCCGTGGAGGACGTCAAGGAACGCATCCGCGCGGGCGAGGCCTTCCAGGTCGTCCCCTCCCAGCGGTTCGAGACGCCGTGCACCGCCACCGCCCTCGACGTGTACCGGGTGCTGCGGGCCACCAACCCGTCGCCGTACATGTACCTCTTCCGGTTCCCCGACGGGGGCGGCGGCGCCTTCGACGTGGTCGGCTCCAGCCCGGAGGCGCTGGTCAAGGTCGAGGACGGGCGGGCCATGGTGCACCCCATCGCCGGGACCCGGCACCGCGGGGCCACCCCGCAGGAGGACCAGGCGCTCGCCGAGGAACTCCTCGCCGACCCCAAGGAGCGCGCCGAGCACCTCATGCTCGTCGACCTCGGCCGCAACGACCTCGGGCGGGTCTGCGAACCCGGCTCGGTGGAGGTCGTCGACTTCATGTCCGTCGAGCGGTACTCGCACGTCATGCACATCGTCTCCACCGTCACCGGCCGGGTCGCCCCGGGCCGGACCGCCTTCGACGTGCTGACCGCCTGCTTCCCCGCGGGCACCCTCTCCGGCGCGCCCAAGCCGCGCGCCATGCAGATCATCGACGAACTGGAGCCGTCCCGGCGCGGCCTCTACGGCGGCTGCGTCGGCTACCTCGACTTCGCGGGCGACTCCGACACCGCCATCGCCATCCGCACCGCCCTGCTGCGCGACGGCACCGCCTACGTCCAGGCGGGCGCGGGCATCGTCGCCGATTCCGACCCGGTCGCCGAGGACCAGGAGTGCCGCAACAAGGCGGCGGCCGTCCTCCGCGCGGTCCACACCGCCAACCGGCTCGCCGCCCCGGCCGCTCCGGCGGCCACGACCGCCGGGTAGCGCCGCACGGGCGCCGGGGCCGGGCGGGCGCGCGGGCCGCGGGGTGTGAGCGGCGGCGAATAGGACGTGCGTCACGTGAGCCCCGGGTGCCGGTTCGCCCGGGGTTCAGGCGATAGTGGAGTACGTGACTGCCGCAGTTCCTTCCCCCCGCTCCGAAGCCGCCCCCGCCCGGTCCGGCCGCCGCAGCCTGGGCCTCGCCCTGCTGTCCGGCGCGCTCGGCGCCGCCCTGGCCCTGCTCGCGACCCGGCAGCGCTGGTCGGCCGGTACGGCGACGGTGGCCGGCGGCGACTTCCCCCTGACCGTCAAGGGCAGCGACGTCACCGGCGTCCCGGCCGCGCTCGCCATAGTCGGCCTCGCCGCCCTGGTCGCCGTGTTCGCCGTCCGCCGCGCGGGCCGCCTCGCCGTCTCCGGCCTGCTCGCCCTCTCCGGCGCGGGCATCGTCGCCGCCGCCCTGGTCGGCGCCGACGACAGCTCCGCCCTCGACGAGCGGGCCGCCCAGGCCTCCGGCGACACCTCCGCCGCCGTCCACGCGCTCACCCACACCGGCTGGCCGTACGCCGCCGCCGCGGGCGGGGTCCTGATCCTCCTGGCGGGCCTGCTCGCCCTGCGCTACGGCCGCCTGTGGCCCGCCATGTCGGGCCGCTACGAGCGCGCGGGGGCGCCTCGCCCGCGCCGTGCGGCGCCCGACCCCGAGCGGCCCGAGGAGATGTGGAAGGCCCTCGACCGCGGCGAGGACCCCACGGGCACCGGCCCCGCCTGACGCCCGTACCCCCCCCCGCCACCGACGTCCGCCCCTCGCCGTCGAACCCGATGTGGCGCATCAGACGCGGCGAGGACACCACCCTGACGCACGGCACCCCCTCCGGATACGGGACAATGGGGAGCGGGCGTCCGGTCCCGGACGAACACCCCGGAGCGATCCCCGGCGATCCCCGGTGATCGACAGCAACCGACTGCAACGAGGAGCAACGTCATGGCGGGCAGCAGCCACGGACACACCCCGGCCGCCTGGACCGGTGTCACCATCGTCTTCATCGGCTTCTGCGTCGCGGGCGCGTTCATGGTGATGGCCGAGCCGCTCGGCTTCTGGGCCGGCATGGCGATCACCCTCCTCGGCGGCGTCGTCGGCCTCGTCATGCGCGCGATGGGCCTCGGCATGCCGAAGGAGACCCACCCCGTGCACCAGGTGACGCCCGCGCGCGAGCCGGTCGCGGCCGACAGCTGAGCGCCCGCCACCTACGGCGGACCCCGCGTGAGGGGCGCCCGGTCCCCGGACCGGCCGCCCCTCACGCGCGCCCGGCGCCCGCGCGCGGCACAATGCGAGACGTGACCGCCGACCCCCGCAGCGTGACACCGCCCGCCGCGCCCCCCGCCGCCGTACCGCGCGGTGCCCCGGCCGGTGTCCCGCGCCGGGTCGCCGTCCCCGCCGCGCTCCTCGCGGCCGTCGCCGGGGCCTTCGCGTACGTCGGCGCCGTCGACCCCAACGAGGCCGGCCACTACCCGACGTGCCCGCTCTACGCGTACACCGGCCTCCTCTGCCCCGGCTGCGGCGGGCTGCGCGGCGCGCACGCCCTCGTGCACGGCGACCTCCCGGCCGCCCTGCACGCCAACGCGATGGCCGTGGCCGCCTACGCGGGCCTCGCCGTGCTGTGGACCGTCTGGGTGGTCCGCGCCGCCCGCGGCCGGTCACTGCGCGTCGATCCCGCGCCCGTCCACCTGTGGCTCCTGGGCGCGTTCCTGCTGCTCTTCACGGTTGTCCGGAACCTGCCCTTCGGTGGCTGGTTCCGACCTTGATCATCGGGCGAACGTCCAGGTAATGGGACTGCCGCCCTCCGGATGCGGGGCCATCGCCCCGCTGCGGATACCATCGCAGTGACCACCGGTTCACCTCTGGTCGCCGCCACCCGTCCACCGCTGGAAGTCACCGTCCGAAAGGGGACCGCTCGCGTGAGTGTGCTCGACGAGATCATCGACGGAGTCCGTGCCGACCTCGCGGAGCGGCAGGCGCGCGTCAGCCTCGACGAGCTGAAGGAGCGCGCGGCCAAGGCCCCCGCCGCCAAGGACGGGCTCGCCGCCCTCAAGGGCGACGGCGTCAAGGTCATCTGCGAGGTCAAGCGCTCCAGCCCCTCCAAGGGCGCGCTCGCCGCGATCGCCGACCCGGCCGGACTCGCCGCGGACTACGAGGCGGGCGGCGCCGCCGTCATCTCCGTCCTCACCGAACAGCGCCGCTTCGGCGGCTCCCTCGCCGACCTCGAAGCGGTCCGCGCGCGCGTCGACATCCCCGTGCTGCGCAAGGACTTCATCGTCACCTCGTACCAGCTGTGGGAGGCCCGCGCGTACGGCGCCGACCTCGCCCTGCTGATCGTCGCCGCCCTCGACCAGCCCGCCCTGGAGTCGCTCATCGAGCGCGCCGTCTCCATCGGCCTCACCCCGCTCGTCGAGGTCCACGACGAGGACGAGGTCGAGCGCGCGGTGGACGCCGGGGCCCGCGTCATCGGCGTCAACGCCCGCAACCTGAAGACCCTGGAGGTCGACCGGGGCACCTTCGAGCGGGTCGCCCCCGAGATCCCCGACCACCTGGTCAAGATCGCCGAGTCCGGCGTCCGCGGCCCGCACGACCTCATCGCCTACGCCAACGCGGGCGCCGACGCCGTCCTCGTCGGCGAGTCCCTGGTCACCGGCCGCGACCCCAAGACGGCCGTCGCCGACCTGGTCGCCGCGGGCGAGCACCCCGCACTGCGCCACGGCCGGGGCTGACCCCCCGCTAGGCTGGCCCCGATGACGCCCACCGCCCCCGCCGCGCCCGCCCCGGACCGGTACGCCCGCCTCGCGCGCGGCTGCCGACCCCGAGGCTGCCGCGCGCCCGCCCGCCGGGTGCACGGCCGCCGGGTCCGGTACGTCATCGGCGACGAGCCCGGCCAGGTGAACGGCATGCGATGGCAGCGCGCCCCCGAGGGGCGCGCGCCACGACGCGACCGGCCGCACCCGGCCTGAGTCGCCCGCACCCGGCACCGCCCCACGGACACCGAGTCGTCTTCCGCACTCACCGTGAGGTTTCCGCATGCCCAGCGAGTTCTTCATCCCCGATCCCGACGGCCAGGTCCCGAGCCCCGAGGGCTACTTCGGCGCCTTCGGCGGCAAGTTCATCCCGGAGGCCCTCGTCGCCGCCGTCGACGAGGTCGCTGTCGAGTACGACAAGGCCAAGAACGACCCCGCCTTCGCCCGCGAACTGGACGACCTCCTCGTCCACTACACCGGCCGCCCCAGCTCCCTCACCGAGGTGCCCCGCTTCGCCGGACACGCGGGCGGCGCCCGGGTGTTCCTCAAGCGCGAGGACCTCAACCACACCGGCTCCCACAAGATCAACAACGTGCTGGGGCAGGCCCTGCTCACCCGGCGCATGGGCAAGACCCGCGTCATCGCCGAGACCGGCGCCGGACAGCACGGCGTCGCCACCGCCACCGCCTGCGCCCTGTTCGGCCTCGACTGCACCATCTACATGGGCGAGATCGACACCGAGCGCCAGGCCCTCAACGTGGCCCGGATGCGGATGCTCGGCGCCGAGGTCGTCGCCGTGAAGTCCGGCAGCCGCACCCTCAAGGACGCCATCAACGAGGCGTTCCGCGACTGGGTCGCCAACGTCGACCGCACCCACTACCTCTTCGGCACGGTCGCGGGCCCGCACCCCTTCCCGGCGATGGTCCGCGACTTCCACCGCGTCATCGGCGTCGAGGCCCGCCGCCAGATCCTGGAGCGCGCCGGACGCCTGCCCGACGCCGCCGTCGCCTGCGTCGGCGGCGGCTCCAACGCCATCGGCCTCTTCCACGCCTTCATCCCCGACACCGGCGTCCGCCTCATCGGCTGCGAGCCCGCCGGACACGGTGTGGAGACCGGCGAGCACGCCGCCACCCTCACCGCGGGCGAGCCCGGCATCCTGCACGGCTCCCGCTCCTACGTCCTCCAGGACGACGAGGGCCAGATCACCGAGCCCTACTCCATCTCCGCGGGCCTGGACTACCCGGGCATCGGCCCCGAGCACTCCTACCTCAAGGACTCCGGGCGCGGCGAGTACCGCGCGGTCACCGACGACGCGGCCATGCAGGCGCTGCGCCTGCTGTCCCGCACCGAGGGCATCATCCCGGCCATCGAGAGCGCCCACGCCCTGGCCGGTGCCCTGGAGGTCGGCCGCGAGCTGGGCCGGGACGGGCTGATCGTGGTCAACCTGTCCGGCCGCGGCGACAAGGACATGGACACCGCCGCCCGCTACTTCGGGCTGTACGACACCGACGCCGAGGTCGCCGCCGACGCGGCCGCCACCGCGGAGATCCAGGGGGACGCCAAGTGAGCGGGACCATCCAGCTGCTGTCGGACACCCTCGCCGCCGCGCGCGCCGAGGGCCGCTCCGCCCTCATCGCCTACCTCCCGGCCGGGTTCCCCACCGTCGACGGCGGCATCGAGGCCGTCAAGGCCGCCTTCGACGGCGGCGCCGACATCGTCGAGGTCGGCCTGCCGCACAGCGACCCCGTCCTCGACGGCCCCGTCATCCAGACCGCCGACGACATCGCCCTGCGCGGCGGCGTCCGCATCGCCGACGTGCTGCGCACCGTCCGCGAGGCCCACGAGGCCACCGGCAAGCCGGTCCTCGTCATGACGTACTGGAACCCCATCGACCGCTACGGCGTCGAGCGGTTCACCGCCGAGCTGGCCGAGGCGGGCGGCGCCGGGGCGATCCTGCCCGACCTGCCCGTGCAGGAGTCCGCGCTGTGGCGCGAGCACGCCGACAAGCACGGTCTCGCGACCGTCTTCGTCGTCGCGCCCAGCAGCAGGGACGAGCGCCTCGCCACCATCACCGAGGCGGGCAGCGGCTTCGTCTACGCCGCCTCCCTGATGGGCGTCACCGGCACCCGCGCCTCCGTCGGCGCGCAGGCCCAGGACCTGGTCGAGCGCACCCGCGCCACCGGCACCGGCCTGCCCGTCTGCGTCGGCCTCGGCGTCTCCGACGCCACCCAGGCCGCCGAGGTGGCGGGCTTCGCGGACGGCGTGATCGTCGGCTCGGCCTTCGTGCAGCGGATGCTGGACGCCCCCGACCACGCGGCCGGGATCGAGGCCGTGCGGGCGCTCGCGGGCGAGCTGGCGAAGGGCGTGCGCGGACAGGCGTAGCGGGCGGCCCGCGGAGACGGCCGCGGAAGAGCACGGTCACTCGAACGGGTGGACCTGGGACCGGGGAGGCGCTGGGCGCCTCCCCGGTTCGTTTCCGGGGTGTGAGCGAGAAGAATCGTGATGGGAAGCGCACCGCCCGGGAGCGGCTGGCGGTCGAGCGGGAGAAGCAGAAGGCGGGGGAGCGGCGGCGCCGCACCCTGATCGTCGCCGCGAGCGTGGTGGGCGTGCTGGGCCTCGCGGCGGTCATCGGCGTCGTCGCCGCGAACTCCGGCAAGGACGACAGCGCCAAGGACGCGGGCCCGGTCGTCGCGCCCTCCGGCGCGCAGGGCAAGGACGCCCTCGCGATCCCGGTCGGCGAGGAGGGCGCGAAGTCCACGCTCACCGTGTGGGAGGACTTCCGCTGCCCCGCCTGCAAGGGCTTCGAGGACGCGTACCGCTCGACGATCCACGAGCTGACCGCCGCCGGGAAGCTCAAGGTCGACTACCACCTCGCCACGATCATCGACGGCAACATGGGCGGTTCCGGCTCCCGCAAGGCGGCGAACGCGGCGGCCTGCGCCCAGGACGTGGGCAAGTTCCCGGAGTACCACGACGTCCTCTACCAGAACCAGCCCGAGGAGACCGACGACGCGTTCGCGGAGAACGCCGAGCTCTTCGACCTGGCGAAGAAGGTCGACGGCCTCGACACCCCCGCCTTCCGCACCTGCGTCGAGGACGGCACCCACGACAGCTGGGTCGCCAAGTCCAACGAGGCCTTCCGCACCGGCGGCTTCACCGGCACCCCGACCGTCCTGTTCAACGGCAAGAACATCTACGCGGACCAGACGATGACCCCGCAGAAGCTGAAGCAGATGGTGGAGGAGGCCGACCAGGGGTAGGCCGGGTCCGTGGGCGCCGGTCGTCCGGTGCCGCACCGGCCCGTTATGGAGCCGTTGCCGGGCCGCCCGCCACGGGCCCGGCCCGGCACGGTAGCGTCGACCCTGCCATGGAACTTGCCTACATTCCCAGCCCGTCGCGCGGGGTGATCCACCTCGGCCCCATTCCGCTGCGCGGCTACGCGTTCTGCATCATCATCGGCGTCTTCGTCGCCGTCTGGCTCGGCAACCGGCGCTGGATCGCCCGGGGCGGACGGGCGGGCACGGTCGCGGACATCGCTGTCTGGGCCGTCCCGTTCGGCCTGATCGGCGGACGCCTCTACCACGTGATCACGGACTACGAGCTGTACTTCAGCGAGGGCCGTGACTGGGTGGACGCCTTCAAGATCTGGGAGGGCGGCCTCGGCATCTGGGGCGCGATCGCGCTCGGCGCGCTCGGTGCCTGGATCGGCTGCCGCCGCCGGGGCATCCCGCTGCCCGCCTGGGCCGACGCCGTCGCGCCGGGCATCGCCCTCGCGCAGGGCATCGGCCGCTGGGGCAACTGGTTCAACCAGGAGCTGTACGGCAAGGCGAGCGACCTGCCGTGGGCGCTGCACATCACCTCCTCCGCCGACGGCCGCGTGCCCGGCTACTACCAGCCGACGTTCCTCTACGAGTCGCTGTGGTGCATCGGCGTCGCGTTCCTGGTGATCTGGGCCGACCGCCGCTTCCGCCTCGGCCACGGACGGGCCTTCGCGCTCTACGTCGCCGCCTACTGCGCGGGCCGCTTCTGGATCGAGTACCTGCGCGTCGACGACGCCCACCACATCCTCGGACTGCGGCTCAACAACTGGACCGCGCTGCTCGTGTTCCTCCTCGCGGTGGCCTACTTGGTGATCTCCGCGAAGAAGCGGCCCGGCCGGGAGGCCGTGGTGGAACCCGCCGCCGTCGAGGACGCCGACGCCGCGGAGGGGGCCGGTGGTGCCGGTGCGGCCGACACCGAGGCGAAGGACGCGGCCGAGCGCAAGGACAAGACCGAGGACAAGACCAAGGACCAGAGCGAGGACAAGGCCGAGGGCGGCAAGCCGGACCTCGCCAAGTCCGACAAGGTCGAGGCGGAGAAGGCCGACGCGAAGAAGGCCGACGCGGGGAAGGCCGAGCCCGCCGCGAAGGCCGAGCCCGAGAAGGACGCGGCCGGGGCCGTCGACGACAAGGCCACGCAGGGCTGACGCCGGGTCCCGTACCCGTACGGCAGGCAGGTTCCGCGCAGCGAGGGGCGCCCGGTGATCCGGGCGCCCCTCGCCGTCGTCCGCGCGCGGGCCGGTCAGGCGCGGCGGCCGAGGGACAGGGTCCGCTGGGCCGCCGCCACCACGGCCGCGTCGATGAAGCGGCCGTCGGGCAGGGCCTGCGCGCCGGGTTCGGCGGCGGCGGCCTTCACGATCGTCTCGGCCTCCTCGATCTCCCGCTGGGTCGGCAGGTAGGCCCGCTCGATGATCGGCAGCTGGCGGGGGTGGATCGCCGAGCGGCCGAGGAAGCCGAGCGCCCGGCCCCGCGCGCAGGACGCGGCGAGGCCCTCCAGGTCACGGGTGTCCGGGTGCACCGACTGCGGCGGCGGCGCGAGCCCCGCGGCCCGCGCGGCGACCACCACCCGCGAGCGGCACCAGTCCAGGCCCGCCTCCTCCCGTACGCCCAGGTCGGCGCGGAGGTCCGACTCGCCCAGGGAGACACCGCGCAGGGAGGGGTGGGCGGCGGCGATGGCGTAGGCGTGCTCGACGCCGAGGGCCGTCTCCAGCAGGGCGTACAGCGGGCGCGGGGTGCGGTCCGCGATCCGGGTGACCTGGCCGGGCGAGGTCACCTTCGGCAGGCGGAGCCCGGAGACGCCGGGCAGGGCGCCCACGGCCCGCAGGTCGGCGGGGGCCGCCGGGCCGTCGAGGGCGTTGACCCGGACGTGCACCGGCACCGGCTGCTCCTCGGCGAGCCGTTCGGCGGTGGCGGCGCGGGCGTACTCCTTACGGTCCGGGGCGACCGCGTCCTCCAGGTCGATCACGACGACGTCCGCCCCGGAGGCGAGGGCCTTGGTCACCACGTGGGGCCGGTCGCCGGGGACGTAGAGCCAGGTCAGGGGGACGGTCACAGGGCGCCCTCCGTGCGCAGGGCGGCCACCTCGGCCGCGGTGAGGCCGAGTTCGGCGAGGACGGCGTCGGTGTCGGCGCCGTGCGGGCGGCCGGCCCAGCGGATCGCGCCGGGCGTCGCGGAGAGCCGGAAGAGGACGTTCTGCATGCGGATCGGGCCGAGTTCGGGGTCGTCGACCGTGGTGAGGGTGTCCAGGGCCTGGTACTGCGGGTCGGCCAGTACGTCCCGGACGTCCTGGACCGGGGCGACGGCGGCCTCGGCCTTGTCGAACGCGGCGAGCACGTCGGCGCGCGACCGCTCCGCGATCCAGCCGCCGACGGCCGCGTCCAGCTCGTCGGCGTGCGCGGCCCGCCCGGCGCCGGAGCCGAACCAGTCGTGGGCGACCAGGTCGGGGCGGCCGACCAGCCGCAGGACGCGTTCCGCGACGGACTGGGCCGAGGTGGAGACGGCGACCCAGGTGCCGTCGGCCGTGCGGTAGGTGTTGCGCGGGGCGTTGTTGGTGGAGCGGTTGCCGGTGCGTTCCTGGACGTAGCCGAGCTGGTCGTACCAGAGGGGGTGGGGGCCGAGGACCGTCAGGATCGGCTCGATGATCGCCATGTCCACGACCTGGCCCTGGCCGGTGCGGTCCCGGGCGGCGAGCGCGGTGAGCACGGCGTACGCGGTGGCCAGCGCGGTGATGTTGTCGGCGAGGCCGAACGGCGGCAGGACCGGGGGCGCGTCCGGTTCGCCGGTGATGGCGGCGAAGCCGCTCAGCGCCTCGGCGAGGGTACCGAAGCCGGGCCGGTGGGCCGAGGGCCCGAACTGGCCGAAGCCGGTGACGCGGGTGAGCACCAGCCGGGGGTTGACGGCCGAGAGTTCCGGCCAGCCGAGGTCCCACTTCTCCAGGGTGCCGGGGCGGAAGTTCTCGATGATCACGTCGGCGTCGGCGGCGAGCCTCAGCAGGGTGGCGCGTCCGCCGGGCCGGGACAGGTCGAGGGTCATGGTCCGCTTGTTGCGGCCGAGGATCTTCCACCACAGGCCGACGCCGTCCTTGGCCGGGCCGTGCCCGCGCGACGGGTCGGGCTTGCGCGGGTGCTCGATCTTGACGACGTCGGCGCCGAAGTCGCCGAGCAGGGTGGCGGCGAGCGGTCCCGCGAAGAGGGTGGCGAGGTCGAGGACGCGCAGCCCGGTGAGGGGCGGCGCGGGCGGCGGCGGGGTGCCGGGGGCGGACTGCGGGGCGCGGGGCGGGCGGGGGGCGGTCATGCGGAGACCTGCGCGTCGATCTCGGCGCGGTACGGCATCGACGCGGAGGCGCCCGCCCGCTGCACCGAGAGGGCCGCCGCGGCGGCCGCCCAGGTCAGGGCGTCCCGTACGGGCCGGTTCTCGCCGAGGGCCACGGCCAGCGCCCCGACGAAGGTGTCGCCCGCGCCCGTCGAGTCCACCGCCGTCACGCGGGGCGCCGGGACGGTGAACGGCTCGGCGCCCCGCGCCGCGTACAGGCTGCCGGAGGCGCCGAGGGTGACGACGACCTCCGGGACGGCGTCGAGGAGGGCGGTCGCCGCCTCGCGCGGGTCGGCACGGCCGGTGAGGGCCGCCGCCTCGTGCTCGTTGGGCACCAACAGATCGGTGGCGGCGAGCAGTTCGGGCGGCAGGGGCTGGGCCGGGGACGGGGTGAGGATCGTCCGGACGCCGTGGTCGCGGGCCGCCCGCGCGCCCGCGACCACGGCGGGCAGCGGGATCTCCAGCTGGAGCAGCAGCGCGGAGGCGGAGGCGATCAGGGCCTCGTCGCCGGGGGCGAGGTGGTCGACGGTGCCGTTGGCGCCGGGGACGACGACGATCGCGTTGCCGCCCTCGTCGTCCACGACGATGTGCGCGGTGCCGGAGGGGAACTCCACGGTGCGCAGGTGGTCGGTGTTGACCCCGGCGTGCTCCAGGGTGGAACGCAGCCGGGCGCCGAAGGAGTCGTGGCCGACCGCGCCGATCAGCGAGACGACGCCGCCCGCGTGCGCGGCGGCGGTGGCCTGGTTGGCGCCCTTGCCGCCGGGGATCGTACGGAACTCCCGGCCGGTGACGGTCTCCCCGCGTCGCGGGGCCCGCGCGACGTACGCGACGAGGTCCATGTTCGTGCTGCCGAGCACGACGATGTCGGTCATGGGCGGGATGCCTCCCGAGAGGTGGGACGGGGCGGGGTGGAGCGGGCGGGGGCGGTGCGGGGCTCGGTGCGCAGGTGGGGTTCGGTGCGCCGGTGGGGCGGGAGGGGTTCGGTGAGCCGGTGGGTGAGGTGGGCGAGGGTGTCGAAGCCGATGCCGTCGAAGTCGGCGACGGAGCTGGCGAGCCGGTTCCTGAGGGGCGCCGTCCAGCGGTCCGGGAGGGCGGCGGGGTCCCCGGCGAGCAGGCCCGCGAGGCCGCCCGCCGTGGCGCCGTTGGAGTCGGTGTCCCAGCCGCCGGACACGGCGCGGGTGATCGAGCCGGTGAAGTCGCCGTCGGCGTGGGTGAGCGCGGCGGCGGTCAGGGCGGTGTTGGGGATCGCGTGGACCCAGTGGTGGGTGGCGCCGTGGCGGGCGTGCAGCCGGTCCACGACCGTGTCGAAGTCGGGCTCGGCGGCGGCCAGTTCGATCGCGTCGGTGACGGCCCGCGCGAGGCGGGAGCGCGGCGGGACGACGCGGAGGCCGGTGCGCAGGCAGGCGTGCACGTCGTGGGTGCCGCCTGCCGCGACGGCGACGGCGGCCGCGGTGAACATCGCCGCGTAGACGCCGTTGCCGGTGTGGGTGAGGACGGCGTCCCGGTGGGCCTGCGCCGCCGCGGCGGCCGGGTCGCCCGGACGGGTCCAGCCGTGCAGGTCGGCCCGGATCAGCGCGCCGATCCACTCGCGGAACGGGTTGCGGTACCGGGCCGTGTGCGGCGGTTCCACGCCGTCGAGGAGATTGCGGTAGGCGACGCGTTCGGCGGTGAAGGCGCGGCCCGCGGGGAGTTCGTCCAGCCAGAGCCGGGCCACGTCGGCGGTGGTGAAGCCGTGGCCGTGCCGGCGCAGCAACAGCAGGTTCAGCAGCGGGTAGTTGAGGTCGTCGTCCTCGGGCATGCCGTCGATGTTCTCGGCGAGGGAGGTGGGCGCCGAGCGGCGGTTCCACGGGTACGCGGCGAGCAGGTCGGCCGGGACGCCGCGCGCCGTGAACCAGGTGTCCAGAGGCCAGTTGCCGGTGGCGCGGGCCAGCGCCCGCACCCCCTCCAGGGGCAGCTTCTCCACCGGTTTGCCGAGCAGGCAGCCCACGGCGCGGCCCAGCCAGGCGGCCTCCAGACGGGCGGGGGTGACGGAGGCCCCGCGCGGCGCGGGGGCGGGCCAGTCGGGGCAGGCGGCCACGATGTCCGGCAGGTCGGTGGGTTCGGCGGCGGTCGACGGACCGGTCAGGTCGGAGAGTTCGTCGAGCAGGGACTCCGCGAGGCGGCGCAGGGCGGGGGAGGCGGCGGTGGGGGAGGCGCCCGCGCGGGGCGGGGCGTCGTGGCCGCCCGCCGCCCGCCAGCGGGCGGCGACCGCCGCGACGGCGGCCGGGTCACGGCCGTCCAGGGCCGCCTGGTCCAGCTCGTGGCCCACCAGGTCCTCCGGCTGGACCCAGGTCAGCCGGAGCATCACCCGTTCCCCAGCCGGGCGAACGCCTCTTCACGGGCGCGGCGGCGGGCCGTGTCCTTGGCGAAGACCTCCCGCGCGACCCCCGCGAGCGCGGTCGCCGGGGCCCACAGGTCCAGGCGGCTCGCCTCGGCGACCGGCTTCGACCAGGCGTCCGGCACGGGTGAGCCGAGAGCGCCGGTGATCGCGCCCGCCATGGTGGCGATCGAGTCGCAGTCGCGGCCGTAGTTCACCGCGCCCAGCACGGCGTGCCGCAGGTCGCCGCCGGAGACCACCACCATGCCCAGGGCGACGGGAAGTTCCTCGATGGCGTGCAGCCGGGACGGGCGGCGCGCGCCGAGCGAGGGCCGCCGGTAGTCCGGGCCGACCGTGTCGTACGGGGCGACCGCCTCCCGGAGCGGGCCGAGCGCGGACTCCGCGTCGGTGTGGCGGGCGGCCGTCTCGCAGACCCGCTCGATCGCGGCCCGGGTGCCGTCCTTGGCCAGCGCCAGGCAGGCCGCCACCACCGAGTCCGGGGTCGCGCCGGGCGCGCAGGCCGCGGCGACGGCCGCCGCGAGGACCCCGGCCGCCTCCCGCCCGTACGAGGACTGGTGGGCGCCCGCGACGTCGATCGCCTCCGCGTACGCGGTCGCCGGATCGGCGGCGTTCACCAGGCCGACCGGGGCCATGTACATGGCCGCCCCGCAGTTCACGATGTTGCCGACGCCCGCCTCGCGCGGGTCGACGTGGCCGTAGTGCAGGCGGGTGGCCAGCCACTTCTCGGCGAGGAAGACCCGCTGGAGGGGGAGCGCGTCCGTCTCCAGCTCCGGAATCCAGCGGGGCGTCGTCATCAGGTCGGGGACCAGGTGGTCGGCGACGGCGTACGCGTCGAGGTGGTCGCGGACCGTCGTGTACACGCGGACCAGCGCGTGCGTCATGAGGGTGTCGTCGGTGACGTGCCCGTCGCCCTTGTGGTACGGCGCCAGCGGGCGGGCGGTGCGCCAGGCGTCGCCGTTCCACGGGCCGACGATCCCGCCGATCCGGCCGCCGTGCCGTTCGAGGATCTGCTCGGGGGAGTAGCCCTCGACCGGCCCGCCCAGGGCGTCACCGACGGCCGCGCCGACCAGGGCGTGGGTGATGCGGTCCTCCAGGGTTGCGGAGGGGGTGGGGGTGGAGGAGGGGGAGGCGATGGGGGCAGGAGGGTTTTGGTGCACTTCGGGGGCTTTGGGTGGCATAGCGCGCATCATCCTCCTGGTGGGGCCGGGTGGACGGCTTCCAGGAGCCCGGCGAGTTCCACCAGGTCCGTGCCGGTCAGCCGGGGCAGGGAGCAGCCGGAGAGAGTGCGGCACGCCGCCGTCCAGGACGCCGGGACCGCGCCGCCCCCGCCCAGCGCGCCGGTCAGGGCGCCCGTGAGCGCGGGGGCCGAGTCCGCGACCCGCGACAGACAGGCCGCCGCCGGTACCGCCTCCGTCAGCCGCCCGCCGGACGCGGTCGCCAGGGCCAGGGCGACCGGGACGGTCTCCGCGGCGGCCACGCCGTAGCTGTAGACGTGGTCGACGATCTGGTGCTCCAGCGGCGGCACCAGGGCGAAGGCGCTCCCCGCCGTACGGGCCAGCGCCAGGGCGTGACGGGCGTTGCGGCCGATCTCCGTCGCCTCGGGCAGCTCGGCCAGCGCCGCCGCCACACAGACGGTGACGTCCGCGCCCGTCAGCGCCAGGGAGACGGCCGCCGCCATCGCGCGGGCGCCGCGCACGCCGTCGCCGTCCTGCGTGTACCGCGCGTCGAACTCGGCCAGGTCGGCCGCGCGGCGGGGGTCGCCCGGATACGCGACCGCCAGCACGCACGCCCGTACGCAGGCCGCGTCGTCGAAGTAGTGCGGGTTGTCGTGGCCCGTCGCGGGCGGGCGCAGACCGGTGGCCAGGTTGCCCAGACCGGCCCGCACCGAGATACGGGCGCGCAGCGGAAGCACCGCCGACTCGACCTCCGGCGCGCGGTCCGCGGCGGCGGCCACCTCCGCGGCGAGCGTGTTCCACGTCAGGTCGACGGCCGCGCGGATACGGCGGTCGCGGGGGAGACCGCCGGTCGAGCGGGCGGCGTCGGGCGCGGCGCCCCTACGGCCGGTACGGTCCGGGTCCGCCGGGGCCGGGCCGTCGGCCGCGCTCAGGAGGGCCTGCGCGGCGAACGCCGCCCACTCGGCGTCGTCGGACGGGCCCAGGCGGAGCGGCGCGGGGGGCTGGTTGAGGGCGAGGGGGACCGGGAGCGTGGTCGTCGCGCTCCGCTCCGCGAAGGTGTCCAGCTCGCGGGTGAGGCGGCGGGTCCACTCCGGCATACGGGACGCGCGGTGCCGGGCGGCGGGCCAGCCGGCGGCGTCGCCTGCGGCGAGGCCGAGCAGGAGGCCCAGGGTGCGGTGGGTGTGGGGTGGGGCGGGGTGGCGGCCTGTCTCCTCGGCTACGCCCTCGGGCAGGGCGGCCTCGGCTGCGCCGTCGGCCGGTGTGTTCCCACCCGCACCGCCCGTGCGGGACGGTGGGTCGGGTGCGGGTGGCCCCTGTGGGGGGTCCTCGCCGTCGGCGGGTGCGGGTGCGGGGGTGGTCGGGGCCAGCAGGGTTGCTGGGACTGGCGGGGCCGCAGCGTCCAGCAGGGTCTTCGGGGCCGGCGGGGCCTCGGTGTCCAGGAGTGCCGTCGGGGTCGACATGGCCGTCAGGGGCGGGGGCGTCGTCGGTTTTGGGGGTGCCGTCGGGGGTCTCATCGTGGGGTCTCCGTGGGGGTGGGGGGCTCCGGTGGGGTGAGGCGGTCGGCGATGTTCAGGACGTGGTGGCCCGCCATCGGGGGGAGGCAGGTGCCGCGGGCCGGGCCGATGGCCGCCGCCCAGTCGGGCGGGATCGCCTCGACACCGCCCGTCGCCCCGGCCAGCGCGCCCGCCACCGCCGCCGTCGTGTCGGCGTCGCGGCCCATGTTCACGGCCGTGAGGACCGCCGGGGCGAACTCCCCGTCGGCCGCCGCGTACGCGCCGAAGGCCAGGGCCACCGCCTCGGGTGCCAGGTCGGTCCACGGGTAGCCGCCGACGACGACCGCCGAGCGCAGCACCCGTTCGCCCCGGTGCGCCACCGCCGCCGCCCGCCGCAGGGAACGCGCCGTCCACGAGTCGTCCGGGATCACGGCCAGCGCGGCGGCCACCACCGCGACTGGGGGTGCCCCGGCCATCGCCGCCGCCACCCCGGCGGCGACCGCCTGCCCGCCGTACACGCCCTCGCCCTCGTGGCTGACCGAGCCGTCGATCGCCACCAGGCGGGCCGCCTCCGCCGGGCGGCCCGCGGCGAACACCCCGAAGGGCGCCGCCCGCATCGCCAGGCCGTCGCTCCACGCGTGCCGGTGCTGCGCGGAGACGGGGGCGGCCAGGCCGCGGCGCAGGTTCTCCAGCGTGCCGCGCTCGCTGAAGCCCGCCCCGCGGAACGGGCCCTCGTCGAGGTCCGCGATCCAGCGGCGCCAGGCCTCCTCCACGTGCGCGGGGGTGAGCGCGGAGCCGTGCCGGGCCAGCAGCAGGCCGGAGAAGATCGCGTACTCGGTGTCGTCCGTACCGGCCGGGTGCTCGACGACGTAGCCGGTGATGCGGCCCCAGCGGGCGCGGATCTCCGAGGGCCGCAGGTTCTCGGCGGGCGCGCCCAGGGCGTCGCCGACGGCCAGGCCGAGCAGGGCGCCGCGGGCCCGTGCCCGCAGGCCGGGGGCGGCGCAGGGCGGCGGGAGCGCGGGGACGCGGGCGGTCGATGCCATGCGGGGCCTCTCCTCCAGGGGGCCCGTGCGCGGGTGCGGGGCCCTCGGCGGATGTGTCCCACCTTCGGCGGTTGACCTGAGCCCGGAACGCCCTTAAGTCACCCGGTCAAGTCACCCGATCGACAAGTGATGGGTGTGGCTATCAGATGAGCGGTGGACGGTAAAAGTGCAGGTTAGGGGAGGCTTTGCTGGGTGGTCGGGGGGAATGGGCGGGCGTAGTCTGGGTGTTGTATAGAAGTGGAATGAGTCTAAGTAAGGTGGCGCCGGTTGAGGGCCGCCGTCGCGTTCGGCAAGGGAAAGAGGCATGGCACTCATCGACAACGAGGCGGCGCTGCACGACGCGCACCGCGACAACCACACGCACCGGGACGTCAACGGCGGCTGGCTGCGGCCCGCCGTGTTCGGGGCGATGGACGGGCTCGTCTCCAACCTCGCGCTGATGACCGGCGTCGCCGGAGGTGCCGTGGGGCGGGAGACGATCGTGCTGACCGGGCTCGCGGGGCTGGCCGCCGGGGCCTTCTCCATGGCGGCCGGGGAGTACACCTCCGTCGCCGCGCAACGCGAACTCGTCGAGGCCGAACTCGACGTCGAACGCCGTGAGCTGCGCAAGCACCCCAAGGACGAGGAGGCCGAACTGGCCGCGCTGTACGAGGGGCGCGGTGTCGACCCCGACCTCGCCCGGCGGGTCGCCCGGCAGCTCTCCCGCGACCCCGAACAGGCCCTGGAGATCCACGCCCGCGAGGAACTCGGCGTCGACCCCGCCGACCTGCCCTCGCCCGCCGTCGCCGCCGTCTCCAGCTTCGGCTCCTTCGCGCTCGGCGCCCTGCTGCCCGTCGCGCCCTACCTCCTCGGCGCGACCGCGCTCTGGCCCGCCGTCCTGCTCGCCCTGCTCGGACTCTTCCTGTGCGGCGCCGTCGTCGCCCGCGTCACCACCCGCACCTGGTGGTACAGCGGCCTGCGGCAGCTCGCCCTCGGCGGCGCGGCGGCCGGGGTCACGTACGCCCTCGGCACAGTGTTCGGCACGGCCCTGGGGTGAGTCAGGCACGGCTCCGGGCTGAGCGGACGCGGCTCCGGGCTGTGCGGAGGAGGCGGGAGATCCGCTGGCTGCGAGGCGGGAGATCTGCTACTTATGCGGACCCCCGCATACGCAACCGTTACTCGCTGGTTTCGAACGCTTAACCACCGGGCATGAGCCGTAAGCGCTGTGGGCAATGAGGCCCGCAGCGCACTCGCGGGAAGAGTGACGACGCTCCCCCTGCCCCCATGGGCCCCACGGACACCGGTCTGATCGATCTCGTCCCGTCCGGTCCCCCTCTCCTTTCAGCCACCCGCGCGGCACCTCGCCATCACCCCCCAGGCGTCCGCATGTTGGAACGGAGTATCCGGTTCCCGAGAACCGCTCCATCATGTAACCTGCACGAAATTTTGCACTCATGCAGAGGGCCAACGTCGTCCCTTCGCCAGCAGACATGCCACCTGAGACGACGACGGGAGAGCCGATGCGTACGCCGCGCCAGCCGTCCCAGCACTCCGCGAATGGCCAGAACTGGTCCTTCATGGATGCTCGCCCTGCTGCCCAGGGTATGTACGACCCCCGTGACGAACACGACGCCTGCGGCGTCGGCTTCGTGGCCACCCTGACCGGTGAGGCGAGCCACACGCTGGTCGACCAGGCCCTGACCGTGCTGCGCAACCTCGAACACCGTGGCGCCACCGGCTCCGAGCCGGACTCCGGCGACGGCGCGGGCATCCTCACCCAGGTCCCCGACGCGTTCTTCCGCGAGGTCACCGACTTCGCCCTCCCCGAGGCGGGCGGCTACGCCGTCGGCATCGCCTTCCTCCCCGAGGACGGCCTCCAGGACGCCGTCTCACGGATCGAGACGATCGCCGCGGACGAGGGCCTCACCGTCCTCGGCTGGCGCGAGGTCCCCGTCGCCCCCCAGCTCCTCGGCGCCACCGCCCGCTCCACCATGCCCGCCTTCCGCGAGCTGTTCGTCACCGACGGCACCAGCACCGGCATCGCCCTGGACCGCAAGGCGTTCGTGCTGCGCAAGCGCGCCGAACGCGAGGCCGGTGTCTACTTCCCGTCGCTCTCCGCGCGCACCCTCGTCCACAAGGGCATGCTCACCACCGGCCAGCTGGAGCCGTTCTTCCCCGACCTGTCCGACCGCCGCTTCGCGTCGGCCGTCGCCCTGGTCCACTCCCGCTTCTCCACCAACACCTTCCCGAGCTGGCCGCTCGCCCACCCCTACCGCTTCGTCGCGCACAACGGCGAGATCAACACCGTCAAGGGCAACCGCAACTGGATGCAGGCCCGCGAGTCCCAGCTCGTCTCCGACCTCTTCGGCGACGACGAGCGGGCCATCGAGCGCGTCTTCCCGGTCTGTACGCCCGACGCCTCCGACTCGGCGTCCTTCGACGAGGTCCTCGAACTCCTCCACCTCGGCGGCCGGTCCCTGCCGCACTCCGTGCTGATGATGATCCCGGAGGCCTGGGAGAACCACGCCTCCATGGACCCCGCCCGGCGCGCGTTCTACCAGTTCCACTCCACGATGATGGAGCCCTGGGACGGCCCCGCCTGCGTCACCTTCACCGACGGCGTCCAGGTCGGCGCCGTCCTCGACCGCAACGGCCTGCGCCCCGGCCGCTACTGGGTCACCGACGACGGCCTCGTCGTCCTCGGCTCCGAGGTCGGCGTCCTCGACATCGACCCCGCGAGGGTCGTCCGCAAGGGCCGCCTCCAGCCCGGCCGCATGTTCCTCGTCGACACCGCCGAGCACCGCATCATCGAGGACGACGAGATCAAGGCCGCCCTCGCCGCCGAGCAGCCGTACGCCGAATGGCTCGAAGCCGGTGAGATCGAGCTGGGCGACCTGCCCGAGCGCGAGCACATCGTGCACACGCACGCCTCCGTCACCCGCCGCCAGCAGACCTTCGGCTACACCGAGGAAGAGCTGCGCGTCATCCTCGCGCCGATGGCCAAGGCGGCCGCCGAGCCGATCGGCTCCATGGGCACCGACTCGCCGATCGCCGCGCTCTCCGCCCGCCCGCGCCTGCTCTTCGACTACTTCACCCAGCTCTTCGCCCAGGTCACCAACCCGCCGCTGGACGCCATCCGCGAGGAACTCGTCACCTCGCTGCGCTCCTCCCTCGGCCCGCAGGGCAACCTCCTCGACCCGAGCGCCGCCTCCTGCCGCACCGTCGTGCTGCCCTTCCCGGTCATCGACAACGACGAGCTGGCCAAGCTCATCCACATCAACGCCGACGGCGACATGCCCGGCTTCAAGGCCGCCACCCTCTCCGGTCTCTACCGGGTGCACGGCGGCGGCGACGCCCTCGCCGCCCGCATCGACGAGATCTGCGCCGAGGCCGACGAGGCCATCGGCAACGGCGCCCGCCTCATCGTCCTGTCCGACCGGCACTCCGACGCCGAGCACGCCCCGATCCCGTCGCTGCTGCTCACCGCGGCCGTCCACCACCACCTCATCCGCACCAAGCAGCGCACCGAGGTCGGCCTCCTCGTCGAGGCCGGAGACGTCCGCGAGGTCCACCACGTCGCCCTGCTCATCGGCTACGGCGCCGCCGCCGTCAACCCCTACCTCGCCATGGAGTCCGTCGAGGACCTGGTCCGCGCGGGCACCTTCCTCTCCGGCATCGACACCGAGCGGGCCATCCGCAACCTGATCCACGCCCTCGGCAAGGGCGTCCTCAAGGTCATGTCCAAGATGGGCATCTCCACCGTCGCCTCCTACCGCGGCGCCCAGGTCTTCGAGGCCGTCGGCCTCGACCAGGCCTTCGTCGGCCGCTACTTCAACGGCACCGCCACCAAGATCGGCGGCGTCGGCATCGACGTCGTCGCCCGGGAGGTCGCCGCCCGCCACGCCAAGGCGTACCCGGCCAGCGGCATCGCGCCCGCCCACCGCGCCCTGGAGATCGGCGGCGAGTACCAGTGGCGCCGCGAGGGCGAACCCCACCTGTTCGACCCCGAGACGGTCTTCCGCCTCCAGCACTCCACCCGCACCGGCCGCTACGACGTGTTCAAGCAGTACACCGACCGCGTCAACGAGCAGTCCGAACGCCTCATGACCCTGCGCGGCCTGTTCGGGTTCACGGCCGACGGCCGCACCCCGGTCCCGGTCGACGAGGTCGAGCCGGTCAGCGAGATCGTCAAGCGCTTCTCCACCGGCGCCATGTCGTACGGCTCCATCTCGCAGGAGGCGCACGAGACCCTCGCCATCGCCATGAACCGCCTCGGCGGCAAGTCCAACACCGGCGAGGGCGGCGAGGACCCCGAGCGCCTGTACGACCCGGCCCGCCGCTCCGCGATCAAGCAGGTCGCCTCCGGCCGCTTCGGCGTCACCTCCGAGTACCTCGTCAACGCCGACGACATCCAGATCAAGATGGCCCAGGGCGCCAAGCCCGGCGAGGGCGGCCAGCTCCCCGGCCACAAGGTCTACCCGTGGGTCGCCAAGACCCGCCACTCCACCCCCGGCGTCGGCCTGATCTCCCCGCCGCCGCACCACGACATCTACTCCATCGAGGACCTCGCCCAGCTCATCCACGACCTCAAGAACGCCAACCCGGCCGCCCGCATCCACGTGAAGCTGGTCTCCGAGGTCGGCGTCGGCACGGTCGCGGCCGGCGTCTCCAAGGCGCACGCGGACGTCGTCCTCATCTCCGGCCACGACGGCGGCACCGGCGCCTCCCCGCTCACCTCGCTCAAGCACGCGGGCGGCCCCTGGGAACTCGGCCTCGCCGAGACCCAGCAGACCCTGCTGCTCAACGGGCTGCGCGACCGGATCGTCGTCCAGACCGACGGCCAGCTCAAGACCGGCCGCGACGTCGTCATCGCCGCGCTCCTCGGCGCCGAGGAGTTCGGCTTCGCCACCGCGCCGCTCGTCGTCTCCGGCTGCGTCATGATGCGCGTCTGCCACCTCGACACCTGCCCGGTCGGCATCGCCACCCAGAACCCGGTGCTGCGCGAGCGGTTCGCCGGACAGGCCGACCACGTCGTGAACTTCTTCCAGTTCATCGCCCAGGAGGTCCGCGAACTCCTCGCCGAACTCGGCTTCCGCTCCGTCGAGGAGGCCGTCGGCCACGCCGAACTCCTCGACGTGCAGCGGGCGGTGGACCACTGGAAGGCCCAGGGCCTCGACCTGGCACCGCTGTTCCACGTGCCCGACCTGCCCGAGGGCGCCGCCCTACACCAGGTGATCTCCCAGGACCACGGCCTGGAGAAGGCGCTCGACAACGAGCTGATCCGGCTCGCCGCCGACGCCCTCGCCGCGGACTCCGCCACCGACGCCGCGCCCGTGCGCGCCCAGGTCGCCATCCGCAACATCAACCGCACGGTCGGCACCATGCTCGGCCACGAGGTGACGAAGAAGTTCGGCGGCGCGGGCCTGCCCGAGGACACCGTCGACATCACCTTCACCGGCTCGGCGGGCCAGTCCTTCGGCGCCTTCCTCCCGCGCGGGGTCACCCTCCGCCTGGAGGGCGACGCCAACGACTACGTCGGCAAGGGCCTCTCCGGCGGCCGGATCGTCGTCCGCCCCGACCGCGCGGCCGACCACCTCGCCGAGTACTCCACCATCGCGGGCAACACCATCGCCTACGGCGCGACCGGCGGCGAACTGTTCCTGCGCGGCCGCACCGGCGAGCGGTTCTGCGTCCGCAACTCCGGTGCCACGGTGGTCTCCGAGGGCGTCGGCGACCACGGCTGCGAGTACATGACCGGCGGCCACGCGGTGGTCCTCGGCGAGACCGGCCGCAACTTCGCGGCCGGCATGTCCGGCGGCATCGCCTACGTCGTCGACCTCGACCGCGACCACGTCAACGTCGGCAACCTCGACGCCGTCCACCCGCTGGACGACACCGACAAGGCCTGGCTGCACGACGTGGTGCGCCGGCACGCCGAGGAGACCGGCTCCACCGTCGCGGAGAAGCTGCTCGCCGACTGGGACACCGCCGCCGAACGCTTCAGCAAGATCATCCCCAGCACGTACAAGGCAGTGCTCGCCGCCAAGGACGCCGCCGAGCGAGCCGGTCTCTCCCAGACCGAGATCACCGAGAAGATGATGGAGGCGGCGACCCATGGCTGATCCGAAGGGCTTCCTGAACCACGGCCGCGAGGTCGCCACCTCCCGTCCGGTCGACGTCCGGCTCAAGGACTGGAACGAGGTCTACGTCCCCGGCTCCCTGCTGCCGATCATCAGCAAGCAGGCCAGCCGCTGCATGGACTGCGGCATCCCGTTCTGTCACAACGGCTGCCCGCTCGGGAACCTGATCCCCGAGTGGAACGACTTCGCCTACCGCGAGGACTGGACGGCCGCCTCCGAGCGCCTGCACGCCACCAACAACTTCCCCGAGTTCACCGGCCGCCTGTGCCCCGCGCCCTGCGAGTCGGCGTGCGTGCTCGGCATCAACCAGCCCGCCGTCACCATCAAGAACGTCGAGGTCTCGATCATCGACAAGGCCTGGGACAGCGGCGACGTCGCCCCGCAGGCCCCCGAGCGGCTCTCCGGCAAGACCGTCGCCGTCATCGGCTCCGGCCCGGCCGGTCTCGCCGCCGCCCAGCAGCTCACCCGCGCCGGTCACACCGTCGCCGTCTACGAGCGCGCCGACCGCGTCGGCGGCCTCCTGCGGTACGGCATCCCCGAGTTCAAGATGGAGAAGCGGCACATCAACCGCCGTATCGAGCAGATGCGCGCGGAGGGCACCCGCTTCCGGACCGGCATCGAGATCGGCCGCGACCTGAAGGCCACCGACCTCAGGAAGCGCTACGACGCCGTCGTCATCGCCGCCGGTGCCACCACCGCCCGCGACCTCCCGGTCCCCGGCCGCGAACTCAAGGGCGTCCACCAGGCGATGGAGTACCTGCCCCTGGCCAACAAGGTGCAGGAGGGCGACTACGTGACGGCCCCCCTCTCCGCCGAGGGCAAGCACGTCGTCGTCATCGGTGGCGGCGACACCGGCGCCGACTGCGTGGGCACCGCCCACCGCCAGGGCGCCGCCTCCGTCACCCAGCTGGAGATCATGCCCCGCCCCGGCGACGAGCGGAACAAGGCCTCCCAGCCCTGGCCGACCTTCCCCCTGCTCTACAAGGTCACCTCCGCGCACGAGGAGGGCGGCGAGCGGGTCTACTCCGTCTCCACCACCCACTTCGAGGGCGACGAGGACGGCAACGTCCAGTGGCTGCACCTCACCGAGGTCGAGTTCGTCGAGGGGCGGCTGACGCCGAAGCCCGGAACGGAGCGTAAGATTCCGGCTCAGCTGGTGACGCTCGCCATGGGCTTCACCGGCACCGACCGGGAGAACGGCCTGGTCGAGCAGTTCGGCCTGGAGCTGGACGAGCGCGGTAACATCGCCCGCGACGCCGACTTCCGGACCAACGTGCCGGGTGTCTTCGTCGCCGGTGACGCCGGCCGCGGCCAGTCGCTCATCGTGTGGGCGATTGCGGAGGGCCGCTCGGCCGCCCGCGGCTGCGACCGCTTCCTGACCGGGGCCAGCGACCTGCCGGCCCCGATCCGCCCGACCGACCGTTCCCTGATGGTCTGACGGCCCCGGCCGGCGGTCCGCACGGACCCCGGCCGACCGGACGGTCCCCGACCGTCCCGACGGTCGTCCGACCGTCCGACAGCGTTTCCGCACAATGGCGTGCGGGACACTGGTGGCGCCTGCCCCACAGTCCCCGACCGGACGACTGGGCGGGCGCCTCCGCATGTCCGGGCCGCCGCCCGGTGTGGGAGGGTGTGCCCCATGGTCGCGATCAGCCTCCGCAAGGTCCAGGAGACGGCCCCCGCCCTGGTCGACCTCTACAAGAGCGCCGGGGTCTCCCTCACGAAGCACGGCCTCGACGGGCAGCGCGCCGCCGTCTACCTGGTCGTCGACTACTCGGGCTCCATGAAGCCGTACTACCGCGACGGCAGCGTCCAGGCGCTCGCCGACCGCGTCCTCGGCCTGTCGGCGCACCTCGACGACGACGGCAGCGTCCCGGTGGTGTTCTTCTCCACCGACGTCGACGCCGTCACCGACATCGCCCTCGACGACCACCACGGCCGCGTGGACCGCATCGTGGCGGGCCTCGGGCACATGGGGAGGACCAACTACCACCTGGCGATGGACGAAGTCATCGACCACTACCTCGACAGCGGCTCCAGGGACCCCGCGTTCGTGGTCTTCCAGACGGACGGCGGGCCGAGCAACAGGGCCGCGACCGAGCGGTACCTCTGCAAGGCCGCCGTGCTGCCCCTCTTCTGGCAGTTCATCGGCTTCGGTGACGCGTCGAGCAAGCAGTTCGACTTCCTGCGCCGCCTCGACGACCTGCCCGTGCCGGGGAAGCGGGTCGTCGACAACGCCGGGTTCTTCCACGCGGGCGCCGACCCGCGCAAGGTCTCCGACGCCCAGCTCTACGACCGGCTGCTGGGCGAGTTCCCCCAGTGGCTGGTGGCGGCGCGGGCGCGGGGGATCGTACGGCCCGCCGCGCCCTGAGTCACACGGTCGCGGGCCGTTCACGGGCGGCGGCGCCTTCGAGGACGGCCGCCCGGCAGGCGTGCGGGCCGCCCCACGCCGTGCGCAGGGCCCGCGCCCGGACGATCCAGAGCGACAGGTCGTACTCCGCCGTGTAGCCGAGCGCGCCGTGCAACTGGAGCGCCGTACGCGCGGTGGCGTACGCGGCCTCGCAGGCGGCCGACTTGGCCATGGCGAGGTCGGTGGGGGAGCGGGTCAGGGCGGCGCCGAGGACCAGGGGGCGGGCGAAGTCCAGGGCGATCCGGGCGTCGGCGAGCCGGTGCTTCACCGCCTGGAACGAGCCCACCGGGACACCGAACTGGTGCCGCCGCCGGACGTGTCCGACCGTCCGCTCCAGCAGGGCGAGACCCACACCGAGGGCCTGGGCGGCGGTGGCGAGCCGGGCCACGCCGAGGGCACCGGGCGCGGGCGGGCCCAGGGACGGCCCGCCGGGCAGCAGCGGGGTGAGGCGGCGGGACGGGTCGATGCCGGTACGGACGGGACCGTGGCCCGGAGCGAGCCGCAGCCCGCCGGGGGAGAGCGCCAGGCGCAGCCCCGCCGCGTCGCCGTCCAGGGCGGGCGCGCCGTCCGGTGCCAGGGTCGCGAGCGTCTCCCCGGCCGCGAGCCCCGGCAGGAACCTCCGCGCGTACGGGGTGCCGGTCAGCAGGGCTGCCGCGGTCACCGTCTCGACCAGCGGGCCGGGAACCGCGTGCCGTCCCAGCTCGACGAAGGCGAGGGCCAGCTCCACGGGCCGCACGCCCAGCCCGTCGTACTCCTCGGGGACGGCCAGCGCGAAGACGCCTGCCTCCGCGAGACCGGACCACAGGGCCCGGCCGGGGCCGTGCGCGCCGCGGCTCCACGCCCGTACCACCGCCGGGGTGCCGGCCGCGGTCAGCCGGGCGTCCAGCGCGCGGACGAACGCCCGCTGCTCGGGGTCGGGCAGGAAGCGCATCAGCGGCGTCCTCTCGGCAGGCCCAGGAGGCGTTCGGCGACGATGTCGCGCTGGATCTCGTTGGTGCCCGCGTAGAGGGGACCGGCGAGGGCGAAGACGTAGCCCTCCTGCCAGGCGTGCCATTCCTGCCACTGCTGGTGGGGGTCGGTGAGCGGGTCGGCCGGGTCGGCCGGGGGGATCGGTGGGCGTGGGCGTGGCGGCGGGGTCGGGGTGGGGGGTGGGTGGTCGGGGAGGAGGTCGAGGGCGGTCTCGTGGAGGGCGAGGTCGTACTCCGACCAGAAGACCTTGTTCTCGCTGGACTCCGGGCCGAGCGGCTCGCCCGCGAGGTGGCGGGAGGCGGCGGCGTACGTGAACAACTGGTAGGCGCGGGCGCCGGTCAGCGCGTCCGCGACCCGGTCCTGCGCCCACGCCGGGCTGCCCGTCGCCCGCCACAGGGCGTGCAGCCGGTCGGCGGCGGCGAGGTAGCGACCGGGGGAGCGCAGGGTGAGCCCACGCTCGTCGGCCGCCGTCGCCATCGCGATCCGCCAGCCGTCCCCCGGCGCGCCGATCACGTCCGCGTCGGGCACGAAGACCCGGTCGAGGTGGAGTTCCGCGAACGCCGGTCTGCCGTCGAGCCGGGCGATCGGCCGGACCGTCACCCCCGGCTCGCGCAGCCCGAACATGACGTAGACCAGGCCCTGATGGGGCTTCGGGGTGTCCGGGGCGCAGCGGAACAGGCCGAAGGCGCGGTCGGCGAACGCGGCCCGCGACGACCACGTCTTCAGCCCGCTCAGCAGCCAGCCGCCGTCCGCGCGCACCGCCCGCGAGCGCAGCGCCGCCAGATCCGACCCTGCCTCCGGCTCCGACCAGGCCTGCGCCCACACCACCGCGCCCGTCGCCATCGACGGCAGCACACGGGCCCGCTGCTCCTCGGTGCCGTGCGCGAACAGGGCCGGGGCGAGCAGGCTCACCCCGTTCTGCCCGACGCGGCCGGGGGCGCCCGCCGCCCAGTACTCCTCCTCGAAGAGCAGACGGCGGACCAGGCCCGCGTCCCGGCCGCCGAACCGGGCCGGCCAGTCCACCACCGACCAGCGGTCCGCGGCGAGTTCGGCCTCCCACGCGCGGTGCGCGGCGAAGCCCTCCGCCGTCTCCAGCGACGGCGGGCGCCGCGCCGGGACGTGCGCGCGCAGCCAGGCGCGCGCCTCGGCCCGGAACGCCTCGTCCTCCGGCGTCAGGTCGAGATTCATGCCGGTGCGGTCCAGGTCCGTGCCCGTGCGGTCCGCATCGTCGCCCGTGCGGTCCCGTTCCATGCTCGCCCTCCCTCTCCTGTCTCTCTCGTCTCTCCTGCCTGGCCTGCCTCGCTCCGTCATCCCTAGTCTTCCCTAACAAGTGTTTGGTAGGTTAGCGTGCCCCCATGACAGACGTCGAGACTCCGTCCTATGTGCCGGGGCACGGGCTGCTGCGCGGGCGGACCGCCCTCGTCACCGCCGCGGCCGGGACCGGCATCGGCGGCGCCACCGCCCGCCGCCTGCTGGAGGAGGGCGCCCGGGTGCTGCTCAGCGACGCCCACCCGCGCCGCCTCAAGGAGCACGAGGCGGCCCTCGCGGCCGAGTTCGGCCCGGCGGCGGTCACCGCGCTGCCCTGCGACGTCACCGACGAGGACCAGGTCCGCCGCCTGTTCGCCGCCGCCGTCGACACCCACGGCCGCCTCGACGTCGTCGTCAACAACGCCGGGCTCGGCGGCACCGCGCCCCTGACCGAGATGACCGACGCGCAGTGGGCGCGCGTCCTGGACGTCACCCTGACCGGCACCTTCCGCTGCGTGCGCGCCGCGCTGCGGCACTTCCGCGATCAGGAGGGCGGCGGGGTCGTCGTCAACAACGCCTCCGTGGCCGGTTGGCGGGCCCAGGCCGGACAGGCGCACTACGCGGCAGCCAAGGCGGGCGTGATGGCGCTGACCCGCTGCGCCGCCGTCGAGGCCGCCGCCCTCGGGGTGCGGGTCAACGCGGTCGCGCCGAGCCTCGCCCTCCACCCCCACCTGGTCAAGGTCACCACCCCGGACCTCCTCGCCGACCTCACCGCGCACGAGGCGTACGGGCGGCCCGCCGAACCCTGGGAGGTGGCCAACGTGATCGTGTTCCTCGCCTCCGGCTACTCGTCGTACATGACCGGCGAGGTCGTGTCCGTCAGCAGCCGGCGTGCCTGAGACGGGGGCGGCGGAGCGACAATGTGCGGGTGCCCCCGAAGAAACAGCCCCAGGTGAAGCCGCCGGTGACGTCCCCGCGGCAGCCCCCCGCGAAGCCTGCCGCGAAGCCCGCCGTGAAGGGTGCCGCGAAGGCGGCGGCGCCCGCCCGGCGCCGGGAGATCCTCGACACCGCCGCCGAGGTCTTCGCCGAGCAGGGCTACAACGCCACCACCGTCCGCCGCATCGCCGACCACGCGGGCCTGCTCGCGGGCAGCCTCTACTACCACTTCGACTCCAAGGAATCGATGCTGGAGGAGATCCTGCGGACCTTCCTCGACGAGCTGTGGGACGGCTACGACTCCGTCCTCGCGGCCGGGTCCGGGCCGCGCGAGACGCTGGAGGCCCTGGTCACCGAGTCGTTCCGGGAGATCGACCGGCACCGTGCCGCCGTCGCGATCTACCAGAAGGAGAGCCGTCACCTGGCCGCGCAGGAACGGTTCGCGTTCCTCGCCGACTCCCAGCGGCGCTTCGAACGGGCGTGGCTGGCCACCCTGGAACGCGGCGTCGGCGCGGGCGTCTTCCGCGCCGACCTGGACGTCCGCCTCACCTACCGTTTCGTCCGCGACACCGTCTGGGTCGCCGCCTCCTGGTACCGGCCCGGCGGACAGCACAGCCCCGAGGAGATCGCCCGCCAGTACCTGTCGATGGTCCTGGACGGCATCGCCGTACGCCCCGCCTGACGCCCCGTCCGCACGGCGGGCGCCGTTCCGCACCACCCGCGCCACCGGCACCACCTCGCACCACCTCGCACGACCTCGCACCACCTCGTACGTCCCGCACCTCCCGTACCTCCCGCACCAGCGCACGTGTCCCACGCGCGCACGCACGTACGTCTCCACGTATCCGACGCACCGGGAGTCGCCATGGCCGAGGCCTACATCGTCGAAGCGGTCCGTACGCCCGTGGGGCGGCGCGGGGGAGGGCTCGCCGGGGTGCATCCCGCCGACCTCGGCGCCCACGTCCTCAAGGAGCTGATGGCGCGCGCGGGCGTCGACCCGGCCGCCGTGGAGGACGTCGTCCTCGGCTGTCTCGACACCGTCGGACCGCAGGCCGGGGACATCGCCCGCACCTGCTGGCTGGCCGCCGGACTCCCCGAGGAGGTGCCCGGCGTGACCGTGGACCGCCAGTGCGGGTCGTCCCAGCAGGCCGTGCACTTCGCGGCGCAGGCCGTGCTGTCCGGCACCCAGGACCTCGTCGTCGCGGGCGGCGTGCAGAACATGTCGCAGATACCGATCGCGTTCGCGACCCGGCAGGCCGCCGCACCCCTCGGCTTCACGGAGGGCCCCTTCGCGGGCAGCGCGGGCTGGCGGGCCCGCTACGGCGACCGGCCGGTCAACCAGTTCGCCGGTGCCGAAATGATCGCCGCCCGCTGGGGCATCTCCCGCACCGACCAGGAGAAGTACGCGCTGCGCTCCCACCGGCGGGCGCTGAACGCGCTCGACCAGGGCCGCTTCCGGCGCGAGATCGTGGCCCTCGGCCCGGTGACCGTCGACGAGGGCCCGCGCCGCGACACCTCCGCCGAACGGATGGCGGCCCTGAAGCCCGTCCTCGACGGCGGCACCGTCACCGCCGCGACCTCCTCCCAGGTCTCCGACGGCGCCGCCGCGCTGCTGCTGGCCTCCGAGGCCGCCGTCCGCACGCACGGGCTGCGGCCCCGCGCCCGCGTCCACCACCTCTCGGCGCGCGGCGAGGACCCCATCCGGATGCTGACCGCGCCGATCCCGGCCACCGCGCACGCCCTGAAGAAGACCGGCCTGACCCTGGACGACATCGACCTCGTGGAGATCAACGAGGCGTTCGCGCCGGTCGTCCTCGCCTGGACCGCCGAGACCGGCGCCGACCCCGCCCGCGTCAACGTCAACGGCGGCGCGATCGCCCTCGGCCACCCCCTCGGCGCCACCGGCGCCCGCCTGATGACCACCCTCCTGCACGAACTCGAACGCACCGGGGGCCGCTACGGCCTCCAGACCATGTGCGAGGGCGGCGGCCAGGCGAACGTGACGATCATCGAACGCCTCTGAGTGGACCCGTGCGGGCGGGGGAGCCGTCGTACGGCGGCTCCGTCAGGCGGAACGTACGGTCAGGCGGGACGGTCGGTCAGGCGGGACGGTCGGTCAGGCAGAAGTCGCTGGATCGTCCGCCGCGCGCGGACCGTCCGCCATGAGCGTGAGCCTGCCCAGGACCTCCTCCGCCTCCGCCATCACCCGCTCCACGAGTTCCGCGCACGACGGCAGATCGTCGATCAGGCCCGTGACCTGGCCCGCCGCCATCACACCGAGGTCGGTACGGCCGTCGACCATCGCCGCGCGCAGCAGCGTCGGGGTGTTCGCGGCGAGCAGGACCTGGCTCCAGGAGAGGTCCTTGCCGTGCCGCAGCGCCCGCCCGTCGCGGAGCATCCCGCGCCAGGTCAGCCCGGTCAGCCGCCGCAGCTCCGCCGCCCTCCGCACCGCCTGCCCCAGCGCGCGCACCCGCCCGGCCCGCTCCAGCGCGTCCACCAGGTCGCTGCGGAGCATGCGGTGCGGCAGCCCGTCCACGGCCCGGGTCACCGTGACGTCCCGGACGGTCGCCGCCAGGTACCGCGCCTTCACCGCGTCCGGCACGGTCGAGTCCGAGGTCAGCAGGAACCGCGTGCCCATGGCGACGCCCGCCGCGCCGTACGCGAGCGCCGCGACGAGCCCCCGCCCGTCGCAGAAGCCGCCCGCCGCCACCACCGGTACGTCCACGGCGTCCACCACCTGCGGCAGCAGCACCGTCGTGGCCACCTCCCCGGTGTGCCCGCCGCCCTCCCCGCCCTGCACCAGCACCGCGTCCGCGCCCCAGGCGACGACCTTCTCCGCGTGCCGCCGGGCTCCCACGGACGGCAGGACGACGACGCCCGCCTCCTTCAGCTCCGTGATCAGCTCCCGCGAGGGCGCCAGCGCGAACGACGCCACCCGCACGCCCTCCTCGACCAGGACGCGCACCCGGTCCCCGGCGTCGGCCGCGTCCGCCCGCAGGTTCACCCCGAACGGCGCCGTCGTCCGCGACCGCACCTCCTTTACGGCGTCCCGGAGTTGGTCGACGGTCATGGTCGCGGAGGCGAGGATGCCGAGCGCACCGGCCCGCGCCGTCGCCGACACCAGGCGTGGCCCCGCCACCCAGCCCATCCCGGTCTGCACAAGGGGGTGCCGCACCCCGACGAGCCGGGTCAGCGCGGTCTCCATCAGCCCGCCACCTCCCGGTTCCGCGCCCCGCCCGGGTCCAGCACCGCGCGGATCAACTCCAGCTCCCGCGCGGTCGGTTCACGGGTGTACGGCACGCCGTCCGGGACGGTGAGCGCGAAGCCGGTCGCCTCCCGGACCCGCCCCACGGTCACGCCCGGATGCAGCGAGGCCAGCCGCATCGAGCCGTCGGGCGTGGCGAAGTCCAGCACCGCCAGGTCGGTCACGACCCGGACCAGCCGGTGCGGCCGGGCACCGTGCGGCCCGTCCGCCCGGTCGTGCCCCACCCCGCACACCATGTCGACCCGCTCGACGAGGACCCGGCGCGAGTGCCTCGGTATCCAGTAACTCACCGGATGGTTCAGGGTGTTGACGGGCGCCCCGCGCACCCCGAGCAACTGCCGTACGGGCCGCCGCCAGTCGCCGACGCAGGCGATGTTCTGGTTGCCGTACCGGTCGAGCTGGCTCGCGCCCATCATCACGTGCCGCCGCCCGCCCGCGGCCAGCGCCAGGTGGTCCCGGTAGGGCAGCCAGCCCTCCACGGTGCCGTCCGCGGCGACGAGACGCGCCTCACCGTCGGTCAGCAGCAGCTCGGGCGCGAAGGTCAGCCGGGCGAGCCGCGCGCCGATCGACGGGACCGTGCCCATGGGGCTCGCCAGGATCTCCCCGGCGCCCCGCCACGCCTCGGCGCAGGCGACGACGCAGTACTCGGCGCGGGAGGGCCGGGAGGTCCGGGAGAGCCGGGGGGTCCGGGAGTCGGCGCCCGCGCGGCCGACACCGGAACCCGTGCCGAGGGCATCGATGCTGCCGCTGCCGTCTGGGCTGGTGCCTGTGCCGCTGTCGCCGGTGCCGGTCACGCCCCGCCCCTCTCCCGGTCGTCCGCCACGGCTGCCCGGTACGCCGCTTCGTCGCCGCCGTCGAGGTAGCGGGCCGCGAACAGGGGCCAGGGCGTGGTCGCGTACCGCTTCTGGAACGCCTCGTCGCGGCCGTAGTCGGGCACGCAGGACGTGAAGTGCGCCCCGTCCGGGGCCTCGATCACCCCGGTCACCGTGTGCCGCCGGACCAGCAGCGACTGCGGCGGCCCCGCCTTCGTCAACTCGGCCGTGTCGACGATCCGTTCGCACGAGAGGTACGCGGTGTCGGCCGCCGCGCAGAACAGGTCGTCGAAATACGGGTCGGGCCCCAGGTACTGCCCGTTGCCCAGCCGGTCGGCCCGGTTGACGTGCACCAGCGCCGCGTCCAGCCGCAGCGCGGGCACGGCGACCAGGGTCTCCTCGTCCTCGTACGGCGAAGTGACCGTCCGCAGGCCGGGGTTGACCCGCATCACGTCGGAGCCGAGACCGGCCCGCACCGGCAGGAACGGCAGCCGCTCGGCCGCCGCGCGCAGCCCGGACAGGAACATCGCCTCGTCCAGCTCGGCCAGGGCGAGGGTGCCGCCCTCGCGGGCCGCGCGGTAGTGCGGTTCGAGGGGCACGGAGTCGAGCGTCACGAACGCGGCGACCAGCCGCCTGATCCGCCCCGCCGCCGCCAGCATCCCGACGTCCGGACCACCGCAGGAGACGACCGTCAGATCGGTGACCGGCGAGCGCAGCAGCGCCCGCACCAGCGCCATCGGCTTGCGGCGCGACCCCCACCCGCCGATCCCGACCTTCATCCCGCTGCGCAGCCGGGACACGGCCTCGTCGGCGGACATCACCTTCCCGCCCCGCTCCGCGGCCACCCCGGCCGCCCCGTCCGCCCCGCGTCCCGTCCGTGCCGTGTCGTCCACTCAGGCCTCCCCGTCCCGTCCGAAGGTGCCGCGCACCCGGTCGGCCACGCCGCTCACCGCCGCCTCGAAGGTGAAGCCCTGCTCGAAGCGGTAGCTGCGGCGCACGTCGACGGGGTCGATGCCGTTGAGGGCGGCCTTGGCCAGCCGCAGCAGCTCACCGTCCTTCGCGGCGATCTCCCGCGCCAACTCCAGCGCGGCCGGGAGCAGTTCGCTCCGCTTCACCACCCGCCACACCGAGCCGTGGGCGCGCAGCTCGGCCGCGGTGACGGTGCGCGCGGTGAAGTACAGGGCGCGCAGCAGGTGCGGGGGGACCAGCCGGGCCAGGTGGGTGGCGGCGCCGAGCGCGCCCCGGTCCAGCTCGGGCAGCCCGAACACCGCGTCCTCGGCGGCCACCACCACGTCCGCGGTGCCCGCCAGCCCGACGCCGCCGCCCAGGCAGAAGCCCTGCACCGCCGCGATGACGGGCACCTCGCACTCGTACACCGCCGCGAACGCCTCGAAGCAGCCGCGGTTGGCGCCGATCAGCGCGCCGGGGCCGCCCGTCTGCAACTCCTTGATGTCCACGCCCGCGTTGAAGCCGCGCCCCTCGGCGGCCAGCACCACACACCGGGTCCGGGGGTCGCGCCCGGCGGCCCGTACGGCGTCGGCCAGCGCGAACCACCCGTCCACCGGAAGGGCGTTCACCGGCGGGAAGGACACCGTGACCGACGCGATCCCCTTTTCCGGGGACGAGGTGGAGACACCCATGGAAGCATCAGCTACCTTTCCACCAAACGTTTGTTAGGCGGAAGGTAGCGCGGATGGAGCTGCACGGGAAGCTCGCCGTCGTCACGGGCGGCACCCGGGGCGTCGGCGCGGGCATCGCGCGGGCCCTCGCCGCGGCCGGTGCCGAGGTCCTGGTCTGCGCCCGCAGACCCCCCGAAGTGCCCCTGCCCGGAACCGAGTTCGTCCCCCTGGACGTGCGGGAAGCGGACGCCGTACGGCGCACCGTGGACGCGCTGCCCCGCCTGGACGTCCTGGTCAACAACGCGGGCGGCGCCCCCCACCGCCCGTTCACCGGCCCCGATCCCGGCCACCACCTGCGGGTGCTCGAACTGAACCTTCTCGCGCCCCTCACGGTGTCACTCGCCGCCCACGCCCACCTCCGCCGCGCCCGGGGCTCGGTGGTGATGATCGGCAGCGTCGGCGGCACCCGCCCCTCGCCCGGCACCGCCGCGTACGGCGCGGCCAAGGCGGGGCTGGAGCACCTGGCCCGCTCCATGGCGGTGGAGTGGGCGCCGGAGGTGCGGGTGAACACCCTGGTCGTCGGCATGGTCCGCACCGAGCGGGCGCACCTCCACTACGGCGACGCCGAGGGCCTCGCCGCGGTCGCCCGCACGGTCCCGCTCGGCCGCCTCGCCGACCCGGCGGACATCGGCGCCGCCACGGTGTTCCTCGCCTCCGACGCCGCGGCCTACGTCAGCGGCGCGAGCCTGCACGTCCACGGCGGCGGCGAACGCCCCGCGTTCCTGACCGCGGCGACCGCGACGGGCACACGGGACAGGGCCGTACCGGAGGGGGAGCGGAAAGGGGAGGGAAGGGACCGGTGAGAGACGACGACGAACGGCTGACCGGAGTCCCCGGCGCGGGCGGGCTCTGCGCGGGCCGGGTCGTGGTGGTGACCGGCGCGGGGCGCGGCCTCGGCCGGGCCCACGCCCTGGCCTTCGCCGCCGAGGGCGCCCGCGTCGTCGTCAACGACCTCGGCGTGACCCTGGACGGCACCCCCGACCGGGGCAGCCCAGATCCTGGCACTCCCGGTCCCGGCAGCCCCGCCGGGCGGGTCGTCGCGGAGATCCGGGCGGCGGGCGGCGAGGCCGTCGCCCACACCGCCGACATCGCGACCGCCGAGGGCGCCGCCTCGCTGATCACGACGGCCCTCGGCACGTACGGCCGCCTCGACACCCTGGTCAACAACGCGGGCTTCCTGCGCGACCGGATGCTCGTCAACCTCGACGAGGACGACTGGGACGCCGTGATCCGGGTCCACCTGCGGGGGCACTTCCTCCCGCTGCGGCAGGCGGCGGCCCACTGGCGGGCGGAGGCGAAGGCGGGGCGCCGACCGGCGGCCAGGGTCGTCAACACCAGCAGCGGGGCGGGCCTGTCGGGCTCGGTGGGCCAGGCGGGCTACAGCGCCGCCAAGGCAGGGGTCGTCGCCCTGACCCTGGTCGCCGCCGCCGAACTCGCCCGCTACGGCGTCCAGGTCAACGCCGTCGCCCCCGCCGCCCGTACCCGGATGACCGAACGCACCTTCGCCACCACCATGGCCGCCCCCGCCACCGGCTTCGACGCGATGGCCCCCGACAACGTCTCCCCCCTGGTCGTCTGGCTCGGCTCCCGCGCCGCCGAGGGCGTCACCGGCCGCGTCTTCGCCACCGAGGCCGGCCGCATCACCGTCATGGAAGGCTGGCGCGAGGGCCCCACAGCCGACAAAGGCGCACGCTGGACCCCCAGGGAGGCGGGGGAGCGGGCCCGCCAACTCCTGGCGGAGGCGACGGAACCGGGGAGGGTGTACGGAACATGACCCACCACTCCGGACCTGGGCCGCCCCTCCCAGAGCCCGGCCGCTCCTTCCAGGACCCGGGCCGCCCCCTCCAGCCCGTCCGGCGTTTGAGGACGAGGCCCGTCCAGGGCCGAAGCGGGGGCCTGGGGGCAGCAGCCCCCAGAACGCCCACCCAAACCAACCCCACCCACCAACCCACCAGCACAGAATCCAACCCCCGCCCGCAGCCTACGTATCGCACTCCCAGATCCCCCCGCACACCCCACACCGCACCCGAACCCGCCCCCGCACCACCACCCGAATCCGCTGCCAACACGCCGGACAGGCGAACGTCACCCGAGACACCCCCCGCCCATCGACCTCGAACGCATAACCCCCCTCACCCCCAGCCCCGCCGGAGGCCGTCCCGCCGGAGGCGGCCCGCGCCCGCGCGTACTTGCGCCGCCCCACCCACCCCGCCCCCACCAGCGGTGGCCGCCGCTCGTCCGACCGCGCCCGCTCGCGCCCCGCGACATACGCGGCGTACGCCTGCGCGCTGGTGAACCAGGCGGACGGGTCCTCGTCGAAGACGCGCGCCCGTTTGGCGAGGACGTATCCGAACTCCTCCGGCGTCAGATAGCCCAGCTTCTGCGAGGAGGCCCCGTCCTCGCGGAAGGCGTCCAGCAGCAGCCAGCCCGCCCCGAGGTAGGTGGTCGCGGTGTCGGTGAGGATCTCGTTGGCGCGGGTGCCGGGGAACGCGAGGTCCATCCGGTGCAGGAAGACGTGCATGATCTCGTGCGCGAGGGCGGCCCCGATGTCCCGCCGATGGGTGCGGAACCGGTCGTTGAGTTCGATGAAGTACTCGGGTCCCGCGGTGAGTTCGACGTTCGCCGCGTGTTCCATGGCGCGGAAGCCGACGATCATGCGGGCGTCGGGGAGCCGGAAGTGCCGGACGAGTTCGCGGGCGATCCGCTGGGCGCCGAGGTGCAGGTCGTCGGTGTCGCCGAAGGCGACGTCGGCCGGGGCGACGCTGGTCGCGAAGAGCCGGACGGTGTCGGGGGAGAGCCGCCGGTACAGCGCGGTGACGGCGTCCCGCACCGTCTCCAGATGCGGATAGCCGTGCTCGACCGGTCCGCCGTTCGCCACGTCCGCACCCCCAAGCCGCCGGGCAGCCCCTTCCACTGTACGAGAACGCGCGCCGGTGGCCCCGGCCGAGATCCGGACAGGCGATCACGGGGCACCGGTCCCGCACTAGGGTGATCCCCCATGACCACCAGCAGCACCGGAACCGGTGACGTCGACCCCGTGGAGCCCGCCGTCCAGGAGCAGCTCGGCCGGCTGCGGGACAGCATCGACAACATCGACGCGGCCGTCGTCCACATGCTGGCCGAGCGGTTCAAGGCGACCCAGCAGGTCGGTCTCCTCAAGGCCCGCCACCAGCTGCCGCCCGCCGACCCGGCGCGCGAGGCCCGCCAGATCGCCCGGCTGCGCGCCCTCGCCGAGAGCGCCAAGCTGGACCCCGCGTTCGCCGAGAAGTTCCTGAACTTCATCATCGCCGAGGTGATCCGCCACCACGAGAGCATCGCCGACGACGCGGGCCGCACCCCCGCCCCGCGCCCCTGACGACCGCCTCACGCCCCTGACCTCCGCCCCGCGCCCCTGATCCGCGCCCTCCGCGCCCCTGATCCCCGCCCCCGGCGCGCTCCGTCCGCCCCCGGACACGCCCCGGCGCACACCCGGCGTCAACCGACGGGCACTCCGCGTCAGGGTTCCGACGTAAGCTGGTGGTCCCATCGCGGGAGGGGTGTGGGGGCATGCCACCGGACGCACGGATTCTCATCGTCGACGATCACCAGGACACGCTGTACGCGCTGGAGAGCGCCCTCGCCCCGCTGGGCTACCGCCTCGCCCGCGCGACCAGCGGCGACGAGGCGCTCAAGCAGGTGATGCGGGGCCGGGTCGGGCTGCTCCTGCTCGACCTGCGCACCCCGGGCACCGACGGCCTGGACGTGGTCCGCTACCTGCGGCGGCTGGAGCAGACCCAGCACATCCCGGTCGTCCTCCTCACCGGATTCGGCCCCGACCACGAGCTGACCTCCGCCGCCTTCGGCCTCGGCGTCGCCGACCTCGTGACCAAGCCCGTCGACCCCTGGGCGCTGCGCACCAAGGTCCGCTACCTCTACGACGCCCACCAGCGCCAGCTCACCCTCGCCGAGGAGGTCCGCGCCTTACGCGCCCGCCTCCGCGACCCCGACAGCCCCGGCGGCGGTCCGGGCGACCCGCGCGACCCACGAGGCCCTCGCCCGCCCCGCCGCACCTCCGACCCACGGGACCTACGGGACGCCCGGGTCCCCGTACAGCGCGACCTCACCGGCCCACCGGCCCCGACCGCCCCGGCGGCCCCCTGAACCCGCCGCAGCGCCGTACCGCCGCACGACCCGTACCGCCGTACGCCCCGTACGACCACCCGCCCCGCACCCCCCCCCGCACCCCCACGCCCCCGTACGCGCCCCCACAGCGCGCACACCCCGGCGCGCGCCCCGCCGACGTACGCCCCTGCCCGTAGGGGAAACCCCATGTCCGCCTCCGCCGCCCCCGGACAAACGGCGCGTACCGGAATCGCCTCTGTGCCCCGCCTGCGGTTTCGGGCAGCATGGCCCGCATGTCCGTACTGACGCGCGACGAAGCGCAGACCCGTGCCCGACTCCTCGACGTCCGCCGCTACACCATCGCGCTGGACCTCACCACCGGCGACGAGACCTTCGAGTCCGAGACCGTCATCCACTTCGCCGCGCGCACGGGCGCGGACACCTTCGTCGAGCTGAAGCCCGCCGAACTGCGCTCCGCCACCCTCGACGGACAGCCCCTCGACCCCGCCGCCCTCGACGGCAACCGGCTGCCCCTCACCGGCCTCACCGAGGGCGAGCACGAACTCCGCGTCACCGCCCGCATGCGCTACTCCCGCACCGGCGAGGGCATGCACCGCTTCACCGACCCCTCCGACGGCGAGACCTACGTCTACACCCAGCTCTTCCTCGACGACGTCCAGCGCGTCTTCGCCGCCTTCGACCAGCCCGACCTCAAGGCCGTCTTCGACGTCACCGTCACCGCCCCCGAGGACTGGACCGTCCTCGCCAACGGCGTCACCGAACACCTCGGCGGCGGCCGCCACCGCGCCGCCACCACCCCGCCCCTGTCCACCTACCTCGTCGCCGTCGCCGCCGGACCCTGGCACTCCGTGCGCACCGAACACCGCGGCCTGCCCTTCGGCATCCACTGCCGGCGCTCCCTCGCCCCCCACCTCGACGCCGACGCCGACGAGATCCTCGACGTCACCCGCGCCTGCTTCGACCGCTACCACGAGAAGTTCGACGAGCCCTACCCCTTCGACTCCTACGACCAGGCGTTCGTCCCCGAGTTCAACGCCGGCGCCATGGAGAACCCCGGACTCGTCACCTTCCGCGACGACTTCGTCTACCGCTCCGCCGTCACCGACACCGAACGCCAGACCCGCGCCATGGTCATCGCCCACGAGATGGCCCACATGTGGTTCGGCGACCTCGTCACCCTCCGCTGGTGGGACGACATCTGGCTGAACGAGTCCTTCGCCGAGTACATGGGCTACCAGACCACCGCCGAGGCCACCCGCTTCACCGCCACCTGGACCGAGTTCGGCGTCGCCCGCAAGGCCTGGGGCTACGACGCCGACCAGCGCCCCTCCACCCACCCCGTCGCCCCCGAGGACGTCCAGGACACCGCCTCCGCCCTCCTCAACTTCGACGGCATCTCCTACGCCAAGGGCGCCTCCGCGCTGCGCCAACTCGTCACCTGGCTCGGCGAGAAGGACTTCCTCGCCGGCATCAACACCCACTTCGCCCGGCACCGGTTCGGCAACGCCAGCCTCGCCGACTTCATCGACTCCCTCGCCGCCGCCACCGAACGCGACGTCCACGCCTGGGCCGACACCTGGCTGCGCACCACCGGCGTCGACACCCTCACCCCCACCGTCACCGCCGACGGCGGCACCTGCGCCCTCACCGTCGACCGCACCGGCAGCCGCCCCCACCGCATCGCCGTCGGCCTCTACGACACCGACCTCACCGACGACCGCGGCGGCCTCGTCCTGCGCGAACGCCTCGACCTCGACGTCCCGCAGACCGCCCCCCACCCCCTCGGCAAGCGCCCCGCGCTGCTCCTCCTCAACGACGGCGACCTCACCTACACCAAGGTCCGCTTCGACCCCGCCTCCGCCGAAGCCGTCGCCGCCCACCTCTCCCGGCTCCCCGACCCCCTCACCCGCGCCGTCGTCTGGAACGCCCTGCGCGACGCCGTCCGCGACGGCGAACTCGCCCCCGGCGCCTACCTGGAGACCGCCCGCACCCACCTCCCGCGCGAGACCGACCTCGCCCTCGTCCAAGGCGTCCTCGCCTTCGCCGCCGCCCAGGTCGCCGACCGCTACGTCACCCCCGACGAGCGCCCCGCCGCGCTCGCCACCCTCGCCTCCCTCTGCCGCGACCTCATCCGCCGCACCGAGGACGGCGACCACCCCGGCCTGCGCCTGCTCGCCGTACGCCACTTCATCGACGTCGCCGCCCACCCCGAGCCCCTGACCGACTGGCTCGCCGACGGCACCGTCCCCGGCGGCCCCGAACTCGACCCCGACCTGCGCTGGCGCGTCCTCGCCCGGCTCGCCGTCCTCGGCGCCACCGACGAGACGGCCATCGCCGCCGAACTCGACCGCGACCCCTCCGCCACCGGCCGCGAAGGCGCCGCCCGCTGCCGCGCCGCCCTCCCCGACCCGGACGCCAAGGCCACCGCCTGGGCCGCCCTCTTCGACGGCGACGACCTCTCCAACTACCTGTTCACCGCCACCGCCCAGGGCTTCTGGCAGCCCGAACAGGCCGACCTCGTGAAGCCGTACGTCGCGCGCTTCTACCAGGACGCCCCCACCGTCGCCGCCCGCCGCGGCCCCGCCATCGCCGACGCCGCCGCCCGCTGGGCGTTCCCCGCCCACGCCGTCGACGCCGACCACCTCGCCCTCGGCGAGAGCCGCCTGCGCGACACCGACCTCACCCCCGCCCTGCGACGCCGGCTCGCCGACCAACTCGACGACCTGCGCCGCGCGTTGCGCGTCCGCGGCGCCTGACCCGCCCGACGGGGGTCCGGCCGCCGCACCGGACCCCCGCCACCGCCCCGCCTCCCCCTTTCGGGTCCAAAACCCCCACAGCCGGGGCGCACCCCCACCCCCGTGGACACACTGGGACTCCTCGCCCCCCGGAGGAGCCCCCGCATGAACACGCCCCACCCCCAGCCGCACCACCCCACCACCCCCGACACCCCCCGCGACCTCGTCGGCATCGGCATCGGCCCCAGCAACCTCTCCCTCGCCGCCCTCGCCCACCCCCGCACCGGCCTCGACGCCGTCTTCTACGAACAGCGCCCCGACTTCCGCTGGCACCCCGGCCTCCTCATCGACGGCGCCCGCGTCCAAGTCCCCTTCCTCGCCGACCTCGTCACCCTCGCCGACCCCACCAGCCCCTGGAGCTTCCTCAGTTACCTCAGAAGCAGGCAGCGCCTCTTCCCCTTCTACTTCGCCGAACGCTTCCACATCCACCGCGCCGAGTACGACGCCTACGGCCGCTGGGTCGCCGAACACCTCCCCGCACTCCGCTTCCGCCACCAGGTCGACGCCGTCCGCTGGAACCCCGAACGCGCCCTCTTCGAAGTCGACTTCACCCAACTCGACGCCGACGGAGAGGCCGAGGCCCTCGGCCGCACCCACACCCGCAACGTCGTCCTCGGCATCGGCACCGAGCCGCACGTCCCCGACCCGCTGCGCCCCCTCACCGACACCCCCGGCGTGCCCGTCCTGCACTCCGACGACTACCTCACCCACCGCGACGCCCTCCTCGCCGCCGGCCACGTCACCGTCGTCGGCTCCGGACAGTCCGGCGCCGAGATCTTCCTCGACCTCCTCCGCCACCGCCCCGAAGGCCGCGAACGCCTCCACTGGATCGGCCGCACCGAGGCCTTCGCCCCCATGGAGTACTCCAAACTCGGCCTCGAACACTTCACCCCCGACTACACCCGCTACTTCCACGCCCTCCCCGAAGCCACCCGCGACCGCCTCGTCGCCGCCCAGTGGCAGCTCCACAAGGGCATCGACGCCGACACCGCCGCCGCCATCCACGACGAGCTGTACCGCCGCTCCCTGCACGGCGGCTGGCCCGACGCCGTCCTCACCCCCGGCGTCCGCGTCCGCACCGCGGGCCGCATCGCCACCACCCGCATCGAACTCCACCTCGAACACGTCCAGCAGCAGACCCGCACCCGCCTCACCACCGACGCCGTCGTCCTCGCCACCGGCCACCGCGAACGCCCCCTCGACCGCATCCTCGCCGGACTCGACCCCTACCTCCGCCGCGACAGCTCCGAACGCCCCCGCGTCGACGACCGCTTCCGCCTCCACCTCGACCCCTCCGTCACCGGCGCCGTCCACGTCCAGAACGCCGAACGCCACACCCACGGCGTCGGCGCCCCCGACCTCGGCCTCACCGCCTGGCGCGCCGCCACCATCCTCAACACCCTCACCGGCGAGGACACCTACCCTCTCCCCGACCGCACCGCCTTCACCACCTTCGGCCTCGAACCCCACCCCCAGGTCCCCCACGCCCGCAGGCCGCCCACCCTCGTCCCCCTCGTCGACACCCACTGACCCGCCGTACGGCACCGCAGCCCCCCGGCACACGGAAGGGGCGGCGGGAGAGACCTCCCACCGCCCCCTCGGCCCCGACCGACCGGGGACCCGCTCAGAACACCGGCACACCGTCCCGTGTCAGCCGCCAGTCCACCGACGCGAAGTCCTCCGGGTCCAGCACCCCCTTCGCCGTGACCCACTCCGCGATCCGCGTCCGGATCTCCGTCGACTCCGACCACACCTCACGCGCCGACGCCACATGCGGGAACGCCCCGCCGCCGTTGGCCCGGTAGTTGTTCACCGCCAGCACGAACTCCCGCGCGTCGTCCAGCGGAACCCCGCCGTACGTCAGGTTCCGGATGCGCGACCCCGGCGCCTGCGCCACGTCGATGTCGTACGACAGCCCCGACACGTAGTCGTAGTTGTAGTCCGGCCGGTTGTTCGCGTTCGTCAGCTTCGCCACGTCCACCGGGGCGTCCGCCGCCGTCCGCACGAAGTACTCCGCCGAGTACTCCAGGTACGCCCGCAGCTGCGCCCCCGTCAGCACCTTCGCCACCAGCGTGTTGTCGTACACGTACAGCCCCGACAGATCCCGGATCGTCACCTCGCCCGCCGGGATCTCCGACGTCCGCGAGAACGGCGAGGCCTGCGCGATCACCGGCAGCGCCGCGAACTCGGTCCCCGCCAGCGCCGCCCTCACCACGTCCTCCTGGACCCTGGTGATCAGATCGATGATCGGCGCGTCCTTGTACCGCGCGTCCACCGTCGTCAGCGTCTGTGTCGCCGTCCCCACCACCTGGTTGACGTACGCCACGACCTTCGCGTGCTCGTCCTTCAGCAGCCGCGTGATCCGCGGGTCGTCCGCCACCGTGTTCGTGTTGCGCACCGACGACGCCACCGACTCCACCGACCAGCGGCCCCGCTCGAACGTCAGCCCGATGTCGAACACCGACAGCCGCTCCGCGAACGCCAGCGGCTCCGACAGCACCACCGTCCGCCCCGTCTTCTCGTTGACGACCTTCAGCTCCGGGATCTCCACATGCGCGTGCCCCACCAGGATCGCGTCGATCCCCGGCACCTTCTGCGCCACCAGCGCCGCCGAGTTCTCCACGTACGGCAACTGGTCACCGTACGACGACGTCCCCGACGAGCCCGAGTGCGCCGACACCACCACCACGTCCGCGCCCATCGACCGCAGCCTCGGCACCCACTTCGCCGCCTGCTCCTCCAGCCCCGGGAACGTCAGCTTCCCCTGCACGTACGCCTTGTCCCAGATCGCGATCCCCGGATTCGTCAGCCCCAGCACCGCCACCTTCACCGGCGGCGCGCCCTTCACCCGGAACGTCTTCATGAAGTACGGCGGGAACGCCGGCTTCAGCGTCCTCGCGTGCAGCGCGTTCGCCCCCAGCAGCGGGAAACGGCACTGCTCCTCGAACTTCCGCAACGTCTCGATGCCGTAGTTGAACTCGTGGTTGCCCAGCGCCACCGCGTCGTACCCGATCGCGTTCATCGCCTGCGCCATCGGGTGCACCGGACCCCCCTTCGCGGTGATCGGGTCCACCTTCGCGTAGTAGTACGTCAGCGGCGTGCCCTGGATCGTGTCGCCCGCGTCCAGCAGCAGCGTGTTCTCCCGGCCCCGCTCCCGGCGGATCGCGTTCACCAGCGTCGAGATCCGCGCCAGCCCCTGCGCGTTGCCCTGCGCGTCGGTGTACTCCGCGTCCTTGAAGTAGTCCCAGTTGAAGACGTGGCCGTGCAGGTCGGTCGTGCCCAGCACCGTCAGCGCGTACCGCTTCACCGGCTTCCTCCTCCCACCCGCGGGCGCCGCCTCGGCCGCCGGAGCCGCCGCCGCTCCCGCGACCGCCACCCCCGCCCCGGTCACGGCGGACTTCTGAAGGAACGTCCGGCGGTTCAACGGCATGATTCCAGCTCCTCGCACACGACGGATGACGCGCGTAGACGCACGCGTCAGGGATACGCGCGTAGATTCTGACCCGGCCATGGCAAACGGGAAAGCCCTGTGAGGTTGCGATCCGGTGACCCGCCCCGCCCCGACATGACACCCCCGTAAAACATCGCTCATCGGAGCAGCCCGCCGCCCACTTCAACACTTGTCAAGAACCCTTCACCCGACGGATGTTGGGCGGCCACGCGCTCCCCGGTCGCTACCCGGCGGTAAGCCCTAGGCTCGAACCATGCGCCGAGCGAAAATCGTCTGCACCCTGGGCCCCGCCACCGACACATACGACCAGATCAAAGCCCTGGTCGACGCCGGAATGGACATCGCCCGCCTCAACCTCAGCCACGGCACCCACGCCGAGCACGAGGAACGGTACCGACGCGTTCGCAAGGCCTCCGACGAGACCGGCCGCAGCGTCGGCCTCCTCGCCGACCTTCAAGGCCCGAAGATCCGCCTCGGCCGCTTCGCCGAAGGCCCCGTACTCCTCGAACGCGACGACACCTTCACCCTCACCGTCGAGGAAGGCGTCCAGGGCGACCGCCACATCTGCGGCACCACCTACGCCGGACTCGCCGACGACGTCACCCCCGGCGACCACGTCCTCGTCGACGACGGCAAGGTCTGCCTCCAGGTCACCGCCGTCGACGGCCCCCGCGTCCACACCCGCGTCGTCGAGGGCGGCGTCATCTCCGACCACAAGGGCCTCAACCTCCCCGGCGCCGCCGTCTCCGTCCCCGCCCTCGCCAAGAAGGACGAGGAAGACCTCCGCTGGGCCCTGCGCACCGGCTTCGACGTCATCGCCCTCTCCTTCGTCCGCACCGGCCGCGACATCCTCGACGTCCACCGCATCATGGACGACGAAGGCCGCCGCCTCCCCGTCATCGCCAAGATCGAGAAGCCCCAGGCCGTCCAGAACCTCGACGACATCGTCGCCGCCTTCGACGGCCTCATGGTCGCCCGCGGCGACCTCGGCGTCGAGATGCCCCTCGAACAGGTCCCCATCGTCCAGAAGCGCGCCGTCAAACTCGCCCGGCGCAACGCCAAGCCGGTCATCGTCGCCACCCAGATGCTCGACTCCATGATCGACAACGCCCGGCCCACCCGCGCCGAGGCCTCCGACGTCGCCAACGCCGTCTACGACGGCACCGACGCCGTCATGCTCAGCGGCGAGACCAGCGTCGGTAAACACCCCGTCGAGACCGTCACCACCATGGCCAGGATCGTCACCGCCGCCGAGGAGGACATCCTCGCCAAAGGCCTCCCGCCCCTCACCGACCGCACCAAACCCCGCACCCAGGGCGGCGCCGTCGCCCGCGCCGCCGCCGAGATCGGCGACTTCCTCGACGCCAAGTACCTCGTCGCCTTCACCCAGTCCGGCGACACCGTCCGCCGCCTCTCCCGCTACCGCTCACCCATCCCCCTCCTCGCCTTCACCCCCGAACCCGCCACCCGCTCCCAGCTCAACCTCACCTGGGGCGTCGAGACCTTCCTCGGCCCCCACGTCGACTCCACCGACGCCATGGTCGACCAGGTCGACGACCTCCTCCTCCGCCACGGCCGCTGCGCCCCCGGCGACACCGTCGTCATCACAGCCGGCTCCCCACCCGGAGTCTCCGGCTCCACCAACCTGGTCCGCGTCCACCACATCGGCGAGGACGACACGTAGGGGGCGGGCGGTCAGTGCTTGGGGCCCACGTGCGCGTCGAGCAGGGCGACATCGGCCTTCCTGGCCACGGACACGTTCTGCGCGTTCGCCTGCCGCCAGGCGACGCCCAGCCGGTCGAGGGTGTCGGTGTAGAGGCGCCGGATGTCGCCGGAGACGTTGGTGAAGAAGTAACGCGGATACTCGTAGCGCCTGCGCTCACCCTGGACGACACGGGTCGTCCAATTGGTGAGCCGGCAGCCGTCCGAGTGGAGAAGCCCCCGGACGAACTCCCAGGGATGCGCGTCCACGATCGCCTGCTGCCAGCCCGCCAGCTCGATGATCCGCTCGTGCTTCTTGCCGGGGCCGTGCTGGGGGAACATGCAGGGGAGATGGCGGGAGTAGAGCTTGAGATTGCGGCAGCCGCTGCGCTGCACCCGGCAGACGGAATTGCCGGGGAAGACCGCCCGCATGGCCAGCTCGCACAGATCCATGAGGCCCGGCCACGACTCGGCGCAGGTGACCATCAGGCTCGGGGCGCCCTGCCCCGGGTAGTCGCTGATGTGGCCGTCTCCCAGGTAGAGCCCGAGCAGATAACTGTAGGCAGGCTCGTCGAGGGGGCGGTCGTGGCATCGGGGGCACTGGGGTTCGTGCCGCCCGCCCGTCTCTCCACGTCGCGCGCGGTCCAGGTGTTTCCAGTAACTGACCGTGCCGGCCGGGACGTTCAGTCGTCGGGCCACGTCGGAGTTCCGTACGCCGTCCCGAAGCAGCGTGAGGGCCTGGTGTCGTACATCGGTTCCATGCAGGGGCATGGCAACACGGTGCGTCACTGATCGCGAAGGCGTGCAGCAAAAAGCGGATGTTCACGAGAACGTGGACATCCGCTTGGTGGCGCAATCCTTGGAAACGAAGGAAAAGTGCCCCGGGTGGGATTCGAACCCACACTGTATGCTGTTTGAGAGCATCGCCTGCTGCCAATTGGGCTACCGGGGCCCAATGAATCGAAGGTTGACCTCGACCCGCTGCCCGTCCACCATACCGCAGCTAGGTAGGCTCTTGTCAGCAGCAGCCCTGCCTGAACGAGGAGCCCCCGTGACCGCCCCCGAGTCGCCCCAGCCCGTGGACGTGCCCGACGACGACAAGTCGCATGTGCCTCCGCTGACGACCCGTGTCGTCATCGCCGAGGACGAGGCCCTGATCCGGCTGGATCTCAAAGAGATGCTGGAGGAGGAGGGCTACTCCGTCGTCGGTGAGGCCGGGGACGGCGAGCAGGCCGTGGAGCTGGCGCGGGAGCACAAGCCGGACCTGGTCATCCTCGATGTGAAGATGCCGAAGCTGGACGGCATCTCGGCGGCGGAGAGGATCGCCGAGGAGCGGATCGCCCCGGTGCTGATGTTGACCGCCTTCTCCCAGCGTGACCTGGTCGAGCGGGCCCGGGACGCCGGGGCGATGGCGTATCTGGTGAAGCCGTTCAGCAAGAGCGACGTGGTGCCGGCGATCGAGATGGCCGTGTCCCGCTTCACGGAGCTGAAGGAGCTGGAGAACGAGGTCGCCGACCTCACCCAGCGCCTGGAGACCCGCAAGCTGGTGGACCGGGCGAAGTCGATCCTCCAGACGGAGTACGGGCTGACGGAGCCCGCGGCGTTCCGCTGGATCCAGAAGACGTCGATGGACCGCCGTATGTCGATGCAGCAGGTCGCGGAGGCCGTGATCCTTGACGCGGACGAGAAGAAGGCGTCGAAGGGATAGCCGACCCGGAGACCGGAAGAGGCCCGCACCCTGGTCGGGGTGCGGGCCTCTTCGCGTGCTGCGGGGGAGGTCAGTCCTCGCCGAGGTACGCCTTGCGGACGGACTCGTCGTGGAGGAGGTCCCCGCCGGTGCCGGACAGGACGATCTTGCCGATCTCCATGACGTGACCGTGGTCGGCCAGGGAGAGGGCGGCCTGGGCGTTCTGCTCGACGAGGAGGATCGTCGTGCCCTGGGCCTTCAGCTCGGCGATGGTCGCCATGATCTTCTGCATCATGATCGGGGAGAGACCCATGGAGGGCTCGTCGAGCATGAGCAGCTTGGGCTGCGACATGAGGGCGCGGCCCATGGCGAGCATCTGCTGTTCACCGCCGGAGAGGGTGCCCGCGGCCTGCTTGCGGCGCTCTCCCAGGATGGGGAAGAGGTCGTAGGCGCGCTGGATGTCCTTCTCGATGCCGGGCCGGTCGCTGCGCAGGAAGGCGCCGAGGCGGAGGTTGTCCTCGATCGTCATGCGCGGGAAGATGTGCCGCCCCTCGGGGGAGTGGGCGAGTCCCAGCGAGACGATGTTGTGGGCGGGGATCTTCTTGAGGGAGCGGCCGTTGAACTTGATCTGGCCGCCGACGGGCTTGAGGAGGCCCGACAGGGTGCGCAGGGTGGTGGTCTTGCCCGCGCCGTTGGTGCCGATGAGGGTGACGACCTCGCCGGCGTCGACCTTGAAGGAGATGCCCTTGACGGCTTCGATCTTGCCGTAGGCGACGCGGAGGTCCTCGACCTCGAGCAGTGCGGTCATCGGTCGTTCTCCTTGCCGGGCGCGGCGTCCGTCGTGGGGTCGGCCTGTGCTTCGGCGGCCTCGACCTCGGCGACCTCGTCCGCGCCGGGGGCGTCCTCGAAGGGCTCGCCGAGGTAGGCGGCGACGACGCGTTCGTCGCCCTGGACGGTGGCGCTGTCGCCCTCGACGAGCTTCTCGCCCTGGACGAGGACGGCGACGCGGTCGCAGAGGTTGAAGATGAACCGCATGTCGTGCTCGATGACGAGGACGGCGATGCCCTGGTCGCGGATGGCGAAGACGAGTTCCTCGGTGGCGCGCGTCTCCTGCGGGTTCATGCCCGCGGTGGGCTCGTCGAGGAGGAGCAGGCCGGGCTCGCTGGCGAGGGCGCGGGCGATCTCCAGCTTGCGCTGCTCGCCGTAGGGGAGGTTGCGGGCGAGGTGGTCGGCCTTGGCGTCGAGGCCGACGAACTCCAGGAGTTCCATGGCGCGGGCGCGGGAGGCGGCCTCGGCCCGGTGGAAGCCGGGTCCGCGCAGGACGGCCGACCAGAAGCCTTCCTTGGTGCGGGTGTGGCGGCCGACGAGGACGTTCTCGAGGACCGTCATGTTGGCGAAGAGACGGATGTTCTGGAAGGTGCGGGCGATGCCTGCCGCGGTGACCTTGAAGGACTGGGGCGGCAGGACGGTGCCCTTGTAGCGGACCTCTCCCTCGGTGGGGATGTAGAGGCCGGTGAGGCAGTTGAAGAAGGTGGTCTTGCCGGCGCCGTTGGGGCCGATGAGGCCGACGATCTCGCCGCTGTTGACGGTGAGGTCGACGTTGCGGACGGCGGTGAGGCCGCCGAAGCGCATGGTGACGCCGCGGGCGTCGAGGACGGTCTCGCCGGGGGCGGTGGCGGAGGTGGCGTCCTTGGTGGTGGTGTCGGTGGTCATGGTCGTCAGGCCCCTGCCTTCGTGAGGACGGTGGGAGCTTCGGCGTCCTCGTGGAATTCGAGCTGGCGGCGCCGGTTGGGGATGAGGCCCTCGGGACGGAAGCGCATCAGCAGGATGAGTGCGATGCCGAAGGCGAGCAGCTGGTAGTCGCCGAGGAACTGGAGCTTGTTGGGGATGAGGAAGAGCAGTGCGGCGCCGATGAGGGGGCCTCCGATGGTGCCCATGCCGCCGAGGACGACCGCGGCGAGCAGGAAGGCCGAGTTGGGCGGGATGGCGCCGGCGAAGACGTACTGCTCGGGCGTCACGGTGTAGGTGACGTGGGCCTGGACGGTGCCGGCGAGGCCGGCGAGGGAGGCGCCGACGGCGAAGGCGATGAGCTTGACGCGGAAGCCGTTGATGCCCATGGCGAGGGCGGCGGTCTCGTCCTCGCGGATGGCGACCCAGGCGCGGCCGATGCGGGAGTCGCCGCTGCGGCGGAAGACGAGGACGACGATCGCCGTGATGACGAGCATCAGGAAGAAGTAGTTGGCGAATCGCCCGATCTCGACGCCGAGGATGTTGTGCACGGCACCGAAGTCGAACCCGAAGATCTTGAGGTTCGGGATGGAGGAGATGCCGTTGGAGCCGTTGGTGATGTCGGGGCCGGAGGTGCCATCGAGGTTGTTGGCGGTGATGCGGAAGATCTCGCCGAAGCCGAGGGTCACGATGGCGAGGTAGTCGCCGCGCAGGCGCAGCGTCGGGGCGCCGATGAGGACGCCGAAGACGAGGGACGCCGCGGCGCCGACGAGAGCGGCGGCCCAGAAGGGGAAGTGCACGTCGAAGGGGGAACTGGGGGAGCCGGAGACCATGGCCGCGGCGTAGGCGCCGACGCCGAGGAAGGCGACGTAGCCGAGGTCGAGGAGGCCGGCGAGGCCGACGACGATGTTGAGGCCGAGGGCGACGGTGGCGAAGATCAGGATGTAGACGCCGATCGTCGCGTACTGGTCGTCGGTCTGGGTGAAGGGGAACAGCGCGGCCGCGACGAAGGCGCCGCAGACGGTGATGTTCTGGTGCCGTGCGGTGATCTGGCTGGCCTGGGCGATGAGTCCGGCCTTGGCGAGGGCGGCGAAGCCGAAGCCCGCGGTGATGAGGAAGCCGATGAACAGTTCGTCGTACTCGGTGCCGATGCCGTAGGTGAAGACGGTCAGGCCGAGGGCGAGGATGCCGACGATGATCAGGATCTCGACGAAGGAGTTCAGCGGGCCGACGGGGCGGACTTTGCCTGAGGTGAAGGCGGTCTTGGCGGTCTCCCACTGGTGGGCGGCCTTGTGCTTGGTGTGTTCCCAGGAGGTGTCGTCCGGATCGATCGGGTCCGGCGCCGGGTGCTGGAACGGCAGGCCAAGGGCGCCGACCAGGGCGGCGAGGCTGCCGATCGCGACGACGTAGCCGCCGGGTTCGAGGTTGACGATGCCGCCGAGGTCGACGGTGATCGCGATGACCGTGTACCAGCTGGTGGCGAACGTGGCGAGCGCCGCGAACTTGATGGCGCCGTCTGCTCCGGCGGGGGTGAGCCAGCCGAGTCCCTTGACGCCGTAGGAGGAGAGACAGAACAGAGCGGTGAGGGCGGCGCCGATGAGCACGAGCACCTGGAGGCCGCCGGGGAAGCCGTAGATCGTGAGGTCGCCCGGGAAGGCGTCGGTCCAGGTCCAGGCGAGGAACGTGGAGACGAGAGTGAGAGCGGAGCCACCGGTGGCGAGGGCGCGAGCGGTGGGGGCCGGGAGGGGAATGAGACCGGCGGGGGCGGTGCCGAGGGTCTCCGGGGTCCCGGGAGCGGTGGTCTGTGTGGTCATCGATGTCACGCCCTGTCAGCGACGCGCTCGCCGAGGAGGCCTTGGGGCCGCAGCAGGAGCACGAGGATGAGGAGTACGAAGGCCCAGACGTCGGCCCAGGACTGGCTGCCGAACTTGTCCATGCCGGGGATGTCGGCGACGTAGGCGGTGGCGAGGGTCTCGGCGACGCCGAGGACGAGTCCGCCGATCATGGCTCCGTAGATGTTGCCGATACCGCCGAGGACGGCCGCGGTGAAGGCCTTCAGGCCGAGGATGAATCCCATGGTGAAGGTGATCTGGCCGTACTTGAGGCCGTAGGCGACACCGCCGACGGCGGCGAAGGTCGCGCCGAGGGCGAAGGCGATCACGATGATGCGGTCGGTGTTGACACCCATGAGCTTGGCGGTGTCCGGGTCCTGCGCGGTGGCCTGCATGCCGCGGCCGGTGCGGGTCTTCATGACGAAGTAGGCCAGGATGCCCATGCTGATCGGGGCCGCGATGATCAGGAAGATGTCACCGGTCTGGATGGTGACGTTGCCGATCTCGAACGGGCCGCCCTGGATCTCGGGGAAGACGCGGGCCGCCTTGGCGTCGGGGTACCAGGCCCAGACGGCCTGCTGGAGGGCGAGCGAGAGTCCGATGGCCGTGATGAGCGGGGCCAGGCGTGGAGCGTTGCGGAGCGGCCGGTAGGCGAAACGTTCCGCTCCCACGGCGACGGTCACGGAGACCATCACCGCGCCGACCAGCATCAGCGGCAGGGCCACGGCCATGGGGGTGCCGTCCGGCAGGATGTACGCATAGACCGTGAGAGCGCCGAAGGCTCCGGTCATGAAGATCTCGCCGTGGGCGAAGTTGATGAGCTGGACGATGCCGTAGACCATTGTGTAGCCAATGGCGACCAGCCCGTACATGGATCCCAGTAGCAGGCCGTTGACCAGCTGCTGCGGCAGTTCGTTCACCGCATGTCCTCCGAGACGTTCGGATGATTTCGACGGATGTGTCCGGATGTGAGACCGCGCGGGGCGCCAGTGGAACAGCGCCCCGCGCGGCTCAGGAGTGGTGCGGGGTGGGTCAGCCGGTGTAGGTGCCGGACTTGACGGTCTCGAAGGCACCGTTCTTGACGGCGTACACGGTGAGCTGCTTGTTGGTGGCGTCGCCGTACTCGTCGAAGGAGACCTTGCCGGTCACGCCGTCGAAGGAGACGCCCTGCACGGCCTCGGTGACCTTGGCGCGGGCGTCGTCGGGAAGCTTGCCGTCGTTGCCGTCGACGACCTTCTTCACGGCTTCGATGATCGCCCAGGCGGAGTCGTAGGAGTAGCCGCCGTACGCCGCGTAGTCCTCCTTGTAGCCGCCCGCCTTGTAGTCGGCGACGAACTTCTTGGCCGAGTCGAGGTCCTCGACCGGGGCGCCCACGGAGGTCGCGAGGTCGCCGGTGCTGCCGGCACCCGCGAGCTTGATGAAGTTGTCGTCCTTGATGCCGTCGCCGCCGACCAGCGGGATCTTGGCACCGGCGGCCTTGATCTGCTTGCTCAGCGGACCGGCCTGCGGGAACTCGCCGCCGTAGTAGACGACGTCGGCGCCGCTGTTCTTGACCTCGGTGGCGACCGCGGAGAAGTCCTTGGTGTCCGGGTTGATGTGCTGGGTGCCCACGACCTGGCCGCCGAGCTTCTTGAACTCCGCGGTGAAGGTGGCGGCGAGGCCGGCGCCGTAGGTCTTCTTGTCGTCGATGACGAAGACCTTCTTCTTCTTGGCGTCGTTGAAGACGTACTGCGCGGCGAACGGGCCCTGGATGGCGTCCGTGGTCGCGGTGCGGAAGTACGACTTGTACGGCCGGGTCTTCGTCTTCTGCCAGTCGGCGCCCTGGGTGAGGGCCGGGCCGGTGTTGGCCGGGGAGATCTCGACCAGCTTTGCGTCGTCGAAGACCTTCTGCATCGACTCGGCGACGGAGGAGTTCAGTGGGCCGACCACGCCCAGCACGCTCTTGTCCGCGACGAAGGCGGTGGCGTTCTGCTGGCCCGCGGAGGGCTGCGCCTGGTCGTCCTTGGCGACGACCTTGAAGGTGACGCCCTCGACGTACTTGTCCTTGTTGGCGGTCTTGACCGCGAGGTCGACCGAGTTCTTGATGCCGAGGCCCAGCGAGGACAGGTCGCCGGTCAGCGGGGCGTCCACGCCGATGGTGACGGTGGTGCCACCGTCGCTGCCGGAGTCGGAGCCGCCGTCGTCGTCGCGCGAACCGCAGGCGGTGAGGGTGAGTGCTCCCGCCGCCAGCGCGGCGGTGATGGCGATGAGCGAACGTTGACGCACGAGGTGTCCTTTCCCTGGCGGTCCTCCCCCCTGGAAGAGACCGAGTCGGTGCGCTGGGCCGAAGTGCTTTTCGGTGGCGCGGTGACTGGCCGTGACTCTAAACGTGGGAAGGGAACCCAGAGGAGGGCCTGGCCCATGCTGTGACTCTCTTGTTATGACACGAGGTAATGCAGAGCGGTACTCAGGGGGTGGAACAGTGGAATTCCGGCTGATTCGCCCTGTCCGCATAGTGAGAATCCGCAGGACGGGCCCTACTGGGTTCAGGCGTCTCGGCGGTTTTGCTGATTACTCGGATTCGTTGCTACAGGCGACTTCCAGGGCCTGGGAGAGGTCTCGCGCATAGCGGGAACCGAGGATGAAACTGTGCGCGCGCATTGCGCGCGCATTACGCAGAGTTACATCCAGGAAAGGGAGTCCGACGTTCCTTGGCACTTTTCCGCATTCCGTGACATGCATCGCGAGGGTGACCTTGCGGGTGGTGCCCGCCACCGTGCGGAAAGGGGTGCGCGGTGAGGAGGTCAGCGAGATTCCCGGGTACGGCTGCCCCAGCCGGGTCGTCGTCACCGGCGGGCCCGTCGCCACACCGAGCAGCACCTCGAAGGCGAACGTCCGCGGCCGGGTGCCGGGCGGCACGGTCAGCGGGCCGACGTAACGGACGTCCACCACTTGAGACGGGAACGGCGGGGCGGCCGTGGTCTGTTGGGGCGCGGATGGCCGGGTCGCGTACAGCACCCCGCCCCCGGCGAGCAGGGCCGCCGCGGCCAGCGCCCCGATCGCCGCGCGCCGCCCGCGCGCGGGCAGCCGCGCCGCGAGCCGCCGTACGTTGCCGACGCGGGCGGGGCCGTCGTCCTCGCGGGGGCGGGTGCCCTCGCCCGGCTCGACCGGGCCAACGCCGCTCACCGCCAAGGCCCTTCGCCCGGCCCTCCGGAGCGGTACCACGCCACGCAGCCCGTCCGGGCGCGGTGCTCGATCAACTCGTCGGCCGCGCGGGCCCCTTGGCGCTCCCGCTCGGCGCGGGCGGCGTCCAGGACGTCCCGCAGGATCGTGTACTGGCCGTCCGACAGACCCATCGACTGGTAGTCCCCGTACCCCTCGCCGACCAGCAGCTCCCGCGCCCAGTGGGTGACGATCCGGGCGCAGAGCGCTTCGGGCGGGGTCACGGAAGGCGACGGGGCGGCGGGGGTGCCGGGCGCGGCGGGGGTGCTGCTGGCGCAGGCGGCGAGCAGGGGCAGGGACGCGGCCAGGGCGGCGACCGCGAGCAGGGTCCGGCGGGGGCGGTCGGTGAGGGTGGCGGTTGCTGCGCTCGGGGGCCGACGGGAGGGCCCGGTCGGTGCGGCGGTCGTCGCCGACCGTGGCGTGTGTGCCGGGTCGCCCCGGTGCCCCGGTCCCGGCTGGGTGAAGCCTCCCTCTGCCATGCTCCGACGCTAGGGCGTGGGAGCGGGGCGGGGCAACGACGGACGGGGAGTCCTGGGGAAGTCCGGGGCGGGTGGGGGCGGTGGCGGCGCGGCGGGGTGCCGGGTCGGGGATCTCGGCCTCTTGGGGGTGGTGCACATGCACCACCCCCTCAGGCGCTCGAAGGGCGCGGGCTGTACCCCGGCCGAGTACCCGGCGGGTGGGGCGTGCCCATGGAACCGGAGGCCCGGAGCCGCGGAGGCGCGCCGTCCCCAGGGCCGGCGGGCAGGCGGTGTGGTACGCCTCCTCGGGGCCGGGGCCGGGGCCGGGGCCGGGGCCGGGGCCGGGGCCTGGGGGCTCGGCGGTGGGGCGTGGCCCCCTAGGGTCTGTCGTTTGGATCATGCCGGCTTCGGGCTTCGGTGCCTGGTGAGTGCCGGTGAGCGGGGTGTGGTGCGTGCAGCTGCAAGGCGGAGGAGGGCGTCGACGCGGAGCGTCGGCAACCGACGACAACGCCGCAGATGGGCGTGCCACACCCCGCGGCCCAGGCGTGATCCAAACGACAGGCCCTAGGCGCCGGGGTCAGCTCGCGGGGGTCGCCGGGGCGGTCGCGTTGCCGTGGTCGACGTCGCGCAGCATGCAGGTCAGCCGGGCGGTGCACACCCGCCGCCCCTCCTCGTCACTGATCACGACCTCGTACGTGGCCGTGGAGCGGCCCCGGTGCACGGGCGTGGCCACGCCGGTGACCAGGCCGGAGCGGGCGCCGCGGTGGTGGGTACAGTTCAGGTCGACACCGACCGCGATCTTGCTGATGCCGCCGTGCAGCATCGCGCCGACCGAGCCGAGGGTCTCGGCGAGGACCGCGGAGGCGCCGCCGTGCAGCAGGCCGTAGGGCTGGGTGTTGCCCTCGACCGGCATGGTGCCGACGACGCGGTCCGCCGCCGCCTCGATGATCTGCACGCCCATGCGGGTGCCGAGGTGCCCCGCCGAGAACAGGGCGGGCAGGTCGACGCCGAGCGCCGCGTACTCGTCGATGACCTCTTGCGGGAACTTCACCTGCTGCTGCTCGCCCATGAGGGTCCAGCTCCGTTCGTCGTGGCCGGTGCGTCGTGACAGGGCGGACGGCCCGGTGTGCTCGCGCGACCAGGTCCGTCCTTGCTGAGCAAACGCTCAGTCGGTCGCCGATTGTTCCAGACGCACTACGACCGACTTGCTGGCCGGGGTGTTGCTGGTGTCCGCCGTCGCGTCCAGCGGCACCAGCACGTTGGTCTCCGGGTAGTACGCCGCCGCGCAGCCCCGCGCCGTCGGGTAGACGACGACCCGGAACCCGGGCGCCCGCCGCTCCACCCCGTCCTTCCACTCACCGACCAGGTCGACGTACGCCCCGTCGGCCACCCCCAGGTCCCGGGCGTCCTCGGCGTTGACCAGCACCACCCGGCGCCCGCCCTTGATGCCCCGGTAGCGGTCGTCGAGGCCGTAGATCGTGGTGTTGTACTGGTCGTGGGAGCGCAGCGTCTGGAGCAGCAGGCGGCCGGGGGGCAGCTCCGGGTACTCCACCGGGGCGGCGGTGAAGTTGGCCTTGCCGGTGGCGGTGGGGAAGCGGCGCTCGTCGCGCGGGGCGTGCGGGAGGGCGAAGCCGCCGGGGTGGGCCACGCGCGCGTTGAAGTCCTCGAAGCCGGGGATCACCCGCGCGATGCGGTCCCGGATCAGGGCGTAGTCCCGCTCGAACTCCTTCCACGGCACCTTGCTGCCGTCGCCGAGGACCCGGCGGGCCAGCCGGCACACGATGGCGGGCTCGGACAGCAGCTGCCCGCTCGCGGGGGCCAGGCGGCCCCGGGAGGCGTGCACCAGGCCCATGGAGTCCTCGACGGTGACGAACTGCTCGCCGCCCGCCTGCCGGTCGCGTTCGGTGCGGCCGAGGGTGGGCAGGATCAGCGCCCGCGCCCCGGTCACCACGTGCGAACGGTTCAGCTTGGTCGAGACGTGGACGGTGAGCCGGGCGCGCCGCATCGCGGCCTCGGTGACGTCGGTGTCGGGCGAGGCCGACACGAAGTTGCCGCCCATCGCGAAGAAGAGCTTCGCCTCGCCGTCGCGCAGCGCGCGGATGGCACGCACGACGTCGTAGCCGTGCGCGCGGGGCGGCGCGAAGCCGAACTCCCGCTCCAGGGCGTCGAGGAAGGCGGGGGCGGGCCGCTCGAAGATCCCCATGGTGCGGTCGCCCTGCACGTTGGAGTGGCCGCGCACCGGGCAGACGCCCGCTCCGGGGCGTCCGATGTTGCCGCGCAGCAGCAGGAAGTTGACCACCTCGCGGATGGTCGGCACGGAGTGCTTGTGCTGGGTGAGGCCCATCGCCCAGCACACGATGGTGCGCCGGGAGGCGAGGACCATGCGCAGGGCCTCCTCGATCCGCTCCCGGGACAGGCCGGTCGCGGCGAGGGTGTCGTCCCAGTCGGCCTCGCGGGCGGCTGCGGCGAACTCCTCGAAGCCGTGCGTGTGCTCCTCGACGAACGGCTCGTCGACCGCGCCCTCCGTCTCCAGGATCAGCTTGTTCAGCAGCCGGAAGAGGGCCTGGTCGCCGCCGATGCGGATCTGGAGGAAGAGGTCGGTGAGCGCGGCGCCCGTGGTGAGGCCCTTGGGGGTCTGCGGGTTCTTGAAGCGCTCCAGGCCCGCCTCGGGCAGCGGGTTGACGCTGATGATCCTGGCGCCGTTCGCCTTGGCCTTCTCCAGGGCGGACAGCATGCGCGGGTGGTTGGTGCCCGGGTTCTGCCCGGCCACGATGATCAGGTCGGCCTGGTGGAGGTCGTCCAGCAGGACGCTGCCCTTGCCGATGCCGATGGTCTCCGACAGGGCCGAGCCGGACGACTCGTGGCACATGTTGGAGCAGTCCGGGAGGTTGTTCGTGCCCAGCTCGCGCGCGAAGAGCTGGTAGAGGAACGCGGCCTCGTTGCTGGTGCGGCCCGAGGTGTAGAAGACGGCCTCGTCGGGGGAGGCGAGGGCGGCGGTCTCCTCGGCGATGATGTCGAAGGCGCGCTCCCAGGAGACCGGCTCGTAGTGCTCGCCGCCCTCCGGGAGGTACATGGGGTGGGTGAGCCGGCCCTGCTGGCCCAGCCAGTACCCGCTGCGGCCCGCGAGGTCGGCCACCGGGTGCGCGGCGAAGAACTCGGGCGTGACCCGGCGCAGGGTCGCCTCCTCCGCCACCGCCTTCGCGCCGTTCTCGCAGAACTCCGCGGCGTGCCGGTGGTCGGGCTCGGGCCAGGCGCAGCCCGGACAGTCGAAGCCGTCCTTCTGGTTCACGCGGAGCAGGGTCAGCGCGGTCCGCCGGACACCCATCTGCTGCTGGGCGATGCGCAGGGTGTGCCCGATCGCCGTGAGGCCCGCCGCCGCATGCTGCGGCCCGTCGACCTGCGGCGCGTCCTGGACCGGATCGTCCTGGGGCGGCTTCGTCGCCATCGCGGCCGTCTCCTTCGCTGGCGGGGGTGGGTGTCCGCACCAGGGGTGAGGACCTGTGACTCGATCCTCGCACGGGTCGGATCGAGCGGCCGATGCCTGTGGACAACTCGGTCCGGCCGCCGGGACGGGGCTGCGTGGGGCCGGGGTGTCAGTGGGGCGTGGCAGGATCGGGGGCGTGGCAGAAACAGCATCGAAGAAGACCGAGAACCCCTCCGGCGCCGACCGGCCCCGCCTGATGCTCATGGACGGGCACTCGCTGGCCTACCGCGCGTTCTTCGCGCTGCCCGCGGAGAACTTCACCACCGCGACCGGCCAGCCGACGAACGCGATCTACGGCTTCGCGTCGATGCTGGCGAACACCCTGCGCGACGAGGCGCCCACGCACTTCGCGGTGGCCTTCGACGTCTCCCGCAAGACGTGGCGCTCCGAGGAGTTCACCGAGTACAAGGCGAACCGCTCCAAGACCCCCGACGAGTTCAAGGGCCAGGTCGAGCTGATCGGCGAACTGCTCGACGCGATGCACGTGTCGCGGTTCGCGGTGGACGGCTTCGAGGCCGACGACGTCATCGCCACCCTCGCCACCCAGGCCGAGGCCGCGGGCTTCGACGTGCTGATCGTCACCGGCGACCGGGACTCCTTCCAACTGGTGAGCGAGCACACCACGGTGCTCTATCCGACGAAGGGCGTCTCCGAGCTGACCCGGTTCACCCCGGAGAAGGTGTTCGAGAAGTACGCCCTGACGCCCGCCCAGTACCCGGACTTCGCCGCGCTGCGCGGCGACCCGTCGGACAACCTGCCCGGCATCCCCGGGGTCGGGGAGAAGACGGCCGCGAAGTGGATCAACCAGTTCGGTTCGTTCGCGGAGCTGGTCGAGCGCGTCGACGAGGTCAAGGGCAAGGCCGGGCAGAACCTGCGCGACCACCTGGAGGCGGTCAAGCTCAACCGCCGCCTCACCGAGATGGTCCGCACCGTCGAGCTGCCGAAGACCGTCACCGAACTGGAGCGCGCGCCGTACGACCGGACGGCCGTCGCGATGGTCCTCGACACCCTGGAGATCCGCAACCCGTCGCTGCGCGAGCGGCTGCTCGCCGTCGACCCGGGCGGCCAGGAGGCCGAGCCCGCGCCCGCCGCCGCGGCCGGGGTCGACATCGACGCCACCGTGCTCGGCACCGGCGAGCTGACCGCCTGGCTCGACGCGCACGGCGAGGGTCCCCTCGGTGTCGCCACCGTCGACACCTGGGCCCTCGGCACCGGCTCGGTCTCCGAGGTCGCGCTGGCCGCGGCGGGCGGCCCCGCCGCCTGGTTCGACCCGACCGAGCTGGACGAGGCCGACGAGAACACCTGGTCGGCGTGGCTGGCCGCCGAGGACCGCCCCAAGGTGCTGCACGACGCCAAGGGCGCCATGCGGGTCTTCGCCGAGCACGGCTGGAGCGTCGGCGGGGTCTCCATGGACACCGCGCTCGCCGCCTACCTGGTCAAGCCCGGCCGCCGCTCGTTCGACCTGGACGCGCTGTCCCTGGAGTACCTGCACCGGGAGCTGGCCCCGGCCGCCGCGTCCGACGGGCAGCTCGCGTTCGGCGTGGAGGACGGCGCAGAGGCCGAGGCGCTGATGGTGCAGGCGCGCGCGATCCTCGACCTCGGCGACGCGTTCCGGGAGCGTCTGGAGGAGGTCGGCGCGGCCGACCTGCTGCGGGACATGGAACTACCGACGTCGATCCTGCTCACCCGCATGGAGCGGCACGGCATCGCGGCCGACCGCGCCCACCTCGAAGCGATGGAGCAGATGTTCGCGGGCGCCGTGCAGCAGGCGGTGAAGGAGGCGCACGCGGCGGCCGGGCACGAGTTCAACCTCGGCTCGCCCAAGCAGCTCCAGGAGGTCCTCTTCGGCGAGCTGGGCCTGCCGAAGACGAAGAAGACCAAGACGGGGTACACGACCGACGCCGACGCCCTGGCCTGGCTCGCGGGCCAGACGGACAACGAACTGCCGGTCATCATGCTCCGCCACCGCGAGCAGGCGAAGCTCCGCGTCACCGTCGAGGGCCTGATCAAGACGATCGCCGCCGACGGCCGCATCCACACCACGTTCAACCAGACGGTGGCCGCCACCGGCCGCCTGTCGTCCACCGACCCGAACCTCCAGAACATCCCCGTCCGCACCGACGAGGGCCGTGCCATCCGGCGCGGCTTCGTGGTCGGCGAGGGCTTCGAGTCGCTGATGACGGCCGACTACAGCCAGATCGAACTGCGCGTGATGGCCCACCTCTCCGAGGACGCCGGGCTGATCGAGGCGTTCACCTCCGGCGAGGACCTGCACACCACCGCCGCCTCCCAGGTGTTCGGCGTCGAGCCCGCCGCGGTCGACGCGGAGATGCGCCGCAAGATCAAGGCCATGTCGTACGGCCTGGCGTACGGGCTGTCCGCGTTCGGACTCTCCCAGCAGCTGAACATCGACGCGGGTGAGGCGCGCGCGCTGATGGACGCCTACTTCGAGCGGTTCGGCGGTGTCCGCGACTATCTGCGCCGCGCGGTCGACGAGGCCCGCGCCACGGGGTACACGGCGACCCTCTTCGGCCGCCGCCGCTATCTCCCCGACCTCAACAGCGACAACCGCCAGCGCCGCGAGGCCGCCGAGCGGATGGCTCTGAACGCGCCCATCCAGGGCACGGCGGCGGACATCGTGAAGCTCGCCATGCTCAAGGTCGACGGCGCCCTGCGCGAGGCCGACCTGACCTCCCGCATGCTGCTCCAGGTCCACGACGAAATCGTCCTGGAGATCGCCCCGGGTGAGCGCGAGGCCGTCGAGACCCTGGTCCGCCGCGAGATGGCCGACGCCGTCCACCTGAGGGCCCCCCTCGACGTCTCGGTGGGCGTCGGCCCGGACTGGGAGTCGGCCGCGCACTAGCCTCCGGCGGTCGGACGGGGGACCAGGGGGGCGAGGTCACCGTGAGAGGCGACACGAGACGAGGCGAGCGGGGGCGGGGCGGCGGGGGCCGCGCCCGCAACCGGCTCGCCTCCTCCCGGCCGGGCGGGTGGGCGGCAGCAGCCGTCCGGTGCCGCCCCGTCTCCGGCAGCCCGCCCCTGTCGCGGGTCGTCTGGCCCGGTGTCCTCTGAGGGGCAGCTGTCTCCCCGGCGGGCGGTCGTCTCGGCCAGCAGTTCTCCCGGCAGACCGTCCCCCGGTGGGTCGCCCTCCCGGCCGGGCTGTCCCCTGGCGGCGTGCCCCGGCCAGCCGCCACCCACCCCCGGGCACACAGCCACCCCCCGTCCACCCCCGGAGGGCCCGTCACCCGCGTGGCCGTCGTGAAAAGGGCCGATGGGGGCCGTGGCAGCCAGGATGCGGCCATGGGTATACGCATGCTTCACCGCCGGAAGGCCTCCGCACGCGTGCACGCCACGGCGCTCACCGCTGCCGGGGAAACCGCCAAGGGCGCCGGGACGCCACGACGGCCGGTTCCCGCGCTCGCGCCCCGCGCGGCCGTCCCCCGCGCCCCCAGGACCCCGCTCACCGCCGCACGCGCCCTCCCCGCACGGCTCGGGCGCGCCGTAGCCGCGCGGGCTCGGCGGACCCGCGCCGACCGCCTCGGCCCGCTCCGCGCCCACCTCGCCCGCTTCACCGGCGCCGACGCCCGCAAGCTCCGCAGCCGCATCACCCACCTGGCCCGCACAACCCCCGGCGACGCCGCCCTCCGCACCCACATGACCCGCCTCACCCGCCGCGACAGCCCCCTGCGGCTCCGGATCGACCTCGCGCGCGGCTACGCGGCCCTCGCGCGCGCCGCACTCGCCCGGCGGCTGCCCAGGCGGCGCGCGAGCCGCCGTATCGCCGTCTTCGTCGCGAGCACGCGGGTCGTGCGTGCCACAGGGACGGCCGGGGCGGCCGGGACGCCGGGGCTCAGCGGACGGTGACCGGGGCGGGCGGGTGGCCGGTGGCGGGGCGGGGGGCCGGGCGCCACCGCCGTACGGCGACCGCGTACAGCAGCAGCCCCAGCACCAGGCCCGCGCCCGCGCCGAAACAGACGGTCGGGATCAGCTCGTAGGGCTTGGCCCGCGGGCCCCAGTACGCCCACCACACGGTGGCCCGCCGGACCGCCGCGACCACGGCGCAGCCGCCGATCAGCAGCGCCGCCCACCACCGGTCCCGCGCCGACAGCACCGGCACCCCGGACGGGCTCCCGGCGGGCGCCGCGCGCAGCGCGCGTGCCGTGAAGACGGCGAGGACGACGGCGGCGACGGCCGAACCCCCGTACTGGAGGTACCAGAACAGCGGCGAGCCGCCGAACTCCTCGGCGAGGACCGGGAAGAGCCGTGTGCCCAGCCGGTCGTGGTGGGTGAACTCGTCCCACAGGATATGCGTCAGCGCGCCGAGCGCCGCCGACCCGTACCACCACGTCACCGTCACGGGCCGCACGCGCGCGCGGGGCGTCCCGCAGCGGGTCAGCGCCGCCGTACGGCCCTGGCGCGCCCGCGGCAGCAGCGCCACCAGCGGCTCGCGCACCAGCAGCCACAGCCCGACCAGCGCCCACGCCACGAGCACGTCGACCGTGAGGACACCGGCGACCGAGTGCGTCACCTCACCGAACTCCATGGCCCCGGACAGGACACTCGCCGCGTAGTAGGTCATGTCGGGAGCGAACGAACCGGCGATCAGGAACGCCGGAACCAGCCGCCCCCGGCCGGTGCCGTCGGTGCGCACCGCGGGCAGCACCGCCGCCGCGTGACTCAGGGTGAACGGCAACGAGCTTCTCCCGCACGGTGGTTGCCGGACCTCACGGTCCGCCGATCGACGTCGTGACCAGTATGCGGGACGCCCCGGACGCGCCCCGGGGGAGTGGCGGCTTGGTGAACACCGCCCTCTAACGGGTGCCGGTGCAAAAGAAGTTGTCGTAGGGTCGCCTGGGCTACCGCACCGTACGCGCGGTCGCACAACCGAACAGACCAGCGCAAACCGTACGCGAAGGCAACGCAGGCCGCCGGTCGGCCGTCCTCCGGGCGGAGGAGACGGACCACGTGGACGAGCCGGTTCACAAGGACGGGACGGACCACGCGGCGCAGGCGGGCGACTAGGACGCAGACGGACGCTCGGGTGTCCAGGGGAGGGCTTCACTTCATGTCGGCGCAATTCGGCAACAGGCTGCGCAAGGGAGCGGTCAACACCACCGTGGCCGCGGTGGTGGTCGCGGCACTCGCTGCGTCCCAGGCCCCCGACGTCACGGCCGACAGCCAGGGCAGACGCACCGCGTCCGACGCCCCCTCCGCCGAACAGGGCACCTCCGCGCCCGCCGCCGACAGCGCCACCGGCAACTCGCCGTACTACACCGATCTGCCGCCGCTGAACACGCCCGCCCCCGCGCCCAGTTCCAGCACCGCGCCCGGCACCTCGCCCGTCACCACCGGCTCCGCCGAGGCGGGCATCCCCGCGACCGTCGTGGACGCCTACCGCAAGGCCGCCGACGCCCTCAACTCCGCCAAGCCCGGCTGTAACCTGCCCTGGCAGCTGCTCGCCGCGATCGGCAAGGTCGAGTCCGGCCAGGCGCGCGGCGGCAACGTCAGCGCCGACGGCACCACCCTCTCCCCGATCCTGGGCCCGGTCCTCAACGGCAACGGCTTCGCCAACATCAGCGACACCGACAACGGTGCCTACGACGGCGACTCCACCCACGACCGGGCCGTCGGCCCCATGCAGTTCATCCCCTCCACCTGGGAGTGGGCCGGCCGCGACGGCAACGCCGACGGCAAGAAGGACCCGAACAACATCTACGACGCCGCCCTCGCCGCCGGTCACTACCTGTGCCGCAACAGCTGGGACATGGCCACCGACACCGGCCTGCGCCGGGCGATCCTCAGCTACAACAACTCGACGGAGTACTACAACACCGTCGTGTCGTGGCTGGAGTACTACCGCAAGGGCACCCACGAGGTCCCCAACGGCACCGGCACCCTCCCGGACAACCGCAGCGACGGCAACGGCACGGGCAACGGCACCGGCGCCGGGACCGGAAACGGCCGGGGCACGGTCACCCCGCCCGCCTCGCCCCCCACGTCCCCGAAGCCGCCCGCCAAGCCCTCCCGTCCCGGCGGCGGCACGACCCCGCCGCCCACCACCCCGCCGACCACGCCGCCCACGACCCCGCCCCAGACGCCGACCGACACGGTCCACCACCTGGAGGCCGCGGGCGCCGCGAAGCTCACCGCCGCCGCGGGCAGCACGTTCACCGACCGGATCGCCACCCGCGCCGAGACCAAGGACGGCAAGGCCGTCGCCAAGGTCCGCGTCCGCTTCACCGTCACCGTCACCGGCAGCGGCACCGACGCCGTCTTCACCGGCGGCGAGAGCGTCGCCACGGTCGTCACGGACGCCAAGGGCGTCGCCACCGCGCCCGCCCTCAAGGCGGGCGAGAAGACCGGCACGTTCACCGTCCGCGCCACCGTCGTCGGCCGGACGGTCGCCGCCGTCGACTACCGGGCCACCGTCACCGCCCGCGCCGCCGACGCCCTCGCCCGCACCGCGACGACCCCGCTCACCGTCACGGCGGGCGGCCGGTTCACCGACCGCGTCGAGGTCAAGGCCACCCTGAAGGGCGCCGCGGCGGGCCGGGTCGCGGCCACCGCCACCCTGGTGAAGTCGGCCGAGGACCCGACCGCCAACGACAAGGGCCCCCTCTTCAAGGGCGCTGGCGACAAGCCCGTCCGTACCCTCACCGGCCTGGAGACCGACGCGAAGGGGCTCCTGAAGCTCCCCGAGCTGTTCGCGGACGACACCGCCGGTACGTATCTGCTGCGCATCACCACCACCGGCGGCGCGACCCTCACGGTCGAGCTGACCGTCACCGCGGCCGAGACGCCCACCCCGGAGCCGACCGACCCGACCGGGCCCACCGAGCCGACCGACCCCACCGGCCCGTCCGAGCCGCCCGCCGGAGGCAGCACCTCCCCGAGCCCCTCCGGTTCGGCGACGACCGGTTCGTAGCTCGTACCTCGTAGCCCGCGCGCGTACCGCGTCCGCCCGGCGCACCCGTCACGACGGCGCCCCCGCTCCCCGCGAGCGGGGGCGCCGCCGCCGTCCGCACCGCACGCGCGTCCGCCGCCGACCCGACGTGTACGAGGTGCCCGCCGCGTCCGATTCCTCCGTGCCGTCCGCGGTGCCCGTCGCGTCCGACGTGTTCCCCTCTCGCGCGCCCGTTGCTACGGTGGCCGACCTGACGCACCATCAGGTACGAGCCGGGAGGACCCGTGCGCGCACTCGTCGCCGCCGCTGCGGGCCTCGCCGCCGCGCTCGCCCTGGTGCTCACGCTCACCGCCGTGGCCGCCCGCGCCCCGGCCGGTGAGACCTCCCCGAAACCACTGCTCACCACGGTGCCCGCACACCCGTGACCCGCACGCGCGTGACCCGTACCCGTCCGGGAGGGAGGCCGAGATGCGTCGCAGGGCCGCACTGATCCTGCTCGCCCTCGCCGTGTTCAGCGCGGCGCTCGCCCCGCTGCTGCGCTGGTACGCGTTCCCCCGCCTCGCGAAGATCCCGCTCGGCACCTACCAGGCGGTCGTCCTGGAGGCACGCGACGCCACCCTCCTCGACTACGGCACCATGACCGCCCGAGAGGTCCCGAAGATCACCATCGTGCAGACCCTCAAGGGCGACGTGGAGGCCTCCGAGCGCGTCGAACGCACCACCGGCCGCGACGTCGTCGTCTGGGACACCCTCTCCTACATCCAGGGTCCCGACGGCAAGATGGTCTCCCGCATCCCCGAGCGCTACGTCTTCGACGCCCACACCCAGGAGCCCGTGCACGCGTCCGGCGAGTCGGTCGACGGCGACCCGGTCCGCCGCACCGGCCTGGAGTTCAAGTGGCCGTTCCTCACCCAACGCCGCGACTACGCCTACTTCGACGCCCAGACCCGCACCACCGCGCCGATCCACTACCGGGGCACCCGCGACTTCCGCGGCCTGGAGGTCTACTACTTCGAGCAGACCGTGCCCTGGACGCGCGTCGCGATGCCGAAGACCATGCCGGTCGCGGGCATCACCCCCGAGACGGTCGCCGCCACCGGCACCACCCGCTGGTACACCACCGTCCGCAGGTTCTGGGTCGAACCCCTCACCGGCGCGCCCGTTTACGGCGAGGAGATCCACCGCGAGGAACTGCGCGGCGGCACCCTGCTCGGCGACCGCGACCGGGTGACGGCCTTCGCGGGCCACGTGAAGATGCGCGAGGACTACGTCCGGCACACCGTCGACCTGGTCGCCTCCCAGCGCGTCCTGATCCTCCTGATGACGTCCTGCCTGCCCTGGGGCCTCCTCGCCCTCGGCGCCCTGCTGCTCGTCCTGTCGCTGTACCTGGAGGCCCGCGGCCGCCTCCGTACGCGTCACGTGCGCGTCGCGTCCTCCGGGGCGGCGCCGGTCAGCGTCTGAGGCGCGCGTTGGTGTGCCGGGTCGGCTCGGCGGCGGCCGGGTCCTCCGGCCACGGGTGCTTCGGATACCGGCCCCGCAGCTCCGCCCGTACGCCCCGGTAGCCGTCCTTCCAGAACGAGGCGAGGTCGGCGGTGACCGCCGCGGGCCGCCCGGCGGGGGAGAGGAGGTGCACCAGGAGCGGCATCCCGGCGATCCGCGGCGACTCCTGGAGTCCGAACATCTCCTGGAGCTTCACCGCGAGCACGGGCTGCTCCGGATCGCCGTAGTCGACCCGGACCGAGGACCCGCTCGGCACGGTGATCCGCTCCGGCGCCAGCTCGTCCAGCCGGGCCGCCTCCCCGGACGCCCACGGCAGCAGCCGCGTCAGCGCCCGGCCCGCGTCGATCCGCCCCAGGTCGGCCCGCCGCCGGGCCCGGCTCAGCTCCGGCTCCAGCCAGTCGTCCACGCGCGCGTGCAGCGCTGCGTCGTCCACCGTGGGCCACGGCTCACCGCACCGCGTCCGCAGGAACGCCAGCCGCCGCCGCAGCACCTCCGCCTCGGCCGACCACCGCAGCAGCCCGAACCCCTCCCGCCGCAACCCCTCCAGCAGGGCCTCCCGTACGAGTCCGGCGTCGGCGTCCCGCAGCGGGCGCACCGTCAGCTCCACCGCCCCCAGCCGCTCCACCCGCCGCGCGACGACGTCCCCACCTGAACCGGCCGACCCACCCGAACCGGCCGACCCGCCGGACCCACCCGAACCGCCGCCCGTGGCGGACCAGTGGACCTCGTCCCGCTCGTCGAGCAACGCGCGCGCCGCGCGCCGCGCCGCCGCCTCGTCCACGACCGCGGCGAGCCGCACGCGCGCGTGCCCCTTCCCCGGCGGGCGGTCCGCCACCGCGACGGCGAGCCACGGCACGCCCCGCAGCGCGGACGCCTCGCCCAACTCGGCGCGGGTCCCCGACACCATCAGGCACGAACCGCCGTCCGCGCGCGCAAGCCGCTCGGGAAAGGCGAGGGCGACGACCTCCCCGACGGCACGGTCGTCGGACATGCCGTGACGGCCCTCCTGGCCGCCCGCGGGGCGTGGCGCCTGGTCGCTCACCGCGCGTGCCGCATGGTTGTCCGCCGTGCGTGCAGCCTGGTCGCTCGCCGAACGTTCGGCCTGGTCGCTCGCCGGACGTGCCGCCTTGTGGCTCGCCCCGCCGACGCCAGGACGCCCGCCGCCGGAAGAGCCGTGCCGCAAGGAGCCCTGCTTCGAGGAGCCCTGTTCCGGGGCGCCCGGCTCCACGGCGCCCGCGCCCGCAAGGCCGCCCTCCGCCGTCGCGACCGACCGCAGTCGCCGCACCTCCGCGCGCCACCGTGCCGCGTAGCCGTCACCCCCACGCCGGGCGGAGCGCAGCGCGGCGGCCAGGTCGTCGCCGTAGTCGCGCGGCACCTCCTCGCTGAGCAGCGCGACGACCTCGGCGGCCCGCTCCAGGCCGACCGTCGAAGCGCCGTCCCAGAGTGCGCGTCCCAGGCGCGGGTGGAGGCCCAGCCGGGCGAGCCGTACCCCGCGTGCGGTGGCCCGTCCGGCCGGGTCCAGCGCGCCGATCGACGTCAGCAGGGCGCGCGCCGCCGCCATCGCGCCCTCCGGGGGCGCGTCCAGCAGTGCCAGCCCGGAGGCGTCGGGATCGCCCCAGCAGGCCGCCTGGAGCGCGAACGCCGTCAGGTCGGCGACCTTGATCTCGGGAGCCGGGAAGGCGGGCAGGCGGCCGTCCTCGGCCTCCGCCCAGCAGCGGTACACCGCGCCGGGCGCCTCCCGCCCCGCCCGCCCGGCCCGCTGCCGCCCGGCCGCGCGCGACGCGCGTACGGTCGTCAGCGCGCTCAGCCCGCGCGCGTGGTCCACGCGCGGCTCACGCGCCAGGCCCGAGTCGACGACCACCCGCACACCGGGCACCGTCAGGGACGACTCGGCGACCGACGTGGCCAGCACCACCCGGCGCCGTCCGCCCGGCGCGAGGACCGCGTCCTGCACGGCGGCCGGGGCCCGCCCGTGGACCTGGAGCACGTCCACCTCGCCGAGACCGCCCAACTGACCGGCCACCCGCGCGATCTCACCCACCCCCGGCAGGAAACACAGCACGTCCCCGGGCCGCTCGGCCAGCGCCCGCCGCACCACCGACGCCACGTGCGCCAGGAGCGCCAGGTCGACCCGCATGCCGTGCGGCGGCCGTACCGGACGGGCCGGGGGCGCCCACACCACCTCGACGTCGTATGCCGTGCCCGTCGCCTCGACCACCGGCGCCCCGCCCAGCAGCCGGGACCAGCCCGCGGTGTCGGTGGTCGCGGAGGCCGCCACCAGACGCAGGTCGGGGCGGAGCGTCTCGCGCACGTCCCACAGGAACGCGGCGCTCGTGTCGGCGTCCAGGTGGCGTTCGTGGCACTCGTCCAGGACGACCACGTCGACACCGGACAACTCCTGGTCACGCTGGAGGCGTTGCAGCAGGACGCCGGTCGTGACGACCTCCACGCGCGTGTGCCGTCCCACGACGCGCTCCCCGCGCACGGTGTAGCCGACCCGCTCGCCGGGCCGTTCGCCCAGCAGCCAGGCGATCCGCCGGGCCGCCGCGCGGGCCGCGATCCGGCGCGGCTCCGCCACGACCACCCGTCGCGCCGGGCCCCCGCCGAGCAGCCCCGCCAGCGCGGGCGGGACCAGCGTCGTCTTCCCGGTACCGGGCGGCGCGGCCAGCACGGCCGCGCCGCGCGCGTCCAGGGCGTCGTTCAGCGCGGGCAGGGCGGCCCGCACGGGCAGCGCGTCGAGGGCGTCGTCACGGATCACGCCCCAAGTGTCGTACGCGCGCGGGCCGGGGCTTCGCGGCCCTCGGGACCTTCCCGGCCCTCGGGGAAGGTCCCGGCAGTCTCTCGTCCCTAGTCGCGCTCGCAGACGAAGATGGCCGTGCCCGGGAGCAGGCTGCCGCGCAGCGGGGACCAGCCGCCCCACTCCGAGGTGTTCCAGGCCGGCCACTCCGGCTCGACCAGGTCCACCAGGCGGAAACCGCCCGCGACGACGTCCCGGACCCGGTCGCCGAGCGTGCGGTGGTGCTCGACGTACACCGCGCGGCCCTCGTCGTCCTGCTCGACGTAGGGCGTGCGGTCGAAGTACGACGAGGCGGCCGTCAGGCCCTCCGGGCCCGGCTCGTCGGGGAACGCCCAGCGGACCGGGTGCGTCACCGAGAACACGAACCGGCCGCCCGGCCGCAGCACCCGGCGCACCTCCTTCAGCACGAGCACCGGATCGGCGACGAAGGGCAGCGCCCCGTAAGCCGAGCAGGCCAGGTCGAACGAGCCGTCCGCGAACGGCAGGACCGCCGCGTCCGCGCAGACCAGCGGGAACGTCCCGCCGATGCGCAGCGCGTGCTGGAGCTGGCGGTGCGAGAGGTCGAGGGCGACCGGGTGCGCGCCCTGGGCGGCGAGCCAGCGCGCGCACTGGCCGGCGCCCGCGCCGATCTCCAGGACCGACTTCCCCTTCAGCTCCTCCGGCGGGCCGAGGAGTTCGGCCTCCACCTCGTCAAGGCCCTCGGGGCACCACACGAAGCGGTCGTCGCCCAGGAAGGTGCCGTGCTCGGTCTGGTACTCGTCCGCGTTGCGGTCCCACCAGCCGCGGTTGGCGCGGGCGCTCTCGGTGACCCCGGCCGCACGGCGGGTGGCCTCCGGCTCGTCGGCCGGGTCCGGGGTCGTCACGGGCTCTTGGATGATCGGCTCCCTCGTCGTACTCTTCCGTCCAACCCACCGCCCGGGGGAAGGCCCTCGGGCGGTTCTCCCGGGGTGCACACGGGGTGCTCCGGGGGGTCTCACCGTGGCCTGTGCGGCCTCGTGAGAAAGGTTCTGTGCCGGGAATGCGGCGATCCGCCCCGGGTGTGCGCCTTCGCGCATTGACCCTGCCCGGCTGCCCCCGTATGCTACAAGTTGCGCTGCGGGCCTGCGCACCTCAGACGTAGCAGGTCGCGCTCGCATCTGTTGTATGTCCCCTCGGTTGTCGAGGCGCCATCACCGGGTCACCGGTTGGCGCTTCCTTGGCTGTCCGGCTTCTGCAGAGCGAAACGGGCTCCCGGCGTAAAGCAGTACCTACGACTTCAATGTCCGTACCGGAGCCCTTTCCCACATGACGAGCAGCACCGAGACCACCGCCACCACCCCGCAGGTTGCGGTCAACGACATCGGTAACGAGGAAGCCTTCCTCGCCGCGATCGACGAGACGATCAAGTACTTCAACGACGGCGACATCGTCGACGGCGTCATCGTGAAGGTCGACCGGGACGAGGTCCTGCTCGACATCGGTTACAAGACCGAAGGTGTCATCCCGAGCCGCGAGCTCTCGATCAAGCACGACGTCGACCCCAACGAGGTCGTCGCCGTCGGTGACGAGATCGAGGCCCTTGTCCTCCAGAAGGAAGACAAGGAAGGCCGCCTGATCCTCTCGAAGAAGCGCGCCCAGTACGAGCGTGCCTGGGGCACCATCGAGAAGATCAAGGAAGAGGACGGCATCGTCACCGGTACCGTCATCGAGGTCGTCAAGGGTGGTCTCATCCTCGACATCGGCCTCCGCGGCTTCCTCCCGGCCTCCCTGGTCGAGATGCGCCGCGTCCGCGACCTCCAGCCCTACGTGGGCAAGGAGCTCGAGGCGAAGATCATCGAGCTGGACAAGAACCGCAACAACGTGGTCCTGTCCCGCCGTGCCTGGCTGGAGCAGACCCAGTCCGAGGTCCGCCAGACGTTCCTCACGACCCTCCAGAAGGGTCAGGTCCGTTCCGGCGTCGTCTCCTCGATCGTCAACTTCGGTGCCTTCGTGGACCTGGGTGGCGTCGACGGTCTGGTCCACGTCTCCGAGCTGTCCTGGAAGCACATCGACCACCCCTCCGAGGTCGTCGAGGTCGGCCAGGAGGTCACGGTCGAGGTCCTGGACGTCGACATGGACCGCGAGCGTGTCTCCCTGTCGCTGAAGGCGACCCAGGAAGACCCGTGGCAGCAGTTCGCCCGCACCCACCAGATCGGCCAGGTCGTGCCCGGCAAGGTCACGAAGCTGGTTCCGTTCGGTGCGTTCGTCCGCGTGGACGAGGGCATCGAGGGTCTGGTCCACATCTCCGAGCTGGCCGAGCGCCACGTGGAGATCCCGGAGCAGGTCGTCCAGGTCAACGACGAGATCTTCGTCAAGGTCATCGACATCGACCTCGAGCGCCGTCGCATCAGCCTCTCGCTGAAGCAGGCCAACGAGTCCTTCGGTGCCGACCCGGCCTCGGTCGAGTTCGACCCGACCCTGTACGGCATGGCCGCGTCCTACGACGACCAGGGCAACTACATCTACCCCGAGGGCTTCGACCCCGAGACCAACGACTGGCTCGAGGGCTACGAGACCCAGCGCGAGGCGTGGGAGGGCCAGTACGCCGAGGCCCAGAACCGCTTCGAGCAGCACCAGCAGCAGGTCATCAAGTCCCGCGAGGCCGACGCCGCCGCTGCCGCCGAGGGTGGCGAGGCCGCCGCTCCGGCCGCCTCGGGTGGCGGTTCGTACTCCTCCGAGGGTGCGGACACCTCCGGTGCCCTGGCTTCGGACGAGGCGCTCGCCGCGCTCCGCGAGAAGCTCGCGGGCGGCCAGAGCTGACACCTTCCAGGTGACGGCTCGACCGGCTCGACCGCACGGCAGGCCCCCCGGGGCTTGCAGCGGTCGTAGCCGTCGTCCACGCAGGACCAGCAAGACCCGCAGTGCCTGAGAGAACCGAGGGCCCGCACCTTCCGAGGTGCGGGCCCTCGGCGTGTGCCAGGGACCTTCGGAGCGCCGGAACGGCTCCGGCGGGCGTGTGCCGCGCGAGACTCCGGTGATCTTGATCGGGTGGCGGGGAATGCCGCCACCCGCCCCCGTGTTGTACGGAAGGAACACGAGGAGGAGCGGTCCAAGTGCTTGATCCGCAGGGTTTGTACGCATGGGAGCCGAAAGGGCTGGCTGTCGTCGACGTGGCGCTGGCCCAGGAGTCGGCCGGACTTGTCATGCTCTACCACTTCGACGGATACATCGACGCGGGCGAGACCGGCGACCAGATCGTCGACCGGCTCCTCGACTCGCTGCCCCACCAGGTCGTCGCCCGCTTCGACCACGACCGGCTGGTGGACTACCGGGCCCGCCGCCCGCTGCTGACGTTCAAGCGCGACCGCTGGACGGACTACGAGGAGCCCGCCATCGAGGTCCGGCTCGTCCAGGACACCACCGGCGCCCCCTTCCTGCTTCTGTCCGGCCCCGAACCGGACGTCGAGTGGGAGCGGTTCGCCGCCGCGGTCCGGCAGATCGTCGAACGCCTCGGCGTCCGCCTCTCGGTGAACTTCCACGGCATCCCGATGGGTGTCCCGCACACCCGGCCCGTCGGCCTCACCCCGCACGGCAACCGCACCGACCTGGTGCCCGGCCGGCCCAGCCCCTTCGACGAGGCACAGGTCCCCGGCAACGCCGAGGGTCTGGTGGAGTACCGCCTCGCGGAAGCCGGTCACGACGTGCTCGGCGTCGCCGCCCACGTCCCCCACTACATCGCGCGCTCCGCCTACCCGGACGCCGCCCTGACCGTCCTGGAGGCCATCACGGCCGCAACCGGCCTGGTCCTGCCCGGCATCGCGCACGCCCTGCGCACCGACGCCCACCGCACCCAGACCGAGATCGACCGCCAGGTCCAGGAGGGCGACGAGGAGCTGACCGCCCTCGTGCAGGGCCTGGAGCACCAGTACGACGCCGCCGCGGGCGCCGAGACCCGCGGCAACATGCTCGCCGAGTCGGTGGAGATCCCGTCCGCCGACGAGATCGGCCAGGAGTTCGAGAAGTTCCTCGCGGAGCGGGAGGGCGACGGCTGAGAGCCGCCCTCGGGGCGGGCAGGGGGGCGACGGCCGAACACCGTGACCCCTCGTCCGCTCGTCGAGCCGTCAGGGCCTGCCGTAGGCGTCACGCACGGCAGGCCCTAAGCTTCCCGTCATGCTGAAAGTGGGCCTGACCGGCGGGATCGGCGCCGGCAAGAGCGAAGTGTCCCGGCTGCTCGTCGCCCGCGGAGCCGTCCTGGTCGACGCCGACCGCATCGCCCGCGAGGTCGTCGCCCCGGGCACCCCCGGCCTCACGGCCGTGGTCGACGCCTTCGGGACCGGCGTCCTCACCGCCGACGGCGCCCTCGACCGGCCCGCGCTCGGCGCGATCGTCTTCGCCGACCCCGACAAGCTCGCCACGCTCAACGCGATCGTGCACCCCCTGGTCGGCGCCCGCTCCCGCGAACTGGAGAGCGCCGCCCCCGACGACGCGGTCGTCGTCCACGACGTCCCCCTCCTCACCGAGAACGGCCTCGCCCCGCTCTACGACCTCGTCGTCGTCGTCGACGCCGACCCCGCCACCCAGCTCGACCGCCTGGTCCGGCTGCGCGGCATGACCGAGGACGACGCCCGCGCCCGCATGGCCGCCCAGGCCACCCGCGAACAGCGCCGGGCGATCGCCGACCTCGTGATCGACAACGACGTACCCCTGCCGGACCTGGAACGACGCGTCGACGAGGTGTGGGCCGAGCTGACCCGGCGGGCACAGGCGCCCGACCGGGCCGGGGATCAGCCGGGGAGCGGCGCGCCGGAATAGCGGTGCTTTCCGGGCGCGTTGAACCCAGCGAGCGAGGGAAGGAATTTTCCGTGCCCGAAACCAGCGGTTCGACCGGACGCACTCCGGAGACGCATGTCATCGACTTCCGTGCCGCCGAGCACCTGCTCGCCGCCCGGGACCCGCGGGGCGCGGTGAAGCTGCTCGACGGTGTCATCGCCGCACATCCCGAGAACACCGCGGCGCGGCTGCTGCGTGCCCGCGCCTTCTTCGCCGCCGCGCAACTGCGTCCCGCGGAGCTGGAGTTCACGATCGTCCTGGAGCGCGAGCCGGACAACGCGTTCGCCCACTTCGCGCTCGCCCGCACCTACGAACGGCAGGGCCGCCGCGACCAGGCCACCCGCCACTTCCGGCTCGCCGCCGCGCTCGACCCGAACCCGGAGTACCTGCGCGCGGCCCGCTTCGACACGTAGCCGCGTACCCCTGCCCCCCCCGCGAGGCCGGGGGCCCGCGGATTCACCTGATCCGGCCCTCCGGCGGCCGGTACGGCGGTATGTCGCGGCCCGGCTGGTAGTGCGGCCCCTGCCGCAGGTGCCGGGTGATCGCCGAGAGGTCGACCGTGACCACCAGCCACAGCACCCCACAGGCCACCGCCCAGCCGGGCCGTCCGACGAGCGCGAACGCGGTCGTCCCGAAAACCGCCCAGAGCAGCCCCCACACGCTCAGCCACCACCGCATCCGCAGGGCGCTGCGCGCGGTCGTCGGTTCACTCCCGGTCCGCATCCGCTCACCACTCCTCTCTGCACGGTACTCCCCCGTGGCGGGAGGGGAGGAGGAGAGGGAGAGGGGGAGAGGGAGAGGGCGGTGGTGGGGCAGCCGGGGGAGGGGGAGGCGCGATCACGGAGTTTGCGATCACGGAGGTGCTGCGGCGCGAAGACGAGCGGCCGGGGCGTGCAGTGGGATCGTCGGGCCCGGTCGCCGGGCCGGATTGTGCGGGCCGGATCGTGCGGTCCGCGATGAGTTCACGGTGGCGGGCCGGTCTATCTCTCCGACACCACCCGGACCGCTTCCCAGGAGAACCCCATGTCCGACGCCACCGCCGCTCCCGCCACCGCCGCTCCCGCCACCGATGTTTCCGCCTCGGGCGCCGCCTCCGTACCCGCCGCGGGCGGTTCCGGCATGACCGCGGGTCGCCGACGGGCCCGTGCCGCCCTCCTCGGGCTGGAGATCCTGCTCGCCCTCTTCTACGCCCTCGCGAGCGCCCTGCCCAAGCTGATCGCCCACCCGTCGGCCGCCGAGAGCTTCGCCAGGATGGGCTGGGGCGACCCCGGGATGTACGCCATCGGCGTCCTCGAACTCGCCGGCGCGATCGCGCTGCTCGTCCCGGTGCTGCGCTCGGTCGGCGCCGCCGCGCTGGGCGCGCTCATGGTGGGCGCCTTCGTCGTCCAGCTCACCGCTTTCGACGGCGAGAACGCGCTCACGCCCCTGATCCTGCTCGTCCCGCTGGCCCTCATCGCCTGGGTCCGCCGCGCCTCCCTGACCGACCTGCGACGACTGGTACGGCGTACGCGTACGGCGTGACGCGGGCCGCGAAGCAGCGCCCTGCCCCGACCCGGTCCGCCCCGACCCGATCGGCCCCGTGCGGCCGCTCCGCCTACGGTGGGGAGACGGACGCGGCGGAGGAGGTACGGGGCAGGGCTGCCGTGGGCACCCTGGCCGCGCTGGACCACCGGATCGCGGGCTGCCGGGCCTGCCCGCGGCTGGTGGACTGGCGGGAGGAGGTCGCCCGGACCAGGAGGGCGGCCTTCGCCACGCAGACCTATTGGGGGCGGCCCGTACCGGGGTTCGGTCCGCCCGACGCGCGGCTGCTGATCGTCGGCCTCGCCCCGGCCGCCCACGGCGCCAACCGCACCGGCCGCATGTTCACCGGGGACCGCTCCGGCGACGTGCTGTACCAGGCCCTGTACGACGTCGGCCTCGCCTCCCGGCCCACCGCGGTGGCGGTCGACGACGGTCTTACCCTGCACGGCGTCCGGGTCACCTCGCCCGTGCACTGCGCGCCGCCCGCCAACAAGCCCACGCCCGAGGAGCGGACCACCTGCCGCCCCTGGCTGGTCCGGGAGGTGGGCCTGCTGCGGCCGACGCTGCGGGCGGTCGTCGTGCTCGGCGCGTTCGGCTGGCAGGCCACCTGGCCCGCCCTCGCCGCCACCGGCCGGTCCGTCCCCCGCCCCCGACCCGCCTTCGCCCACGGCGCGCACGTGTCCCTGCCCCTGCCCGACGGCGCGGGCGCCGCTCACCCCCTGGACGTCTACGGCTGCTTCCACGTCAGCCAGCGCAACACCTTCACCGGCCGCCTCACCCCCGCCATGCTGCGGGAGGTGCTGCGGACGGCGGCGCTCACGGCGGGCCTGCCCGTCACTGACCCCGACGACCCCGCCGACACCGTCCAGGACGACCGACGGCGCTGAGCGATCCCGCGGCGAGCCCGTCTCAGGCGGGCGGCGGCAGGTCGGCCCCGTCGCCGAACAGGTGGCGGACCGTGGAGCGGTAGTTGGCCTGCACGTGAGTCAGGGCGTGAGCACGGGCGCGCTGCGGGTCGCCGGACGCGATGGCGTCGTACAGCTCGCGGTGCTCGGTGAGGAGCTGTGGCCACTCCTCGTTCTGCCGGGTGAGCCAGCGCAGGCGGCCGTCGACCGGTTCCATGACCGAGATCAGCAGGCCGTTGCCCGCCAGGGCCAGGATGCCGTCGTGGAAGCGGGTGTTGACGTCCGTGATCGTCTCGGCGTCCCCGGCGCGGGTCGCCTCGGCCGCCCGGTCGAGCAGCTCCCGCAGCTCCGCCAGCGCCTCGGGGGTGGCCCGGGTGGCGGCGAGACCGGCCGCGTACACCTCCAACGCCTCGCGCAGCTCGAAGAGTTCCTTCACGTCCGTCGGGCTCAGTCTGCGCACGACCGTCCGGCGCGGGGTCTCGAACAGCACGAATCCCTCGGCCACCAGGGCGCGGATGGCCTCGCGGACCGGAACCCTCGACACCCCGAAGCGGTCCGCCAGTTCGCGTTCGACCAGGCGGTCGCCGGGGCGCAGCCGCCCGGCGATGATCTCCTGCCGCAGGGCTGCCAGGACCCGTTCCCGCACCGCGCCGAGGGGTTCGATCTTCGCCGGGGAGCTCATGGGAGCCATCTTCGCCGATGCGAGGGGGCTTTTACGGAGCCGTAACGGAGCGGACATCGGTCGGAACGCTTGACGGCGGGACCATGACCGCAGTTTGGTATACCAAACGACGCGTTCTGTGGTCCCCGCCGGGCCGCAGCCCCTCCGCCCTCCCCGTCGCCCTGGAGGTCCCGTGTCCCTCGCCGACCGCGCCGAAGCCACCGGCGCCCCCGCGTTCGTCCCCGACCCACGGCTCACCAACGAAGACCTGGCCCCCGCCGGAAAGCGGAACTGGAAGGTCTTCGACCTCTTCGCCCTGTGGATGTCCGACGTCCACAACCTCGGCAACTACACCTTCGCCGCCGGTCTGCTGGTCCTCGGCATGAACGTCTGGCAGGTCTTCACCTCCCTCCTCGTCGGCTTCGTCCTCATCTACGTCGGCATGAACTGGATGGGCCGCATCGGCCAGCGCCACGGCGTGCCGTTCCCCGTGGTCAGCCGCATCAGCTTCGGCGTGTGGGGCGCCAACATCCCCGCCCTGATCCGCGCCGTGATCGCCATCATGTGGTACGGCATCCAGACCTATCTGGCCTCCGTCGCGGTCAACGTGATGCTGCTCGCGGCCTGGCCCGGTCTGGAGTCCTGGACCCACCACTCGTTCCTCGGCCTGGACGCGCTCGGCTGGGTCTCCTTCGTCTCGCTCTGGCTGATCCAGGCGCTGATCATCACGCAGGGAATGGAGTCGGTCCGCAAGTTCCAGGACTTCTGCGGCCCCGCGATCTGGCTCGTGATGATCGCGCTGGCCGTCTGGATCCTCGCCAAGGCCGGCTGGACGATCTCCCTCACCTCCACCCCGCACCCGGTCTCCGTGGGCGAGCAGTGGCGGCAGTGGTTCGGCGCGATCGGGCTGATCCTCGCCACCTACGGCACCCTGATGCTCAACTTCTGCGACTTCTCCCGCTTCGCCCCCGACTACCGCACCGTGCGGCGCGGCAACTTCTGGGGTCTGCCCATCAACTCCACCGCCTTCGTCGTCGTCTCGGTCATCGTCACGGCGGGCTCGCTGGAGGTGTTCGGCGAGGCCATCACCGACCCGGCGGAACTCGTCGCCAAGGTCGGCAACACCTGGGTCCTCGTGCTGGCGGCGTTCACCTTCGCCGTGGCCACCATGGGCGTCAACATCGTCGCCAACTTCGTCTCCCCGGCGTACGACCTCGCCAACGTCTGGCCGCAGAAGATCACCTTCAAGGTCGGCGGTCTGATCAGCACGGTCGCCGCGCTGCTCGTCACCCCCTGGAACCTCTTCTCCAACCCCACCGTCGTCAACTACTTCCTCGGCGGCCTCGGCGCCTTCCTCGGCCCGCTGTTCGGCGTGATCATGGTCGACTACTTCCTGGTCAAGCGCGGCCGGATCGACATGGACGCCCTCTTCGACGCCCGCCCCGGCTCCCGCTACCACTACCGCCGGGGCGTCAACCCCAAGGCCCTGGGGGCGTTCCTCCCCTCGGCGGCGGTCGCGGCGGTCCTCGCACTGGTGAAGGCCTTCGGTGACGTGGCCCCGTACTCCTGGTTCATCGGGACCGCCCTCGCCGGGGGTCTGTACCTGTTCCTGTGCCGCGACGAGCGCGCGGCCGGGGCGGCCCCCGCTCCGGCCCTCGCCCCCGCCGCCGAGACGTCCACGGAGGTCTGAGAGACGTGCGGATCGTCGTCACCAACTGCAACACCACGCAGGAGATGACCGCCGAGATCGTACGAGGTGCCCGGGCCGCGGCTGGTCCGGGCACCACCGTGACCGGTCTGACCCCCGCGTGGGGACCCGCCTCCGCCGAGGGCTGGCTCGACAGCTACCTCTCCGCCGCCGCCGTCCTCGACACCCTGCGCACCTACGACGGGCCGCCCTACGACGCCGTCGTCCTCGCCGGGTTCGGCGAGCACGGGCGCGAGGGCGTGCGCGAACTCGTCGACGTACCCGTCGTCGACATCACCGAGGCCGCCGCCCACCTCGCCTGCCTGCTCGGCCGCCGCTACGGCGTCGTCACCACCCTGGAGCGCTCGCGCGGCCAGATCGAGGACAGCCTGGAACTGGCCGGGGTGGCCCGCAACTGCGCCGCCGTCGTCGGCACCGGACTCGGCGTGCTCGACCTCGGCGACGCCGAGCGCACCGAGGCCGCCTTCCTCACCGCCGCCGAACGCGCCCGTGAGGCCGGGGCCGAGGTGCTCGTGCTCGGCTGTGCCGGGATGACGGGACTGCAACGGACGGTGGCGGAGAAGCTCGGCCTCCCGGTCGTGGACGGGGTCGCCGCCGCCGTGAAGCTGGCCGAGGCGCTGGTGGACCTGGGCCTGCGCACCAGCCGGACCGGCAGCTTCGCGGCACCGGAACCGAAGCGGAGGGTGTGGGGCGCGCCCGGCTGACCGGCGGATCACGGACGTCGCCCCGACGGGCGACGCACACGGCGGCGCGCTTCCTCGCCCGGATCGGGCCGATCCGCCTCACCCGTATCGGAGGGCAGGGCCCGGCCCGGACCAGGTGGCGCTCCTGTGTCCTCACGTGGTGGAGGTGCCTCGCCGCCAGGCCCAGCGGCCGGTGAGGCCGTCGCCGCCCGCCGAGTGCGGCCCTCCCGGAACTCCGCGCCGCGCTCCGCCGCCTCCACCCGTTCCACCCGGTACAGCCGCAGATGGGGTGCCGCCCTGGACCGGGGATCGACGCTCAGCCGGTCCGGCGGTCCCAGCAGTCGCCGTACCAGCGGCCCCGTCCAGCCCCGCATCCGCAGCCCCGCGAGGGACACGTACCGCCGCTCGTCCTCCGTGTACCGCACCATCCCGACCCCCCGATAGCTGTGCCCGACGCTCCGACGCCTGCCTGACGTCCTTGTCGTGACGCTCTGTGACGACATCACCCATTGAAGCGCCCCCCACTGACAATCGGCCCCGGCACCGAAAACCACTGGACGGTCCGGACCCCCGGACGGCACGCTTCCGCCCATGCGTACCAAGCGTCTGGGGCGGTTCACGGCGGCGGATTTCTAGCCGCCACGCCGGAGATCCCGGCGGGCCGCGGAAGGTCCGTCATGTCCCGCACCGTCCACCACGTCCGCCCCCGCCACCGCAACCACGACCCCGCGCCCTGGTCGACGCGGTGGGCCGGGCTGCGCAGCGGCCACCGGCTCACCGCGCTGCGCCGTACCGCGCGCGAGACGGCGCGCGCCCGGCGCGAAGGACGGCGCCCGCTGCCCGTCCCCGTGGACCGGGCGTTCGTCGCCTACACCTACCCCCGCTCGCTCAACGCCGGGGTCGACGGCCCGTACGAGGTGCGGGCACGCGCCGCGCTGGCCGTGTTCCGCGCGAGCGCCCGCAACCGCCTGCGCGCCGCCCCGCCGGGCGGCCTGCTCGCTCTCGCCGAGGAACTGGACTTCCCGCCGACCCGTCACCGGCACCGGAACATCTGGGACTTCTGACGCGGAGCGGCGTCGCCGCGCGGGGCGGGGACGGCGCAGCCACACGGGACGTCGGCGGCGGCGACCGCCCACAGCCCTCGCCGGATCACGGCCCCTCATCGCGCCCCTCCGCGTGGCCCCCGCCCGCGTCGCCCCCTGGCCCGCGTCGCCCCCCCCGCCCGCGTCACCCCCGCCCCCGTGGCGCTCACGCACGGATTGCGTTCATAAAGAACCCCCGATCCCGGCCTTCCGTCACCTTCCGGAAACGCTCCCGCCCCGTCTTCTCCAAGATCTCCCCGTACCGTGGAGGCACCGCCCCAGCAGCGCACCCCCGGCCACCGTCGTCCGAAGGCGCACCCCGCCCTCCACCGACAGGAGCCCCGTGCCCCCGCGTTCCGCCGTTGCCGTTCGCACACCGACCGCTCTGCCGCCCTGGCTCGCGCACGCCCTGCGCGCCCAGCACGGGCCCCTGCCGTGGAGCGCGGTCGTACGCGGGGCGCTCGCCGCCGGGCCGCTGCTGCTCACCGGCCTCCTGGTCGGCCGTACCTCCCTCGGCGTGGTGGCCGCCATCGCCGCGATGCTCGCCGGGATCAACGACCGGCCCGGAAGCCGCCGTTCCGCGATCCGGCGGATCGGCGCGCCCGCCCTCGCGGGCGCGTCCGGCCTCCTCGTCGGCAGCGTCGCGGGCGATGGCCTGGGACCGGTCGGGCTGACCTTCGCCCTCACCGGCCTCGGGCTCCTCGCGGGCGGGGCGAGCGCCGTCGGACCCGTCGCGTCCGCCGCGGGCACCCAGGTGCTCGTCGGCGCGGCGATCGGCGCCGGGATGCCGCTGCCCGGCAGCGCCGGGGCCCACGCCGCCGCCTTCCTCGCCGGCGCGGGCTGGCTGCTCCTGCTCCGGCTCGCCCTGCCCACCCCCGGCGCACCGGCAGGCGCCTTCCGCCTCGACGGGGAGCGCACGGCCGTGGCCGACGTGTACGACGCCGTGGCCGACCTCCTGGAGGCCGCGGGCACCGGACACGCCACCGCCCGGCGGGCCGCGCTCACCGCCGCCCTCGACCACGCCCAGGACGCCCTCGCCGGGCCCCGGCTGCTGCGGCTCCCCGGCTCGGCCACCGAACGGCGCCTGCGCGCGCAGTACGCCGCCGCCCTGCCCCTCGCCGAGGCCGCCACCGCCCTCGCCTGGTCCGGGCAGCCCCTCACCGCGCGCGCGTGCGCGGGATCGCGGCGCCTCGCCGTCGCCGTACGGGAGAACACGGTCGGGGGGCCGCTGCCCGCGCCCGCCCGGTCCGCGCCCGCGCTGCGGGCCCTGGACGACGCGCTGCTGCGGGCCGCGGACGCCTTCGACGGCAGGGGAGGCCTCACGGGTGACGGTTCCGGTACCGGAGCCGACCTGGCCGCGCGGCCGCGCGGCGTGCGGCGCGCGCGTGAGGTGCTGCGGGCCGCGGCCGGGACGGGCGGCCGGGAGTACGGGACGCGCGTCGCCCTCGGCTTCGGCGTGAGCGCCGCCGTGGCCCAGGCGCTGCACCACACCCACTGGTACGGGGCGCACCCGCACTGGTACTGGCTGCCCGTCACCGCGGTCTTCCTGGTCAAGCCCGACCTCGGACCGCTCGTCTCACGCGTGCTGTGCCGCGCCGCGGGCACCGTGCTCGGCGCGCTGCTGTTCGCCGGGCTCGCCGCCCTGCTGCCGCATCCGCAGGGACTCGTGGTCCTGGTCGCCCTCTGCGGCGCGCTCATCCCCGTCTCGACCCGGCATTTCGCGGCGCAGACCGCCGTCGTCACCGTGCTCGTGCTGTCCCTGGTCATGGTGGGCGGTGAACCGCAGGCCTCCGCGGGCCGCATAGGCGAGACGCTGCTGGCCTGCGTCATCGTCCTGGTCGTCGGCCATCTGCCGATGCCGGGGGAGCGCGGCGGCCGGGTACGCGCGCGTCTCACGGCCGCGACCGCCGCCGCCCACGCCTACGTGGTCCACGTCCTGGACGGCTCCGGCGACCGCGCCACCCGCTGGCTCCTGCGCCGCCAGGCCTACCGCACCCTCGCCGAGGCCCGCGGCGCCATCGCCCTCGCCGCCGCCGAACTGCCCGCGCTCGCCCGGCACACCGAGGGCACCGACGAGGTCGCGGCCCTCCTCGAACGCCTCGTCGACACGACGACCGCCGCGGCCGTCCACCTCGACGACGCGGGCCGCCTCGACCGTCCGCACCGCGACCGCCTCGACGAACTCCTGCGGGAACTGGCCGACACGGGGGAGCGGGTGGGCCTGCCGGGCACCCCCGGCACGACCGCCGCGTCCACGCCCTGAGGCCCGCCCGCCCGCGTACGGGGAGAAAGTCTCCACGCGCGCGATGAGTTCCGCCCCCGGCACCGGTCACCACTGCGGACGGACCGCTGCACAGGAGGGACCCATGGCACTTCCGGAGATCGTCTCGCGCGAGGAATGGCGTACCGCGCGCGAGGAACTGCTCGCCAAGGAGAAGGCCGCGACCCGCGCGCGCGACGCGCTCAACGCCGAGCGGCGCGGGCTGCCGATGGTCGAGGTCACCGAGAAGTACGTCTTCGAGGGCGGCGAGGGCAGATCGACCCTGGCGGACCTCTTCGAGGAACGTCCGCAACTCGTCGTGTACCACTTCATGTTCGACCCGGAGTGGGACGCGGGCTGCCGCAGGTGCTCCGCCTTCCTCGACCAGATCGGGCACCTAGCCCACCTCAAAGCCCGCGGGACGTCCTTCGCCGCCGTCTCCCGCGCGCCCTTCCCGCGCATCCTGCCGTTCAAGGCGCGCATGGGCTGGACCGTGCCCTGGTACTCCTCCCACGGCACCACCTTCAACCGCGACTTCGACGTCACCCTGGAGCAGGACGGACAGCTCCTCGAACGGCCCGGCATGAGCTGCTTCCTCCGGGACGGCGAACGCGTCTTCCACACGTACTCGACGTACGAGCGGGGCCTCGACGGACTCGGCTCGACCACCAGCCTGCTCGACCTCACCGCCCTCGGACGGCAGGAGGCGTGGGAGATGCCCGAGGGGCGCGCGTCGAGCCTCGGCGCGCCTGCGGGCAGCGCCGGTGTGCGCTATCACGACGAGTACGACTTCTGACGCGGAACGTAATCACCTTCCTACGGAAGATGATCAGAAGGTGATCACATCCTCACCCTCCGCACTGAACCCGTGTCAGCTACGTCTCAGTACGGTCACCGACCGAGGCTTCCTGCCTCCGGAGAGCGTTAACTCCTCCAAGCAACGCTTTCTGGAGGTGCGAGATGGTGAACGGGCGAACAGTGCTCGAACGCTTTCCCGCGGGCGGGCCGCGCGGATCGTGGCCCGCGGAGGAGTTCGCGCACGCGCGACGCATGGAGGGCCTGGCCGCCGAGGTGGTCATGGACCTGACGACGGACACGTTCCTGGTGGTCGTACGGCGCGCCGAGGCCCTCGATTGAGGCGCCAGTCACTTCTTGACCTGCCGAGTGACCGGCGTCGCCGCTACGCGCTGACCGGCCGTGACCAGGTCGGGGGAGTGTCCGTCAGGCGGCACAGAGTCAGGTAGAGGGGGATCGGCGGGGTGTACGGCACCGTGCCGTCCGGTCGGTGGATGAGACCGGGGACGCGCGGCGTGTCCAGGACGATCGCGCCGGTGGCGTACCGGGCGGGAGCCGGCCACTCCAGGGCGTAGTCGGAGTCGGAGGGCACCAGCCACCACCACTGCGTCTCGTCGGCGAAGACGCAGCCGACGCGCGGCAGGCGGGGCATGACCAGCGGTCCGAACCGGGCCGGTACCGCCACCGCGTCGCAGCCGAGAGGGGCCGTCATGCCCTCCGGGAGGGCGAGGCGGCGGGGAGCCGGGCGGACGCCGCCCCGCGCGCCGCGCCCGAGGCGGACCACGGTGTCCAGCGTCAGCAGGCCGGAGCGCCCTGTTCCGGCGCTCATCCGGTGCCCCGGTCGCGCGCCGCGGAGTTCCAAGAGGCCGGGGCCGGGGCGGCGGACGTGGCCGGCGCGGACTGGGCAGGTGGCGCGGGCTGGGCGGGTGGCGCGGAACGCTTGCTCTGCGGACCCGTCGGCTTCGTAGCGGCGTCCCCGGCCGGATCGGCGGACCGGCCGGGAACACTGGCCCCCGGTCCCGCCCCCGCCCGCTGCCACTGCTGGCTCACACGCGGCAGCGGACCGTCGGCCGGGTGGGCGTGGCCGGGAAGGTGCGGAAGGCGGTTCAGCGGGCCGGTGGCGGGCCGTGTGTCCCCACCTGAGGCGCGGGGCTCGGAGCCGGGCGGGTGGTGCGGGCGGCGAGCGGGCGTGACGGCACGGTTGCCGTGGGCGGGGCTGTGAACCTGGCCCTGGCCGTGGTCCACGCTCATGTTCCGGTCCTCGGGGGCCAGCACCAGCCGCGCGTCGCCCGGATCACTCGCTGGGCCGCTCTTCGCATCGGCCTCCGGGGCGTGCCCGGACGGATCGGGGTGATCGCCCCCGCGCTCGCCGCGCTCCCGTATCCGCTCGTCGCGGGTGCTGTGCCGCCCCGCGGGCGCCGTGTCGGCGGTGGCGTCGCTGGAGGCGGTGGTGTCCTGCGGGGTGGTGGCGCCGGTGGTGTCCTGCGGGGCGGCCCCGTTGTCCGACTCGGTGGGCGCGTCGTTGTCGTCGCCGGAGCCGTCGGCCGGGCCGGGCTTCGGCGGGGCGCCCCAGCCCAGATCGTTGCGCGGGCGGGTGAGCGCGTGGGCGAGGCTGGAGTGGCTCCGGTCGGCGAGGCGGGCGAAGTCGGTGCCGGTGTCACCGTCGCCGGTCTCCCGAGCCGCCGCCGGTGGTATCGCCGTACCGCTTTCCGCGGCCGTCTCGGCCGCTCCGCGCGCGGGCTCGACCTCGGCTCCGGCCTCGTCGGTCCCGCGGGCCAGGTCGGCCCAGACCAGCAGACCGGTGCCGTGTTCCTGCGCGCCCCAGGCGCGACACAGGGCGTCCACGAGGAACAGGCCTCTGCCGTGCTCCTCCTCGGGGCGCTGCGGGGAGGGGTGCGGCTCGCCGGGAGCGCAGCCCTGGTCCCGCACGGCTATCCGCACGAGATCGTCGCCGTCGGACAGTTCGCAGACGACGACACCGCTCGCGGTGTGCACGATGGCGTTGGTGACGAGTTCGGATATGACCAGGGCGGCGGTGTCGCAGGTGTCCTCGCACACCGACCATCCGGTCAGCCGCGCCCGGGTCAGGCGTCTGGCCTGGGCGGGAGAACCCGGATGGGCGGCCAGTTCGAATCGGAACCGGCGCTCGGCAGCGGCCTCGTAAGGGCCTGCTCCCGCGGCGGCACCGAGACCCTGGGGGCGGCCTGCGGCAGCGTCTGTTCCTAAGGGCGCGGACGGAATCACGCTTGCCACTATCGCCCCGCCGTGAACACTTGGCAAGTGTCACTCTGAAAAATGCAGAGTGCTGTGTGACGCGGTGAGACGCCATGGCACACTGCACGCAACAGCACATCGAGCGGCGCCAGTTGGGATCGGCGGAGATCCGTACGTACGAACGAAATATTCGTACAGATCTTCGAGTGAGGTCTTCGCGTGGCGCCGTAGGGCTGTCGGGAACTCTTCGACTCCGACCCGTCGGCCCACCGACCCGTCGGCCCGGCTCTTCGTGGAGGTGGAGCGTGAGCGAACCGCGGTCCGCGCCGACCGTGGGACAGGTCGTCCTCGGTCGTCGCCTGCTGGACCTGCGGGAACGCGCCGGGCTGAAGCGTGAGGAGGCGGCTCGCATCCTCCGTGTCGCGCCCGCCACGGTCCGCCGCATGGAGATGGCCGAGGTCTCCCTCAAGATCCCGTACCTCCAACTCCTGCTGAAGGCCTACGGGGTCACCGACCAGGAGGCCGAGGGCTTCGTCCAGCTCGCCGAGGAGGCCAACAAGCCCGGCTGGTGGCAGCGCTTCCATGACGTCCTGCCCGGCTGGTTCTCCATGCACGTCAGCCTGGAGGGCGCGGCCTCTTTGATCCGCCAGTACGAACCGCACTTCGTCCCCGGCCTGCTCCAGACCGAGGACTACGCGCGCGGAGTGCTGCGCTCCGGAGCCATCGGCCAGACCCGGCCCGAGGACATCCAGCGCCTCGTCGACCTGCGCATGCAGCGCCAGGTGCTCCTCACCCGCCCCGACGCGCCCCGCCTGTGGGTCGTCATGGACGAGACCGTTCTGCGCCGCCCCGTGGGCGGACCGGAGGTGATGCGCGCGCAGATCGACAAACTGCTCGACGCCACGAAGCTGGCCAACGTGACCCTGCAGATCGCCCCGTTCTCCGCGGGGCCGCACGCCGGCACGTACGGGCCCTTCGTGCTGTTCCGATTCGCCATGCCCGAACTTCCGGACATGGTCTACAGCGAGTACCTGACCGGCGCGGTCTACCTCGACGCGCGCACCGAGGTGGCGACCCACCTGGAGGTCATGGACCGCATGGCGGCGCAGGCCGCTACGGCACATCGCACGAAGGAGATCCTCCGGGATCTCCGCAAGGAGCTGTGAATGGATCGAATCAAGTCCCAGACCAGGCCGCGTGGCCGCACCCAGCGGATCTACAACGGCATGCCCGCGAGGGAACTGGGCAGCGAGGGCTGGCACAAGCCCTGGAGCGGCGGCAACGGCGGCAACTGCCTGGAGGCGATGAAGCTCTCCGACGGCCGGATCGCCGTCCGCCAGTCCACCGACCCCGACGGTCCCGCGCTCATCTACACCTCCGCCGAGATGACCGCCTTCATCGAGGGCGCGAAGGCGGGTGAGGCGGACTTCCTGCTCTCCTGAACCACGCTCCCGCTGATTTTTCTCCCCCGTCCCCCCTCCTCTTGTCTTGTGCCTTTTCTCTTCCCTTTGTCTTTCTCTTCCTTCTCTTCCTTTTCCTCTTTCTTGTTTGGTTGCTGACGTGATCGCCTACCGCTGCGCATGCTTACGGAGTTCCTCATGACCGGCCAGGACCCCACCGTCGAGATCGACACCAGCAGGCCCCACCCCGCCCGGATGTACGACTGGTATCTGGGCGGCAAGGACAACTACCCCGTCGACGAGGCGATGGGCCGCCAGATGCTGGCCCTCGACCCCCGCGTCCCGGTGATGGCCCGCGTCAACCGGGCGTTCATGCACCGGGCCACGCGCTGGCTGGCCGACCGGGGCGTCCGCCAGTTCCTGGACGTCGGCACGGGCATACCGACCGAGCCGAACCTCCACCAGGTCGCCCAGCGGACCGCGCCCGACGCGCGCGTCGTCTACTGCGACAACGACCCGATCGTCCTCGCGCACGCCGCGGCCCTGCTGCGGAGCACGCCCGAGGGCGTCACGGAGTACCTTCAGGCGGACGTGCGCGACCCGGCGACCGTCATGGAGGGCGCCAGGAAGATCCTGGACCTCGACCGGCCGGTGGCGCTGTCCCTGATCGCGCTCCTGCACTTCGTCCCCGACACGGACGGCGCGCACGAGCTGGTCGGCCGCCTGCTGGCCGAACTGCCCTCCGGCAGCTACCTGGTGATGACCCACGCCACCGCCGACTTCACCCCGGAGGAGTCGGCGGCGGCCACCGCGAAACTGAAGGCGGCGGGCATCTCGCTCGCCCTGCGCTCCCGTACGGAGTTCGCCCGGTTCTTCGACGGCCTGGAACTGGTCGAGCCCGGAGTCTCGGTGGTGCCCGACTGGCACCCCGAACTGGGCGAACCGGTGCCGGGCCAGGAGGACGGGGTCATTCCGGGGTACGGGGCGGTGGCCCGCAAGCCCTGAATCGGCCCGACCGCCGTCCCCCGGTCCCGTGGGGCGGGCGCAGGAGCGTCGCGGGTGCTGCCCGCCGCACCGGAACCGCGAGCGGAACGTATCCGGAACCGGTCCTACGGCAGCACCCCGCACAGCGCGTCCAGCGCCGCCCCGTACGCGTGTTCCGCGGGCGTCGCGTAGCCCACGACGAGGCCGTCGCGCGGCGGCATGTCCGTGTCCGGGTGCCGGAACCCGGCCAGGCCCTCCAGGGCCAGGCCCCGCCGCACGGCCGCCTCGACCGTGGGCCGCTCGGTGCCCGGCGGCAGCCGCAGCACCGCGTGCAGCCCGGCCGCCACCCCGGTCACCTCGACGTCCGGCGCGCGTGCGGCGAGCGCCTCGACCAGCCGGTCCCGGCGCGCGCGATAGCGCTGCCGCATCCGCCGTACGTGCCGGTCGTACGCCCCGCTGGTCAGGAAGTCGGCCAGGCCCAACTGGTCCGTGACGCTCGTCCAGGCCTCACGTTCCCCCTTGGCCGCCAGAACGCCGTCCACATACCGCTCCGGCAGCACCATCCAGCCCAGGCGCAGCGCGGGGGAGAGGCTTTTGCTGACCGAGCCCAGGTACATCACGTGCTCGGGGTCGAGCCCCTGGACGGCGCCCACCGGCCGCCGGTCGTAGCGGAACTCGCCGTCGTAGTCGTCCTCCAGGACGACCGTTCCGCGCGCGCGTGCCCAGTCGATCGCGGTCGTCCTGCGGCGCGCGTGCAGGGGGCCGCCCGTCGGGAACTGGTGCGCGGGCGTCAGCAGCACACCCCGCTCCCGCCCCAGCCGTTCCACGCGCGCGCCCTCCTCGTCCAGCGGCAGCGGAACGGTGCGTACGCCCGCGTCGGCGAGCAGCCCGCGGTGGAAGTCCAGGCCGTACGCCTCGACCGCGAGCGGGCCGCGCAGCACCCCCGGTCCGAGCGTGCCCGCCCCGAACAGCAGGCGCAGCGCGTGGGCGAAGCCCGAGCAGATCACGATGCGGCCGGGCTCGGTGCGGACCCCGCGCGCACGGGCCAGGTACTCGGTCAGCGCCTCGCGCAGCTCCGGACGCCCGGCCGGGTCGGCGGGACCGAACACCTCGCTGGGCGCCCGCTGGAGCGCCCGCCGGTAGGACGCCGACCAGGCGGCGCGCGGGAACTCCGACACGTCCGGGGTGCCCGGCCGGAGGTCGAACAGCGGACCACGCGCGCGTGGAGGTGCCACAACCGGGCTCTGTACGGCGTGTCGCAGCGGTCGGGCGCGGTCCGCGACCCGGGTCCCGGAACCCTGCCGCGCGGTGAGCCAGCCCTCCGCCACCAGCTCCGCGTAGGCGTCGGCCACCGTGTTGCGCGCCACTCCGAGGTCGGCGGCGAGCGAACGGTAGGGCGGCAGCCGGGTGCCCGGCGCGAGCCGTCCCCCGCGCACCGCCTCGCGCAACGCCCGGGTCAGCGCGGCCCGGCGCCCGCCGGGGCCGGACAGCCCGGACAGCTCCAGATGCAGGTCGACCCCGATCCGCTCCGCCGCATTGACCCACGAATCCACCATGGAAACGCACCTTACAGAAGGTCTTTGGCGGTTCGTGGGGCGGCACGTACGACCGCGCACACCAGCCCCGACACTGATCATCGACGAGGGCGCCCCCGGCGCCGCGCACGCCGAGGCCGCGGCCCGGAGGCGGACTCCGCGAGCCTCGTCCGGCCCCGGCGGCCGCTACACGCTCCGCGGCCGGTCGTACGGGCCGATCGGGGTCGGCAGCCGCGACGACCCCGTCAGATGGCGGTCGACCGCTGCGGCCACCGCCCGGCCCTCCGCGATCGCCCACACGATCAGCGACTGCCCGCGCGCCGCGTCGCCCGCCGCGAACACCCCGGGCACCCCGGTCCCGAAGTCCCCGTCCCGTGCCAGCGTCCCGCGCGGCTCCAGCGTCAGCCCGAGCTGCTCGACGATCCCGTCCTCACGCGCGGGCCCGGTGAAGCCGAGGGCGAGCAGCACGAGATCGGCGGGGATCGACCGGCTCGTACCGTCGACCGGACGCCGGTCCGCGTCCACCTCCACCAGGTGCAGGGCGCGGACCCGCCCCGCCTCGTCCCCGGTGAAGCGGAGCGTGGACGCCGCGAAGAGCCTCGCGTCCGCGTCCGCCACCGGCGCGCTGCGCAGCTCACGCGCCTCCTCGTGCGCCGCCGACAGCCGGTAGATCTTCGGATACGTCGGCCAGGGCTCGGTGTCCTCGTCCCGCGACTCGCCGGGCATCGCGTAGATGTCGAGCTGCGTGACGGACGCGGCGCCCTCGCGCACCGCCGTGCCCAGGCAGTCGGCGCCCGTGTCGCCGCCGCCGACGATCACGACGTGCCGTCCCGCCGCCGACATCGGTGACGCCGCCAGGTCGCCCTCACCGACCCGGTTGGCCAGCGGGAGATACTCCATCGCCTGGTGAATACCGGTCAACTCGCGCCCCGGCACGTGCAGTTCGCGCCACTCGGTCGCCCCGGTGGCGATCACCACGGCGTCGTAGCGGGTCCGCAGGTCGTCGGCCATGACGTCCCGCCCGACCGTCGTCGACGTCCGGAACCGCGTCCCCTCCGCCCGCATCTGCTCGATCCGCCGCTCCAGATGGCGCTTCTCCATCTTGAACGCGGGAATGCCGTACCGCATCAGCCCGCCGATCCGGTCATCCTTCTCGTACACGGCGACCGTGTGCCCCGCCCGGGTCAGCTGCTGGGCCGCCGCCAGCCCGGTGGGCCCGGAGCCGATCACCGCCACCGTCCGTCCCGACAGCCGGTCCGGCGGCCTGGGCGCAGCGAAGCCCTCCTCCCAGGCCCGGTCGGCGATCGCCACCTCGACGTTCTTGATGGTGACGGCGGGCTGGTTGATGGCGAGCACACACCCCGCCTCACAGGGCGCGGGGCACAACCGCCCCGTGAACTCGGGGAAGTTGTTCGTCGCGTGCAGTCGGTCGCTCGCCGCCCGCCAGTCCTCGCGGGACACCAGGTCGTTCCACTCGGGGATCAGATTGCCCAGCGGACACGCGTCGTGGCAGAACGGGATGCCGCAGTCCATACAGCGGTCGGCCTGCGCGCCGACCAGCGGGAGCAGCGCGCCGGGAACGTACACCTCGTCCCAGTCCCGGACCCGCTCCCCGACCGGTCGGCGTGGCCATTCCTGGCGGGGCGTGGACATGAATCCCTTGGGATCGGCCATGGCCGTCATCCTTGCTGCGCGTACGACGGGGCCCTGCGTCATCGAGCGGCGCTCTTCGGCCACGATACGTCCCGTCGGCGCGCCGCGCAGGCCGCCGGAGAGCGCTTGCTCGCGCGTACCGTCTTGGGCCTGTCCGCCTGTCCGCCTGTCCGCCTGTCCGCCTGGGCGGCAGGGCGGCAGGGCTGTCGTGTCGGACGTGGGTCGTCAGGTGAGCGCCAGGACGTAGGCGAGGGCGGCGGCGACCGAGGCGACGGTCCGGACGTGGTTCCACGCGGTCCACTCCCGTATGTAGACCGGCCAGTACGCGGCGGCCTCCGCACCGTCCGGCGACAGTCCGAGCAGTCTGGTGTTGCGCGGCACGTTCGCCGCCACTGTCACCCCGAACGAACCGGCGAGATACAGCGCGCTCCCCACGAGCAGCTCCACCGCCCCGTTGTCCGGCCACACCACACAGGTCACCACGGCTGTCGCCGCGCACACGCCCGTCGCACCGAGGAACAGCGCCAGGAACGGCGGCCGCACCGCGCTGACGTTGATCCCGTTCATCGCCGCCACCGCCCGCTCCGGCGGCAGCGAGCCCAGGCCCCGCATCACGAAGGCCGAGAACCCGTAGAACACCCCGGCCACCAGCCCGGTCCCGAGCACCCCGACCACGATCAGCGCGGCGAACGGCCCATCGATCATGACAACCTCACCTCCCGCCTCGGACCGGGCTCCCACCCGGCCGACCTCTGTCCACCACCCCAGTCAAGGCGTCCGCGCCCCCGGCCACCATCACCGAGAACCTCGGCCCCATACGCGAGCGTCCACCACCCCGAAGACCGGCCCCGAAGACCGGCCCTGGAGCCCGGCCCGGCAGCCGCTCCCAGCGCCCGCTTCGGACGGCTACGTTCGTCACCGTCCCGTTGTCCTCACGGTCGGACCACGCCGATCCCCTCCGTCCACCCCCACTCCCGCAGCACCGCCTCCACCCGCGGCGCGATCCGCTGCCGCGCCTCCCACCGGGGCACCCCCGTCATCAGCAGTTGGTCGTACGGCGTGTCCGTGTGCCGTACCGACGCCACGACCGCCGACACCACCGCGCCCGTCGACAACGCCCGCCCGGCCGCGCTGCGCCCTACTCGCCCGCTGCCCCGCACCGAGGCGTGCGCGGCGATCGCGCGGGCCCGTCCCTCGGGACAGTCAGGCAGCAGCCGCAGGATCTCGGCCGCGAAGGACTCGGCGAACCGCGCGTCCGCCACCACCCGTCGCGCCGCGTCCCGCACCCGGCGCCGCCGACGGGCCTCCGCGTCGGCCAGGCAGCGCGCCTCCGCCCGCGCCAGCCCCGCCTCCTCCACCAGGACGCCCTGCCGCTCGTACCGGGCCCGGCGGCGGTCGAACCGGACGACGACCACCGACAGGGTGCTCTCCTCCCGCGCCCGGCGGGTCAACGCCCGTGTCCCCGCGCGGCAGGAATACGAGGTGGCCCAGGTCGGCACAGGGGAGGCACCGGGGCGCGCCTTCCTCCACGACGAGCAGCGCCAGGGGACCCCTGCGGCACTCCGCGCAGTGCCGCCGCCGCGTCGGCTGTACGGCGACCGGCCCCGTACCCACCGCGGGAGTCGCGAGCACCCCCATGCCGTCCCCTTTCCCCTACCGGCTTTCTTCCCGGAACCCACCCGGCGCCCACCCCGACACCGGCCGATCTCCGCGGGCTTCTCGGCCCCCGTCCCCCAGCACAGCCCGCCCACCGGGACCACACCCGCCCCGGCCGCCACGCGTCCCGTCCGGCACCTGACGCATCATGGGCCCTGTGCGACTCGAAGCGATCACCTGGGAACGGCTCGGCGACCTCCTCGCCGAGCGCCTCCTCGACCTGACACCGGACGACGGCAGTCCCTGGCCGCGCATCGCCTTCGACGGCGCCCCCGCCGCCCGTCCGGGCGACCTCGCCGCACGCGTCGCCGAGGCCCTGCGGGTGCGGGGCCGGCCCTCGCGGGTCGTCGACACTCACGACTTCCTGCGCCCCGCCTCCCTCCGCTTCGAGTACGGCCACCACGACGTCGACGCCTACGCCCAGGGCTGGTTCGACACCGGCGCCCTCTGGCGGGAGGTCTTCGGCCCCCTCGAACCGGGCGGTGACGGCCGGATACTGCCCGACCTGTGGGACCCGATCACCGACCGCGCCACGCGCAGCCCCTACGTCCACATCCCGTCCGGCGGCTTCCTGTTGCTGCACGGCCCCCTCCTCCTGCGTCACTGGTTCCCCTTCGACCTGACCGTTCATCTCCTCCTCTCCCCGGGTGCGCTGCGCCGCCGCACGCCCGAGGCCGACCACTGGACGCTGCCCGCCTTCGACAGCTACGCCGCCGAGACCGACCCGGCTGGCACAGCCGATGTCCTCGTCCGGGCCGACGACCCCCGCCACCCGGCCTGGAGCGGCTGAGGGCGTCGACGGCGGATGGCGGCGGGTGCTCGCCTGCGGCGCGATCCGGGCCCACGGGAATCTCAGGGTGTCCCGGCTCCCCGGGGAGGCCTCCGCACGTCCGGTGCGGCGCCCTCCGCGACATGCGGTTGGCCGGTGGCCCGGCGAGAATGTAGGTCGCCGGAGATCAGAGGCCGGGCGCCGGGACAGTGGCGCACACCGCGTCGCGTCGACCGCCCGCCACACCGGGAGGCAGACCATGACCACCGCCGGAGAGATCATGCACCGGGGAGCCCAGTGGATTCCCGCGCACGAGACCCTCGACCGCGCAGCCCAGCTGATGCGCGAGCTGAACGTCGGGGCCCTCCCCATCAGCGACGAGAACGAACGGCTCAGCGGCATCCTCACCGACCGGGACATCGTCGTCGGCTGCGTGGCCATGGGACACGACCCCGCGAAGGTCACCGCCGGGGACATGGCCCGCGGCACCCCCCGCTGGGTCGAGGCCGGAGCCGATGTCAGCGAGGTGCTCAGCGAGATGCAGCAGCACCAGATCCGCAGGCTCCCGGTGATCGAGAACAAGCGGCTCGTCGGCATGATCAGCGAGGCCGACCTCGCCCAGCACCTGAGCGACGACCAGATGGCCACCTGGGTCGAGTCCGTCTACGCCGGATCAGGCACCGCGCCCCGCTGACCCACGCCCCGGGCGGACGCCGGGGCCCGCCCCTCGTCCAGAAGCCGGAGCCCGTTCCCCGGGCAGAACCCCGGCGTCCCGCTCAGAGCCAGCCGTTGCGCCGGAAACCCCGGTGCAGGGTCAGGCAGACGACGACTATCAGCCCGATGGCCATGCCATACCCGTACTTCCAGTGCAGTTCCGGCATGTGCTCGAAGTTCATGCCGTAGACGCCGCAGATCATCGTCGGGACGGCGATGATCGCGGCCCAGGCGGTGATCTTCCGCATGTCCTCGTTCTGCGCCACGGTGACCTGGGCGAGGTGGGCCTGGAGGATCGAGTTGAGCAGTTCGTCGAAGGCCGCGATCTGTTCCGCGCCCCGCAGCAGGTGGTCGGAGACGTCCCGGAAGTAGGCCTGTATCTCCGGGTCGATCACCGCCATCGGCCGGCCCGCGAGATCCAGCAGCGGGCGGCCGAGCGGCACCACCGCCCGCTTCAGCTCCAGCAGTTCGCGCTTGAGCTGGTAGATGCGCCCCGGATCGGCCCGCGCGCCGTTCTCCGCGAAGACGTCCGTCTCGACCTGGTCGATGTCCGCCTGCACGGCGTCGATGACGTGCAGATAGTCATCGACCACATGGTCCGCGACCGCGTGCAGCACGGCCGACGGCCCCTTGGCGAGCTGCCCCGGATTCGACTCCAGCTCCTCCCGCAGCGGGCCCAGCGAGCCGTGCCGCCCGTGCCGGACCGTGATCACGAAGTCCCGGCCCACGAACACCATCAGCTCCCCGGTGTTCACCACCTCGCTGGTCGCGGTGAGCTGGTCGTGATCGACGTAGCAGACCGTTTTGAACACCGCGAACAGTGTCTCGCCGTACCGCTCCACCTTCGGGCGCTGATGGGCCTCCACCGCGTCCTCGACCGCCAGCGGGTGCAGGTCGAACAACTCGGCGATGCCCGCGAACTCCTCGTTCGTCGGTTCGTGCAGACCCAGCCAGACGAAGCCCTCGCCGCTCTTGCGGACCCGCTCCACGGTGGCGACCAGATCCCCGCCGACCGGGGCGCGGGCCCCCTCCCGGTAGGTCACGCAGTTCACCACGGACGAACCCAGCGGGGACCGCGCCGGATGGCTCAGGTCGACCCGCGCCCGCCGACGGGCCAGCCGCGCCACTCTGCGCAGACCGCCGACCGGATTCAGACCGGTGACCTTCCGCAGATTCCCCGTCATGGTCATCTGGGCCTCCTCCTGCCGCTCGCTCCGTGGCGCGTTCCCCCGCCCTGGCACGCCAGTCTGCCAGGGGCGCGCAGACTGCGGGACAGCCTGTGGACAAGGCACGTTCCGCTTGGTTCCCGCCTGTGGACAACCTCCTCCCGGCTCTGCCCGCGACCCTGAACTCGACGCGTCCCGCCAGCGCTCACAGCCGTTCCGCCGTCGATATCCAGCCGCGTCACCCGGCCTCGCCACCCCTGTCACCAGGCCGCGCCGCCCCGTCCCGGCGACCGGCGTCGCTGGGATGATCCCCTCATGACGCGACCCGACGGATACCTCCTCGACAACGGGCGGAGCGAGGCGGGAGAGCGCTTCGACGCCTTCGCCACCCTCTTCGACCCCACGACGTTCCGGCACCTCGAAAACCTCGGCGTCGGGCCTGGCACACGGTGCTGGGAGGTCGGCGCGGGCGGCCCTTCGGTGGTGTCCTGGCTCGCGACGAAGGTCGGCCCCAGCGGGGAGGTCGTCGCCACCGACATCGACACCTCCCGCCTCACCGCGATCGCCCGGCCGCCGGTTCGCGTACGGGTCCACGACGTCGGCGCCGACGCCCCGCCGTCCGACGGCTTCGACCTGGTGCATGCCCGGCTGGTGCTGGTCCACGTCCCCGAACGGGACCGCGCCCTGCGGTCGATGGTCGCGGCCCTGCGGCCCGGCGGACGGCTTCTCGTGGAGGACGCGGACCCCGCGCTGCAACCCCTCGTCTGCCCCGACGAACACGGCCCCGAGCAGCGGTTGGCAAACCGGCTGCGGCACGGGTTCCGCGCCCTTCTCGCCGACCGCGGCGCCGACCTCTCCTACGGTCGCCGACTGCCGCGCCTGCTCCGCGAGGCCGGCCTGCGGGACGTCGAGGCCGACGTCCGCTTCCCGCTGACCTCTCCGGCCTGCGCCGCCCTGGAATCCGCGACGGTCCGTCAGATCCGCGCCGACCTCGTGGCCGCAGGGCTCGCCACCGACGAGGAGATCGACCGCCACCTCGCCCACGTCGCCACCGGTGGCATGGACCTGGCGACGGCGCCGATGATCTCCGCGTGGGGGACGAAGGTCTGAGCGGCGCCCGCGCTTCCGCCCCGTTCCCTCAGCCGCGCCCCGTCACGCCGTACGGGCGCCTCACCGTACGGGCGCCGCCTGCGGCTCTCGCGCGGCCCGCGGCGGTCTCCCGCCGACCCGCTCCACCGCCCGCGCGCCCGCCGCGCACCCGTCCGCCGCCGCGTCCCCGGAAGCGGCCCCCGCGAGGAGCGCCGCGAGGAAGGCCCCGGTGAACGCGTCGCCCGCGCCCGTCGTGTCGCGGGGCGTCGCCGGGGCCGCCGGGACCCGGGCGATCACCGCACCGCCCCGGGCCACGACGGCGCCGTCGGCCCCCTGCTTGGCCACCACCAGCGGGACGCGCCCGCTGAGTTCGGCCGCCGCCGCTGCCCCGTCCGACAGGCCGGTCAGCAGGCGGGCCTCGTCGCGGCTGGGGAGCAGCACGTCGACCCCGCGGACCAGGTCGAGGAACCGTTCCGCGCCCAACTCCGCCAGGAAGCCCGCCGACGCGGGGTCCACACTCGTCGCCACGCCCCGCGCGCGTGCCGCGTCCAACGCCGTCCGGACCACCGCGCGCCCCGACGCCGAGAACAGCAGATAACCCGACAGATGCAGCCGGGCCACACCGTCGAGCAGCCCGTCCGACCAGTCCTCCGGCGCGAGCCGCAGGGACGCGCCACTGTCGGTCAGGAACGTGCGCTCCGCCGCCGCTTCCTCGTCGACAAGGCACACGACCGTCCCCGTCGGCGCCTCGGCGTCCACCACGAGCAGGGGCCGCACCCCGGAGGCGACCAGTTCCCGTTCGTGCCAGGCCACCCCGTCGGCCCCCACCCGCCCCAGCAGCCGTACATCCGCGCAGCCCCGGTACGCCGCCCAGCACGCCACGTTGGCACCCGCGCCGCCCGGCAGCGTCCGGATCGCGGCGGACGTGTCCGTGCCCGAGGCCAGCGCCCCCCGGTGCCGCGCGACCACGTCCGTCACCACGTCCCCTACGACCAGCAGCGCCCCGTCCGCGCCCCCGGCGGCGTCGGCCGTGCGGGTCATCCCTCCGCCCAGGCCGCCGCGATCCGCGCCGCCAGCCGTACGTTGCCGCGCACCGCCGCCAGATTCGCCGCGAGCGAGGCCCCGTCGGTCTGCCGGACCAACTGGTCGAGCAGGAAAGGCGTCACCGCCTGCCCCGTCACCCCCTGCTCCGTGCACGCGCGCAGCGCCTGATCGAGCACGCGCGCGTGGAGCGCGGGACTCAACTGATCCTCCTCGGGCACCGGATTCGCGACGATCAGCGCCGACTCGGGCGCCCCCAGCGCCCCGAGCGCGTCCTGGGACCGCATCACGTCCGCCACCTGCCGCGGGCTCTCCACCGTCCAGTCCACCGGGTGCCCCGAGTCCGAGAGGTAGAAGCCGGGGAAGCGGTCGGTGCCGTACCCGGCCACGGCGACCCCCAGCGTCTCCAGCCGTTGCAGCGTCGCCGGTACGTCCAGGATCGACTTCACTCCCGCGCACACCACGGTGATCCTCGTCCGCGCCAGCAGCCCCAGGTCGGCCGACTCGTCCTGCGTGAGCGTCCACTCCCGGTGCACCCCGCCGAGCCCACCCGTCGCGAACACCCGCACCCCGGCCAGGGCCGCCAGCAGCGCCGTCGCGGACACCGTGGTCGCCCCGCTCGCCCCCGAGGCCAGCGCCAGGGGCAGATCGCGGTGGCCCAGCTTGCGGATGCCGTCCTCGTTGGCGACCCGCTCCACCTGCTCCTTGTCGAGGCCGACGTGGGGCCGCCCGTCCAGGACGGCGATCGTCGCCGGTACGGCACCCTCCGCGCGCACCGCCGCCTCCAGCTCCCGCGCCACCTGGAGGTTGCGCGGGCGGGGCAGCCCGTGCGCGATGATCGTGGACTCCAGCGCGACCACGGGACGACGCGCGTCGACCGCCTCCCGCACCTCTTCCGACACCACCAGCACCATGGGCCCGCCTCCTGTCCGTCCGTCTCACCTCATCCCTGGCGGCCGGGGCGTGCCGCCAAACCCCGGACGTCCCCGAGCCGCCCCTGATCCCGCTCAACCGGTCTCGGGGTCGGCGCCTCCGGCCCGGCGCACCCGGCCGAGCAGGACCAGCCCGGCCAGCGGCACCAGCAGACAGGCCGCGCCCGCGTTCAGCCAGCCGTAGCCCGCCCGCGCGACCACCAGCCCCGCGACGATCCCGCCGACTCCCGCCGAGGTGTTCATGACCAGATCGGACAGGCCCTGAGCGGCCGCCCGCGCGGACGTCGGCACGGAGTCCGTGAGCAGCGCCGACCCCGCCACCAACCCCGCCGACCAGCCCAGCCCGAGCACGAACAGCCCGGCCGCCGTCTGCCGGTGGTCACCTCCCGCCGTGCCCGCCAGGAACAGCGCCCCCGCCAGCAGCCCCGCCGCGAGCCCGATCACCGACAGCCGCCCCATCCGGTCCGCCAGGCGACCCATCAGCGGCGAGAACGCGTACATGCCCGCGATGTGCCCGCTGATCACCAGGCCGATCAGCTCGATGCCCGCTCCGTGGTGGGCGAGGTCGACGGGCGTCATCGCCATGACCGAGACCATCGCCGTGTGCGACACGGTCACCGTCACGAGCGCGAGACGCGCGCGTGGCGAGGCGGCCGCCGCCGCCACGCCCGCGCGCAGTGAGCGCGTCCCCGCGGACACCTCCTCCGGCGGGGCGTACGCCCGCGCCGTCAGCAGCGGGTCCGGCCGCAGCAGGACGCCGACCACCCCCGCGCAGAGGAGGAACGTCACGGCGGCCCACAGGAACGGGCCCGCCTCCTCGGGCGTCCCCACGCCCGCGACACTGCGCCCGGCGGGCGCGGCGATGTTCGGCCCCACCACCGCGCCCACGGTGGTGGCCCACACCACGTGGGAGATGGCGCGCGCCCGCTGCCGAGGCTCGGCCAGGTCGGCCGCCGCGAAGCGCGCCTGGAGGTTCGCCGACGAGGCCCCGCCGAACGCGGCCATGCCGCACAGCAGCAGCGGGAAGTTCCCGGCGCGCGCCGCCGCCACCACGACGAGCGCCCCCAGACCGCCCACGAGATAGCCGAGCACCAGCCCCGGCCGTCGCCCGCGCGCCCCCGTCAGCGCCGCCATGGGCAGCGACAGCAGGGCCGTACCGGCGACCGTGGCGGTGGGAGCCAGCCCGGCCAGCGCATCGGACCCGCCCACCCGCCGGGCCAGTACGGTGCCGACCGTATTCCCGATCGTCACGCCCAGCCCGCCCAGGATCTGGCTCACGACGAGCACCGCGGTCGTACGCCGCCGCAGCGCCGCGAGCGTCTGGGCCGGGACGGGGACGAGGGCGGCGCGCGCGACGCGGGCGGAGCGGGCGTCCTCGGGCGGGGACGGAGGGTCGCTGGTCATCGGCGCAGTCTCGCCGCTCCCGCCCCGCCTGCCCAGATCCCGGCCGCTGTGATCTGACCCGCGCATACCGCGATCTGTCACGCGCGCGGGCCGCGTGTTCCCCGGAAGCGCCGCCCGGAAGTGTTGCCCGGACTCGGCGGCCCGGCCACGACCGGGCGGGGCCAGGTTCAGAACAGCGGCTCGGGCAGCACGCCCTCCAGGGCGAGCAGATGCCGCTTGGTCTCCAGGCCGCCTCCGAAGCCGCCGATCCCGCCGTCGCTCTCCACGACGCGGTGACAGGGAACGACGATCGGCAGCGGGTTCGAGCCCATTGCCACGCCCACGGCCTGCGCCGCCCTCGGCTGGCCCACCCGCCGGGCCAGATCGCCGTAACCGACCACCGCCCCGAACGGCACCCCGGCGGCCAGTTCCCGCAGGACCTCACGGTTGAAGCCCGAGATCAGCGACCAGTCGAGCGGCAGCTCGAAGACCCGCCGCTCACCGGCGAAGTAGGCCTCGACCTGGCGTATCGCCTCGGCGAGCAGGGGCGAACCGGGCGACTCGACCGGCTCGGAGCCCAACCGCTCGGCGAGCCGCGCGAGCGCCTTGTCCCGCACCGCGTCCGTCGCGTGGAACACCACGTTCACCAGACCGTCCCCCGTCGCGGCCAGCAGCAGCGGACCGATGCCGGTCCCGACGACCGCCCACACGACACGCCGTCCGTCCCGCCCATGACTGTCCATGCGCCCACCGTACGGCCCGCCACTGACACCGCCTCCGCCCCGCCGTCGCGCGCGAGGCTCGTCAGCGAGGGTGCCGAACCGGCGCAGCGCCCCCAGCGTCCAGCCGCCGCGCGCGAGGCTGCTCACGCGAGCCGCACATGTGGGGCGAGCCCGTGCTTCTTTGCCGGAAGGCCGTTCGACCCCATCCGGCGGGCGTCATACTTCTGAACGTCAGATTCCGACCGCACGCGCGGTCCTGACACGGGGGCGCGCTTCAGGAACTCCAGCACCAGGGCGGAAGGGCACCGCGCATGCACGGCACGGTCGACGGATTCGGCTACGGACTGGTCACCCCGTTGGTGGCCTACCTCATGGCCTGCCTCGGCGGCGCCCTCGGCCTGCGCTGCACGGCCAGATCCGCGCTCGTCGCGCGCGCGTGGCGCCCCGCGTGGCTCGCCCTGGGTTCGGCGGCGATCGGGTCGGGCATCTGGAGCATGCACTTCATCGCCATGACCGGCTTCTCCGTCGCGGGCGCCCCGATCAGCTACGACCGCCCCCTGACGTACTCCGGCCTCGGCGTCGCCGTCGTCATGGTGGGCGTCGGGATCTTCATCGTCGGCTACCGGGGCGCGACCGGCACCGCCCTGTTCACCGGAGGCACGATCACCGGGCTGGGCATCGCGTCCATGCACTACCTCGGCATGGCCGGGATGCGCCTCGACGCCACGTTCACCTACAACACGCTCACCGTGGCCCTCTCCGTGGCCATAGCGATGACCGCCGCCACGGCCGCCCTGTGGGCCGCGGGCCGGGTCCGCGGCCTCCGGTGGAGCGTCGGCGCGGCACTCGTCATGGGCGTGGCCGTGACCGGCATGCACTACACGGGCATGGCCGCCCTCAGCGTCCACACCCATCTCGCGGCCCCCGCCGCGACCGCCGTCGACGCGCCGGAGTCCGGCCTGCTGGTGCCCATGCTGATCGGCCCGCTGGTCTTCCTGGCCCTCGCCGCGGCCGTCGTGGTCCACGAACCGCTCCTGGTCACCGGCGACCCGTACCGCGTCCCCGCCCCTCCCCGACCCGGCGTCCCGGCCCCCCACCGCACCCACGGGCATCTCCGCGACACGGACGGTCACCCGCACGGTCCCGGCGGCGGCGCGCGACTGCGCACCCGCCCCGGCACGGCGGCTCAGCCCGCGGCCAGGACTCCGCAGAACCGCTGATCAGAGCCACCGGACCCGCCGAACGGCTCCCGTTGTCAGTGGCGGGTCGTACCGTGGGGGACATGCGGCCCGTTTCCCACATCGAACGCACGGTGGCGCCTTTCGAGGTCGTCAGCCCCTACCAGCCCAGCGGCGACCAGCCGGCGGCCATCGCCGACCTGGCCAGGCGCGTCGGGGCCGGCGAGAAGGACGTCGTCCTCCTGGGCGCGACCGGCACCGGAAAGTCCGCCACCACCGCGTGGATGATCGAGAAGCTCCAGCGCCCCACCCTCGTGATGGCGCCGAACAAGACGCTGGCCGCCCAGCTGGCGAACGAGTTCCGGGAGCTCCTCCCGAACAACGCCGTCGAGTACTTCGTCTCGTACTACGACTACTACCAGCCCGAGGCCTACGTCCCGCAGTCGGACACCTACATCGAGAAGGACTCCTCGATCAACGAGGAGGTGGAGCGGCTGCGTCACTCCGCGACCAACTCCCTTCTGACCCGCCGCGACGTCGTCGTGGTCGCCTCGGTGTCCTGCATCTACGGCCTCGGCACCCCCCAGGAGTACGTGGACCGCATGGTCCCGCTCAAGGTCGGCGAGGAGATCGACCGCGACCAGCTGCTGCGCCGCTTCGTCGACATTCAGTACACGCGCAACGACATGGCCTTCACCCGCGGCACCTTCCGCGTCCGCGGCGACACCATCGAGATCTTCCCGGTCTACGAGGAGCTGGCCGTCCGTATCGAGATGTTCGGCGACGAGATCGAGGCCCTGTCCACGCTGCACCCGCTCACCGGCGAGATCATCAGCGACGACGACCACCTCTACGTCTTCCCGGCCTCCCACTACGTCGCCGGTCCCGAGCGCCTTGAGCGCGCCGTCAACGACATCGAGAAGGAACTGGGCGAGCGCCTCGCCGACCTGGAGAAGCAGGGCAAGCTCCTGGAGGCCCAGCGGCTGCGCATGCGCACCACCTACGACATCGAGATGCTCCGCCAGATCGGCTCCTGCTCCGGCGTGGAGAACTACTCGATGCACTTCGACGGCCGCAGCCCCGGCTCCCCGCCGAACACGCTCCTCGACTACTTCCCGGACGACTTCCTGCTCGTCATCGACGAGTCGCACAACACCGTCCCGCAGATCGGCGCCATGTATGAGGGCGACGCCTCCCGCAAGCGCACCCTCGTCGACCACGGCTTCCGCCTGCCCTCCGCCCTGGACAACCGTCCCCTCAAGTGGGAGGAGTTCCAGGAGCGCATCGGACAGACCGTCTACCTGTCGGCCACCCCCGGCAAGTACGAGCTGTCGCGCGCGGACGGCGTCGTCGAGCAGATCATCCGCCCCACCGGCCTCATCGACCCCGAGGTCGTCGTCAAGCCCACCGAGGGCCAGATCGACGACCTGGTGCACGAGATCCGCGCCCGCACCGAGAAGGACGAGCGCGTCCTGGTCACCACCCTCACCAAGAAGATGGCCGAGGACCTCACCGACTACTTCCTCGAACTCGGCATCCAGGTCCGCTATCTGCACAGCGACGTCGACACCCTCCGCCGGATCGAGCTGCTGCGCGAACTGCGCGCCGGGGAGTTCGACGTCCTGGTCGGCATCAACCTCCTCCGGGAGGGCCTCGACCTGCCCGAGGTGTCCCTGGTCGCCATCCTCGACGCCGACAAGGAGGGCTTCCTGCGCTCCGGGACCTCCCTCATCCAGACCATCGGCCGCGCCGCGCGCAACGTCTCCGGACAGGTCCACATGTACGCCGACAAGATCACACCGGCGATGGAGCGCGCGATCGAGGAGACCAACCGCCGCCGCGAGAAGCAGATCGCCTACAACACCGCCCGAGGCATCGACCCCCAGCCGCTGCGCAAGAAGATCAACGACATCGTGGCGCAGATCGCGCGCGAGGAGGTCGACACCGAGCAGCTTCTCGGCACCGGCTACCGCGCCAAGAAGGACGGCCGCGGCACCAAGGCACCCGTGCCCTCCCTCGGCGACAAGGCGCTCAAGGGCGCCAAGGGGGCCCAGGGCGCCAAGTCCGCCCGGGGGAAGGCCAAGGAGACGGTGCCCACGGACCGTCCCGCGGCCGAGCTGGCCGAACAGATCGAGGAGATGACCCAGCGGATGCGCGCCGCCGCCGCCGACCTCCAGTTCGAGGTCGCGGCCCGGATCCGCGACGAGGTCTCCGAGATGAAGAAGGAACTCCGCCAGATGAAGGAGGCCGGTCTGGCCTGACGGACCCGCCCCACCCGGCCACCGTACGCACTGTGTTGCAAGAACGACACAAAGTCCGGTCCGAGGTGGGGCACTGTCAGTGCCCTTGCGTAGGGTTTTCGACAACCGCGGGGACCGCGGCAACAGGGGACAGTCCGAGAGGGGAATCAGCGCGTGACCGTCAACATGACCAAGGGTCAGGCCATCAGTCTGCAGAAGAACGACGGAGGCAGCCTGACCGCGGTGCGCATGGGTCTCGGCTGGCAGGCGGCCCCCCGGCGCGGCCTGTTCGGCTCCCGCACCCGCGAGATCGACCTCGACGCCTCCGCCGTCCTGTTCGCCGACAAGCAGCCGGTCGACGTCGTCTTCTTCCGCCACCTGGTGAGCGACGACGGCTCCGTCCGGCACACGGGCGACAACCTCGTCGGCGGTGTCGGCCAGGGCGGCGACGACGAGGCCATCCTCGTCGACCTGTCGCGGGTGCCGGTCCACATCGACCAGATCGTCTTCACCGTCAACTCCTTCACCGGCCAGAGCTTCCAGGAGGTGCAGAACGCGTTCTGCCGCCTGGTCGACGAGACCAACGGCCAGGAGCTGGCCCGCTACACGCTGGCCGGTGGCGGCGCCTACACCGCGCAGATCATGGCCAAGGTGCACCGCGTCGGCGCGGGCTGGAACATGACGGCCCTCGGCACCCCGGCCAACGGCCGCACCTTCCAGGACCTGATGCCCGCGATCCTGCCGGCGCTCTAGGGCGTACACGGCCCAGGACCTCTCTTCCGGATCCTGCCGTCCGTCGCGGGTTCCGGCCAAACGGCACCGCATCTCGCGGCGGACCGGATCCGAAAGAAAGGCCCTGGCCCGGCAGGCGGGGACGGGCCGACCGGACACCGACCGGTCGGCCCACCAGAACACGACACGCGACACAGGGGGACGAACGGCGATGACGGCCGAGCTGGTGCGGGGGCAGAACCACCCGCTTTCCGAGGTGCGCCTGGAGATCAGGATCTCGGCCGGCACGCCGGTCGTGGCCGCGGCCACCCTGAGCGACGAGAACGGCAGGATCAACGGCGTCGAATGGGTCGCCCACCCGGGCGCGCCCGTCCAGCCCGGCCTGGAGGTCTCCCGGCAGGCCGCCGCCGACCACCGCCTCGCGGTGGACCTCGGCGCGGTGGCGGACACCGTGCACCGGGTCAGCGTCCTGCTTGCCCTGCCCGTCCGCGCGGGCGGCCCCGTCAGTTTCGCGTCCCTCGCGGCCCCCTTCGTCGCGGTCACCGGCCTCGACGGCACCGAACTCGTCAGCTACACGATCACCGACCTGGCTGCCGAATCGGCGGTGGTCGCCCTGGAGCTGTACCGGCGCCAGGGCGCCTGGAAGGTCCGCGCCGTCGGCCAGGGCTACGCGGGCGGTCTCGCCGACCTCCTGGCCGACCAAGGCCTGCCCGAGGCCCAGCCGCTCGCGGCCACCGTCCAGTCGGCCGTGGCCGAAAGCCTCGCCCGCTCCCTGCCCGCCCCGCCGCCCCGCGCGGCCGACGGCGACCGTTCCCGCCAGACGGCAGGCTCCGCCGCCGCTCCCGACCAGAACGCCTCCCCGTACGGCACCCAGGGCGCCCCGCACCCGTACGCGGGAACGCAGGGCGGCCACACCGCCCAGGGGCCCGGCGCCCAGGTCCACGGCACCCATGGGGCCGCGGCCCCCACCCCGCAACCGGCCCCTGAGCCCGTGGCGGGGTTCCCGACCGGCTCCGGTGCGGGCGACACGGGCACCACCCAGCCAGGCACCCCGGTCGCGTCGGCCCCCGGCGGTGGGCCCGTCGACTACAGCCATCCGCGGCGCCGGGCCACCCCTCCGCCGCCTCCGCCCACCGCCCCGCCGACCGAGCCCGGTCAGCCCGCCCGCCCGGTCGCGGGCGACGCCACCGGCTGGTCGATGGAGGAGCGGCTGTACAACCAGGTCTGGGGCATGTTCGAGGACCTGGCGCGTACCACGGCCGCGTACCGCAGCGCCGTCGACTTCGCGGACACCCGGATGGAGAAGGAACTCGACTCCGTCCTGTCCGACCCGCGCAGCCGGATCGGCGGCCAGGCGGACGCCGCGCGCGAGGCGGCCCGTGGCAAGCACAGCGCGCTCGTCGACCAGGCCCGTCAGGTCCTGGACCGTGACCTCGTCCAGCTCGTCGCCGAGGCCGAGGTCGTCGAGCCCGCGCTGCCCCCGGCCTACGCCCGCTGGGACAACCCGGTCTGGCAGGCCTACCGCGTCCCCATGGAGATGCCCATGGCCGTGCGCCTCGGCGAACTCCACCTGCCCGAGAGCGACCGGCTGCGCATCCCCATGCTGATGCGCCTGCCGCTGGAGCGCGGCCTGTGGATCGACAGCGGCCGCAGCGGGTCGTCCGACGGTTCCTTCCTCGACTCCCACGAACTGCGCCGCCTCGCCCTGGACGCGGCGGTCGCGCACACGGCCCGCCTGCTGGCCGTGCATCCGGCGGGCGAGTTCACCGTCCATGTCGTCGACCCCGCCGGGTCCGGCGCCCAGGCCCTCGCCCCGCTGGTGCACAGCGGTGTGCTCGCCGCACCGCCCGCCGCGGGCGCCGCCGGAGTGGCGGAGGTGCTGCGTCGGCTCACCGAGCGCGTGGACCTCGTCCAGATGGCGGTGCGCGCCGGAGCCGCAGACTCGCTGCCCCCGGGATTCGACACCGCCCAGCAGCTCCTGGTGGTCAACGACTTCCCGCACGGCTTCGACGACCGGGCGGTGACCCAGCTGCGCTACCTGGCCGACGAGGGCCCGGCGGTGGGGGTCCACCTGATGATGGTCGCGGACCGCGAGGACGCCTCCGGTTACGGTCCGTTGCTGGACCCGCTCTGGCGCGGGCTGATGCGGCTCACCCCGGCACCCGACGACCACCTCGCCGACCCCTGGGTCGGGCACGCCTGGACGTACGAGCCGACCCCCGTCCCGCCCGGCAGCCAGGTCATCCAGCAGGTCCTCGCCCAGGTAGCCGCAGCCCGCCGTTCATGGTGACCCGGCCCCGCCCGGCCCCCCTCTCCGTGGCCTGACCACGTATCTACGCATGGCCTCTGACCTGCATATTTGATCTTTCTTTTGGCAATCACTTTACCTTCTCTTGGTGATTGGGGTACTGTTTTTCCTACGGAGGGGAGTACTCCCTGTCTGCTGCGGCGTACCCGTCAATACGGATCAGGCCTGATCCCGGGGCGTCGGCCCGTGTGGCCCCACGCGTGTGTTGCGCGCAGGGCCCGGGGTGGAAGAGACCTCCGGCAGCGCGACGACGCTGAGTACCCTGCCGTTACGTACTGCCGGAGGCGCAGTGGATGTTTCCGTGACCCTGTGGGTCCTGACGATCGTGGGCCTTGCCGCCCTCATCGCGGTCGACTTCTTCATCGGCCGCAAGCCGCACGACGTGTCCATCAAGGAAGCCGGGATCTGGACGATCGTCTGGATCGTCCTCGCCGCCCTGTTCGGGATCGGCCTGCTGCTCTTCAGCGGCGGACAGCCGGCGGGCGAGTTCTTCGCGGGCTACATCACCGAGAAGTCGCTCAGCGTCGACAACCTCTTCGTCTTCGTCCTGATCATGGCGAAGTTCGCCGTCCCGTCGCAGTACCAGCAGCGGGTCCTGCTCATCGGTGTGCTCGTCGCCCTGGTGCTGCGGGCGATCTTCATCGCGGCGGGCGCCGCGATCCTCGCCAGCTTCTCCTGGGTGTTCTACCTGTTCGGCGCCTTCCTCATCTGGACCGCCTGGAAGCTCATCCAGGAGGCCCGCGCCGACGAGGAGGACGAGGAGTTCGAGGAGAACAAGCTCCTCAAGGCGGCCGAGCGCCGCTTCGGCGTGGCCGACCGCTACCACGGCACCAAGCTGTGGATCGAGGAGAACGGCAAGCGGGTCATGACCCCGATGCTGGTCGTGATGCTCGCCATCGGCACCACCGACGTGCTGTTCGCCCTCGACTCCATCCCCGCGATCTTCGGCCTGACCCAGGACCCGTACATCGTGTTCACGGCCAACGCGTTCGCGCTGATGGGTCTGCGCCAGCTGTACTTCCTCATCGGCGGCCTGCTGAGGAAGCTGGTCCACCTGAGCTACGGCCTGTCGATCATCCTGGGCTTCATCGGAGTCAAGCTGGTCCTCCACGCGCTGCACGAGTCCGGGGTCCATGTCCCGGAGATCAGCATCCCGGTCTCGCTGGGCGTGATCTGCTCCGTCCTGATCGTCACCACGATCACCAGCCTCCGGGCCTCCAAGAAGAAGGCCGAGGCAGAGCGCATCGAGGCCGAGCGGTCCGGAGGCGGCGACGCCTCGAAGAACAGCGTCGACGTCTGACGCTCCGACGCGAACGGGCCTGTGGGGGACGAGACACCTCGTCCCCCACAGGCCCGTGACCGTCTGCGGCGCTCCCCGTCAGGCGCCGACGTACCGGGCCAGGTGCTCCCCGGTCAGGGTGGAACGGTCGGCGACCAGGTCGGCGGGCGTGCCCTCGAAGACGATGCGGCCGCCGTCGTGTCCGGCGCCGGGCCCCAGGTCGATGATCCAGTCGGCGTGCGCCATCACCGCCTGGTGATGCTCCACGACGATCACCGACTTCCCCGAGTCGACCAGCCGGTCCAGCAGCCCCAGTAACTGCTCCACGTCCGCGAGATGCAGACCCGCGGTCGGCTCGTCGAGGACGTAGACACCGCCCTTCTCCGCCATGTGCGTCGCCAGCTTCAGCCGCTGCCGCTCACCGCCGGACAGCGTGGTCAGCGGCTGCCCCAGACTGAGATAGCCGAGCCCGACGTCCACGAGGCGGCCCAGCACGCGGTGCGCGGCTGGTGTACGGGCCTCGCCCTCGCCGAAGAACGCCTCGGCCTCGGTCACCGACATCGCGAGCACCTCGCTGATGTCCCGGCCGCCGAGCCGGTACTCCAGCACCGACGCCTGGAACCGCTTCCCCTCGCAGTCCTCGCAGGTGGCGCTGACCCCAGCCATCATCCCCAAGTCGGTGAAGATCACCCCGGCGCCGTTGCAGGTGGGGCAGGCGCCCTCCGAGTTGGCGCTGAACAGGGCGGGCTTCACCCCGTTGGCGGTGGCGAAGGCCTTGCGGATCGGGTCCAGCAGCCCGGTGTACGTCGCCGGATTGCTCCGCCGGGAGCCGCGGATCGCGCTCTGGTCGACCGACACCACGTTCTCCCCGGCCGGGACCGACCCGTGCACGAGCGAACTCTTGCCCGACCCGGCGACCCCGGTGACCACGCACAGCACCGCGAGCGGAACATCGACGTCGACGTCGCGCAGGTTGTGGGTGGCGGCACCGCGGATCTCCAGGGCGCCCTTCGGCTCGCGCACCGACTCCTTCAGCCGCGCCCGGTCGTCGAAGTGCCGTCCCGTGACGGTCCCCGCCTTCCGCAGCCCGTCCACGGTGCCCTCGAAACAGACACGGCCGCCGCCCGTACCGGCACCGGGACCGAGGTCCACGATGTGGTCGGCGATCGCGATCGTCTCCGGCTTGTGCTCCACGACCAGCACCGTGTTGCCCTTGTCGCGCAGCCGCAGCAGCAGGTCGTTCATCCGCTGGATGTCGTGCGGGTGCAGCCCGATGGTCGGCTCGTCGAAGACGTACGTCGTGTCGGTGAGCGAGGAGCCCAGGTGGCGGATCATCTTCACGCGCTGCGCCTCACCGCCCGACAGCGTGCCCGACGGCCGGTCCAGCGACAGATAGCCGAGCCCGATCTCCACGAACGAGTCCAGGGTCTCGCCGAGCGCCTTCAACAGGGGAGCCACCGACGGCTCGTCCAGTGCGCGCACCCATTCCGCCAGGTCGCGGATCTCCATGGCGCAGGCGTCGGCGATGCTCACCTTCCCGATCCTCGACGACCGCGCACCCTCGCTGAGCCGCGTGCCCTCGCACTCGGGGCAGGTGGTGAAGGTGACCGCACGCTCCACGAAGGCCCGGATGTGCGGCTGCATCGCTTCCTTGTCCTTCGACAGGAACGACTTCTGGATCTTCGGGATCAGCCCCTCGTAGGTGAGGTTGACGCCGTCGACCTTCACCTTCGTCGCCTCGCGGTAGAGGAAGTCCTGCATCTCCTTCTTGGTGTACTTCCGGATCGGCTTGTCGGGGTCGACGAAGCCCGACTCGGCGTAGACCCGCACGGTCCAGAAACTGTCCGACTTCCAGCCCGGAATGGTGAACGCGCCCTCGGAGAGGGACTTCGAGTCGTCGTACAGCTGGGTGAGGTCGATGTCGGAGACCGAGCCGCGGCCCTCGCAGCGCGGGCACATGCCGCCGGTGCGGTTGAAGGTGGCCTTCACGGCCTTCTTCGCGCCGCGCTCGACGGTGATCGCGCCGCTCGCCCGCACCGAGGGCACGTTGAAGGCGTACGCGCTCGGCGGGCCGATGTGCGGGTCGCCGAGACGGCTGAAGAGGATGCGCAGCATCGCGTTGGCGTCGGTGGCGGTGCCGACCGTGGACCGGGGGTCGGCGCCCATGCGCTGCTGGTCCACGATGATCGCCGTGGTCAGCCCGTCGAGGACGTCGACCTCAGGCCGGGCCAGCGTCGGCATGAAGCCCTGGACGAACGCGCTGTACGTCTCGTTGATCAGCCGCTGGGACTCGGCGGCGATCGTGTCGAACACCAGCGAGCTCTTGCCCGACCCCGAGACCCCGGTGAACACCGTCAGGCGGCGCTTCGGGATCCCGATGCTGACGTCCTTGAGGTTGTTCTCGCGCGCCCCGTGCACGCGGATCAGGTCATGGCTGTCGGCGACGTGCGGAGCGGGCGACGGCGCGGCCGTCCTCCTGGTCGTGCTCATCGTGTCTCCATCGTTCGAGATCGCGAGTACCGGGGTCAGCGCTTCTCCTGGATGCGGAGCAGATTGCCCGCGGGGTCACGGAAGGCGCAGTCGCGTACACCGTACGGCTGGTCGGTGGGTTCCTGGACGACTTCCGCACCGGCGCCCGCCACCCGCTCGAAGGTGCCGTCCACGTCGGCGCTGGCCAGCAGGAGACTGCCGTAGGTGCCTTTGGCCATCATCTCGACGATGGTGCGGCGCTCGTCCTCGGTGATGCCGGGGTCGACGCCCGGCGGGTGCAGCACGATCGACGTGCCGGGCTGGCCGACCGGGCCGACGGTGATCCAGCGCAGGCCCTGGTAGCCGACGTCGTTGCGGACCTCGAAGCCGAGGGTGTCGCGGTAGAAGGAGAGGGCGGCCTCGGGGTCGTCCTGCGGGAGGAAGCTGGCGTGAATGCTGATGTCCATGGACGTCACGCTAGGGGCGGCCCGCCGGGGGGTGCTTCTCGATTCCTGACCGGTCGGGTCACCTGCTTCGCCACGCACGACGGGATGCCCGCGGTGGTCCGGGCCGTCGTCTCCGCGGCCTCCTGCCGGTAGACGCTCGGCGGCACGCCCACCAGTTCGGTGAAGCGGGTGCTGAAGGTGCCCAGCGAGGAGCACCCGACGGCGAAGCACACCTCGGTGACGCTCAGATCGCCCCGCCGCAGCAGCGCCATCGCCCGCTCGATGCGCCGCGTCATCAGGTAGGAGTACGGCGACTCGCCGTACGCCCGCCGGAACGCGCGGCTGAGGTGCCCCGCCGACATGTGCACCCCGCGCGCGAGCGCCTCCACGTCCAGCGGCTGCGCGTACTCCCGGTCGATCCTGTCGCGTACACGCCGCAGCAGGACGAGGTCACGCACCTGCTGCGCGCCTACCGGTCTGCTGGTCACACCCGAAATCGTACGGGGTGTCCCGCGCCGCCCGAAGGTTTTCCACAGGCCCCGTACGCCTGCGCGGACCGCCCGTCCTTCTCGCGCGAAGCCGGAGTGCGGAGCCCGCGGCCCTCTGCGACGATCACTGCATGATCGCTCGGCTGAGGTGGCTCGGTGCCCGCTGGACGTCCCTCGTGCCGGTGCTCGCGATCGTCCTGCTCGTCCTGACCTGGGGCCGCCACCTTCCCGGCGTGCTGGTCGGCGTGGTCACCCTGGTCCTCGCCGGGGCCGTCCTCGCGGCGGTGCACCATGCCGAGGTCGTCGCGCACCGCGTGGGCGAGCCCTTCGGCTCACTGGTGCTGGCCGTCGCCGTGACCATCATCGAGGTCGCGCTGATCGTCACGCTGATGGTCGACAGCGGCGACAAGAGCGCGACGCTCGCCCGGGACACCGTCTTCGCCGCCGTGATGATCACCTGCAACGGCATCGTCGGCATCTGCCTGCTCGTCGCCTCCCTGCGGCACGGCACGGCCCGCTTCAACCCGGAGGGCACCGGCGCCGCACTGGCGACCGTGGCGACCCTCGCCACCCTCAGCCTGGTGCTGCCGACCTTCACGACCAGCAAGCCGGGCCGGGAGTTCTCCAGCGTCCAGCTCACCTTCGCGGCCGTGTCGTCCCTGATCCTCTACGGCCTCTTCGTCGCGACCCAGACCGTCCGGCACCGCGACTACTTCCTCCCTGTCACCCGCCAGGGCCACGCAATCACGGTCGACGACCACGCCGACGCCCCGTCCGCGCGGACCGCGCTGATCAGCCTCGGTCTGCTCGGGCTCGCCCTGATCGGCGTGGTCGGCCTGGCCAAGGGGGTCTCCCCGACGATCGAGGACGGCGTGGAGGCGGCCGGACTCCACCATGCCGTGGTCGGTGTGATCATCGCCCTGCTGGTGCTGCTCCCCGAGACGATCGCCGCGCTGCGGGCCGCCCGCCGCGACCGCGTGCAGACCAGCCTCAACCTTGCGCTCGGGTCCGCGATGGCCAGCATCGGCCTGACCATCCCGGCGGTCGCCCTGGCCTCCGTCTGGCTCTCCGGGCCGCTGGTCCTCGGCCTCGACTCCGTCCACATGGTGCTCCTGGCGCTCACCGTCGTGGTGAGTTCGCTGACCGTGGTGCCGGGGCGGGCGACCCTGCTCCAAGGCGGGGTGCACCTGGTGCTCTTCGCCGCGTATCTGGAGCTGGCCGTCAACCCGTAGCCACGCGTCACCGCCCGCTGAAGCTCAGCCCATCGTGGCCCCCTGTCTGTCCGGGGCGTCCTGGTCAGCGGCCGTCGACGGCACCGGGATCGACGCCGCCGCCCGCTCCGGCCGGGTCTCCGGCAGCAGCGCGAAGCAGGTCAGGCTGAGCAGCGCGATGCCGGTCAGGTAGGCGCCCACGCCCCAGGGCACGCGCCCCGAGTGCTCCGCCAGCGCCGTCGCCACGAGCGGCGTGACCGCGCCGCCCAGGACACCGCCCAGGTTGTAGCCGACGGCCGCTCCCGTGCAGCGCACGCGTGGCTCGTACAGCTCCGGCAGATAGGCGGCGATCACGGCGAACATGGTGACGAACGCGATCAGCGCGCCCAGGAACCCCAGGAAGATCAGCGGCGGCGACCCCGTGCCGAGCAGCGCGACCGTGGGGAACATCCACAGGGCCGCCGCGGCGCACCCGGCCAGGCACAGCGGCCGTCGCCCGAAGCGGTCCCCGAGCACAGCCGCGAGCGGCGTCAGCGCACCCATCACCAGGACGGCGGCCATGACGCAGCTCAGCATCACCGTACGGCTCACCCCGAGCCGTTCCGTCGCGTACGCGAGCGACCAGGTCGTCACCGTGTAGAAGATCGCGTACCCGGCCGCGAGGGCGCCCGCCGTGAGCAGGACGAGCCGTCCGTGGACGCGGATCACCTCGACCAGTGGCACGCGCGCGCGGTCCTCGATCTCCAGGAAGCGCGGGCTCTCGGGGAGCGACGAGCGCAGCCACAGCCCGAGCAGCGCCAGCACCCCGGCCGCCCAGAACGGCACCCGCCAGCCCCACGCGGCGAACTGCGCGTCGCTCAGCGTGGCCGACAGGGCCAGCACCACCCCGTTGGCCAGCACGAAACCCACCGACGGGCCCACCTGCGGGAAGCTCGACCAGAGCCCCCGCCGGTGCGCGGGCGCGTGCTCGGCCGTCAGCAGGACCGCCCCGCCCCACTCCCCGCCGAGCCCCAGCCCCTGGACGAACCGCAGCACGAGCAGGGCCAGCGGAGCCGCCACCCCGATCGAGCCGTACGTCGGCAGGCAGCCGACGGCGACCGTCGCCGCGCCGGTCACCAGCAGCGACACCACCAGGACCGGGCGGCGGCCGTGCCGGTCACCGACATGCCCGAAGAGCACCGACCCCAGCGGCCGGGCCACGAACCCCACGCCGAACGTCGCGAACGCCGCCAGCGTCCCCGCCAGCGGCGAGAACGTCGGGAAGAACAGCGGGCCCAGGACGAGCGCGGCGGCAGTCCCGTAGACGAAGAAGTCGTAGAACTCGATGGCCGTCCCGGCGAGCGAGGCGGCCGCGAGCCTCGGCATGGAGGGCGCTCTCACGGTCTGTACATCATGCATACCGGGTCAACTACCCACAGTGACCATGCGTCACGGGGGCGCACGGTGGTGCACGGAGGGCTCAGGGGTCACGGCGATCTGGTCGTCGCCGCCGATGGACGTGACGACGGCTTTGACGTCCGGATCGGCGGAGGCGGCACGGAGGTCGTCGGCCCACTCCCGGGGCGTCACGGCCATCCTGCGGGTCGTCGGATACGCGACCGGCACGAGCCCGAACTCCTCGCGCGGCCGGGCCAGCCCGAATTCGTAGGCAGGGGCGACAGTTCCAGCAGGCCGCCGGACCGCGACACGACGGCGACGCGGTCGCCGGGCGAGGGCTCGGACGGATAGACGGGCGAGCGCTTCGACGGAGGGACGGGCGTGGTCATGCCATGGCCCTAGGGGGCCGGTTCCGGCGGCCTCACCGTGATAGACCGGGTCCGAGCAGCGGTTCCCGACGGGCCGCGACCCGCCGAACGCACCGGAGAAACCGTGCCCCGCACCCTGGCCCACGCCCCGATCATGATCCTCAACGGCCCCAACCTGAACCTCCTGGGACAGCGCCAGCCCGAGATCTACGGGTCCGACACCCTCGCCGACGTCGAGCGGCTCTGCGTCGAGGCCGCGGGCGCGCACGGCGGCACCGTCGACTTCCGCCAGTCCAACCACGAGGGCGAACTCGTCGACTGGATCCAGGAGGCACGGCTCGGCCACTGCGGCATCGTGATCAACCCCGGCGCCTACTCGCACACGTCGGTCGCGATCCTGGACGCCCTCAACGCGTGCGACGGACTGCCGGTGCTGGAGGTGCACATCTCCAACATCCACCGGCGCGAGTCCTTCCGGCACCACTCCTACGTCTCGCTGCGCGCCGACGGCGTCATCGCGGGCTGCGGGGTGCAGGGCTATGTGTTCGCCGTGGAGCGGGTCGCCGCGCTGGCGGGGGAGAGGCGGGCCGACACCTGAGCGTGCGGCGCGCGCGTGGGGCGCGGCTGCACGCGCGCGTGGAGCGCGGCTTTGACCGGGGTCCGGGCGATCGCCCCTCGTCCCTGTCGCGGCGCGCCCCGCCTCCGGAGTCGGCCGGACTCCGCTCCTAGAGCCGGCCGGACTCCACGATCCGGCGGAGGAAGCGCCGCGTCCGCTCCTGGCGGGGCGCGCCGAACACCTCCTCGGCGGTGCCGCGTTCCAGCACGACGCCACCGTCCAGGAAGCACACCTGGTCGGCGACCTCGCGCGCGAAGCCCATCTCATGGGTCGCGAGCACCATCGTCATGCCGTCGTCCTTGAGATCCCGGACGACGTTCAGGACCTCGCCCACAAGCTCCGGGTCGAGGGCCGCGGTGATCTCGTCGAGCAGCAGCAGGCGCGGGCGTACCGCCAGGGCACGCACGATGGCCACCCGCTGCTGCTGGCCCCCGCTGAGCCGGTCCGGGTACTCACCCGCCTTCCCGCCCAGCCCCAGCCGCTCCAGCAACTCCCGGGCGTACCCTTCGGCCTCCGCGCGCGCGACGCGGTGGACCCGGCGCGGGGCGAGCGTGATGTTCTCCAGCACGGTCATGTGCGGGAACAGGTTGTACGACTGGAAGACCACGCTGATCCGGCGCCGCACCGCGTCCGGGTCGGCCCGCGGGTCGGTGATCTCCTCGCCGTCCAGCCAGATCGCCCCGTCGTCGATCTCCTCCAGCAGGTTGGCGCAGCGCAGCAGCGTCGACTTGCCGGAACCGGACGCCCCGATCAGCGCCGTCACCGTGTGCGGGGCGACCTCCAGGTCGACGTCCCGCAGGACCACCGTCTCGCCGAACGTCTTGCGGACCGCCTCCATACGCAGCACGGGCCCGGCGGCGGCCGGTGCGGACGCCTCGGGCGCGTCGCTCATGTCGTTCCCCCTTGGGCCCGCTGACGGTCCATGCGGGCCGTCACCCAGTCGGTGAACCGGGTCATCGGGATGGTCAGCGCCACGAAGAGCAGACCCGCGACGATGTACGGCGTGTAGTTGAGGCTGCGGCCCACGATGATGTCCGCCGCGCGCACGGCGTCGATGGCCCCGCCGATCGACACCAGCCCGGTGTCCTTCTGGAGCGACACCAGGTCGTTGAGCAGCGGCGGGACCTGGCGGCGTACGGCCTGGGGCAGCACGACGTGGCGCAGGGCCTGCCGGTTGGACAGGCCCAGCGAGCGGGCCGCCGCGCGCTGCGAGGGGTGCACGGACTCGATGCCCGCGCGGAACACCTCGGCCACGTACGCCGAGTACGTCAGCGTCAGCGCCGTCCCGCCGAGCAGCACGGGGTCGACCGTGACGCCTTGGAGGCGCAGCGCGGGCACACCCAGGACGACGATCATCAAGTTGATGATGAGCGGCAGTCCGCGGAAGAAGTCCGTATAGGCGGCTGCCAGGAACCGCAGCGGGAAGAACACCGGGCCGCGCAGCGTGCGCGCGACGGCGATCAGCATGCCGAGCACCAGCACGGCCGCACCGCAGACGAGCAGCAGCCGGACGTTCAGCCAGAGGCCCTCCAGGACCTTCGGGAACGCCTCACGCGCGTACCGTCCGTCGAAGAACGTCTCCTTGGTGCGCTCCCAGCCGGGCGCGCTGACGACGAGCAGGTACAGCGCGGCGGCGGTGACGAGGGTGGAGACCGCGGCGATCGCCGTCGCGCGCCGCGCGCGCGTGCGACGGTGCCGCTCGCGCTCCAGCCGCCGCGCCGAGGGCACGTAGGGGTCGCGTGGGGCGCCCTCGTCGCCCCGCGGCATGTCTCCGTCGTCGTCCGGGCCCTGCGGGCCGGACTCCTCCTTGGCGAGGGTCACTTCAGCACCGGTGCGTCGACCGCGTCGGAGAGCCACTGCTGCTCGATCTTGGCCAGGGTGCCGTCCGCGCGGAGCGCGTCCACGGCGTCGGAGACGCACGTGGTGAGCGCGCTGCCCTTGTCGAGGACCAGGCCGAACTGCTCGGGCGTGCCGCCCTGGTTCTCGAACTGGCCGACGATCGTGCCGTCCGTGATCTCGGCCCCGGTGATGTAGAAGGCGGTCGGGAGGTCGACGACGATGGCGTCGACCTGACCGTTCTTGAGCGCGGACTTGGCCTGGTCGTTCTTGGCGTAGACGGCCGCCGCCGTGGTGGGCTTCACCAGGTCGTCGATGTAGTCCAGGCTGGTGGTGCCGACCTGGGCGCCCAGCTTGAGGCCCTTGAGGTCCGCGAGGCTCGTGGCCTTCGCCGCCTTGCCGCCCTTGAGCGCGATGACGGCCTGGCGCACGTCGTAATAGCCCGACGAGAAGTCCACGGCCTGCTTGCGCTCGTCGCTGATCGACACCTGGTTGATGTCGAAGTCGAACGTCTTCTCGCCGGGCGCGAAGGCCTTGTTGAAGGGCACGCTCTGCCAGACGACGGCCGCCTTGTCGTAGCCGAGCCGCTCCGCCACGGCGTACGCCACCGCCGACTCGAAGCCCTGCCCGTTGGCGGGCTTGTCGTCCTTGAACCACGGCTCGTAGGCGGGCTGGTCGGTGGCGATCGTCAGCTTGCCGGACGTCTCGGTGGCCAACTTGCCCGGCGCACACGCGTCGGCGCCCGAACCGGACGGCTTGGCGGCCGCCTTCTCGTCCTGCTGCGGGGCGCAGCCGACGGCGGTGGCGAGCAGGGCGACGGTGACGCCGGCGACAGCGCGGCGCAGGACACGAGGTGCAGGACGCATGGCGGGAGAGTGGCAGCCAACTCGGCGTTTGTCGAGGTCACATCCGTGACTGTCCGCATAGTGGGAACGGGTGTTGCATTCTCGTGAACACGGCCGGGAGACGGCGCGTCAGGCGCGCGTGGGGCGCGGACGCCTGGGCCGCCGGGCGAGGGCGGGGATCGTGGCCCGGCGGCCCGGCGGCCCGGCGGGCCGTCCCGCCCGGGGTGACGCCGTCCCGCGCGGTGCTGTTCCCAGTGGACCGCGCGGCCGGGCGCACGGGGAGCGCACGCGGTCCTGCGGCGCGTGCGCGCGGTTCACACGGGGTGCGCGCGTGGGCTGTGCGCCGCACGGTGCCGGTGCCGGTGGTTGGGCGCCGCTCGGGACCGTGCGGAGCGTGCGACCTGGCGGGCCGGCGGGTCACCACCCGCGCGTAGGACGGGGGGCGGGTGGGACGGACGGGTCCCTACGCGCGCGTAGGACTCGCGGATCACCACCCGCGCGCGTGCCACTCCGGCAGGTGCGGGCGTTCGGCGCCCAAGGTGGTGTCCTTGCCGTGGCCCGGATAGACCCAGGTCTCGTCCGGGAGCGCGTCGAAGATCTTCGTCTCCACGTCGTGGAGCAGGCTCGCGAACGCGTCGGCGTCCTGGCGGGTGTTGCCCACGCCGCCGGGGAACAGGCAGTCGCCCGTGAACACGTGCGGATGCCCGTGCGGGTCGTCGTAGACGAGGGCGATCGAGCCCGGCGTGTGGCCCACCAGGTGGCGCGCGGTGAGCCGCACGTCTCCCACCCGGACGGTGTCGCCGTCGTCGACGAGGACGTCGGTCGGCACGGGAATGCCCTCCGCGTCGTGCCGACCCGCGTACGTCCGCGCGCGCGTCGCGGCCACGACCTCGGCGAGCGCCTGCCAGTGGTCCCCGTGCCGGTGGGTGGTGACGACGGACGCGATGCCGTCGTCACCGATCATGCCGAGCAGCGCCGCTCCGTCGGCGGCCGCGTCGATCAGCAGCTGCTCGTCCGTGGCCCGGCAGCGCAGCAGATAGGCGTTGTTGTCCATCGGACCCACCGCGATCTTGGTGATCATCAGGTCCTTCAGCTCGTGCACGTCCGCAGGGCCGCCGACCCGCACCTCTCCGCTGTACGTCATGCCCGCCAGCCTATAGCGGCGGCAGCGCCGGGAGGGGGCCGCCTTCGACGGTCAGGGCGCCGCCGTCACGGCGCCCGGAGAGCCAGCCGAGGAGGTCGGCACGGGCCCCCTTGACGGTCACTTCGGGACGCGACCCGGCCCCGGTCTCCCGCCCGGTGTGCCACGCGCGCGTGCCGTCCGTCACGAGGGTCGACGGCACGTCGGCGTGCCCGGCGAACCGGTCGGCGAGGAACGCGATCTCCCGCTCGGTGAACTCGGCGGGCAGGTCCTCCAGCTCGCGGCCGAGGCCGAGGTCCACGTGGTGCAGCTCGACCTCCACCCAGCGCCGGAACGGCACCCGGGCCGCCGTGTCCGTGACCCCGTTGCGCAGCTCCACCGTGCGCGACCAGTCGGCGGGCACGGCCGCCGCGCGCCGGAACCGCTCCCAGCTCTCCCGGACGTCCGCGAGCTGGGCATCCAGAGGGCGAGCGGCGTCACGCTCGATGTCGGCGTCCCTGGTGGCGGCGTCGGCGTACATGGGCCGGCCCTCCAGAACGTTCACGAGCGCGTCGGCGTTGCGGGACAGATGCGCCAGGACGTGTCCGACACTCCAGCCGGGAAGGCGTGACGGCTCGGCCGACCGCGCGTTGTCCATTCCGGCGAGCGCGTTCAGCAGCCGCTCGGTCGCTTCGTGTACAGAGGCCAGGTCATGAGCGTGATCAATCATGCTGCTGACCCTAGCCCCGCCACTCCTTCGGGTGAAGGAGGTCGACACCGCCCGCAAATCGAATGCACGTGCTATATGGTCGTTGGCGGCGTCGGGCATGCTTGATGGCAGGGGATTGTTGTCACCCGTGCATCCGACCGGCGTTGTCAGTGGCTCCCCCTAGTCTGGAAAAGACGGGGGCCTCGCCCCTGGCACTTCTCTCAAGAAAGGTGCGGACCGGCGTGGCCGACCGTCTCATCGTCCGTGGCGCGCGCGAGCACAACCTCAGGAATGTCTCGCTCGACCTGCCACGCGACTCGCTCATCGTCTTCACGGGCCTGTCGGGGTCGGGCAAGTCCTCGCTGGCCTTCGACACGATCTTCGCCGAGGGCCAGCGACGCTACGTGGAGTCCCTCTCCTCGTACGCCCGCCAGTTCCTCGGCCAGATGGACAAGCCGGACGTCGACTTCATCGAGGGCCTCTCCCCGGCGGTCTCCATCGACCAGAAGTCGACCTCGCGCAACCCGCGCTCGACGGTCGGCACCATCACCGAGGTCTACGACTACCTGCGGCTGCTCTTCGCGCGCATCGGCAAGCCGCACTGCCCCGAGTGCGGCCGCCCGATCTCCCGCCAGTCGCCGCAGGCCATCGTCGACAAGGTGCTGGAACTCCCCGAGGGCAGCCGCTTCCAGGTGCTGTCGCCGCTGGTCCGCGAGCGCAAGGGCGAGTTCGTCGATCTCTTCGCCGACCTCCAGACCAAGGGCTACAGCCGCGCGCGCGTGGACGGCGAGACCATCCAGCTCGCGACGCCGCCCACCCTAAAGAAGCAGGAGAAGCACACCATCGAGGTGGTCATCGACCGCCTCACGGTGAAGGGGTCCGCCAAGCGCCGTCTCACCGACTCGGTCGAGACCGCCCTCGGCCTCTCCGGCGGCATGGTCGTGCTCGACTTCGTCGACCTCCCCGAGGACGACCCCGAGCGTGAGCGCATGTACTCGGAACACCTGTACTGCGCCTACGACGACCTGTCCTTCGAGGAACTGGAGCCCCGCTCCTTCTCCTTCAACTCGCCCTTCGGCGCCTGCCCCGAGTGCACCGGCATCGGCACCCGCATGGAGGTCGACGCCGAACTGATCGTCCCCGACGAGGACAAGTCCCTCGACGAGGGCGCCATCCACCCCTGGTCCCACGGACACACCAAGGACTACTTCGGCCGCCTGGTCAACGCCCTCGCGGACGCCCTCGGATTCCGTACGGACATCCCCTTCGCGGGGCTCCCGCAGCGCGCCCGCAAGGCCCTGCTGTACGGCCACAAGACCCAGATCGAGGTCCGCTACCGCAACCGGTACGGCCGCGAGCGCGTCTACACGACGCCGTTCGAGGGCGCCGTCCCGTTCGTCAAGCGCCGCCACAGCGAGGCCGAGAGCGACGCCAGCCGCGAGCGCTTCGAGGGCTACATGCGCGAGGTGCCCTGCCCCACCTGTGAGGGCACCCGCCTCAAGCCGATCGTCCTCGCGGTCACCGTCATGGGGAAGTCCATCGCCCAGGTCTCCGGCATGTCGATCAGCGACTGCGCCGACTTCCTCGGCGAGCTGAAACTCAACGCGCGCGACAAGAAGATCGCCGAGCGTGTCCTGAAGGAGGTCAACGAGCGCCTGCGGTTCCTGGTCGACGTCGGCCTGGACTACCTCTCGCTCAACCGCGCGGCGGGCACCCTCTCCGGCGGCGAGGCCCAGCGCATCCGCCTCGCCACCCAGATCGGCTCCGGCCTCGTCGGCGTGCTGTACGTGCTGGACGAGCCGTCGATCGGCCTGCACCAGCGCGACAACCACCGGCTGATCGAGACCCTCGTACGCCTGCGCGACATGGGCAACACGCTCATCGTCGTCGAGCACGACGAGGACACCATCAAGGTCGCCGACTGGATCGTCGACATCGGGCCCGGCGCCGGTGAGCACGGTGGCAAGGTCGTGCACAGCGGCTCCCTCAAGGAACTGCTCGTCAACGACGAGTCCCAGACCGGGCAGTACCTCTCGGGCCGCAAGTCCATCCCGCTGCCCGACATCCGCCGCCCGCTCGACCCGTCCCGGCGCCTCACCGTGCACGGCGCGCGTGAGAACAACCTGCGGGACATCGACGTCTCCTTCCCGCTGGGCGTCTTCACCGCGGTCACCGGTGTCTCCGGCTCCGGCAAGTCGACCCTGGTCAACGACATCCTGTACACGCACCTGGCCCGCGAGCTGAACGGCGCGAGGAACGTGCCGGGACGCCACACGCGCGTGGACGGCGACGATCTCGTCGACAAGGTCGTGCACGTCGACCAGTCGCCCATCGGCCGCACCCCGCGGTCCAACCCGGCGACCTACACCGGCGTCTTCGACCACGTCCGCAAGCTGTTCGCCGAGACCACCGAGGCGAAGGTCCGCGGCTATCAGCCGGGCCGCTTCTCCTTCAACGTCAAGGGCGGACGCTGCGAGAACTGCGCGGGCGACGGCACGATCAAGATCGAGATGAACTTCCTCCCGGACGTCTACGTCCCCTGCGAGGTCTGCCACGGCGCCCGCTACAACCGGGAGACCCTGGAGGTCCACTACAAGGGCAAGTCCATCGCCGAGGTCCTGAACATGCCGATCGAGGAGGCGACCTCCTTCTTCGAGGCCGTCCCGTCCATCGCCCGGCACCTCAACACCCTCAAGGACGTCGGCCTCGGCTACGTCCGGCTCGGCCAGTCGGCGACCACGCTGTCCGGCGGTGAGGCGCAGCGCGTCAAGCTCGCCAGCGAACTCCAGCGTCGCTCGACCGGCCGCACGGTCTACGTCCTGGACGAGCCCACCACCGGCCTGCACTTCGAGGACATCAGCAAGCTCCTCAAGGTGCTCTCCGGCCTGGTCGAGAAGGGCAACACGGTCATCGTCATCGAGCACAACCTCGATGTCATCAAGACCGCCGACTGGGTCGTCGACATGGGCCCCGAGGGCGGTGCGGGCGGTGGTCTCGTCATCGCCGAAGGAACCCCGGAGGAGGTGGCCGCGGTACCGGCCAGCCACACCGGCAAGTTCTTGCGTGAGGTCCTCGGCCCCGACCGGGTCAGCGACGCCGCGCCGGTGAAGGCTCCACGCAAGACGGCGGCGAAGAAGACGGCGGCGACCGCGAAGAAGACAGCGGCTGCCACGAAGACCGCCGCCGCGACCGGGACGGCCAAGTCCGCCGCCACCAAGTCCGCCGCGGCCAAGTCCACCACCGCCAAGGCGGCTCCCGCGAAGAAGACCACGCGGACCCGCAAGGCCTGAGCAGGGCAGAGAGCCCGAACTGGGCCGGATCTGCGGGGAGTCGAAGGACTCGGCAGACCGGACAGGAAGCAAAAAAGCGGAACGAGTCGGTCAACTTGGCTTTTTCCGGAAAAAGTCGGCGCCCCGCGGGAACTCCCCGCGGGGCGCCGTCCGTTCCACCATCAGCCAGCCTGGACCTGCGGGGCGATGAACTGCATGTCCAGTTGCACCTTGACAACATCACCGAGGAAACCGGCGCCGAAGTCCAACCCGAAGTCACTGCGCCGGATCTCCCCCGTCGCCTCGAAACCGGCGTGCTTCCTCTGATCCACAGGGGAGTCCACCAGCCCGCCGAACTCGACGGCCAGCGTCACCGGGCGGGTCACGTCCCCGATGGTCAGGTCCCCCGCCATCGTCCAGTCCTCGCCCTCCCCGGACACCCGCGACGAGCGGAACGCCATCGTCGGACGCTTCTCCACGTCCAGCAGGTCGGCCGCGCGCGTGTGCTTGTCCCGGTCCGGGTTGCCGGTGTCGATGGAGGCCAGCGCGATCACTGCGCTCACCCGCACCTCATCGACCGTCTCACCGACGTACAGCTCGGCCGAGACGTCCCGGAAGCGTCCGCGCACCTTGGCGATCCCGAGGTGCCGGATCGTGAAGTTGGCCGCCGAGTGCAGCGGATCGAGTTCCCACTCGCCCGGCGGCAGCGGCAGCGCGGGTGTGGTCAGCGTCTTCGAGGCATTGTCCTGAGTCATGCCCCCACCCTCCCCGCGTCGGTGCGGGGAAAGGGAGACCGGCCGAAGGGTGGTAGTGGCAGGGCCACTCTGAACATCGCGGCCCGCGGACTGCCCGAGGTACGTTCGAAAGGTGAGCGACAACCAGTTGGGTACCTTTCTGCGCACCCGCCGCGAAGCGGTCACACCCGCCGAGGTGGGACTCCCCACCGGCCCCCGGCGGCGCACACCCGGACTGCGCCGCGCCGAGCTGGCCACGCTCGCCGGGGTCAGCGTCGAGTACATCACCCGCCTGGAACAGGGACGCGACCGCAACCCCTCGCCCCAGGTGCTCGGAGCCCTCGGGGACGCGCTCCGCCTGCGCGTGCCCGACCGCATCCTGCTGAGACGCCTCGCCAAGGAGGGCGGCGTCGACCGGGTGCTCTGCTCGGCGGTCGCCCCGCCGGACCACACGGTACGGCCCAGTGTCCGCGCTCTGCTGGACCGCCTGGAGCCGACGCCTGCCGTCCTGCTGAACTGGGTGGGCGACATCGTCGCTCACACCGACGGATACGAGCGGCTGGTCCGCCCGCTCGGACTGCTCGACGGGGACAAGCCCAACCTCGTGCGGTACCTGTTCACCGACGACCGGGCCCGGGTCGTGTTCCCCGGCTGGGACCGGCTGGCCGACGAACAGGTCGCCTACCTGCGCCACGAGGCGTCCCTGCACGATCCCCACATCGCCGCCCTCGCCGACGAACTGACCGTCACCGCCGGCGCCCCCTTCACCGAACGGCTCGCGGCCGTGCCGAACCTCCCGGACCGGTTCGGCACCGAGACCCTCGACCACCCTGAGGCAGGACGGCTGAGGCTGTCCTACGAAACCCTGGCCCTGCCCGACGAGGGCCAGCGCCTGCGGATCGACCTCCCCGCAGACGCCGCGACCGCCACCGCCCTGGACCACCTCAACGGCCGCAGACCCGGCGCCCTGAGAGCGGTCGGCGGCTGACGGGACCGGAGAGCCGCAGCCTCCTCACAGCCGGAGACTCCGGAGCGTAGGCACCACCGACCGAACACTGGCTTCCGTCCGGCCAGAGTCCTTCGACCGCTCCTACAGTTCGCCGAGTTCGGAGGCGTACGGCGGTTCCGCGCCCGCCCGGGAGCAGGTGATCGCCGCGGCGCGGGCGGCGAACCGCAGCAGGCGGACCCAGCCGTCGTGGCCGAGCCCCTCCAACGCCGCCGGGGACAGGGCGTCCTGGGCCGCAAGGGCGTGCAGCAGGGCCGCGTTGACCGTGTCCCCGGCTCCGATCGTGTCGGCGACGTCGACCTTCTCGCCCGGCACCGGATGCACGGCACCGTCCTTCGTGAACACGGTCAGCCCGTCGCCGCCCTGGGTGATCACCACGGCGGAGGGACCGGCGGCCAGCCAGTCGCGCGGGGTGCCGCCCAGCCACCGGGCGTCCTCCTCGGACAGCTTCAACAGGTGGACGGAGGGCAGCCAGGCCCGGAAGCGTGCCCGGTAGGCGTCGGCGTCCGGGATCAGCCCCGCACGGATGTTGGGGTCCAGGGCGGTGAACAGGCCCTGCGCCGCCGAGGTTCGCAGCAGCTCCTCGTAGGCGCCGGCGCCGGGCTCCAGGACGAGGGAGCAGGTGCCGAAGGACACCGCGCGCGTCCCGGCGGGCAGGGCGGGCGGTACGGAGAACAGGCGGTCGGCGGTGCCTTCCACGTAGAAGGTGTAGGAGGCGGAGCCGTCGTCGCCGACGGTGGCCGCCGCGAGGGTGGTCGGCTCGGGGCCGCGCTGGACCGCGGTGACATCGACCCCAGAGATGCGCAGGCCGTCGAGGAGGGCCTCCCCGTAGGCGTCGAGGGAGACGCGGGAGCAGAAGGCGGTGGGGGAGCCGAGGCGGCCGAGGGCCACCGCCGTGTTGTACGGCCCGCCGCCGAGGGCCGGTTGCAGGGTGGCGAGGGCACCCCTGCCCTGCGGTACCAGGTCGATCAGGGCCTCACCGGCGACGACGATCACGGGACGGGTTCCTCTCTGGGGGCTTCCGGGACTTCTGGGGCTCGGGGACTGCGGGGGCGGAGTCTCGGCGGAACTTCGGGGCTCTCGGACGGGTACGGCTGCTTGAGGTGGCGCGGGCGTGCGTGCGGGGCGGTGCGACGTGTCTCAGGCTGCCGGACCGCCAGGCCGCCCGGTGCGGGATCGGGCCGGGTTCGCCCGGTCGGGGCACCCGCAGGAGGTGCGGTGGACGAAGGCGCACGGGAGCCGTTCGGTTACCGCGGGTCTGTCCGGTGCGGCGAGCCGGTCCAGGAGCACCCGCACGGCACGGCCGCCGATGTCCCGGCCGGGCTGGGCGACGGCCGTCAGCCGGGGGGAGAACAGGTCCGCCCAGGGGAAGTCGTCGAAGCAGCACAGGGCGATGTCGTCGGGCACGGACCGGCCGTGCTCGCGCAGGGCGCGGAGGGTGCCGAGGGTCATCGCGTCGTTTCCGGTGACCAGGGCGGTGGGCGGGTCCGCCAGGGAGAGCAGACCGGTGACGGCCCGCAGGGCGCCGCCGGACGAGGAGGCGCCGTGGGCGAGGAGGCGGTCGTCGTGGGGGAGGCCGGCGGAGGCAAGGCCCTGTCGGTAGCCGGAGACGCGTTCGGCGGTGGTGCTGAGGCCGGGCAGTCCGGCGACCAGGGCGATCCGGCGGTGGCCGAGCCCGGCGAGATGGGTGACCAGGTCGGCCATGGGCGCCGTGTTCTCGGAACAGACCTGGTCGAAGCAGTGGGGGCCGTCCTGCGGGGCGTCGACCACCCGGTCGAGGAGGACGGCCGGAACCCGGTGGCGGGCCAGGTAGGAGAGGAGCCCGTCCGGCGCGGTGGACGGGGCGACGATCACCCCGTCGACGCGGCGTTCGTGCAGCAGGCGGACGGCCCGGCTCTCGTGCTCGGGGTCGTCGTGCGGGTCGGCGACGAGGAGGCCGTACCCGTGCTCCAGGGCGGCCGACTCGACTCCCTGGAGGATCTCCGTGAAGTAGGGGTTGCCCGCCGCCGAGACCGCGAGGCCCAGAGTGTAGGTGCGGGAGGTCACCAGGGAACGGGCGAGGGCGTTCGGGGTGTAGCCGAGGGCGTCCATCGCGTCGAGGACGGCCTGCCGGGTGTGGGGGAGGACCGGCCGGGTCTCGTTGAGGACATGCGACACGGTCGCCACGGAGACCCCGGCCCGCCGGGCGACATCGGCCATGGTCGGCATACGAGGACCCCTCCCTTCCTCGGGCCGGGGCGGAGCGGACCCGGCCAGGCTGGTCCCGCCGGGAAGCTACCGCATGGGAGGGCCCCGCGTAAACGCTTACGCAATCGCTTACGCCCGTGGATCGGGCGCGCCCGCAGGGCCTGGCCCCGGCGGAGTAGGCCCCGTGTACCGGGCCGAACTCGGCCCTGCGCACCCGGCCGAGTTCGGCCTGTGTGCTGCCCGGTATCGTGCGTGTTGCCCGCCCGCTCGGCCGCCTCGGGGCCTGTCGGTTCGCGCCGCCGCTCTGTCCCCGCCGCCCTGTTCCTGGAGATCTGTATGTCCGGCCGTCCGACCGCGAGCCGTCGTACCGTCCTGCGAGGGGCGGCTCTGGTGCCCGCCACGGGACTCGGGCTCACCGCCTGCTCGCCGACCGGAGGCAGCACCGCACCCGCCACCCCCACCGCGCCCGTCGACCTCGGCGCGGAGAGCGAGGTGGAGAACGGCGGCGCGGCGCTGCACCAGGACCACAACGTGGTGGTCAGCCGGTCCGGGCGGGGTGAGCTGAAGGCCTACAGCTCGATCTGCACGCACGCGGGATGCCCCATCGACAAGCTCGACGGCACCACGCTCACCTGCTCCTGTCACGGCAGCGAGTTCGACGCCACCACCGGTCAGGTGCTGCGCAGGCCCGCCACCGTCCCGCTGAACGAACTGCCGGTGAAGGCCGAGAACGGCCGGATCGTGGTGAGTCCGCCCGACTGAGTCCCGGGGCGGAGCGGGGGCCAAGGACCCCGCGGGGTCACTCCCAGTCCCAGCCGATGCCCACCATGCCCGACCGTACGCGCGGTTCGACCAGGTGGACCGAGCGGTGATGGCGGCTGAGGGGCAGTTCGAGGCGGCCGCTGCGGGGCGCCGCGGGGGAGTGGCGGGTGAAGCGGTGGCAGCGGGCCGGGAGCGCCTCCTCGTCGAACCGCACCTGGAGGGCGTACTGGCCGCCGGGAGTGCCGAAGCCGCGGACGTACTCGTGGGAGGGGCCCGCGGTGCCGTCCTCGACCAGGTAGCTGAACAGCAGGGTGTCACCGGCGCGGAGTCGGGTGTCGAAGAGCAGTTCGGCGACGAGGACGCCGGTGGCGTGGTGGCTGTGCACCCGCCCGGTGCGGCAGTTCTCCAGCGCGCGCACCGCCATCCGGTCGGGGACGCAGCCCGGGTCGCCGTGATGGACCGCGACGAAGCGGTCGACGCCGTCGCGGTGGGCGCGGACGATGTGCTGCGACTCGCGGCCCAGGAGTTCGCGGTGGGCGCCGATGCGGATGCGCTCGTGGTGGCCGAGGGCGTGCAGTCCGTCGTCGGGCGGGCACTCCAGTTCGACCAGAAGTTTCTCCAGGACGTCCGAGGCCTCCAGGAACGAGCGGTAGGACCGGCCGCTTCTCGCCTGCCCGACGGGGTGATCGCCCTCCTCCTCCTCCGTGAGCAGCCGGATCAGGGACTCGTCCGGCAGGTGGAGGATCTCCTCCAGTGCGCGTACGGCCCGCAGGGACTCCGGGCGCTGCGGGCGGCGGGCGCCCTGCTGCCAGTAGCTCAGGCTCGTGACGCCGACCGTGACGCCGTGCCGCGACAGATGGTGCTGGACCCGCTGGAGGGGCAGCCCGCGGGCGGCTATCGCGGCGCGCAGGGCCACGTGGAAGGGGCCGGCGCGGAGCAGCGCGTCCAGTTCGGCGGTGGTGGCCACGTCGGCCCCGGAGCACTGGGCGTCCACGGTGTCCCGTGGGTGCTCCGCGGTGTGCGGGGCGGCTCCGTGGTTCCGGGCTCCCGTCACGCCCGCGGCACCCTCGGCGGGCGAGGGGGAGGGGGCGGCGTCCGCGTGCTGAGTGGCGTGCGGCATGCAGGGGCCTTTCTGTGAATGCTCACGACGGCTGGTCGGACCGTTCGCGTGGGTGACCGGGCCGCCCGGTGACACGGGGGCGCGCCCTCACATCCGTAGCGTGCGCTTCACCGCCCGGAGTTTTCACCGCATTGAAGCGGGTTGATCTTGTCCCGACAACCGTTGGCACCGGAACGGGACGCCAGGGTGGCCGAGTCGGCGGTCTTGCCCTTCCCCGCCCGCCCCGCTCACCCCTGCCCGTTCCCTCCCGCAGCGACGGTCGCCCCCACCGCTCACCCCCACAGTCCACCCCCACCGCTCACCGCGCCGTTCACCCCCACGGGGCACCCCGACCGGTCGCCCCTCCGGGCGTCTCGCCGGACAGCCCGCCCAGCCCTGCGCACCGGCCCTCCGCGCGGACCGCACGGGCACCGGAGCAGCGCGGGTCAGCGCCGGTCGGCAGGCGTCAGCCCGTGCCGGCACGTGCCGGGCGGGTCGGTCCGGGACACCCTCCTGCGGTTGTCCACAGGCCCGCCGGACTGTCACTCCGCGCCAGTAGGGTGTGAGACATGGCCGACCCCTCCAGCTACCGCCCCAGGCCGGGACAGATCCCGGACTCCCCCGGGGTCTACAGGTTCCGAGACGAGCACCGACGGGTGATCTACGTCGGCAAGGCGAAGAGCCTGCGCCAGCGCCTGGCGAACTACTTCCAGGACCTGTCCGGCCTGCACCCCCGCACCCGGCAGATGGTGACCACGGCCGCCTCCGTGGAGTGGACCGTGGTGTCCACGGAGGTCGAGGCGCTCCAGCTGGAGTACTCCTGGATCAAGGAGTACGACCCCCGGTTCAACGTCAAGTACCGCGACGACAAGAGCTATCCGTACCTCGCGGTGACGATGCAGGAGGAGTTCCCGCGCGTGCAGGTGATGCGCGGTCACAAGAAGAAGGGCGTCAGGTATTTCGGGCCGTACGCGCACGCGTGGGCGATCCGGGACACCGTCGACCTGATGCTGCGGGTGTTCCCGGTCCGCACCTGCTCGGCCGGGGTCTTCAAGAACGCCTCCCGCACCGGCCGTCCCTGTCTGCTCGGGTACATCGGCAAGTGCTCCGCGCCCTGCGTCGGCCGGATCAGCCCCGACGACCACTGGGAGCTGGCGGACGAGTTCTGCGACTTCATGACCGGCCGCACCGGCACCTACCTCCGCCGCCTCGAGAAGCAGATGACGGAGGCCGCGGAGGACATGGAGTACGAGCGGGCCGCCCGCCTGCGCGACGACATCGGGGCCCTGCGCAAGGCCATGGAGAAGAACGCGGTGGTGCTCGCCGACGCCACCGACGCCGACCTGATCGCGGTCGCCGAGGACGAGCTGGAGGCGGCCGTCCAGATCTTCCATGTGCGCGGCGGGCGCGTCCGGGGCCAGCGCGGCTGGGTCACCGACAAGGTCGAGGAGATCACCACCGGCGCCCTCGTGGAACACGCCCTCCAGCAGCTGTACGGCGAGGAGACCGGCGACGCGGTGCCCAAGGAGGTCCTGGTCCCGGCCCTGCCCGAGCCGCTGGAGCCGGTCCAGGAGTGGCTTGCCGGGCGCCGTGGCTCCCAGGTGTCGCTGCGCATCCCGCAGCGCGGCGACAAGCGGGCTCTGATGGAGACCGTCGAGCGCAACGCGCAGCAGTCCCTGATCCTGCACAAGACCAAGCGCGCCTCCGACCTCACCACTCGCTCGCGCGCCCTGGAGGAGATCGCCGAGGCCCTCGACCTGGACAGCGCCCCCCTGCGGATCGAGTGCTACGACATCTCGCACCTCCAGGGCGACGACGTGGTGGCCTCGATGGTCGTCTTCGAGGACGGGCTGGCCCGCAAGAGCGAGTACCGCCGCTTCCAGATCAAGGGCTTCGAGGGCCAGGACGACGTCCGCTCCATGCACGAGGTGATCACCCGCCGTTTCCGCCGCTACCTTGCGGAGAAGGAGCGCACGGGCGAGTGGACCGACCCGGCCGCCGACCCCACCGCGGACCCGAACGCCGCCCCGTCCGCCGCAGCCCCCGCCACCGAACCGCCCGCCACCTCCGCGACCACCACCCCGGCGACCGCCTCCGCCGCGACCACCCCCGGCGGAACCGGCACCCCCGGCACCCCCGGCGGAACCGGCACTCACAGCGGAACCGACGCGAACGGCGCCCCCGACGGCGTCCCCCTCGTGGACTCCCTCAAGGACGACGACGGCCGACCCCGCCGGTTCGCCTACCCGCCGCAGCTCGTCGTCGTCGACGGTGGGCAGCCGCAGGTGGCCGCCGCCCAGCGGGCCCTGGACGAGCTGGGCATCGACGACATCGCCGTCTGCGGCCTCGCCAAGCGGCTGGAGGAGGTCTGGCTGCCCCGCGAGGACGACCCCGTCGTCCTGCCCCGCACCAGCGAGGGCCTCTACCTGCTTCAGCGGGTCCGCGACGAGGCCCACCGCTTCGCGATCACCTACCAGCGCACCAAGCGGGCCAAGCGGTTCCGGGCCGGGCCGCTGGACGACGTGCCCGGCCTCGGCGAGACCCGCAAACAGGCGCTGATCAAGCACTTCGGCTCGGTGAAGAAGCTGCGCGCCGCGACGATCGACCAGATCTGCGAGGTGCCCGGCATAGGCCGCAAGACGGCCGAGACCATCGTCGCGGCCCTGGCCCAGGCGGCTCCGCCCGCACCCGCCGTCAACACGGCGACGGGAGAGATCATGGAAGAGGAGGAACCCGCCACGGCGGCGGGTTCCGCCGGGGAGCCCGTTGCCGCGGGCCCCCGACAGGAACGACGGGGGCAGGAGACATGACCGACCACGACGCACACCCCACGGAAGACCGAGATCAGGCGCAGGTGCCCGCTCCACAGCCGGACACCCCGGCCGCGACAGCCTCCGCGAGCGCACCAGAGGGCGGCACCGGCGACCCCGCCGCGCCCGCCGAAGCGGCCGATCCGGCCGATCCGCACGACGCAGGCCACGAACACGGAGCACAGGTGAGTACGGACGCCACGGCCCCCGGCATCCCCGATGCGGCCATCCCCGAGCTGGTGATCATCTCCGGCATGTCCGGGGCGGGCCGGTCCACGGCCGCCAAGTGCCTGGAGGACCTCGGCTGGTTCGTCGTCGACAACCTCCCGCCCGCCCTCATCCCCACCATGGTCGAGCTGGGCGCCCGCTCCCAGGGCAACGTGGCCCGGATCGCCGTCGTCGTCGACGTGCGCGGCCGCCGCTTCTTCGACAACCTCCGCGAATCCCTCGCCGACCTGGAGACCAAGGGCGTCACCCGGCGCATCGTCTTCCTGGAGTCCTCCGACGACGCCCTGGTGCGCCGCTTCGAGTCGGTCCGCCGCCCGCACCCCCTCCAGGGCGACGGCCGCATCGTCGACGGCATCGACGCCGAACGCGAACTGCTGCGCGAACTGCGCGGTGACGCCGACCTGGTCATCGACACCTCCAGCCTCAACGTCCACGAGCTGCGGGCCAAGATGGACGCCCAGTTCGCCGGTGAGGAGGAGCCCGAACTGCGCGCCACCGTCATGTCGTTCGGGTTCAAGTACGGCCTGCCGGTCGACGCCGACCTCGTCGTGGACATGCGGTTCCTGCCCAACCCGCACTGGGTCCCGGAGCTGCGCCCCTTCACCGGGCTCAACGAGGAGGTCTCCACCTACGTCCTCAACCAGCCCGGCGCGAAGGAGTTCCTCGACCGGTACGCGGAGCTGCTCCAGCTGGTCGCCGCGGGCTACCGCCGCGAGGGCAAGCGCTACGTGACCATCGCCGTCGGCTGTACCGGCGGCAAGCACCGGTCGGTGGCGATGTCGGAGAAGCTGGCCGCGCGGCTCGCGGCCGAGGGCGTGGAGACGGTGGTCGTACACCGGGACATGGGACGGGAATGACAGCACGTTCACCGCGGCTCGGCCGACTGCGCAGGGGCGCCCCCGAGCGCCGCGAGGAGGGGCGGCCGGTCGAGGTCCGGGGCGGCCGGCCGCGCCGCCGCGGCACCCAGCCCAAGGTCGTCGCGCTCGGCGGCGGCATGGGCCTGTCCGCCTCGCTGACCGCGCTGCGGCGTATCACCGGCGATCTCACCGGCGTGGTGACGGTCGCCGACGACGGCGGCTCCAGCGGGCGGCTGCGCGACGAACTGGGCGTACTGCCGCCCGGCGACCTGCGCAAGGCGCTGGCGGCGCTCTGCGGGGACGACGACTGGGGCCAGACCTGGGCCCGCGTCATCCAGCACCGCTTCCAGTCCCAGGGCGAGATCAACGGCCACGCGGTCGGCAATCTGCTGATCGTCGCCCTCTGGGAACAGCTCGGCGACCACGTCCAGGCGCTCGACCTGGTCGGCCGCCTGCTCGGCGCGCAGGGCCGGGTGCTGCCGATGTCGGCCGTCCCGCTGGAGCTCCAGGCCCTGGTCAAGGGGCACGACCCGGCCCGGCCCGACGACGTCGACACCGTGCGCGGGCAGGCCACCGTCGCCCTGACCCCCGGCGAGGTGCAGTCCGTGCACCTGGTGCCGCACGACCCGCCGGCCGTCCCCGAGGCGGTCGAGGCCGTGCTCGACGCGGACTGGGTGGTGCTCGGCCCCGGGTCCTGGTTCTCCTCCGTCATCCCGCACCTCCTGGTGCCCGGACTGCTCGACGCGCTCACCAAGACGAAGGCCCGCCGGGTGCTCTCCCTGAACCTCGCGCCGCAACCCGGAGAAACCGAGGGCTTCTCCCCGCAGCGTCATTTGGAGGTTTTGGGACGACACGCCCCTAAACTCGCCCTGGACGTGGTGCTGGCCGACGAGGCCGCCGTGCCCGACCGCGACTCCCTCACCGACGCCGCCAAGCGGTTCGGCGCCGCGGTCGAGCTGGCGCCGGTGGCCCGGCCCGACGGAACTCCGCGGCACGACCCGGAGCTGCTGGCCGCCGCGTACGACCGTATTTTTCGGATGCATGGAAGGATCGGCCCATGGCGATGACGGCAGCGGTGAAGGACGAGATCTCCCGGCTCCCCGTCACCCGGACCTGCTGCAGAAAGGCGGAGGTCTCCGCCATGCTGCGGTTCGCCGGCGGCCTTCACCTGGTGAGCGGGCGCATCGTGATCGAGGCGGAGCTGGACACGGCGATGGCGGCCCGCCGCCTCAAGCGGGACATCCTGGAGATCTTCGGCCACGCCTCGGAGCTGATCGTGATGGCGCCCGGCGGTCTGCGCCGCGGCTCGCGTTACGTCGTCCGGGTGGTTGCGGGCGGTGACCAGCTGGCCCGCCAGACCGGTCTGGTGGACGGCCGGGGCCGTCCGATCCGGGGCCTGCCCCCGCAGGTGGTCTCCGGCGCGACCTGTGACGCGGAGGCCGCCTGGCGCGGCGCGTTCCTCGCGCACGGCTCGCTCACCGAGCCCGGCCGGTCCTCCTCCCTGGAGGTGACCTGCCCGGGTCCCGAGGCGGCCCTCGCCCTCGTCGGCGCGGCCCGCCGCCTGTCGATCGCGGCGAAGGCCCGTGAGGTGCGGGGCGTGGACCGGGTCGTGGTCCGCGACGGTGACGCCATCGGCGCGCTGCTCACCCGCCTCGGCGCCCACGAGTCGGTGCTGGCCTGGGAGGAGCGCCGGATGCGCCGTGAGGTGCGGGCCACGGCGAACCGGCTCGCCAACTTCGACGACGCCAACCTCCGCCGCTCGGCCCGTGCCGCGGTCGCCGCCGGGGCCCGCGTGCAGCGCGCCCTGGAGATCCTTGGCGAGGAGGTCCCTGAGCACCTGGCGGCGGCCGGACGGCTGCGCATGGACCACAAGCAGGCCTCCCTGGAGGAGCTGGGCGCGCTCGCCGACCCGCCGCTCACCAAGGACGCGGTGGCGGGCCGGATCCGGCGGCTGCTGGCGATGGCCGACAAGCGCGCCTCCGACCTCGGCATCCCGGGTACCGAGGCCAACCTCTCCGAGGACCTCGCGGACAACCTCGTCGGCTGACCTGCCCCCGGCCGGGGTCCTGACCCGCCCCGGCCGGAACCACGGACCGCCCCCGAGCGGACCCGCTGACCGGACCGCCCCCGACCGGACCCGCTGACCGGTCCGGCCGCCTGGCCGCGTCCCGTCTTGCCCTGGCTGGGATCTCCGCCGCGCCCGCATAGAACCACTGTGCCAGCCGCACTCACCGAGCCCGCCCCGCGCCCCGCCCCGGCCGGAATCACAGCCGCGCCCACCGCGCCCCCGCCCAGCCCACCGCGCCCGCAGCAACACCAAGCCCGCCCCACCCCCCGGGCCGCCGCCCCCCGCCCCACCACGCGCCGCCCCCAGCCCCCTCCCCCCCACCTGACTCCCCGTCACTCACCGTACGCAGTAACCCCCTTGGTCCACCCCCTCCGTGTCGGGCGGGGTTTGAGGTGCCCTTGACTCGATCATGAACAGTCATGAGCCTGGCAACTGTTCGCCGGTGTGGCGGACCACGTGTAGGGGGGTTCATGAGACACAGAGCGAGATCGATCCTCGCTGTCGGCGCGCTCCTGATCGGCGGAGCCAGCATCGCGCCCATCGCCCAGGCACAGAACGACGCGGCCGACCGCGGGGCCGACGCCGACGAGGTCAAGGTGTTCCGCGCCGAGATCACCCAGCAGCAGGTGCCCCTGCTGCTGGCGGCCGGTCAGGACGCCCACGAACTCAAGGAGCAGGCGCCCGCGAAGGGCACCGCCGAGGTCGAGGTGTACCTCACCGACGACCAGGCGGCCAAGCTGGAGAAACAGGGCGTCGACCTGGCCGAGCACACCCTGACCGCCCGCGCCGAGAACCGTGTCGACGCCGCGGCCGACGGCGTCTTCCGGCCGTACAGCGGCAGTGGCGGTCTCAAGGAGGAGATCCTCCGCACCGGGCAGCAGAACCCGGGGCTGACCAAGGTCGTCTCCATCGGCAAGACGGTGAAGGGCCAGGACATCCTCGCGGTCAAACTGACCAAGAACGCGAAGACGTCCAAGGACGGCTCCAAGCCCTCCGTGCTCTACATGTCCAACCAGCACGCCCGTGAGTGGATCACCCCGGAGATGACCCGCCGGCTGCTCCACCACTACCTGGACAACTACGGCAAGGACCGGCGGATCAAGAAGATCGTCGACTCCACCGAGCTGTGGTTCGTGCTGTCGGCCAACCCCGACGGCTACGACTACACCTTCCAGGACGACGCCAACCGCCTCTGGCGCAAGAACCTGCGGGACGTCAACGGCGACGGCGCCATCACCACCGGCGACGGCGTCGACCTCAACCGCAACTTCGCCTACAAGTGGGGCTACGACGACGAGGGTTCGTCCCCCAACCCCACCAGCGAGACCTACCGCGGCGCGAGCCCCGGCTCCGAGCCCGAGACCAAGGCCCTGGACGCCTTCGAGAAGCGGATCGGCTTCACGTACGGCATCAACTACCACTCCGCCGCCGAACTGCTCCTCTACGGCGTCGGCTGGCAGGTCGCCACGGACACCCCGGACGACGTCGTCTACGAGGCGCTCGCCGGTACCCCCGACAACTCCGCGATCCCCGGCTACCACCCGCAGGTCTCCTCGGAGCTGTACACGACCAACGGCGAGGCCGACGGACACGCGGCGAACGTCAACGGCACGGCGATGTTCACCCCCGAGATGTCGACCTGCCAGACCGCGTCGAACATCTCGCCGGACGACCAGTGGAACGCGTCCGACTGCCGCTCCGTCTTCAACTTCCCGGACGACGAGAAGCTGATCCAGGACGAGTTCGCCAAGAACGTGCCGTTCGCGCTGTCCGTCGCGGAGAGCGCCGCCACGCCCGACCGGCCGAAGTCCTCGGTCGGCCTGAGCGCCGCCGAGTTCACCCCGGCCCCCTTCACCACCTCCTACTCGCGCGGCGCCGACCAGCAGATCTCCGTCGTCGCCCGCAAGGCGCTGCGCGACAAGGAGCTGAAGTACCGCGTCAACGGCGGCCGTACGTACGACCAGACGCTGCGGCCCTGGAAGGGCGGCGAGGTCTTCGGCGGGGAGGACAACCTCTACTACGACGAGTACCGCGCCAAGGTCCAGGACGGCGAACCCGGCGACAAGGTCGAGGTCTGGTTCACCGGCGAGACGAAGAGCGGCACGAAGGTCACCAGCAGCCGCTTCACCTACACCATCGCCCAGCGCCCCCGCGCCGACGTCCTCGTCGTCGCCGAGGAGGGCGTCGCCGCCACCCAGGCGCAGACCTACGTGGACGCGCTCAAGGCCAACGGCCGCCGCGCGACCGTGTGGGACGTCGCCACCCAGGGCGCGCCCGACGCGCTCGGCGTGCTGAGCCACTTCGGCACCGTCGTCCACTACACGGGCGACAGCCTGCCCGGCAATCCCACCCAGCTCGCTCTGCGCGCCTTCCTCAACGAGGGCGGCAAGCTGATCGAGGCGGGCGAACGCGCCGGGGGCAACGTCGACCTCGGCGGCGGCAACCCGTCGAACGACTTCAGCCAGTACTACCTGGGCGCCTACTCCCGCACCAACACGCCCGGCGCCACCGGCTTCAACGGCTCCGGCGCGCTCGCGGGCGCGGGCGGCCCCCTCGGCGCCGCCCCCGGAAACCCGCTGGACCGGGCGGGCACCTACGGCGTCACCTCCGACGAACTCCCGGTCGCCACGTATCCGCAGTTCAAGAGCGCGGGCGCCGGACAGTTCGCCGGGACCGTCAACCCGTACGGCCCGTTCGCGGGGGCCTGGATGGCGGCGGCGGTGCACACCGACGACGCCTACAAGCGCCTCACCCGCACCGTCGACCTCACCGGCACCACCGCCGCCGACCAGCCCGCGCTCCGCACCCAGCTGCTGTGGGACACCGAGCCGGGCTACGACAACGCGATCGTCGAGGTCCGCACGGCCGGCGGCGACGACTGGACGACGCTCCCCGAGAAGGGCGGCGCCACCAGCACCACCGTCCCCGCCGAGTGCGAGGCCGGGTTCTACGTGCGTGAGCACCCGCAGCTGCTGCGCTACCTCACGCTCGGCGCCGACGGCTGCGCCCCGACCGGCACCACCGGCGCCTGGAACGCCTTCACCGGCGCCTCCAGCGGCTGGCAGCAGGTGAACTTCGACCTGAGCGCCTACGCCGGGAAGTCGATCGAGGTGTCGATCAGCTACGTCACCGACCCGGGCAGCGGCGGCCACGGCGTCCTCGTCGACGACGCCTCGCTCGTCACCGGCTCCACCGCCACCGAGACCGAGGGCTTCGAGACCTCCCTCGGCGCCTGGAAGGTCGGCGGCCCGCCGCCGGGCAGCCCCGCCGTGCTGAAGGACTGGGCGCGCACCGGAGCGCTCTTCCAGACGTACGGGGCGGTCACCACCGACGACACCGTGCTGCTGGGCTTCGGCCTGGAGCACCTCACCTCGGCGGCCGACCGCAAGGCGCTCATCGGAAAGGCCCTGGGCTCACTCGACGACTGAGTGACCCGGAGCGGCCGGGCGGTCCGTACCCCTACTGGCGGGTACGGGCCGCCCGTCCGTGTATGAGGCGTCTCGATGTCACTCCGGCGCCCGCAGGGAGGTAGGGTCGTGGGTGGTCGGGGACATCCCAAATACAGCTCGCCGGCACCGCATGGCCGGCGTACCAACGAGGAGATCGGTTCGTGACGATCCGCGTAGGCATCAACGGCTTTGGCCGCATCGGTCGTAACTACTTCCGCGCGCTGCTGGAGCAGGGTGCTGACATCGAGATCGTGGCTGTCAACGACCTGGGTGACACCGCGACCACCGCTCACCTGCTCAAGTACGACACCATCCTGGGCCGCCTCAAGGCCGAGGTGTCGCACACCGCCGACACCATCACGGTCGACGGCCACACCATCAAGGTGCTCTCCGAGCGCAACCCCGCCGACATCCCGTGGGGCGAGCTGGGCGTGGACATCGTGATCGAGTCCACCGGCATCTTCACCAAGAAGGCCGACGCCGCCAAACACCTCGCGGGCGGCGCCAAGAAGGTCCTCATCTCGGCCCCGGCCAAGGACGAGGACATCACCATCGTGATGGGCGTCAACCAGGACAAGTACGACGCGGCCAACCACCACGTCATCTCCAACGCCTCCTGCACCACCAACTGTGTGGCGCCCATGGCGAAGGTCCTCGACGAGAACTTCGGCATCGTCAAGGGCCTGATGACGACGGTCCACGCGTACACCAACGACCAGCGCATCCTGGACTTCCCGCACTCGGACCTGCGCCGCGCCCGCGCCGCCGCCGAGAACATCATCCCGACCACGACGGGCGCCGCCAAGGCCACCGCCCTGGTCCTCCCGCAGCTCAAGGGCAAGCTGGACGGCATCGCGATGCGCGTCCCGGTCCCCACCGGCTCCGCCACCGACCTCGTCGTCACCCTCCAGCGCGAGGTCACCAAGGACGAGGTCAACGCCGCGTTCAAGAAGGCCTCCGAGGACGGCGACCTCAAGGGCTACCTGGCGTACACCGAGGACCCGATCGTCTCCTCGGACATCGTCAGCGACCCGGCCTCCTGCACCTTCGACTCCTCCCTGACCATGGTCCAGGAGGGCAACTCGGTGAAGATCCTCGGCTGGTACGACAACGAGTGGGGCTACTCCAACCGCCTCGTCGACCTCACGGTCTTCGTCGGCGAGCAGCTCTGACGGACAGAGCGGGCACCTCGACGTGAGAGCAGGGCCCGGACGGCGCAGGGACGCGTCGCCCGGGCCCTGACTCGCGTGCGGAGCCGCCCGCACGGTCCGCACCGGCCCTTCCCTACGATCACGGAGCACCACGAGCCCTCCCAGGGAGCCCCTTACATGAAGACGATCGACGCACTCCTCGCCGACGGCGTGGCCGGCCGGCGGGTCTTCGTCCGCGCCGACCTCAACGTGCCGCTGGACGGCGCCACCATCACCGACGACGGCCGCATCCGCGCCGTGCTGCCCACCGTCAAGGCCCTCGCCGACGCGGGCGCGCGGGTCGTCGTCGCCTCGCACCTCGGCCGCCCCAAGGGCGAGCCCGACCCGGCCTTCTCGCTGGCCCCGGCCGCCGCCCGCCTCGGTGAACTCCTCGGCGCTGACGTCGCCTTCGCCACCGACACCGTCGGGGACTCCGCGAAGGCCACCGTCGCCGCGCTGGCCGACGGCCAGGTCGCCGTCATCGAGAACCTGCGCTTCAACGCGGGCGAGACCGCCAAGGACGACGCCGAGCGCGGCGCCTTCGCCGACCGCCTCGCCGAGCTGGCCGACGTCTACGTCGGCGACGGCTTCGGCGCCGTGCACCGCAAGCACGCCTCGGTCTTCGACCTCCCCGCCCGCCTGCCGCACGCCGCCGGGTACCTCATCGCCACCGAGGTCGACGTCCTCAAGAAGCTCACCGAGGACGTCGAGCGCCCCTACGTCGTCGCGCTCGGCGGCGCCAAGGTCTCCGACAAGCTCGCCGTCATCGACCAGCTCCTCGGCAAGGCCGACCGCATCCTCATCGGCGGCGGCATGGCCTACACCTTCCTCAAGGCCCAGGGGCACGAGATCGGCGCGTCCCTGCTCCAGGAGGACCAGATCCCGGCCGTCCAGGAGTACCTGCGGCGCGCCGAGGAGAGCGGCGTCGAGCTGGTCGTACCGGTCGACGTCGTGGTCTCCGGCGGGTTCCCCGACCTGAAGGCCAAGGCCGACACCCACCCCGAGACCGTCGCCGCGGGCGAGATCCCCGCCGGCGGGATGGGCCTGGACATCGGTCCCGAGACCCAGACGCTGTACGCCTCGAAGCTCGCCGACGCCGCCACCGTCTTCTGGAACGGCCCCATGGGCGTCTTCGAGCACCCCGACTACGCCGAGGGCACCAAGGCGGTCGCCCAGGCCCTCCTCGACTCCCCGGCCTTCTCGGTCGTCGGCGGCGGCGACTCCGCCGCGGCCGTCCGCCTGCTGGGCTTCGACGAGAACGCATTCGGCCACATCTCGACCGGTGGCGGCGCCTCCCTCGAATACCTCGAGGGCAAGACGCTCCCCGGCCTCGCCGCACTGGAGGACTGACCCGCATGAGCACCCGTACACCGCTGATGGCGGGCAACTGGAAGATGAACCTCAACCACCTGGAGGCCATCGCCCACACCCAGAAGCTCGCCTTCGCCCTCGCCGACAAGGACTACAAGGCCGTCGAGGTCGCCGTCCTCGCGCCCTTCACCGACCTGCGCTCCGTGCAGACCCTGGTCGATGCCGACAAGCTGAAGATCAAGTACGGCGCCCAGGACATCTCGGCCCACGACGCCGGCGCCTACACCGGCGAGATCTCCGGCGTGATGCTGGCCAAGCTGCGCTGCGCCTACGTCGCCGTCGGCCACTCCGAGCGCCGCCAGTACCACGCCGAGACCGACGAGATCGTCAACGCCAAGGTCAAGGCCGCCTACAAGCACGGCCTCACCCCGATCCTCTGTGTCGGCGAGGAGCTGTCCGTCCGCGAGGCGGGCGCGCACGTCTCCCACACCCTCGCCCAGGTCGAGGGCGGTCTGAAGGATCTCCCGGCCGAGCACGCCGAGACCGTCGTGATCGCGTACGAGCCGGTGTGGGCCATCGGCACCGGCAAGGTCTGCGGTGCCGAGGACGCGCAGGAGGTCTGCGCCGCCATCCGCGGCAAGCTGGCCGAGCTGTACGGCCAGGAGCTGGCCGACAAGGTCCGCATCCAGTACGGCGGCTCCGTCAAGTCGGGCAACGTCGCCGAGATCATGGCGCAGGCCGACATCGACGGTGCCCTGGTCGGCGGCGCCTCGCTGGACAGCGAGGAGTTCGTCAAGATCGTCCGCTTCCGCGACCAGTGAGCAGGGCCGTGAGTATGCGGTAGCGGCGATCCGTCGTACCCTTGCGGGGGCACAGCGCTGTGGCTGTGCCCCCGTCGTCGTCAGTAGTTCCCGCCGGAAGTCATTGTCCGCATCCGAGGAAGTTGGTCCAGCCGTGGTTTTGGGGTTCTCGATCGCCCTGATCGTCTTCAGCCTGCTGATGATGCTGCTGGTGCTGATGCACAAGGGGAAGGGTGGCGGCCTCTCCGACATGTTCGGTGGCGGCATGCAGTCCTCCGTCGGCGGCTCCTCGGTCGCCGAGCGCAACCTCGACCGCATCACCGTGCTCGTCGGCCTGCTCTGGTTCGCGTGCATCATCGTCCTCGCCCTGCTGATGAAGACGAGCAGCTGACGCCGCACCCAGGCACACGATCGGTACGTAACGCCCCATGTTCGGTACGCGCAGCTGAGCGCGGCCTATCATGGGGCTTGCGTCTACGTGTGGGGGGTTGTCACTCCAATCACTGGACGCGCGTTGGGCCTTACGTAGACTAAGGCGCTCGCAGTGGAGCGAAACGCCGACTCGCTTCGCGGCACCATCACGCAGGGAGTTACGACCGTGGCAAGTGGCAACGCGATCCGTGGAAGCCGGGTCGGGGCGGGGCCGATGGGCGAGGCCGAGCGCGGCGAGTCCGCGCCGCGTCTGCGCATCTCCTTCTGGTGCTCCAACGGGCATGAGACGCAGCCCAGCTTCGCCAGCGACGCGCAGGTGCCCGAGACCTGGGACTGCCCACGCTGCGGCTTCCCCGCGGGCCAGGACCGGGACAATCCGCCGGACCCACCCCGCACCGAGCCCTACAAGACCCACCTCGCCTATGTGCGGGAGCGGCGCAGCGACGCGGACGGCGAGGCGATCCTCGCCGAGGCGCTCGCCAAACTGCGGGGCGAGATCTAGAAGTTCAGGACCGGCCAGGTATCCCGAAGGGACCTGGCCGCGTTTCGTGCGGCCCTCCGACGTGCCGTGCGCGCCGGCACCCTGCGTGCGCCCCGGACCGCCTTGCGTTCGCTCTGATACGTCCGTGTCCCGCCTCCGTATTCACCTGTGGTCGTTCCGCCGGACCAGCCCACGACAGCGCCCGACCCGTGCTGATCAACTAGGTTGGGACCCAGCGGGGCAAACACGTGCAGCACGGACAAGGTGAGAAAGAGGGCTGGGTCCGACATGAACGCAGACGGCCGTACGAGGCTGAACCAGACGCCCGAGTGGACCGCGCTGGCCAAGCACCGTGAGGAACTGGGCGAGGTGCGGCTGCGGGAGCTGTTCGCCGCCGATCCCGGGCGCGGCAGCGGCTACACCGCGCAGGTCGGCGACCTGCACCTCGACTACTCCAAGCACCTGATCACCGACGAGACGCTGCGGCTGCTGCGCGAACTCGCCGCCGCGACCGACGTGTTCGGGCTGCGGGACGCCATGTTCCGCGGCGAGCGCATCAACACCACCGAGGACCGGGCGGTCCTGCACACCGCGCTGCGCGCCCCGCGGGACGCGGTGATCGAGGTCGGGGGGGAGAACGTCGTCCCGGCGGTGCACGCGGTCCTCGACAAGATGGCCGACTTCGCCGGGCGCGTACGCTCCGGCGAGTGGACCGGACACACCGGGCGCCGTATCCGCACCGTGGTGAACATCGGCATCGGCGGCTCCGACCTGGGTCCGGCGATGGCGTACGAGGCGCTGCGGGCGTTCACCGACCGCTCGCTGACCCTCCGGTTCGTGTCCAACGTGGACGGCGCCGACCTGCACGAGGCGCTGCACGGCCTGGACCCGGCGGAGACGCTGTTCGTCATCGCGTCGAAGACGTTCACCACGATCGAGACGATCACCAACGCCACCTCGGCGCGGGCCTGGCTGCTGGCCGGTCTCGGCGGTGACGAGAAGGCGGTGGCCCGGCACTTCGTCGCGCTGTCGACCAACGCGGAGAAGGTCGCGGAGTTCGGCATCGACACGGCCAACATGTTCGAGTTCTGGGACTGGGTAGGCGGCCGCTACTCCTACGACTCCGCCATCGGCCTGTCCCTGATGATCGCGATCGGCCCGGAGCGGTTCCGGGAGATGCTCGACGGCTTCCACCTCGTCGACGAGCACTTCCGCACCGCGCCCCCGGAAGCCAACGTCCCGCTGATCATGGGCCTGTTGGGCATCTGGTACGGCAACTTCCACGACGCGCAGTCCCACGCGGTGCTGCCGTACAGCCACTACCTGTCGAAGTTCACGGCCTATCTCCAGCAGCTCGACATGGAGTCCAACGGCAAGTCCGTCGACCGGGACGGGAAGCCCGTCGACTGGCAGACGGGACCGGTGGTGTGGGGGACGCCGGGCACCAACGGGCAGCACGCCTACTACCAGTTGATCCACCAGGGCACCAAGCTGATCCCCGCCGACTTCATCGGATTCGCCCGCCCGGTCGGCGAGTTGAGCGACGGGCTCAAGGCGCAGCACGACCTGCTGATGGCCAACTTCTTCGCCCAGACCCAGGCGCTCGCCTTCGGCAAGACCGAGGACGAGGTACGCGCCGAGGGCGTGCCGGAGGAACTGGTCGCCCACAAGACCTTCCGCGGCGACCACCCGACGACGACCGTGCTGGCCCGCGAGCTGAGCCCGTCCGTGCTCGGCCAGTTGATCGCGCTCTACGAGCACAAGGTGTTCGTGCAGGGCGCGGTGTGGAACATCGACTCCTTCGACCAGTGGGGCGTCGAACTCGGCAAGGTCCTCGCCAAGCGGGTCGAACCCGCCCTGACCGAGGGCGCCGACGTCCCCGGCCTCGACCCCTCGACCCGGGCGCTCGTCGCGACGTACCGGGAGCTGCGCGGACGCGGCTGACCGGACCGCCGGGGCCGCGACGGCCCCGGCGATGCCGCCGTCACGTCACCGCGCTGAGCGTGTCCGCCAGGCGGCGGCGGGCGGCGCGGGTCGCCGGGACGGCGGCGAGGGCGGTCGCGCCGAGGACCGCCGCCGCCCCGAAGAGCAGCAGCAGCGTGGGGGAGGGGCCGTGCGCGATCCCGGCGCCCATGCCGTTCGACCGGCCCTGGGCGTCGATCAGCCAGTGCGCGAGCGGCGTCCCCAGCACCGTCCCGACCAGAGCGGCGGCCAGGGCGGTGCAGCCGGTCGCGGTCATCGTGATCGCGGTGATCTGGCGCGGTGACAGGCCGATGGCCTTCAGCGCCAGCAGATCGCGCTCGCCGTCCCGCACGGTCCCGCCGATCGCCGTGAGCAGCTCGATCAGCCCGATCAGGGCGAGCACGGCGATCACCCCGACCACGACACCACGCAGCGGGGACAGCCCGTCGGCCGGGTTGGGCACGGCCTGCACGTCCAGGTGGCCCTCCCCGGCGAGGGTCAGCCGACCCGCCACCGCGTACGGGTCGGCGCCGGGCCGCAGCCGCAGCTGGTACAGGGTCGGGGCCACCTCGGGGTCGTTCTCGCGGAGCGTGTCGAGCGAGGTCGAGATGACGCGGCCCCCGTTCTCCGGCTCGATGCTGCGGCCCACGATGTGCAGGATCTGCGGCTGGTCGCCCACCGTCATCCGCACCCAGTCGCCCACCTCGACGTCCAGCAGGTCCAGCAGCCCCTGCCCGGCCACCGCCTCGTCGCGGCCGTGCGCCGCGCGGCCCTCGGCCAGCGTGAACGGATACGGGTCGGCGCGGGTGCCGAGGCCGCGCAGCGCGATCGTCGCCGTCTGGCCGGGGACCAGCGCCGCCATCTCCACGCCGGGATAGGCGGCGGCGACCTGCGGGTCCCGCTCCAGCAGACGGCGGGCGCCCACGTCGGACAGCCCGGTGTCCGCGCGGGCCGTGAGCGCGGTCGGCAGGCCGGTCTCCTCGGGGCTGCTGCGGAAGTGGTCGATGGTGGTCCACGCGCTCAGCGCGACCACGATCAGCAGCAGCGGCAGCGTCAGCCGGGCCACCGTCGCCAGCGAGCGCGGGCGCAGCGGGAACGCGCGGTGCCAGCCCAGGACCAGCGCGGGCGGCACCCGCAGACCGAGGGCGCGGCGGGCCACGCCGGACAGCCGGCCGCCCGCCGGGGCCGCCGTCCGGGGCACCGGCACCGGGGGCACCCGCCCCGCCCGCCAGGCGGCCAGGCCGGTGGTCGCGCCGATGAACAGCACCACGCCCACCGGGACGGCCAGCAGCGCCACCGCGTGCGCGGGCAGGCCCTGCCAGACCCCGACCGCGTCCCCCAGACGGCCCGGGATGCGGCTGCCGAGCGCCTGCACCAGCGCCGCCGCGGCGGCGGCGCCGAGCAGGGCGTACGCGAAGTGCTGGACCAGGAAGATGCGGACCACCTGGCCCGGCGTGAAACCGATCGCCTTCAGCACGGAGATGTCGCGCAGGTGCCCGCGGATACGGGTGCTGATCGCCCCGTGCACGGCCAGTCCGGCGGCGACCAGCGCGCCCAGGCCGAACAGCCCCAGCACCTGCCCGAGGAGCCGGTTGTCGCCCTGGGCCTCGGCGCGGGCCTGCTGCCAGGTGGAGACCTCGCTGACGGCACCCGCGCCGAGGACGGTGACCGCGCGCTGCACGGTGTAGTCGGTGTCGCCGGGGTCGGTCAGCCGCAGCCCGATGACCTGGCCGCTCGGGGACGGCACGGCGGAGGGCAGCGCCCAGACCACGCCGGGCCGGTCGCCGGGGCGGTAGCGCGGCTCGGCGCTGTCGGCGACACCGAGGACGGTCAGCTCGCCGGTGCCGGGCAGCGCGAGGGTGTCGCCGGGCTGCGCGACGAGGGTGCGGGCGAGGCGGCTGTCCAGGACGACCCCGTCCGGGACCGCCGGGTCCAGCCAGCGGCCGGTGGTGAGCAGGGGGCGGCCCACGGCCGGTTCCCGCACGGTGCCGCGCAGCTCGACGGAGGCGCGGGCGCCGCGTGAGGTGAGGGTGGTGACGGAGACCGGGAAGGGGCCCGCGACGTCCTCCACGCCGTCCAGCCCGGCCAGGCCGGACGCGGCGGCGGTGGGGCCGGTGTGGATCCAGACGTGGGCGCCGCGGGCCTGGGTGAAGACCCGCTGCCAGGGGTTGGTGGCGTATCCGAAGAGGGCGGTCGCCAGCAGCAGCGAGGCGACGATGCCCGCCGTGGCGACGACGAGGAACAACGCCTCGCCGCGGTGTGTCCGCAGGTCGGAGTGCGCCCAGCGCAGGGTGGCCCGCATGCCGCTCAGCCCCTTCGCCGGGGGAGCGGGACGGGTCGGGACAGCGGGACCGCCGGGACGGGCCGGGACAGCCGGGCGAACCGGGGCAGCGGGACGGGCCGGGAGGGCGAATACGGCCGGGGGAGCGGAAGCGGCCGGAGGAGCGCGCGGGCGGGTATGTGTCCCGCCCCGTGCCCGGCCTCGTGTGCACGTGTCAGGCGACCCGCCGCCCCGCCGTCCCGCGCCCCCATGTCAGTCCCTCAGTTCCAGCACGCCGGATATCCCGCTGCCGCGGGACGGGGTGCCGTCGAGGTCGGCGTCGTCGGTGATCCGGCCGTCGAAGAAGCTGATCACCCGGTCCGCGGCGCTCGCCAGCCGGGCGTCGTGGGTGACCAGGACGATCGTCTGGCCGCGCTGGTGGAAGCGGGCCAGCAGCCGCATGACCTCGCGGGTGCCCTTGCTGTCCAGGCTGCCCGCGGGCTCGTCGGCGAGCAGCAGCGGCGGCCGGTTGACCAAGGCCCGCGCCAGCGCCACCCGCTGCTGCTCGCCACCGGACAGCTCGCCCGGCAGCGCGCGCTCCTTGCCGGTGAGCCCCAGCTCGGACAGCAGGTCCTCCCGCTCGGCGCGGGCCTGCCGGGGCGAGACGCCGGTGAGCAGCGCGGGCAGCTCGACGTTGTCGGCGACGGAGAGGTTGGAGACCAGGTTGAAGAACTGGAAGACGATCCCGATGCGCCGCCGCCGCTCCACCGCCCAGCGCGCCTCGCGCCAGCCGTCGGTGCGCTCGCCGTCCAGCAGGAGGCTGCCCTCGTCGGGCCGCTGGAGCCCGCCCAGCAGATGCAGCAGGGTCGACTTCCCGGCGCCGGACGGGCCGGTGACCGCGACGAACTCGCCCCGCTCCACCGACAGGTCCACCCCGCGCACGGCGTGCGCCGGGGCGCCCTCGCCGTGGTGGGTCTTGACCAGGCCCTCGGCGCGCAGCAGGGGAACGGGACGCTCGCTCACTCCAGTCCCTCCAGCTCTTCCAGCTCTTCCTGGCACCGTTCCAGCCAGTCGAGGTCGGCCTGGAGGTGCAGCATGGCACCTTCTATCAGCAACTGGGCGATCCGGTTGTCGCGGTTCTCCGCCGCCGCCAGTTTCGACAGGTTGCGCATGGTGGTCAGGTACTGGCGCCGCTGCCGGTTGATCAGGGAGATCTGGTCGGCGATGCCGGTCTGCGGGGCGAGTGCCAGCTTCATGAAGAACTCGTCCCGTACCCGTGGTTCGTCGGCCGTCTCCTCGTACCAGGCGCGCAGCTCGGCACGGCCCGCGTCGGTGAGGTGGTAGATCTTCTTGTTCGGCCGGCTGGACTGCTCGACCTCTTCGCCCTCGATCATGCCGGTCTTCTCCAGGCGGCCGAGGGTGACGTAGATCTGGCCGACGTTGGCCTGAGGGTACGCGGCGCCCAGAAGTTGCTCAAGGTCCTGCTTGAGCTCGTAGCCGTGGGCCGGACCGCGCGCGAGAAGGGCCAGGAGGGGCAGGCGCACTCGTGCTTCCTCCTAGTCCGCGAATGTGCTCCAGGCCCTAGTATCGCGCATACCTAACGGGTATACATGGCCCCGGACCGGGCGACGGGGCCCGTGCCGTCGTGCTGGGAGGAATCTATGCGGTGGGTCCACACCGCCGGTAGGGGCCTCCTCGTCCTCGCCGTGATCCTCAGCGGGTACGTCGCCTCCGGGGCCCGCGCCGACGAGGCGGCGCTGACCGGCCGCGGGCCGCTCACCCTCGCCACCGCGGGGGACCTCACCGGCTATCTCGGCCCGCTCCTGGAGGGCTGGAACCGCACCCACCCCGGTGAGCGGGTCACCCTCGTCGAGCTGCCGGACTCCGCCGACGAGACCCGCGCGCAGATGGCCACCGACCTCAAGGACGGCGACCGCAACCGCTTCGACGTCCTCAACATCGACGTCAACTGGACCTCGGAGTTCGCCGCGGCCGGCTGGATCCGCGCGCTGCCGCGCGAGCGCTTCCCGCTCGACGCGTTCCTGCCGCCGGTGGTGGACACGGCGACCTACGACGGCCGCCTGTACGCGGTCCCGTACGTCACCAACGCCGGGCTGCTGCTCTACCGCAAGGACGTCCTCGACGCGGAGGGCGTGCCGCCGCCCCGCACCTGGGCGGAGCTGGAGCGGGCCGCGAGGACGGTCGCCCCGAAGTACGGACTCGACGGCTACGCGGGCCAGTTCCTGCCCTACGAGGGCCTCACCGTGAACGTCGCCGAGGCCGTGTACTCGGCGGGCGGCAGCATCCTCGGCGGTGAGGGCACCCGGGTCACGGTGAACTCCGCCGCCGCCCGCGAGGGCATCGCCTTCCTCGCCCGGGGGGTGCGCGAGGGCTGGATCCCCAAGGAGTCGCTGACGTACAAGGAGGAGGAGTCGAAGGAGGCGTTCCGCAACGGCCGCCTGCTCTTCCTGCGGAACTGGCCCTACGCCTACGTCGCCGCCTCCGAGGCCAGCTCCCCGGTGGCCGGGAAGATCGGCGCCGTGCCGCTGCCGGGGCCGGACGGTCCGGGGACCAGCGTGCTGGGCGGCTCCAACCTGGCCGTCAGCGCGCACGCCCGGCACCCCGACTCCGCCGCGCGGCTGATCACCTACCTCACCAGCGAGCCCGTGCAGCGCCAGGTCCTCACCCAGGGGGCGCTGCCGCCGGTGCGGTCGGCGCTGTACGAGGACCCGGACCTGATCCGGGACTTCCCCTACCTGCCGACGCTGCGGGCGAGCGTCCTCGCCGCCGCGCCCCGGCCCAAGAGCCCGCGCTACGACCAGGTCAGCCTGGTGGTGCAGGCGGTGGTGGACGACGCGATGACCGGGCACGAGTCGCCCTCGTCGGCGGTGCGCCGCCTCGCGCGCGAACTGGCGGCGGTCTCCGCGCGCTGAGCCGCGCCCGGACCGCCTACGGCCCGGCCCTCTCTCTGCCGTAGCCCGCCTACTTACATGTTAGGTAACGCCAGGGTCTCATCTGTCCGGATTCTGCCCCGATAGATGCGCATTTGCCGGGCCAACTACCCAGTAGCTTCCGCCTACTCGTTGACACCCCTGCGACACGTTTACTTAACATGCATGCATAACAACCGGCACGCACAGACAGGCCGACTCGGGTGACAACTCAGCTCATCGACACCCACCGCTGGTGGCGCGACGCAGTGATCTACCAGGTGTACGTCCGCAGCTTCCTCGACAGCACCGGCGACGGCATCGGCGACCTCGCCGGGGTCCGCGCCGGGCTCCCGTACCTCAAGAAGCTCGGCGTGGACGGCATCTGGCTGAGCCCGTTCTATCCGTCCCCCCAGCACGACCACGGCTACGACGTCGCCGACTACTGCGAGGTCGACCCCGTCTTCGGCGACCTCGCCGAGTTCGACCTGCTGGTCGCCGCCGCCCGCCGCCTCGGCCTCAAGATCCTCCTGGACATCGTCCCCAACCACTGCTCCACCGAGCACCCGTGGTTCCGCGAGGCCCTGACCGCCGCCCCCGGCAGCACCGCCCGCGCCCGCTTCCACTTCGCCGACGGCCGCGGCCCCGACGGAGCCGAGCCGCCCAACAACTGGCACGCCATGTTCGGCGGCCCCGCCTGGAGCCGGGTCCCCGACCCCGACGGCCGCCCCGGCCAGTGGTACCTCCACATGTTCACCCCCGAGCAGCCCGACTGGAACTGGCGCACCCCCGAGGTCGCCGCCGAGTTCGACCGCGTGCTGCGGTTCTGGCTCGACCGGGGCGTCGACGGCTTCCGCATCGACGTCGCCGCCGGCCTCTACAAGCACCCCGCCCTGCCCGACTCCGACGACCCGGAGGCCGACGCCCGCACCCGCGACTCGGTCAACCCGCTCGCCTGGAACCAGCCCGAGGTGCATGACGTGTGGCGGCACTGGCGGGCCGTCTGCGAGGAGTACACCGCCGCCGACGGCCGCGAACGCCTCCTCGTCGGCGAGGTCTCCGTGCCCACCGCCCGCGAACACGCCCGCTACGTCCGCTCCGACGAACTCCACCAGGCCTTCTTCTTCGACCTGCTCAGCGCCCCCTGGAGCGCCGACGCCTTCCGCAAGGTCGTCTCCGAGGCCATGGACGACATCGCGGGCACCGGCTCCACCGTCACCTGGGTCCTCAACAACCACGACCAGGTCCGCACCGTCACCCGCTACGGCGAACCCGCCACCGAGGGCAGCGGCCTCGGCACCGCCCGCGCCCGCGCCGCCGCCCTGCTGATGCTCGCCCTGCCCGGCGCCGCCTACATCTACCAGGGCGAGGAACTCGGCCTCCCCGAGGTCGTCGACCTGCCCGACGACGTCCTGACCGACCCGATCTTCCGCCGCACCGGCAGCCGCGCCCGCATCCGCGACGGCTGCCGGGTCCCGCTGCCCTGGTCGGGCCAGGCCTCCCCGTTCGGCTTCACCTCCGGCGCCGAGTCCGCCAAGCCCTGGCTGCCGCAGCCCGAGTACTTCGCCGCGTACGCCACCGACCGCGCACTCGCCGACACCCGCTCCTTCTGGCACCTCTACCGCGACGGCCTCCAACTGCGCTCCAGCCTGCCCCAGTTGGGCGAGGGAAGCCTGCGCTGGCTGGAGAGCCCGCCCGGTGTCCTCGCCTTCGTCCGCGGCGACGGCCTGGTCTGCGCCGTCAACTTCGGCACCGCCCCCACACCCGCCCCGGTCTCCGGCACCCCGCTGCTGTCCAGCGGTCCCTGCGCCCCCGGCGTCCTGCCCGGCTCCACCGCCGCCTGGTGGCTCGCCGACCACTGAATCTCTCGTCCACGCCCCACTCCCCGAAGGGACATCAACGATGATGCGACGACGTACGACCCTCCTCACCGGCTGCACCGCCCTGGTACTGGCGCTCTCCGCCACCGCCTGCGGAGGCAGCGACGACCCGGTCTCCGCCGGGGGCGGCGACAAGACGCTCGACGGCCAGACCGTCACCGTCGCCGGGGTCTGGACCGGCACCGAGCAGAAGAACTTCCAGAAGGTGCTGGACGCGTTCGGCGAGAAGACCGGCGCCAAGACCCAGTTCGTCTCCACCGGCGACAACGTCTCCACCGTCGTCGGCAGCAAGATCGAGGGCGGCAACGCCCCCGACGTCGTGATGGTCCCGCAGGTCGGCGTCCTCAAGCAGTTCGCCGACAACGGCTGGCTCACCGCGCTCTCCCCGGCCACCCAGAAGTCCGTGGACGCCAACTTCGCCCCCGTGTGGAAGAACTACGGCACCGTCGAGAACACCCTCTACGGCCTCTACTTCAAGGCCGCCCACAAGTCGACCGTCTGGTACAGCCCCGAGGCCCTCACCCAGGCCGGGGTCGAGCCGCCGACCACCTACGAGGACCTCCTCACGGCGGGCCGCACCGTCTCCGACTCCGGGCTCGCCGCCTTCTCCGTCGCGGGCCAGGACGGCTGGACCCTCACCGACTGGTTCGAGAACATCTACCTCTCCCAGGCCGGACCCGAGAAGTACGACGCCCTCGCCGCCCACGAACTGAAGTGGACCGACGCCTCCGTCGTCGCCGCCCTCACCACCCTCGGTGACCTCTTCAAGGACAAGCAGCTTCTCGCGGGCGGCCAGAAGGGCGCCCTGAACACCGACTTCCCCGGCTCCGTCGAGAAGGTCTTCGGCCCCAAGCCCGAGGCGGGCATGGTCTACGAGGGCGACTTCGTCGCGGGCGTCGCCAAGGACCAGTTCGGCCGGACCATCGGCGAGGACGCCAACTTCTTCCCCTTCCCCGCGGTCGGCGGCGGTGAGGCCCCCGTCGTCAGCGGCGGCGACGCGGCCGTCGTCCTCAAGGACGGCAAGAACGCCAAGGCGGGCATGGCGCTTGTCGAGTACCTCGCCACCCCCGAGGCCGCCGCGGTCTGGGCGAAGGCGGGCGGCTTCCTCTCCCCGAACAAGGAACTCGACCTCTCCTCCTACGGCGACGACGTCACCCGCGCCACCGCCAAGTCCCTCGTGGAGGCGGGCGACTCGGTCCGCTTCGACATGTCCGACCAGGCGCCCGCCGCGTTCGGCGGCACCAAGGGCGCGGGCGAGTGGAAGATCCTCCAGGACTTCCTGCGCGACCCGTCCGACCCGAAGGGCACCGCGGCCGAGCTGGAAGCCGCGGCGGCCAAGGCCTACAAGGGCTGAGGGTCATGACCGCGACCCTGGCCACGGGGGCGGCGCCCGCGCCGCCCACCGGTCCGAGCGACTCCGCCCGCCGCGCCCGCAGCAGAGGGCGGATCATCGCCCTGCTGTTCGCCCTGCCCGCACTGCTGCTGCTGGGCGCCCTCGTCGTCTACCCCGTCCTGTTCTCCGTGGGACGCAGCTTCTTCGACGCCTCCGGCGACACCTTCGTCGGCGCCGACAACTACACCGAGATGTTCCGCGACCCGGCCACCCTCAAGGCCGTCCGCAACACCGCGATCTGGGTCGTTGTCGCCCCCACCCTCCTCACCGGCCTCGGGCTCGTCCTCGCGGTGCTGGTCGAGAAGGTCCGCTGGGCCACCGCCTTCAAGCTCCTGCTCTTCATGCCGATGGCGGTCTCCTTCCTCGCCGCCGGCATCATCTTCCGCCTCGCCTACGACGAGGACCCCGACAAGGGCGTCCTCAACGCCGCCCTGGTCTCCGTGCACGACGCGTTCTCCGACTCGGCGGCCTACCCCACCGCCCGCGCCCGTCCCGGCGGCGACCTCGACGCGGACAAGGACGGCTCCTACACGACCGGCGCGAGCGTCTCGCCCGGCGACACCGTCAACCTCCCGCTGGTCGGCGTCGCCCCCAAGGACCTGCCCTCCGGCGCGGCCCCCGCCTTCCCGGCGTCGGGCGAGGACGCCGCCCCCGGCGAACTGCGCGGGGTCGTCTACCTCGACTTCACCCCCGGCGGCGGCGGACAGCAGAACAGCGTCGACCGGCAGGAGAGCGGCCTGCCGCAGATGAAGGTCGAGGCGGTCCGCGACGGCCGTACCGCCGCCAGCACCACCACCGCCGCCGACGGCTCCTACCGTTTCACCGGCCTGGACGCCGGCTCCTACACACTGCGCCTCCCCGCCGCCAACTTCGCCGAGCCCTACGACGGCGTCTCCTGGCTGGGGCCGGCCCTGGTCACCCCGGCGATCATCGGAGCGTACCTGTGGATCTGGACCGGTTTCGCGATGGTGCTGATCGGCGCCGGACTCGCCACCCTGCCACGCGACGCGCTGGAGGCGGCCCGGATCGACGGTGCCAACGAGTGGCAGATCTTCCGCAGGATCACCGTGCCGCTCCTCGCACCCGTCCTGACCGTGGTGTTCGTGACCCTGGTGATCAATGTGATGAAGGTCTTCGACCTCGTTTACATCATCGCCCCCGGACCCGTGCAGGAGGACGCCACGGTGCTCGCCACCCAGATGTGGCTGGTGTCCTTCGGCGGCGGCAACAACCAGGGACTCGGCAGCGCGCTCGGTGTCCTGCTCCTGCTGCTCGTCGTCCCCGCCATGGTCTTCAACGTCCGCCGCTTCCGAAGGAGTCAGCGATGAACGCGGTACGGCGCCTGGTCGGCAACGGCCTCGTCCAGGCGGTCCTCGTGGTGATCGGCCTGATCTGGCTCACCCCCCTGGCGGGTCTCTTCCTGTCCTCGATGCGGTCGGCCGAGGACACCGCCGAGGGCGGCTGGTGGACGGTGTTCGACAGCCCCGGACAGCTCTCCTTCGACAACTACTCCGAGCTGCTGAAGAACTCCGGCATCACCCAGGCGTTCTGGAACACGGTGCTGATCTCGGTGCCCACCACCGTGCTGGTCGTGGTCCTCGCCGCGCTCGCCGGATACGCCTTCGCCTGGCTGGAGTTCCCCGGCCGGGACGCCGTCTTCCTCGGTGTGGTCGCCCTGCTGGTGGTGCCTGTGCAGATCGGTCTGCTGCCCGTCGCCAAACTCTTCGGCGAGCTGGGCCTGTTCGGCACGATCCCCGGCGTCGTCCTCTTCCACGTGGCGTACGGACTGCCGTTCGCGGTGTTCCTGCTGCGCAACTACTTCGTGGAGATACCGAAGGAGATGCTGGAGGCCGCCCGCATGGACGGCGGCGGCGAGTGGCGCATCTTCACCCGGCTGGTGCTGCCGGTCGGGCGGCCCGCCCTGGCCAGCCTCGCCATCTTCCAGTTCCTGTGGGTGTGGAACGACATGCTGGTGGCGCTGCTGTTCGCCGACAGCTCCTCCCAGCCGCTCACCGTGGAACTCCAGTCCCAGATCCGCCAGTTCGGCAGCAACATCGACGTCCTGGCACCGGGCGCGTTCCTCTCCCTGATCGTGCCGGTGGCGGTCTTCTTCGCCTTCCAGCGGCACTTCGTGCAGGGCGTGATGGCGGGCTCGGTCAAGTGACCCGACGGTCCCGGTAGACGACCGTACGCGCGAGAGGGCGGGCGGGGGACGCGATTCCCCCGCCCGCCCTCGCGTCGTGCGCGCGGCCCGGTGTCAGGCCGTGGCCGGCGGATACAGCGCGCGCGGCAGCCGCGAGGCCGCCGCCGCGTCCAGCAGCCACAGCGTGCGGGCCTGCCCGCGCGCCCCGGCCGCCGGGGCCTGGATCTCCCCCGCGCCCGACAGGGCGATGGCCGCGGCCTCCGCCTTGTCCTCCCCGGCCGCCAGCAGCCACACCTCACGGGCGGCCCGGATCGCCGGAAGAGTGAGGCTCACCCGGGTCGGCGGGGGCTTCGGCGCGCCGCGCACCCCGACCACCGTCCGCTCGGTCTCCCGCACGGCCGGCAGCTCCGGGAAGAGCGAGGCCACATGGGTGTCCGGGCCGACGCCCAGCATCAGCACGTCGAACGCGGGCACCCCGCCGTGCTCGCCCGGACCGGCCGCCTGCGCCAGCTCCTCGGCGTAGGCCGCCGCGGCGGCCTCCACGTCCGAGCCGTACGGGCCGTCCGAGGCGGGCATCGCGTGCACCCGCTTCGGGTCCACCGGCACCGCGTCCAGCAGCGCCTGGCGGGCCTGCGTGACGTTGCGCTCCGGGTCGCCCTCCGGCAGGAAGCGCTCGTCGCCCCACCACAGGTCCAGCCGGGCCCAGTCGACGGCGTCCCGGGCGGGCGCCGCCGCCAGCGCGGCCAGCAGGCCGTTGCCGTTGCGCCCGCCGGTGAGGACCACCGACGCGACGCCCCGCGAGGCCTGCGCGTCCACGATCCGTGTGATCAGCCGGGCCGCGGCGGCCTCGGCCATCAGCTCCTTGTCGCGGTGGACGACGAGCTGCGGGGCGCTCACTCGGCCGCCGCCTTCTTCGCCTTCCCCTTCGCGGGGGTCACCGCGTCCGGCGCCGCCGCCTGCGCAGCGGGTGCTTCAGCAGCCGACGCGCCGTCACCGGCCGGTTCTCCTTTGGCGGCGGCGGAACCCGAGGCGCCCGCACCGGAGTCGCCCGCACCGTTCACCGAACCGTTCGCGGAGCCACCGCTCGCCGAACCCGCCGAACCCGCCGAACCCGCAGAGTCCGCCGGGGAGTCGAGCCGCCCCACCCCGAACCGCAGCGCCGAGGCGTACGTGTCGTCCGGGTCGAGGCGCCGCAGCTCCTCCGCGATCAGCTCGGCCGTGTCGCGGCGCTTGAGCGCCACCGCGCGGTCGGGCTGACCCTCGATGGAGAGCGTGGCGAGCGAACCGTCGGCCCGGTCCAGCACGATCGGGCCGCAGTCGGTGCGCATCCGGACCGCCGTGAGCCCCGGCCCGCTCGACGGCGAGCGCAGGACGGGCACGTCCAGCCGGTCCCCGAGCCACATCGCCAGCAGCTCGCAGCTCGGGTTGAACTCCTCGCCTTCCACCTCGACCGACTCCACCGTGCAGGTGACCTGGTCCAGGGCCGCCGCCAGCATCGACCGCCAGGGCGTGATCCGGGTCCAGGACAGGTCGGTGTCGCCGGGGGTGTAGGTCTCGGAGCGGACCGTCAGGTCCTCGACCGGGTGCTCGCCCGCGTAGGTGTCGGTGACCCGGCGCTGGGCCAGCGCGCCGAGCGGGTCCTTGGCCGGGTCCAGCGGCGCGTTCACCGGCCACCAGACGACGACCGGCGCGTCCGGCAGCAGCAGCGGCAGCACGACCGACTGCGCGTGCTCGGCCACCTCGCCGTACAGCCGCAGGAACACGGTCTCGCCGGTGCCCGCGTCCGCGCCCACCCGTACCTCGGCGTCGAGGCGGGACGTGGTGCGGTCGCGGGGTGAGCGGGAGACCCGCTTGATGACGACCAGGGTGCGCGAGGGGTGCTCGCGCGAGGCGTCCCCGGCGGCCTTGAGGGCGTCGTAGGCGTTCTCCTCGTCGGTGACGATGACGAGGGTCAGCACCATGCCGACGGCCGGGGTGCCGATGGCCCGGCGGCCCTGCACCAGCGCCTTGTTGACCTTGCCGGCCGTGGTGTCCGTGAGGTCTATCTTCATGGCCGGCGCCAGCTCCGTCCGTCTCGTTCGAGCATGTCGTCCGCCTCGACGGGACCCCAGGTGCCCGACTCGTACTGGGCGGGCGTGCCGTTGCTGTCCCAGTACTGCTCGATCGGGTCGAGGATCTTCCAGGACAGCTCGACCTCCTCGGTGCGCGGGAAGAGGTTCGAGTCGCCGAGCAGCACGTCGAGGATCAGCCGCTCGTACGCCTCGGGGCTGGACTCGGTGAAGGACTCGCCGTAGGCGAAGTCCATGGACACGTCCCGGATCTCCATCGAGGTGCCCGGCACCTTGGAGCCGAAGCGGACCGTGACGCCCTCGTCGGGCTGGACGCGGATGACGATCGCGTTCTTGCCCAGCTCCTCCGTCGCCGTGTGGTCGAAGGGGGAGTGCGGGGCGCGCTGGAAGACCACCGCGATCTCGGTGACCCGGCGGCCCAGCCGCTTGCCGGTGCGCAGGTAGAAGGGGACGCCCGCCCAGCGGCGGTTGTCGACCTCCAGCTTCACGGCGGCGTAGGTGTCGGTCTTCGACTTCGGGTCGATGCCCTCCTCCTGGAGGTAGCCGACCGCTTTCTCGCCGCCCTGCCACCCCGCCGCGTACTGCCCGCGCACGGTGTCGCGGCCGAGGTCCTTCGGCAGCCGGACGGCGCCCAGCACCTTGGTCTTCTCCGCGGCGAGCGCGTCCGCGTCGAAGGAGGCGGGCTCCTCCATCGCGGTGAGCGCCATCAGCTGGAGCAGGTGGTTCTGGATGACGTCGCGGGCGGCGCCGATGCCGTCGTAGTACCCGGCCCGGCCGCCGATGCCGATGTCCTCGGCCATCGTGATCTGCACGTGGTCCACGAAGGACCGGTTCCAGATCGGCTCGAACATCGTGTTGGCGAAGCGGAGCGCCAGGATGTTCTGGACGGTCTCCTTGCCGAGGTAGTGGTCGATGCGGAAGACCTGGTCCGGGGCGAAGACCTCGTGGACGAGCGCGTTCAGCTCCTCCGCCGACTTCAGGTCGTGCCCGAACGGCTTCTCGATGACCGCCCGCCGCCACGAGCCGCCCGTCTGGTCGGCCAGCTGGTGCTTCTTCAGCTGCTGGATGACGACCGGGAAGGCGCCCGGCGGCACCGACAGGTAGAAGGCGAAGTTGCCGCCCGTGCCCTGTGCCTTGTCCAACTCCTCGATGGTGGAGCGCAGCCGCTCGAACGCCTCGTCGTCGTCGAAGGTGCCCTGCACGAAGCGCATCCCCTGGATGAGCTGCTGCCAGACCTCCTCGCGGAACGGGGTCCGGGCGTGCTCCTTGACGGCGTCGTGGACCTCGGCGGCGAAGTCCTCGTGGGCCCACTCGCGGCGGGCGAACCCGACGAGCGAGAAGCCCGGCGGCAGCAGACCCCGGTTCGCGAGGTCGTACACCGCGGGCATCAGCTTTTTCCGTGACAAATCGCCCGTGACGCCGAAGATGACCAGGCCCGACGGCCCCGCGATACGCGGGAGCCGTCGGTCTGCGGGGTCACGCAGCGGATTGCTGCTCGACAAGTTCTCAGCCCTCCGACGGGGCGAGGCGCTGGAGCTCCGCCTCGGTCGACTTGAGCAGGTCGTTCCAGGACGCCTCGAACTTCTCGACGCCCTCGTCCTCCAGCAGCTGCACGACCTCGTCGTACGAGATCCCGAGCTTCTCCACCGCGTCGATCTCGGCACGCGCCTGCTCGTAGGTGCCCGCGATGGTGTTCCCGGTGATCTGCCCGTGGTCCTCGGTGGCGAACAGCGTCGCCTCCGGCATGGTGTTCACCGTGTTCGGCGCCACCAGGTCGTCCACGTACAGGGTGTCCTTGTACGCCGGGTCCTTCACACCGGTGGAGGCCCACAGCGCGCGCTGCTTGTTGGCGCCCGCCCGCTCCAGCACGCTCCAGCGGTCCGAGGAGAAGACCTCCTCGTACGCCTCGTACGCGAGCCGGGCGTTGGCGAGACCGGCCTTGCCGCGCGCGGCCTTCGCCTCGTCGGTGCCGAGCGCGTCGAGGCGCTTGTCGATCTCGGTGTCCACGCGGGACACGAAGAAGGACGCCACCGAGTGGATCTTCGACAGGTCCAGGCCGCGCTCCTTGGCCTTCTCCAGGCCGCTCAGGAAGGCGTCCATCACCAGGCGGTAGCGCTCCAGCGAGAAGATCAGCGTGACGTTGACGCTGATGCCCAGGCCGATGACCTCGGCGATGGCCGGGAGACCCGCCCGCGTCGCCGGGATCTTGATCAGGGTGTTGGGGCGGTCCACCAGCCAGGCCAGCTGCTTGGCCTCGGCGACCGTCGCCGCCGTGTTGTGGGCCAGGCGGGGGTCGACCTCGATGGAGACCCGGCCGTCCTGGCCGCCGGTGGCGTCGAAGACCGGGCGCAGGATGTCGGCGGCGTCCCGGACGTCCGCCGTCGTGATCATCCGGATGGCCTCTTCGACCGTGACCTTGCGGGCGGCGAGGTCGGCCAGCTGCTGGTCGTAGCCGTCGCCCTGGGAGATCGCCTTCTGGAAGATCGAGGGGTTGGTGGTGACGCCCACGACGTGCTGCTGGTCGATCAGCTCGGCGAGGTTGCCGGACGTGATCCGCTTGCGCGACAGGTCGTCCAGCCAGATCGCCACGCCTTCCTCGGAGAGGCGCTTGAGTGCGTCTGTCATGGAATTACATCTCCTACGGTTCGTGGGTGGGCGTCAGCGCTGAGCGGTCGCGAGCGATGCACGGGCCTGCGCGGCCACGTTCTCGGCAGTGAAGCCGAACTCGCGGAAGAGGACCTTGCCGTCGGCCGAAGCACCGAAGTGCTCCAGGGAAACGATCCGGCCGGCGTCCCCGACGTACTTGTGCCACGTGAGCCCGATACCGGCCTCGACGGACACCCGGGCCCGCACGGACGGCGGCAGCACGCTCTCCCGGTACCCCTGGTCCTGCTCCTCGAACCACTCCACGGACGGCATCGACACCACCCGCGTCGGCACGCCCTCGGCCTCCAGCAGCTCACGCGCCTCGACGGCCACGTGCACCTCGGAACCGGTCCCGATGAGGATGACCTCGGGCGTCCCCGAGGAGGCCTCGAACAGGACGTAACCGCCCTTGGCCGCGTTCTCGTCGGGCTCGTACGTCGGCACGCCCTGGCGGGTCAGCGCCAGACCGTGCGGGGCGCCCTTGCCGAACACCTTGGTGTAGCGGCGCAGGATCTCGCGCCAGGCGATCGCCGTCTCGTTGGCGTCGGCCGGGCGGACCACGTTCAGGCCCGGGATCGCACGCAGCGACGCCAGGTGCTCGACCGGCTGGTGGGTCGGGCCGTCCTCGCCGAGACCGATGGAGTCGTGCGTCCACACGTACGTCACCGGCAGGTGCATCAGCGCCGACAGCCGTACGGAGTTGCGCATGTAGTCGGAGAACACGAGGAACGTGCCGCCGTAGACACGGGTGTTGCCGTGCAGCGCGATGCCGTTCAGCTCCGCGGCCATGGAGTGCTCGCGGATGCCGAAGTGGATCGTGCGGCCGTACGGGTCCGCCTCCGGCAGCGGGTTGTCCGCCGGGAGGAACGACGAGGTCTTGTCGATCGTCGTGTTGTTGGAGCCCGCGAGGTCGGCCGAGCCGCCCCACAGCTCCGGGATGACCGCGCCGAGAGCCTGGAGCACCTTGCCGGAGGCCGCGCGGGTGGCGACGCCCTTGCCGGGCTCGAAGACCGGGAGCTTCTCCTCCCAGCCCGCGGGCAGTTCGGTGGCGGCCACCCGGTCGTACACGGCGGCGTGCTCGGGGTTGTTGTCCCGCCACAGCTGGAAGGACTTCTCCCACTCGGCCCGCGCCTGCGCGCCGCGCTCCAGGGCGCCGCGGGTGTGCGCGATGACCTCGTCGGAGACCTCGAAGCTCTGCTCCGGGTCGAAGCCGAGCACACGCTTGGTGGCCGCGACCTCGTCGTCGCCGAGCGCCGAGCCGTGCGCGGCCTCGGTGTTCTGCGCGTTCGGGGCGGGCCAGGCGATGATCGAGCGCATCGCGATGAAGGACGGCCGGTCCGTCACCAGCTTGGCCGCCTCGATCGCGTCGTACAGCGCGTGCGGGTCGAGGTCGCCGTCGGGCTTGGGGGCGACCCGTTGCACGTGCCACCCGTACGCCTCGTAGCGCTTGACGGTGTCCTCGGAGACGGCCGTCTCCGTGTCGCCCTCGATCGAGATGTGGTTGTCGTCCCACAGCAGGGCCAGGTTGCCGAGCTTCTGGTGGCCCGCCAGCGAGGAGGCCTCGCCGGAGATGCCCTCCTGGAGGCAGCCGTCACCCGCGATGGCGTAGATGAAGTGGTCGAACGGAGATTCGCCCTGCGGCGTCTCCGGGTCGAACAGGCCGCGCTCGTAGCGGGCGGCCATGGCCATGCCGACGGCGTTGGCGACACCCTGGCCCAGCGGGCCGGTGGTGGTCTCGACGCCCGTGGTGTGCCCGTACTCGGGGTGACCCGGGGTCTTCGAGCCCCACGTCCGGAAGGACTTCAGGTCGTCCAGCTCCAGGCCGAAGCCGGCCAGGTAGAGCTGGGTGTAGAGGGTCAGGGACGAGTGGCCCGCGGACAGCACGAAGCGGTCCCGGCCCACCCAGTCGGCGTCCGCCGGGTCGTGCCGCATCACCTTCTGGAAGAGGGTGTAGGCCGCGGGCGCCAGGCTCATCGCCGTACCGGGATGGCCGTTGCCGACCTTCTGTACGGCGTCGGCGGCCAGGACACGCGCGGTGTCGACGGCCCGCTGGTCCAACTCGGTCCACTCGAGGTCTGTGGTGGTCGGCTTGGTGCTCACCCTGGGTCAGGGCTCCTCTCCACATGTCGAATACCGGCTGTTTCGGGCGCGCGCCCACCGGCTCCCCGGTGCAGTGGATGCCACCGGCCGTTGTCGAGCCTACCCCCGTGAGGACGTGCGTTTTTTCGAGTCATTCCAGACTGCCGGGCCCGCTCGCCATCCGCCTCCCGAGGGGCCGCGGCCCCTTTCGGCACATGAATACGGCGCCGCTCATCTGACTGCTCAATCGAGCTTCCGTACGAGCTGTGAGCGCACCCCCGGACAGGCTCCGGACACCCCCGCGGACGCACCTGCGCGCGGCCCTGCGCGCGCGCCTCCGAACAAGGTCGCGAAGGGGTCGCGCGCGACGGTGAACCCCGGCCGGGCGGCCCTTCCCAACACGACCCACCCCCGCGAAGGACGACGTATGGGCAACGTCTACAGTGGCGTGGTACGCGCGAGCCGTCACCGGTCCTTTACACCGTCAGGCTTGCTGGGAGTCTCTGTCAGGGGTGTGCGTGACGGCCGTTGAATCCCGTCCAGCGGGGGTTATCGGGACGAGCCAGAGCCCGAGCCGACGGCCGGTGAAGGCCCGAGCCATGGCGTTCGTGGCGCTGACCAAGCCGCGGATCATCGAGCTGCTGCTCATCACCACCGTTCCGGTGATGTTCCTCGCCCAGCAGGGCGTGCCCGACCTCGGGCTCGTGCTGCTGACGTGCCTCGGCGGCTATCTGTCCGCGGGCGGCGCCAACGCGCTGAACATGTACATCGACCGCGACATCGACGCGCTGATGGACCGCACCGCGCAGCGCCCGCTCGTCACCGGGATGGTCAGCCCGCGCGAATGCCTCGCCTTCGGGCTCGGCCTCGCCGTCGTCTCCACCCTGCTGTTCGGCCTCACCGTCAACTGGCTGAGTGCCTGGCTCGCCCTCGGGGCCCTCCTCTTCTACGTCGTCGTCTACACGATGATCCTCAAACGGCGTACGTCGCAGAACATCGTCTGGGGCGGCATCGCCGGGTGCATGCCCGTCCTCATCGGCTGGTCCGCCGTGACGGACTCGCTCTCCTGGGCGCCGGTCGTCCTCTTCCTCGTCATGTTCTTCTGGACGCCGCCGCACTACTGGCCGCTCTCCATGAAGGTCAAGGACGACTACGCCCGCGTCGGCGTGCCGATGCTGCCGGTGGTCGCCTCCAACAAGACCGTCGCCAAGCAGATCGTCCTCTACAGCTGGGTGATGGTCGCCGTCTCCCTGCTGCTGACCCCCCTCGGCTACACCGGCTGGTTCTACACCACCGTCGCCCTCGCGGCGGGCGGCTGGTGGCTGTGGGAGGCGCACGCCCTCCAGAACCGCGCCAAGGCCGACGCCACCGGAGCGAAGCTCAAGGAGATGCGCCTCTTCCACTGGTCCATCACCTACGTCTCCCTCCTCTTCGTCGCCGTCGCGGTGGACCCCTTCCTGCGCTGAGCGCCCTCCCGCCCGCCGGTCACGGCCGGGGCGCGTGGTCCATGCCACGCACCCCGGCCGTCGCCGTCTCCGCTACCCGTCGGTAGCATCCTGGCCATGGCAGACACCAAGCAGGTTGACGCGGACGCCGGGGCGGAGACCCCGGCGGCGAGCGGTTCGAAGGCCGCGGCGAAGGCCGACGCGAAGGCGGAGCGCGTGGCGGCCCGGCTGGCCCGCCGCATCGGCGCCTTCGCCAAGGAACACGGCGGCGCCGAGGGCCAGATCGCCTACATCGGCGAACGCGGCGCGCGGATCGTGCTCGTCGGCGAGGACGGCGGCTGGGGCGACCTCGTCGCCCCCTCCATGGACGTCGCGCGGCAGGCCGTCGAGAGGTCCGGGATCACCGTCCACGAGGACTTCGACGGCGAGTTCGCCGCCAAGGTGCGGACGGGGCCGTACGAGTGGAGCCGCATGGCGGGCATCCAGGTCGGCGGGCCGCGGAACACCTGAGCGACACCTGACACCCGGTTCACCCGTTAGGACCTGAAGGGAGCACAGGTCCAGTCACGGGAGTCCCGATGATCGAAACACCGTCGCTGGTGGACCAGTACTGCCACGGCGTCCTGAGAACGGAGCTGGGCCTCGGCACGTTCGAGGCCCAGCTGGCCCGTACCGAGGGCCCGCCCGCCCCCGGCACCACCCTCTTCGACACCCAGACCGGGTTCGCGGTCCGCCGCTGGTGCCCGCCGCTGCTCGGCCTCGAACCGCACTGCCCGCCCGCCCGCTACCTCGCCCGGCGCCGGGAACTCGGCGTCCTGGAGGCGGGCCGCCGGCTGCTGCGCGGCAGCGGCATCACCACCTACCTCGTCGACACCGGGCTGCCCGGCGACCTCACCGGACCCGAGGAACTCGCCTCGGCCGCCCGCGCCGACGCCCGCGAGATCGTCCGCCTCGAACTCCTCGCCGAGCAGGTCGCCGACACCTCCGGCACCGTCGAGGCCTTCCTCGCCAACCTCGCCGAGGCCGTGCACGGCGCCGCCGGGACCGCGGTCGCCTTCACCTCCGTCGCCGGGGTCCGGCACGGCCTCGCCCTGGCGCCCGAACCGCCGGGGCCGGGGGAGGTGCGGGGCGCGGCGGGGCGCTGGCTCGCCGGGCGGCGGGTGGGCGGTGAGCTGACCGACCCGGTGCTGCTGCGGCACCTGCTGTGGATCGCCGTCTCCTCCGGGCTGCCGCTCCAGCTCCACGCGGGCCTCGGCGAGCCCGGCCTGCGCATCGACCGCACCGACCCGGTCCTGCTCACCGACTTCGTCCGGGCCACCGCCGGACTCGGCACCGACCTGGTCCTGCTGCACGGCTACCCCTACCACCGGCACGCCGCCCACCTCGCGGGCGTCTTCCCGCACGTCTACGCCGACTCCGGCGCCGCCCTGGTGCGGACCGGGGCCCGCGCGGCGACCATCCTCGCGGAGATCCTGGAACTCGCCCCCTTCGGCAAGATCCTCTTCTCCAGCGGCGGCCAGGCCCTCCCCGAACTCCACGTCGTCGGCGCCCGCCTCTTCCGCGAGGCCCTGGGCCGCGTCCTCGGCACCTGGGTCGCCGAGGGCGCCTGGTCCCTGACGGACGCCCGCCGCGTCGCGGACATGGTGGCCGCGGGCAACGCGCGGCGGGTCTACGGGGTGGAGTGAGGGTGGGTGCCGCGGGGCGGGGTGCACGGGGCCGATCTCCGTGGGCCGGGGTGAGCGGCGCGTCCGGGGGGCCGCCGGGGGGCGCGTGGGGGTGAGGCGGTGGTACGGGCACGGGGTGCGCGCCGGGGACGGCTCCGCCCGCGGCGGCGCGTGCTTCCGGGCGCGCGGGCGGGCGGGCGGATTCCGCGGACGGGGGTCGTGGCGCCGTACGAGAGTGGGCGGATGACGACCGACCGCCTGCTCGACCGCTTCCGTGCCGCCCTCGCCCCGCTGGAACCCCTCGCGCTCTGGGCGCACGGGTCGCTCGCCGGGGGCGACTACCGGGAGGGCCGCAGCGACCTCGACCTGATCGCGGTCCTGCCGGGGCCGGTCCGGCCGGTCACGGCCTGGCGGGTGGCCGTCGCCCACCAGTCGCTGCGCGCCGAACCCCTCGCGGGCGGCCTGCACTGCTCCTACCTCACCCCGGCCACGGCCGCCGACCCCGCGCGCGGGCATCTCACCTGGGCGCACGGCGGCCTGACGCGCCGTCCGGTGACCCCGGTCACCCGCCGCGAACTCCACGCCTTCGGCCGGGTCCTGGCCGGGGCGGCGCCGACGGGCCTGCTGCCCCCGGTCACCGACGCCGAGCTGGCCGCCTTCGTCGTCGCCGACCAGCGCGACTACTGGCGCCCGGCCCTGGACGACGCCCGCCTGTGGACCCGCGACATCTGGATCGACCTCGGCCTGCTCACCCACGCGCGGGCCGCCGTCACCCTGCGGGAAGGACGGCTGATCACCAAGCGCGAGGCCCTTGCCGAACTCCTCGCGCTCGGTGCGCCCCCGGAGGCCGTCGAGGACGTCCGGCTGCGCCGCTACGGCGGGGTCACCCCGTCGGCCCCGATGGCGGGGGAGGCCTGGCGGGAGCGTCGGGCGGGGCTGGTGTGCGGGTGGCTCGGCCGGTCCGTCGACCGGCTGGTGGCGGCGTACGGCTGATCCGGCCCTACGGGTGATCCGGCCGTACGGGTGCCCCGCCCCCCCCGTGGTCTGCCGGGGAGGCCGGTCAGGGGGCTCAGCCGCGGGAGCTGAGGGCCGCCTCGGTCGCCGGGGACGGGAGGTCCACCGTCAGCGGGGGGCGTTCGCGGAGGGAGAGGTGGACGCGGATGACGCCGATCCAGACCAGGGCCGAGCCCAGCATGTGCAGGCCCACCAGCACCTCGGGGAGGTCGGTGAAGTACTGGACGTAGCCGATCACGCCCTGCGCGAGCAGGATCACGAAGAGGGCGCGGGTGCGGTTCAGGGGGCCCTTGGGGGAGTCGACGGCCTTGAGGACGAACCAGAGCGCGAAGGTCAGCGACACCACGATCCAGGCGAGGACCGCGTGCACCTTGGAGACCGTCTCCCAGTCCAGCGGCATGCGTTCGACCTCGCTGGAGTCGCCCGCGTGCGGGCCCGCGCCGGTCACCACGGTACCCACCAGGATCAGCAGCACCGTCGTCCCGACCAGGGACCACACGAGCTGCCGCACCGCCCCGCCGACCAGCGGCCGGGGCGCGCCGTCCCCCTCGCGGGTGCGCTGCCACATCACCGCGGCGACCGCGATCAGCGCGGAGGTCGCCATGAAGTGGGCGGCGACCGTGTACGGGTTGAGGCCGACCAGCACCACGATCCCGCCGAGGATCGCGTTGCTCATGACCACCCAGAACTGGGCCCAGCCCAGCCGGGTCAGGCCACGCCGGTACGGCTTCTGCGAGCGGGCCGCGATGATCGCCCAGCCGACCGCCGCGCACAGCACGTACGTCAGCATGCGGTTGCCGAACTCGATCGCGCCGTGCACGCCCATCTCACGGGTGGAGGTGAGCGAGTCGTCGGTGCACTTGGGCCAGGTCGGGCAGCCGAGGCCCGAGCCGGTGAGCCGCACCGCACCGCCGGTGACCACGATGATCACCGCCATGAGCAGCGCCGCGAAGGCGGCCCGCTGGACGGTCCGTGGGTCCGGGGTCCAGCGGGCGGCGATGAAGGCGAGGGGGTTGCGCACGGCCGCTACGGCGTCGGCGGGGGTCAGCTTTGGCACGTGCCCCATCGTAGGGGGCCGCTTGTGCACGCTTTCACGAGGGTCCGGCAGTGGGCCCCGCGGCACGTCGCGGGCTCACTCCCAGCGGAAGAAGCGGCCCGCCGCGGCCAGGCCCGCGACCGCCCAGACGGCCAGCACGGCGAGGTTCCCCCACGGCATGCCCGCGCCGTGCTGGAGCACGTCCCGCAGACCGTCCGAGAGGGCCGAGATCGGCAGCAGCCCGAGGACGTCCTGCGCGGCGGGCGGGAACTTGTCCAGCGGGACGATCACCCCGCCGCCGACGAGCAGCAGCAGGAAGACCAGGTTGGCGGCGGCGAGCGTCGCCTCCGCCTTGAGGGTGCCCGCCATCAGCAGGCCGAGGCCGGAGAAGGCGGCCGTGCCGAGCAGGAGCAGCAGCAGGACCGAGAACGGGTCGCCGTGCGGCGACCAGCCCAGCGCGAAGGCGATCCCGGTCAGCAGCGCCACCTGGAGCACCTCGGTGACCAGGACGGACAGCGTCTTCGCCGTCATCAGGCCCCAGCGCGGCAGCGGGGACGCCGCGAGCCGCTTCAGGACGCCGTAGCGGCGTTCGAAGCCGGTGGCGATGGCCTGGCCGGTGAACGCCGTCGACATCACCGCGAGCGCCAGGACGCCCGGGGCGAGGAAGTCGACCGCCTCGCCCGCGCCGGTGTCGACGATGTCGACCGAGCCGAACAGCACCAGCAGCAGCGACGGGATGATCACGGTGAGCAGAAGCTGCTCGCCGTTGCGCAGCAGCATCCGCGTCTCCAGCGCCGCCTGCGCCACGATCATGCGGGCCAGGGGGGCGGCGCCCGGCGCGGGGGCGTAGGTGCCCGGGGTCGTCGTGGTCACGCGCGCAGCTCCTTGCCGGTCAGCTCCAGGAAGACATCCTCCAGGGTGTGCCGCTCCACCGCGATGCGGTCCGGCATGACCCCGTTCTGGGCGCACCAGGACGTCACGGTGGCCAGCATCTGCGGGTCGACCTCGCCGGTGATCCGGTAGGTGCCCGGCGTCAGCTCGGCCGCGGCCGTGTCCGCGGGCAGCGCCTTGAGCAGCGACGCCACGTCGAGCCCCGGGCGGCCGGTGAAGCGCAGGGTGTTCTCGGCGCCGCCCCGGCACAGTTCCTCGGGGGAGCCCTGGGCGACCACCCGGCCCGCGTCGACGATCGCCACGTCGTCGGCGAGCTGCTCGGCCTCGTCCATGTGGTGGGTGGTGAGGATCACCGAGACGCCGTCGCGGCGCAGGTCGCGCACGAGGTCCCAGGTGGCGCGCCGGGCCTGCGGGTCGAGGCCCGCGGTCGGCTCGTCGAGGAACACCAGCTCGGGGCGGCCGACGACGGCCATGGCGAGCGCGAGCCGCTGCTGCTGTCCGCCGGAGAGCCGCCGGTAGGAGGTCCGGCCGCAGGAGCCGAGGCCGAGCCGTTCGATCAGGGCGTCCACGTCGAGCGGGCGGGCGTGGAGCCGGGCCACGTGCCGCAGCATCTCCTCGGCGCGGGCGCCCGAGTAGACCCCGCCGGACTGGAGCATCACACCGATCCGGGGGCGCAGCGCGGCGGCCTCCCGCACCGGGTCGAGGCCGAGGACGCGCACGGTGCCGGAGTCCGGCCGGAGATAGCCCTCGCAGGTCTCGACGGTGGTCGTCTTCCCGGCACCGTTGGGGCCCAGGACGGCGGTGACGCCGGGCCGGGCCGTGAGGTCGAGCCCGTCGACCGCGGTCTTCGGGCCGTACCGTTTCACCAGTGCCTGGACCCGGACGACAGGCTCAGTTCGCATGTTCCCAGAGTCTAGGTTCGCCGGGGGGCGCTCCGGTGGCCGGGTGCGGGAAGCCGCCCGTACGGGGTGGTGGGGCCCGGCGGCGGGGCCGGGGCGCGGGGTTCACCCGGCGGGGCGCGGCGGGTGCAGGACGTCGCCGCCGCGCGGGCGGTGCAGCGGAAGCCAGCGCTCCGCGTACGCCACCGCGTCGGCCAGCGGGAACAGCCGGGCCTCCGCGGCGCCGACCCGGCCGCGGGCCACGGGACGGTCCCGTTCGAAGTCGTGGCCCAGCTCGTCGAAGCGGTCGGAGTCGATGGACACCTCCGTCCGCACCTCCCAGCCGTCCGGACCGGGCCGGCCCACTGCCACGAGCGGGGCCTCGATCCGGTACTCGGCCAGGTGGAAGGCGGTACAGGTGGCGTATCCGGCGCCGAGCAGGAGCACCCGCGCGCCCAGCCGTTCGAGCCGGGCGAGCGGGCTGCGCTCGCCGAGCCGGCAGTCGGGGGCGTGGCCGTCGAGGACCCCGGCGGCGCGCGGGCCCAGGGCGGCGAACGAGGTCTGCGGGTGCGCGCTGCGCAGGGCGCCCGGCCAGGTCCGCACGGTCTCGGGGACGACCCCGACGCCGCGGGTGGGGGTGGTCTCCGGGTCGTAGGCGGGCATGGTCGCGCGGATGCGTTCCCACCACGCCTCGGGCACCGGCGGATCGCGCCACACCGCCGGGTCGGAGAGGTCCCCGGACTGGGCCGGGACCACGAGGGTGCCGTCCGGGCCGAGCGCGTCGAGCAGGGCGCGGACGACGGTGACGGCGCCGCCGCAGACCCAGCCGAGGGCGCTGAGCGAGGAGTGGACGAGCAGGGTTTCTCCCGGTTCGACCCCTAGGTCACGCAGGGCGGCGGCGAGGTCGTCGCGGGTGACAAGTGGGCCGGTCGGAGGGGGTGTGGGCATGGTCCGGCAGTCTTCCCGGCGGGGGTGCCGGGCGCCATCGTTTTACGCTTCCGCACGCCGGGCCGGTGGGTGTCCGGGGCGGGGCCGGGGCGGGTCCGGCGGGCCGCGTGCCGATCAACAGATGATCGTTTCCGCAGGTCAGATTAGGTTTACCTAAGTGACGCAGGGCACCGTGCGGAGGGTCGGGCGTGGCTTGCCTGTGTCTCGGGAATTACGCAACAATGGTGTTGTGAAATACGTCGGCGAGGCTCGGGACACCCCCTCGGGGGCCCCTCAGGAGAAGCCCGCGACGGGGAAGCGCGCGGACCGTCCGGACCGCACCGATCGCACGGATCGTTCGGACCGGTCCACCCGTGACCGCGTCGCGCGCTCCATCCTGTCCCACGGCCCCTCGACCGTCACCGAACTGGCCGGCCGCCTCGGCCTCACCCCGGCCGCCGTCCGCCGCCACCTCGACACCCTCGCCGCCGACGACGTCGTGGCCCCCCGCGAGCAGCGCGTCTACGGCGCCCGCACCCGCGGCCGCCCGGCCAAGGTCTTCGCGCTCACCGACTGCGGCCGCGACGCCTTCGACCAGTCCTACGACCAGCTCGCCGCCGACGCCCTGCGCTACATCCAGGAACGCTTCGGCGGGGACGAGGCCGTCGTCGCCTTCGCCCGCGCGAGGATCGCCGAGCAGGCCGCCGCCTACCGCGCGGCCGTCGAGGCCGCCGCCCCCGAGGGCCGCACCGAAGCCCTCGCGAAGGCCCTGAGCGCGGACGGGTACGCTGCTACGGCGCGCAGCGCACCCCTCCCGCAGCGCGGCGAGCAGTTGTGCCAGCACCACTGCCCCGTCGCCCACGTGGCGGAGAAGTTCCCGCAGCTCTGCGACGCGGAGACCGAGATCTTCTCCCAACTGCTGGGCACCCACGTCCAGCGGCTGGCGACGATCGCGCACGGGGACGGCGTCTGCACGACGTTCATCCCCAGCAGCACCCACGCCGGTCCGCACCCCGTGTCCGCCGCGTCCGAACCCTCGGACGCGTCCCGCACGTCCCGCACATCTCACACGTCCGACAACGCATCCACCAGCACGGCCGGGAGGAACCCCGCATGACGCTCCCCACGGAGACTGCCCACCCCGAACTCGAGGGCCTGGGCAAGTACGAATACGGCTGGGCCGACTCCGACACGGCCGGCGCCTCGGCGCGACGCGGCATCAACGAGGACGTCGTCACCGACATCTCGGGGAAGAAGTCCGAGCCGGAGTGGATGACCAAGCTCCGCCTCAAGGGCCTCAAGCTCTTCGAGAAGAAGCCCATGCCGAACTGGGGCTCGGACCTGTCGGGCATCGACTTCGACAACATCAAGTACTTCGTCCGCTCCACCGAGAAGCAGGCCGAGTCCTGGGAGGACCTCCCCGAGGACATCAAGAACACGTACGACAAGCTCGGCATCCCCGAGGCGGAGAAGCAGCGCCTCGTCGCCGGTGTCGCCGCCCAGTACGAGTCCGAGGTCGTCTACCACCAGATCCGCGAGGACCTGGAGGAGCAGGGCGTCATCTTCCTCGACACGGACACCGCCCTCAAGGAGCACCCCGAGCTGTTCAAGGAGTACTTCGGCACCGTGATCCCGGCGGGCGACAACAAGTTCGCCGCGCTGAACACGGCCGTGTGGTCCGGCGGCTCCTTCATCTACGTGCCGAAGGGCGTGCACGTCGAGATCCCGCTCCAGGCCTACTTCCGCATCAACACCGAGAACATGGGCCAGTTCGAGCGGACCCTGATCATCGTCGACGAGGGCGCCTACGTGCACTACGTCGAAGGCTGCACCGCCCCGATCTACAAGTCGGACTCGCTGCACTCCGCGGTCGTCGAGATCATCGTCAAGAAGAACGCCCGCTGCCGCTACACGACCATCCAGAACTGGTCGAACAACGTCTACAACCTGGTCACCAAGCGCGCCGTCGCCTACGAGGGCGCCACCATGGAGTGGATCGACGGCAACATCGGCTCCAAGGTGACGATGAAGTACCCGGCCGTCTACCTGATGGGCGAGCACGCCAAGGGCGAGACGCTCTCCATCGCCTTCGCGGGCGAGGGCCAGCACCAGGACGCCGGTTCCAAGATGGTCCACATGGCGCCCAATACCTCCTCCAACATCGTCTCCAAGTCGGTGGCGCGCGGCGGCGGCCGCACCTCCTACCGCGGCCTGGTCGAGATCGGCGAGGGCGCCCACGGCTCCAAGTCCAACGTGCTCTGCGACGCGCTGCTCGTCGACACCATCTCCCGCTCCGACACCTACCCCTACGTGGACGTCCGCGAGGACGACGTGTCGATGGGCCACGAGGCGACCGTCTCCAAGGTCTCCGAGGACCAGCTCTTCTACCTGATGAGCCGCGGCCTCAGTGAGTTCGAGGCGATGGCGATGATCGTGCGCGGCTTCGTCGAGCCCATCGCCAAGGAACTCCCCATGGAGTACGCCCTGGAGCTGAACCGGCTCATCGAGCTGCAGATGGAAGGCTCGGTCGGCTGACCCGCCACCGCGTCGCACCCCACCGCCCCACACGGCCCTGACGTCCCAGAAAGCGAGCACTACGACAGCCATGGCTGAGGCTCAGAACTCCCCGGTGGGCTCCACCACCGCCGGCGCCATCGCGGTGGCCGCCGAGTCGACCGTCGCCACGCGCATGAGCGCGCCCCCGTCCCAGGACGTGGCGGACTTCCCGGTCCCGCACGGCCGTGAGGAGGAGTGGCGGTTCACCCCGCTGGAGCGGCTGCGCGGCCTGCACGACGGCACCGCGGTCGCCACCGGCGGCGTGAAGGTCGACGTCCAGGCGCCCGAGGGCGTCACCGTCGAGACCGTCGGCCGCGACGACGCCCGCCTCGGCCGGGCCGGCACCCCCGTGGACCGGGTCGCCGCCCAGGCGTACTGCGCGTTCGAGCAGGCCGGCGTGGTCACCGTCCCCAAGGAGACGGTGCTCACCGAGCCGATCCGGATCGCCGTGCACGGCGAGGGCGGCACCGCCTACGGCCACCAGGTCATCGAACTCGGCGCGTTCGCCGAGGCGATCGTCGTCATCGACCACACCGGTGACGCCGTCCTCGCCGCCAACGTCGAGTACGTCCTCGGCGACGGCGCCCAGCTCACCGTCGTCTCCGTCCAGGACTGGGACGACAAGGCCGTCCACGTCGCCCAGCACAACGCGCTGGTCGGCCGCGACGCCTCCTTCAAGTCCGTGGTCGTCACCTTCGGCGGCGACCTCGTCCGGCTCCACCCGCGCGTCGCGTACGCGGGCCCCGGCGGCGAGGCCGAACTGTTCGGCCTCTACTTCACCGAGGCCGGCCAGCACCAGGAGCACCGCCTCCTCGTCGACCACAACGTGCCGCACTGCAAGTCCAACGTCGTCTACAAGGGCGCCCTCCAGGGCCAGGACGCGCACGCCGTCTGGATCGGCGACGTCCTGATCGAGGCGAGCGCCGAGGGCACCGACACCTACGAGATGAACCGCAACCTCGTCCTCACGGACGGCGCGCGGGTCGACTCGGTGCCCAACCTGGAGATCGAGACCGGCGAGATCGTCGGCGCCGGTCACGCCTCCGCCACCGGCCGCTTCGACGACGAGCAGCTCTTCTACCTGATGGCCCGCGGCATCCCGCAGGAGGAGGCCCGCCGCCTCGTCGTGCGCGGCTTCTTCGCCGAACTGGTCCAGCAGATCGGCGTCCCCGACATCGAGGCGCGCCTCCTCGCGAAGATCGAAGAGGAGCTGGAGGCGTCGGCCGCATGACTGCCCCCGCGACGTTCCGGCGCGCCTGCGGACTGAGCGAGCTGGAGGAGGACACCCCGAAGCGGGTGGAACTCGACGGCACGCCGGTCTCGGTCGTGCGGACGGAAGGAGAGGTGTTCGCCATCCACGACATCTGCTCCCACGCGAACGTCTCGCTCTCCGAGGGCGAGGTGGAGGACTGTCAGATCGAGTGCTGGCTGCACGGCTCCGCGTTCGACCTCCGCACCGGCAAGCCGTCCGGCCTTCCCGCGACGCGCCCCGTCCCCGTATACCCCGTAAAGATCGAAGGGGACGACGTGCTCGTCTCCCTCACCCAGGAGTCCTGAGGCACCCATGGCAACGCTTGAAATCCGAGACCTGCACGTCACCGTCGAGGCCGACAACGCCACGAAGGAGATCCTCAAGGGTGTCGACCTGACCGTGAAGCAGGGCGAGACGCACGCCATCATGGGCCCCAACGGCTCCGGCAAGTCGACCCTCGCCTACTCGCTGGCCGGGCACCCCAAGTACACGATCACCGGCGGCACCGTCCTGCTCGACGGCGAGGACGTCCTGGAGATGTCCGTCGACGAGCGCGCCCGCGCCGGGCTCTTCCTCGCCATGCAGTACCCGGTCGAGGTCCCCGGCGTCTCGGTCTCCAACTTCCTGCGCACCTCCGCCACCGCCGTCCGCGGCGAGGCCCCCAAGCTGCGCACCTGGGTGAAGGAGGTCAAGGAGGCCATGGAGCGCCTGCACATGGACCCCTCCTTCGCCGAGCGCAACGTCAACGAGGGCTTCTCCGGCGGTGAGAAGAAGCGCCACGAGATCCTCCAGCTGGAGCTGCTCAAGCCGAAGATCGCGATCCTCGACGAGACCGACTCCGGCCTCGACGTCGACGCCCTGCGCGTCGTCTCCGAGGGCGTCAACCGGGTCCGCGAGACGGGCGAGGTCGGCACCCTGCTGATCACGCACTACACGCGCATCCTGCGCTACATCAAGCCCGACCACGTCCACGTCTTCTCCGGCGGCCGCATCGTCGAGTCCGGCGGCGCCGAGCTGGCGGACAAGCTGGAGAACGAGGGCTACGAGGCATACGTGAAGGGTGGCGCATCCGCGTGACACAACTGCCGGGCCTCCTCGACACCGAGGCGATCCGCAAGGACTTCCCCGCCCTGGACCGCCTGGTCCACGACGGCCGGAAGCTCGTGTACCTGGACAACGCGGCGACCTCGCAGAAGCCGCGCCAGGTGCTGGACGCCCTGAACGAGTACTACGAGCGCCACAACGCCAACGTCCACCGCGGTGTGCATGTGCTCGCCGAGGAGGCCACGGCGCTGTACGAGGGCGCGCGCGACAAGGTCGCGGCGTTCGTCAACGCGCCCAGCCGCGACGAGGTGATCTTCACCAAGAACGCCTCGGAGTCGCTGAACCTCGTCGCGAACATGCTGGGCTGGGCCGACGAGCCCTACCGCGTGGACGCCGAGACCGAGATCGTCATCACGGAGATGGAGCACCACTCCAACATCGTGCCGTGGCAGCTGCTGTCGCAGCGCACCGGGGCGAAGCTGAAGTGGTTCGGCCTCACCGACGACGGCCGCCTCGACCTGTCGAACATCGAGGAGGTCATCACCGAGAAGACGAAGATCGTCTCCTTCGTGCTGGTCTCCAACATCCTCGGCACCGTCAACCCGGTCGAGGCGATCGTGCGCCGCGCCCAGGAGGTCGGGGCCCTCGTCCTGATCGACGCCTCCCAGGCCGCCCCGCACATGCCGCTGGACGTGCAGGCCCTCCAGGCCGACTTCGTGGCCTTCACCGGCCACAAGATGTGCGGCCCGACCGGCATCGGCGTGCTGTGGGGCCGCCAGGAGCTGCTGGAGGACCTGCCTCCGTTCCTCGGCGGCGGCGAGATGATCGAGACCGTGTCGATGCACTCCTCGACCTACGCGCCCGCCCCCCACAAGTTCGAGGCGGGCACCCCGCCGATCGCCCAGGCCGTCGGGCTCGGCGCCGCGATCGACTACCTCTCGGCGATCGGCATGGACAAGATCCTCGCCCATGAGCACGCGATCACCGAGTACGCGGTCCGCCGCCTGACCGAGGTCCCCGACCTGCGCATCATCGGCCCCGCCACGGCCGAGGACCGCGGCGCGGCGATCTCCTTCACGCTCGGCGACATCCACCCGCACGACGTGGGCCAGGTGCTGGACGAGCAGGGCATCGCCGTCCGGGTCGGCCACCACTGCGCCCGGCCGGTCTGCCTGCGGTACGGAATTCCCGCGACCACGCGAGCGTCGTTCTATCTGTACTCCACGCCCGCCGAGATCGACGCGCTGGTCGACGGGCTGGAGCACGTCCGGAACTTCTTCGGCTGAGAGGCGTGCTGGAACCGTGAAGCTGGATTCGATGTACCAGGAAGTCATCCTGGACCACTACAAGAACCCGCACGGCCGGGGCCTGCGCGACGGCGACGCCGAGGTGCATCACGTCAACCCGACCTGCGGTGACGAGATCACCTTGCGCGTGAAGTACGACGGCTCCACGATCACGGACGTCTCGTACGAGGGGCAGGGCTGTTCCATCAGCCAGGCCTCCGCCTCCGTGCTGAACGAACTCCTCGTCGGGCGTGAGCTGGCCGAGGCGCAGAAGATCCAGGAGACCTTCCTGGAGCTGATGCAGTCCAAGGGCCGGATCGAGCCCGACGACGCGATGGAGGAGGTGCTGGAGGACGCGGTCGCGTTCGCCGGTGTCTCCAAGTACCCGGCACGGGTCAAGTGCGCCCTCCTCAGCTGGATGGCGTGGAAGGACGCGACGGCCCAGGCGCTGGGCACCGGCGCCGACGCCGAAAGGAAGACGGCATGAGCGACACCGTTGAGATGAAGCCGGCCTCGGAGGAGGAACTCCGCGAGGCGCTGTACGACGTCGTCGACCCCGAGCTGGGCATCGACGTCGTCAACCTCGGCCTGATCTACGGCATCCACATCGACGACGCGAACATCGCGACGATCGACATGACCCTGACCTCGGCGGCCTGCCCGCTGACCGACGTCATCGAGGACCAGGCCAAGTCCGCCACGGACGGCCTCGTCAACGAACTGCGCATCAACTGGGTCTGGATGCCGCCGTGGGGCCCCGACAAGATCACGGACGACGGCCGTGAGCAGCTGCGGGCGCTGGGGTTCAACGTCTGAGCACGGAGTGACGCGGGTTCAGCCCTGGTGACCGGGGTGGAGCGAGCAGGGAACGGCGGTGTCCGAAGGGACACCGCCGTTTTGCGTGCGCGGGGTGGGTGGGGTGCGCGGGGTGTGGGGGGTGTGTGGTGGTGGGGCGCTGAGGCCGACCGACCGATGCGTGCGACCGTACCCATCGATGCGTACGGCCGTACACATCGATGTGTACACTCGTACGCATGGGATATCTGCTGCTCGCCGGCGCCATCGCCGCCGAGGTGGCCGCGACGACGGCCATGAAGTTCAGCCACGGCTTCACCCGGCTCGGCCCCTCCGCGCTGACCGCCGTCGGCTACCTCGTCTCCTTCACCCTGCTCGCCCAGACGCTGAAGACGATCGGCATCGGCACGGCGTACGCGATCTGGGCCGGGGTCGGCACGGCCGCCATCGCGGTCATCGGCCTCACCCTCTTCGGCGAAGCCCTCACCGTCACCAAGGTCGCCGGAATCCTGCTGATCATCGGCGGCGTGGTCGTGCTGAACCTGGGCGGGGCGCACTGATGGCTCGCCGCCACGACCCCGAACGCCGCCAGCGGATCATCGACGCGGCGCTCCGCGTGGTCGGCGCGCACGGCATCGCGGGCCTCAGCCACCGCTCCGTCGCCGCCGAGGCGGACGTCCCGCTCGGCTCCACGACGTACCACTTCGCCACCCTCGACGACCTGCTGGTGGCCGCCCTGCGCCAGGCCAACGAGGGCTTCGCCGCGATCGTCGCCGACCGCGCCGACCGCCTCGGCCCCGACGCCGACCTCGCCGTCGAACTCGCCGCCCTCCTGGGGGAATGGCTGGCGGGGGAGCGGTCGGGGGTGGAGCTGGAGTACGAGCTGTACCTCGCCGCCCTGCGCCGCCCGGCGCTGCGCCCGGTCGCCGCGGAGTGGGCGCAGGCACTCGCCGCGCTGCTCGCCCCGCGCACCGACCCGACCACGGCCCGCGCGCTGGCGGCGCTGATGGACGGCATCTCCCTGGAGGTCCTCCTGACGGACCGGCCCTACGACGAGGGGTTCGCGCGGGCGATGATGCGGCGGGTGCTGGACGGGGCGTGAGGGGTCCCTCGTCGCGGGGCGGGGGGAACGGCGTGTGCCGCGGATGCCGTCCGCCGCCGTGCGCCGTGCGTCGCGTGCCATGCGCCGTGCGTCGCGCTGACCGGAGGCCGAGACGGCGGCGGGACGGTTGGCCTCCGCGCCCTCGCGCCGGTTAGGTTTCCCTCATGACCGACACCACTGCTCCCCGCACCACCGGCGCCGCGGCCGCCGGACTCGCCACCCTCGCCGCCGACGGCACCGTCCTCGACACCTGGTTCCCCGCGCCCGCGCTGACCGCGGAGTCCGGCCCGTCCGGCACCGAGCGGCTCTCCGCCGAGCAGGCGGTGGAACTGCTCGGCGAGGGCGCCGCCCGCGCGATCGGCGCGGACGCCCGCCGGGGCGTAGAGGTGGTCGCGGTCCGTACGGTCATCGCCTCCCTCGACGACAAGCCGCTCGACGCGCACGACGTCTACCTGCGCCTGCACCTGCTCTCGCACCGCCTGGTGAAGCCGCACGGCCAGAACCTGGACGGCATCTTCGGCCACCTCGCCAACGTAGCCTGGACCTCCCTCGGCCCGGTCGCCGTGGACGACGTCGAGAAGGTCCGGCTGAACGCGCGCGCCGAGGGCCTGCACCTCCAGGTGACGTCGATCGACAAGTTCCCGCGCATGACGGACTACGTGGCACCCAAGGGCGTCCGCATCGCCGACGCCGACCGTGTCCGCCTCGGCGCACACCTCTCCGAGGGCACGACCGTCATGCACGAGGGCTTCGTCAACTTCAACGCGGGCACCCTGGGCACCTCGATGGTCGAGGGCCGCATCTCGGCGGGCGTCGTCGTCGGCGACGGCTCCGACATCGGCGGCGGCGCCTCCACCATGGGCACCCTCTCCGGCGGCGGCAACGTCATCATCTCCATCGGCGAGCGCTGCCTCGTCGGCGCGGAGGCGGGCGTGGGCATCGCCCTCGGCGACGAGTGCGTGGTCGAGGCGGGCCTCTACGTCACCGCGGGCACCCGCGTCACGATGCCCGACGGCGAGATCGTCAAGGCCCGCGACCTCTCCGGCGCCTCCAACATCCTCTTCCGCCGCAACTCGGTCACCGGCGCGGTGGAAGCCCGCCCGAACAACGCGGTGTGGGGCGGGCTGAACGAGGTACTGCACAGCCACAACTGAGCAAGGACGGCCGTGAGCTGAGGCTGCCTTGTCGATCACTGCTCTGTTCTGCTGCTGAACTGTGGGCAGTTGTCGATGTTGGTCAGATCGAGTGCCCTTCCCCAGCCGCCGGACGGCGGGGGAGGGCACTCGTGCGTTGAGGAGCCTGGCTGCCATGTGGGTTGACGACGGAGGTGTCGGCAGTGCGGGGCAAGACCTGGCGGCCCGCGATGGGGCAGATCTTCGCCCCCTTCTTGTCGCGATGGGGCGCATCCGAGCCGACAGCTGCCTCCTTCGAGAGCCCGGACACTGAGGGAGTCGTTCGGGCGCCGTGACCGGTCGATCACCCCGGGGGCCGGGTCCATCCAGAACATGGCGGCGGAGGTCCGCCCGCACTCTGGCTCGGCCCACTTGGTGATCCGCCCTGTCACGCCCGAAATCCGGGTGAGCAGCGCAACGAAATTCCGGAGGTCTTGCTGATCAGCCAGACTGGACGTCCGTCGGAACCTACCAACCCATGTACCGCCAGGAGTTGGCCGTTGAGTACGAAGGGCGATGGGGGAGGGGTAGGGGGGCCTACTTCTGCTCGGCCCCGATGGCACGGGACTGCGCCGCTGCCCGGCGCAGCGCGGCGGCGATGTGATCGGCCGCGTCTGCGGACAGGAGGATTTCCTGGGCCCACAAGACTGAGAGTCTGATCTGACCGTTGAGCAGGTTCACGGCGACGTCTGCCTCGGTACCGTTTCCGGTGATGTCCTGCACGTTGAGGTCCGGATCGCTGCTGTAGGCGCTCATGGGGTCCTGATTCTGTAGTGCGGTTGGGCGGGGGTGAGGCTCCACAGGGGTGTCGCGCTCCGGTACCGCTGTGGATAGCTGTCGGCCAACAGGCGGCGCAGGGGCTTGCGTTCGGTGCCCGATAGGTTCAGGGCCTCGGTGAGGCGGCGGAACGTGGTGTGGGTGACGCCTCGGGCGCGGGCATCCGCCTCGAAGCGGGCGAGGTGGTGGAGGGTGGAGACGGGGTCCAGAGGCCCCGGCTGCCGTTGGCCGAGCCGGTGCGCCTTCGTACGTTCGTAGTCGATCTCCGAGAAACCGCAGACCCGACGGCTCAGCGCCTCGGCCTCGGGCAGCGTGCCGGTGGACACGACTGCGCGGGCCAGTTCATTGCGGTGCAGGACCTGGTCCAGGTCGGCCTCGTGGACGACGGGGCTGTCGTCGGTCAACGGCACGGGGAGGCCCGCGTCCCGGATTTCGCAGATGCCCCGCACACCGCGTGCCGTCGCCGCGAGCATGCCGGTCGCCTCGGAGGGATGCCATTCCAGGACAGCGCTGATCGGTTCGACGTCACACGCGGTGAAGGTGTGGACCCGAGGGCCGAGGAGGTCGCGCAGTTCAGCGTCGTACGGCAGTTCGCCGTCCAGGCCGGGACCGGCGATCAGGAGCCTTACTTCAGTGTCGAGTTGGGCGCAGGCCGCCAAGGTGAGGGCGTCGGCGAGGGGGCTTTTGAGGGTGGGCTCGTCGCCGCGCGCCAGGATGTCGCCGCCGATGTCCAAGAGGTCGACCGAGGTCGGGCGGAGGTGAGCGACCAGGTCGTCGAGCTGGTCGGTGATGCCCCGGACGCCGTGGCGGGGGTCGATGAGGGCGAGGCGGTGCGGGAGGTGAGCGGCCAGCCGGGGGAGCGTGGAGCCTGCCGTGGGGAGGGGGCGGGCTGTTGCCGGGACTCCGTTCGTTGTCCGGGTGAGGGGCTCCAGCCCGGTGAAGTCGTCGGGGCTCCGGGGACCCGGCAGCGGGTCGATCAGGAGGCGGTCCCAGGCGTACGTGAGGATCACGGCCGGGTCGTCGTCGCCGTACAGGGCGCTGTGCAGAAGCGCGGCACCGACGGCGTCACCCCCACCACCTGCCGCGACGATCAGCCGTGTCATGTGGTCAGGGTACGAGCCGCGCTCAGGTCCGCCCCACCAGCCGCTCATACGCCTCCCGCAAGCGACGCGTCACCGTTTCGTCCGCTGGTTGGAGGGGTGGGCGGACCGGGCCTGCTGGGAGGTTGAGGGTGGTGAGGAGGGTCTTGGTGGTGACGGTGCCGGGGAGGGGGGTTGCCATGAGGAGGTCGATCAGGTCCAGGGCGGCGTGTTGGTGGTGGGTGGCTGTGCCTGTGTTGCCTGCGTCGAACTCCGTAAGGATTGCTCGGAGTTGGGTGGGGATCACGTTGGCTGCCGTGCTGATGTAGCCCGTCGCTCCCACCGCGTACAGGGCCAGGATCTGTTCGTCGCAGCCCGCGTAGTACGCCAAGTCCGTTCGGGAGAGGACCTTTTGGGTACCGAGGAGGTCGTAGGCGCAGTCCTTCACCCCTGTGATGCGGGGGTGGTCCGACAGGCGGAGGATCGTGGCCGGGGTGATGCGGACGCCCGTGCGGGCGGGGATGTCGTAGAGGAGGACGGGGAGGGCCGTGGCGTCGGCGATCTCGCGGAAGTGGGCTTCCAGGGCCTCCTGGGGCGGGCGGCTGTAGTACGGCGGTGCTACGAGGAGGCCCGTCGCGCCTGCCTTCTCCGCCGCCCGGGACAGTTCCGTGGTGTGGCGGGTGTCCGCCGTGCCGACGCCCGCCACGAGGGGGACGTCCGGGCCCACCGCCGCCCGTACCGCCCGGATCAGGTCCGCCTTCTCCTGGTCCGTCGTCGTCGGTGACTCGCCCGTCGTCCCCGACAGGACCAGGCCGTCGCAGCCCTCCGCCACCAGGTGCACCGCCAGGCGCTGGGCCCCTTCCAGGTCCAGCGCGCCGGTCGGCGTGAACGGGGTGATCATCGCGCACAGGGCACGACCGAGGACAGGGCGGCTGGATGGTGTCGTTGCCATGACGACAGTCTTCGCGCGATCACTGTTTAGGTCTACTTACATTTTCTTGCCTGTACATGGAAGAGAAGCTGAGAGGTTTGACCGTGTGCAGTCGGGTACCCGGATTTTCGGACACGAGAGGAGGCGAACGTGACCGGAACCTTGGACACCCGGCCCGCTCAGGACGGGCACAAGTCGGTCGGCGAACTCGTCGGCCAGGCGAGCGAACAGCTTTCGCGGCTCGTACGGCAGGAGATCGCCCTCGCCAAGGAGGAGTTGGCCGAGAAGGGCCGTCGCGCGGGCAAGGGCGGCGGACTGCTCGGCGCGGCCGGAGCCCTCGCTTACGTCGGGCTCTTCGCGCTCGCCGGTACGGGCGTCGCCGCCCTCTCGTTGGCGCTGCCCGTCTGGGCCTCGGCGCTCATCGTCACGGCGGTGCTGTTCGCGGTCGCGGGCATCCTCGCCGTCGCCGGGCGCGGTCAGTTGCGGCGGGCCACGCCCGCGACCCCCGAGGAGACCCTCGGCAGCGTCAAGGCGGACGTCGAGGAGATCAAGGAGAGGGCGCATCGATGACGGACCGGGCAGACGTCGGCAGCGCGAACGGCGCCACCGGCGCGGACAGTTCCGCGGAGCTGCGGAAGCAGATCGAAGAGACCAGAAGCCAACTGGGGGGAACCGTGGAGGAGTTGGCCGCCAAGGCCGATGTCAAGGGGCGGGCCAAGGCGCAGGCCGCCGATCTCAAGGACCGGGCCGGTGCCATGGCCGTGCAGTTGCGCAGCACGGCCGCCCAGGCGACCCACGTGGTGCAGGACAAGGCCAAGGGCGCCGGACACGTGGTCCAGGACAAGGCGAAGGGCGCCACCCACGCCGTACAGGGCAAGGCCAAGGACGCGGGGCGCAGCGTGCAGGACGCCGCCGCTCAGGCGGGGGACTCCGTCGAGCGGTCCGCGCCCGACGCCCTCGAAGGGCCGGTCCAGGCCGTCCGGCGCAACCCCCGCACCGTCGCCCTCGCGGCGGGCGCGGCCACGGCCGTGCTCGTGGTGGTGCGTGTGCTCGTGCGGCGGCGCCGCAAGCGGTAGACGCGGCATCCATCCCCCCGGCCGAAAGGACTCCGGTTGAAGCGGGGAGTGGGCGCTGAGGCCCGGTATCCCGTGACGCGGGGTGCCGGGCCTCTGTCATGCCGGTGCCGGTGCCCGAATCCACCAAACCGAACACCCAAGTCGTCTGGACAAAAAAAGTTTTCGGTGGGACGGTGGACGCATGCTGGACGTCACCGTGATCGAGGACCCCGAAGCCGCCGCCGTGTCCCTGGACCCCGTCCGGGCGCGGCTGCTCGCCGAGCTGGCCGCCGGGCCCGCCTCGGCGGCGATGCTGGCCGGGAAGGTCGGGCTGCCGCGGCAGAAGGTGAACTACCACCTGAAGGCGCTGGAGCGGCACGGCCTGGTCGAGCTGGACGACGAGCGGCGCAAGGGCAACGTCACCGAGCGGCTGATGCGCGCCACCGCCGCCTCGTACGTCATCTCGCCCGCCGCGCTGGCCGGGGTGCAGCCCGACCCGGACCGCTTCCGCGACCACCTCTCGGCGCGCTGGCTGCTCGCCCTCGGCGCCCGGCTCGTGCGCGACGTCGGCACGCTTCTGACCGGTGCCGCGCGCGCCGACCAGCGGCTCGCCACGTTCGCGCTGGACGGCGAGGTCCGTTTCGCCTCCGCCGCCGAACGGGCCGCGTTCGTCAGTGAGTTGACGGCCGGGGTGAGCGCGCTCATCCGCAAGTACGACGCCCCCGGCGCCGAGCGCGGGCGCGATCACCGGATCGTGGTCGCCGTCCACCCCAAGGTCAAGGGCCACCCGCAGGCCGCGCACACTCCCGAGGTCGAGGCGGCCCCCGCGACCTCCCCCGCCCCGGAACAGTAGGAGCACCACCATGTCGCAGGAGCAGAAGGACCAGCAGGAGCGCGCGTTCGAGATCGCGCGCGAGTTCGAGGTCGACGCCTCGCCGGAGGAAGTGTGGGAGGCGATCACGCACGGCACCGGGGGATACCTGTGGCCCATGGAGGCGCCCGAGCCGCGCGTCGGCGGGTCCGCCGCCTTCGGGTCGACCGTCACCGCCTGGGAGCCGCCGCACCACCTCGTCATCCGCAGCGAGGACGTCGGGTTCCCGACGCAGAGCGTCAACCAGCTGGAGCACGTCATCGAGTCCCGCGACGACGGGCGGCGCGCCTGGGTGCGGTACGTGCACAGCGGGATCTTCACCGATGACTGGGACAACCAGTACGACGGGGCGGGCCGGCACACCGACTTCTATCTGCACACCCTGCGGGAGTACCTCACGCACTTCGCGCCGCGGCCCGTCGCCTTCGCGACGTTCGACGGGCCCGAGGCGTCCACCGCGCCGGACGCCTTCGAGGCGGTCGGCCGGGCGCTCGGCCTCGACGGGGGCGGCGGCTCCGTGGGCGCCGCTGTGGGCGACGCGGTGCGGGTCACCGGGCCCGACGGGCAACTCCTCGACGCCGTACTGGACTTCCGCAACCCGTACTTCATCGGGCTGCGCACCGACCACGCCCTGGTGCGGTTCTTCGGGCGCAACCACTGGGGCGCGCCCGTCGGCGTCAGCGTCCACGACTTCGCCGCGGACGCCGACGCCGAGGCGAACGAACTCGCCTGGCAGGGCTGGCTGAACGGCGTGTTCAGCCGGCCCTGAACCGGCCGGTCACCGACGAATCGAACCGTTCGGCGACCGGGGGCGGCGGCTGTGCGACCGGGGGTCGGCGACTACGGCTCGAACCGCAGCACCTGCGGGTCGTGGTCGCTGATCTGGTCGTGGAACTCGGCGTTGATGTGCACGCTGTCGAAGGCGAGGTCGCCGTCGCGGCGGATCGACGGGCTGACCAGGATCTGGTCCAGCACCTGGCTGTTGCCCTGGTAGACGTACGAGTAACGCTCGCTCTTCGGCAGCGACTTGACCGCCGACCACAGCGCGCCGCCGTCCTCCAGCAGTTCGGCCGTGCCGGAGAACTCGAAGTCGTTGATGTCGCCGAGCGCGATGACGTCCGCGTTCTTCTGGACCTTGAGCACGTCCTTGACGAACCCGTTGACCAGCGTGGCCTGCTGGTGGCGCTGGACCTCCGAGCTGCGCGCCACCGGCTGGTACTGGCCGGTCAGACCCTGGTCGCCGCCCTTGGAGTTGAAGTGGTTGGCGATCACGATGACCGTCTTGCCGCGGAACACGAACTCGCCCGCCAGCGGCTTGCGGCTGGCGTTCCAGGCCGCGTTCGCCGGGTCGATGCGGCCCGGCGACACCGTCAGCGCCGCCTTGCCGCGCACCTTGGTCACCCCGGCGGCCGTCGTGGCGTCGCCGCCCGCGCGGTCGGTGAAGGAGACCCGCTCCGGGTTGAACAGGAACACCTGGCGGATGTTGCCGCCCGGCTCGCCGCCGTCGGTGTTGTTCGCGGGGTCGATCGAGCGCCAGTCGTACGCCGGGCCGCCCGCCGCCACGATGGCGTCGATCAGCTTGCGCACGGTCTGGTCGGCCGCGGCCGTACCGTCGTTGGTCGCGCCGTTGTTGTCCTGGATCTCCTCCAGCGACACGATGTCCGGCGACTGGAGGTGGTGCACGATCGCCGCGGCGTGCGCGTCGAAGGTGGCGTCCGACGGGTCCAGGTTCTCGACGTTGTACGTCGCGACCGCCAGCTGGCCCTTCTTCTGCTTGCGGGTGGTCTCCTTCTCCAGCCCGCCGCTCTTCAGCGTGCCCAGCTCGTTGGCGACCAGGGTGTAGCCGCCGAACTGGTTGTAGTCCAGCGGGCCGGTGGTGGCGCCGCGCAGCACGTCACCGACGTTCGCCTTGGGGAACTCGGCGGCCGGGCCCAGCGACTGGATCTGGAGACGGCCGCCGTTCTGCGCGGTGTACGAGCCGTACACGGTGCCGCCGCTGCGGTTGTCGTTCTCCTGCGGCTTCACCGTCACCCACAGCTCGGTGTACGGGTCGGTGGCGCCCACCACACGGGTGTTCGCGACCTCGATGTTCTGGCCCTCCAGGGACTCCCAGTAGTCGAGCGCGTACCGGTTCGGGCGCAGCTTCAGGCCGTTGATCGAGTTCCCGGCGGCCGGGTCGCCCGCCGGGGCGTACGCGGCGGGGACCGACCAGGCGCGCACGACCGTCGGCGCGGGGACCGCGTTGCCGCCGGAGACCACGGTGACCGTCGGCTTCACGATCTCGGTGATCGTCTGGTTGCCGCTGGTCGTACCGCCGGGGACGTACTCCGAGACGGTGCCGGAGACGGTCACGGCGTCACCGACCGCGACCTTCGGGGCGGAGCTGGTGAAGACGAAGACGCCCTCACTGGTGGCCGGGTCCGCGTCGGGATTCGGGTCCTGCATCCAGAACCCCTTGGACGAGCCGTAGCCGCGTACACCGGTGACGATTCCGGCCACGTCGGTGACGGCCTTGCCGTTGAACGGCGACAGACGGGTGGTGCCCTGGATGTCGTGGATGCGGACCGTGTCCGCGTGCGCGGGCGAGGCGACGACGACGGCCGACGCCGCGGTGCACACGGCGGCGACGGTGAGCGCGGCGAGGCGCGCGGAAGACCTGCTAGGCAACGAGATCCCTCCGGGGACGTTCATGAGCGCCGGAACGAGGGAGAGGCAAGAGACGCGGACGACGCGCGTAGAACTACAGTGAACACCTGTCCCCCCAACTTCTACGCGCGTCAATCTCCTGCCTGCCCAGCCCAGTTGTCAAGGTTTCGGCCATGTACGGGAGGCGGCCGGGAGATGAACCGGGCGGCATGGGTCCAAACCCGTCTAGGCTGAGCGGTCGAGCGCACCACCCGTCGAGCCCGGTGCGCCACGCGCCAAGGAGAATCCGCCGATGTCAGACAGCTCCCCCCTGCCGCCGGTACGGCTGCGCCCCGAAGCGGAGCTGGCGCGCGACGCGCTGTCCACCCCGCTCCTCTCCCGGGCCGTCCGCCTCGCGCGCTGGGCCGGGCCCGGGACCCGGGTGGACGCCGGGGGCGGGCTCGTCGAGGAACAACTGCCGGACGCCGCCGAGGTCCTGGGGCTGACCGGCGAGGACGCCGCCGCCGAGGCGAGCGAGGCCTGGCGCACGGCGCTGGACGCCGGACTCGTGGAGGTCACCGACGCGGACGACGGCGACGGGGGCGACACCGCGGGCGAGGGGGACGGCACCGTCACGGCGGGCGAGGACCTCGCGCTGCTCACCGACGGCTCCCCGCAGGACGTCCTCGGCATCTGGCTCGCCGCCCTGGAGGCCGTCCTCGCCGACGCCGCCGTGCCCGACCTCGACGACCTCGTGGACGCCCTGGACGGCGGCGGCGAGGTCGACTTCTCGCAGCTCGACTGGGACCCCGAGGGCGAGGCCGCCTTCCTCGACGGCGTCCTCGGCAACCTCTACCTCCTCACCGCCAACGAGGAGGGCCCTGGCGACGGGCCCGTGCCGCTGCCCGCGCTCGCCGCCTCGATGATCGTCCCCGGCGACCTCGGCGAACCCACCAACGACATGCTCGAACAGGTCTCCGACGCGATGATGCGCCTCGACGACCAGTTCCGGCTGCTGGAGCCCATCGGGCTCGTCGTCTACCAGCCCGTCGACGAAGCCCTCATGGCCGACCCCGACGAGGAGCCCGCCGCCCCCGTCGACGAGACCGACGTCTCCCGCTACGGCATGGTCCGCCTCACCCCGCTCGGCGTGTACGGGCTGCGCGTACGGCTCACCGAGGCGGGCTTCACCGCCCCCGCCGTCGGCGAACTCGCCGACAAGGGCGCCGACGCCCTCCTCGACGGCAGCGCCGGGTACGGGCCGCTGGCCGCCCGCGCCGAGACCGAGCAGTGGCTCGCCCGCCGCGAACCCGTCGCCGCCGCAGGGGAGTTGCTGGCCGCCGCCCGCGGCTCCGACCCCGGCGCGCCGCTGCGCCGCCTGCGCTGCCAGCAGGCCCTCTCCCTCGTCGGCGCACAGGCCGAACCCGCCGTACGGGAAGTCCTCGACGACCCCGAACTCGGCGGCCTGGCCCGGGTCTGGCTGACCGAACTCGGCGCCGCCGACGTCCCCGCGCCCTCCGAGGACCTGGTCTTCTGGCTCACCGTCGACACCATCGCCGCGCAGCTCGCCGCCGAGGGCAACTCCGAGGAGCTTCAGGCCCTCGTGGAAGGCCTCGCCCAGCAGCACAGCGGCTTCTTCGCCGCCGCCTGGCGGGTCGGCCACCCCGCCACCGCCGACGTCCTGGAGGCCATGGGCCGCCTCCACCCGGACAAGCGCATCGCCAAGGAGGCCCGCAAGGCCGCGTTCAAGGCGCGCTCCCAGCAAGGGGGTTGAGGGGGCCTGCCCTCCGAAGGACGGGTGCGGGCCAGTCGGTCGGCCCGCACCCCGCCGTAATGGGCTCGCACCCCGCCTTAATTGACTCGCACCCCGCCCGTCCCGCCTCCTACAGTCGAGGCACGCACAGCGCACCTCCCGGTGCGAAGACCACGGCTACTTCTCTTTCCAAGAATCCACGCCGTGGTCAGTCCGATCTCGGGAGGCGCGGCATGCGGTGGGTGCCCGGTGCGCAGGCAGCGGTTACTTCTTCGGATCGGACGGTTGCGGGTTCGAGTCCCGTCACCGACCTCGGGTCGGTGTAGCTCAATCGGGTAGAGCATCTGGCAACACCGTCGCCGACCTCTGAACTCGGGCACCCTCCCCTTGCCACGCCCACCCCAGGGACCGGACGCGAACCTCATGTGCGGTGAACTCGGGGGGAGTTCGGCATGGCACGCTTCAACACCCGTACGGCACAGTCCCGTACCGCCCAGTCCCGTACCGCCCAGGCCCGCGCCGTCTCGGCGGTGCGGACCACCGGCCGTACGGCGGCCACCGCGCGCGGCGGCCGGGGACACGAGCGGGACGCCCGCTCCGAACTGTTCCTCCTCGCCGTCGCCAACCTCGTCTCCCAGCAGACGTTCCACGAGTCCGGCCCCGCCCGCGACGACCGCTACACCCGCCTCGTCCGCGACCTCGCCGTCAGCGACCCGGCGTGGACCGCCGGACTGCTGCGCTGGCTGCGCGCCGACGCCCAGCTGCGCACCGCCGCGCTCGTCGGCGCCGCCGAGTACGTCCACGCCCGGCTCGCCGAGGGCGCGACCGACGGCCCGTCCAACCGGCAGGTCGTCGACTCGGTGCTGCTGCGCGCCGACGAGCCCGGCGAATTCCTCGGCTACTGGACGGCCACCTACGGCCGGGCCGTCCCGAAGCCCGTCAAGCGCGGCCTCGCCGACGCCGTACGCCGCCTCTACCGCGCCACGTCGCTGCTCAAGTACGACACCGCGTCCAAGGGCTACCGCTTCGGCGACGTCCTCAACCTGGTGCACGCCGCGCCCGACCCGGCCAAGCCCTGGCAGGGCGAGCTGTTCCGCTACGCGCTCGACCGCCGCCACCACCCCGACACCGCCGAGCCGCCCGCGGCCGACACCGTCCTGACCGCGCACCGCGCGCTGATGGCGCTGCCCGTCGAGGAGCGCCGCGCGGTGGTCACCGCCGAGGGCGGCGTCGAGCGGCTGGCCGCGGCCGGAATGACCTGGGAGGCGCTCGCCGGGTGGCTCCAGGGGCCGATGGACCGGGCCGCCTGGGAGGCCGTCATCCCCTCCATGGCGCCGATGGCGCTCGTCCGCAACCTGCGCAACTTCGACGAGGCGGGTGTCGGCGACGAGGTCGCGGCGCGGGTCGCGGCCCGCATCGCCGACCCCGGCGAGGTGGCACGCTCGCGGCAGTTCCCGTTCCGCTACCTCGCCGCGTACCGGCACGCGCCCTCGCTGCGCTGGGCGTACCCCCTGGAGCGGGCCCTCGGTCACTCGCTGGCCCACGTGCCCGCGCTGCCCGGCCGCACCCTCGTCCTCGTGGACCGCTCCGGGTCGATGTTCTACTCCCGGCTGTCGGACCGGTCCGAGCTGAACCGGGCCGACGCGGCGGCGGTCTTCGGCGCCGCGCTCGCCCTGCGGGCCGCCGACGCGGACCTCGTCGAGTTCGGCACCTCCAGCAACGCGATCGACGTCCGGCCGGGGGAGTCGGTGCTGAAGGTCCTGGACCGCTTCGGCGACCTGGGCGGCACCGACACCACCGAGGCGGTGCGCCGCCACTACCGGGGCCACGACCGGGTGCTGATCGTCACCGACGAGCAGTACGCGCCCAGCCGCCACGGCTCGCCCACCGAGCAGGTCCCGGCCCACGTGCCCGTCTACACCTGGAACCTCGCCGGGTACCGGGTCGGCCACGGCCCGTCGGGCGAGGGCAACCGGCACACCTTCGGCGGGCTCTCCGACGCCGCGTTCCGGATGGTGCCGCTGCTGGAGGCGGCCCGCGACGCCGCGTGGCCGTGGGAGGCGGACGGCGCCGGCCGGGCCTGACGCACCGCGAGGGACGGACCGGGCGGGCCCGCCCGGTCCGTCGGCGGGGGGCGATAAAATCGGGGCGAGGCTCGCCGGTTCCCGAGGAGTGGACGATGACGCAGGTCAAGCCCATGCGTGCGGACGCCCGCCGGAACTACGCGCTGCTCCTCGCCGCCGCGGCGGAGGCGTTCGCCGAGCGCGGCGAGGGCGCCTCCCTCGACGACATCGCCAAGCGCGCCGGGGTCGGGTCGGGCACCCTGTACCGGCACTTCCCCACCCGGCAGGCGCTGCTGGAGGCCGCCTACGTCGACCGGATCGAGGCGTTCGCCGTGCGCGCGAACGTCCTCGCCGCCGAACTGCCGCCCGGCCGGGCGCTGGTGGAGTGGCTCAACGAGCTGTGCGTCGGCGCGATCCAGGTCCGCGGCATGAAGGCGCTCCTCGGGTCCGCCGTCGCCGACGGCAGCCTCGCGGCCGAGACCGTCTGCGGCACGACCGTGCAGGGCGCGGCGGCCCGGCTCGTCGAGGCGGCCCAGCGGGCCGGTGCCCTGCGCGCCGACGTCACCCCCGTCGAGGTGCTCCGCCTCGCCCACGGCGTGTCCACGGCCGCGGAACTGGCCCACGGGGACCGCGACGCCGAACGGGACGCGCAAGGCGTACGGCGGTTCGTGTCGCTGGTCGTCGAGGGACTGCGGGCGGACGGCGGGGCGGAGCCGGCGGGGAGCTAGCGCCGGGCGCGGTGCCGTGTCGGTGGTGGCCGCCGGGTGTCAGCGGGCGCTGCCCAGATCGCGGTCGCTCTCGGCGCCTTCGAGCATGAGCGTCGTCTCCTCGATACGGCGGAAGCGGCCGTCGGGCGCGAACTCGCCGAACAGGTAGACCTCCGTGCGCACGACCGAGCCGTCCGTCTTCGTGACGTGCACGGTGTGCCGGTCGGCGTAGCGGAAGCCGTCGTACAGCTCGTCGTGGACCTCGATGACGCCGCTGTCCACGACGCCGCGCAGGTGGGCGATGTGCTTCAGGAAGGCGTCGCGGTCGTCCCAGTTCCCGTCGGTGCGCTGGCGGTAGTCGGGGGCGAAGTGCCGGTCGGCGGCCTCCTGGAGAGCGAGCCCCGGAGTGAAGAGCAGGTCCGTGAGCGCGGCGGCGATGCTGGTGCGGTTCATGGCGGAATCCTTCGGCTGTCGTACGACTCGTATTGCGTGCGTGGCGCACGCGTCTCCGTCATCGTAGCCCATATGCGTGCTCGGCGCACGCTACTGTGGGGGGATGGAGACCGACGAGATCACCGTGGGACGCGAAACCGCCGTGGGACGGGAGATCGCCGACGCGCTGGGCACGCTGCTCAAGCGCAGTACCCGGCTGGGGCTGCACCGGGCCCTCACCCAGGGCATGGGCGAGGCCGTGGACGAGCTGACCTATCCGGTCCTCAGCGGCCTGGCCCGCAGCGGGCCGTCCACCGCCGCCGACCTCGCCCCCGAGGTGGGGCTCGACCGGTCCGGGGTCACCCGCCGCGCCTCCCGGCTGGAGGAGGCCGGTCTCGTCCGGCGCGAACCGGACCCCGCGGACCGGCGCGGCACCCTGCTCGTCCTCACCGAGGAGGGGGAGCGCGCCGTGGGGACGCTGCGCGCGCGCCTGTCCGACCGCATCGCCGACAGTCTCGCCTCCTGGCCGCAGGACGAGGCCGCCGCGTTCGCCCGCTCGCTGCGGCGCTTCGTCGACGACGGGCCGTTCGGGTAGCGGTATGGGCGGGACCGCCCGCGTGGGTGGGGGCGCGCCGCAGCTCGGGGGCCCGGGACACGCGGATACGTCGCTACGCCGCCGCGTCGGGGACCGGGGTCTCCGACGCGGCGGCGTAGCGGGGTGTGGGGCGGGGTGGGGTGGGGCGGTCAGAGGGACTGGGCTGCGGGCTTCACCATGTTGCGGACCGTGCGGGCCTTCACGAACTCGCCCATCGCCGTCATCTCCCACTCGCCGGAGTACTGGCGGATCAGCTTCGCCATCATCACGCCGGTCTGCGCCTCCGCGCTGGTCAGGTCGAAGCGGACCAGTTCCTCGCCGGTCGCCGCGTCCAGCAGACGGCAGTACGCCTTCGCGACCTCGGTGAACTTCTGGCCGGTGAACGAGTTCACCGTGAAGACCAGGCCGCTCACCTCCTGCGGGATGCGGCCCAGGTCCACGACGATCACCTCGTCGTCCCCGCCGCCCTCGCCGGTGAGGTTGTCGCCCGAGTGCTTGATCGCGCCGTTCAGGATCGTCAGCTTGCCGAAGTAGCAGCTGTCGATGTGATTGCGCTGCGGGCCGTACGCGATCACCGACGCGTCGAGGTCGATGTCCTTCCCGCGGTACGCCGGTTCCCAGCCGAGACCCATCTTGACCTGCGAGAGCAGCGGGGCGCCGCCCTTGACCAGGGAGACCGTCTGGTTCTTCTGGAGGCTGACGCGGCCCTTGTCCAGGTTGATCTTCCCCGTGCCGGGCGCGGGCGCGGCCGGGGGAGCGGGCGGCGCCGGGGGCGCGGCCTGGGTGGCGGCGTGGGCCCGCGGCGGGGCGGGCGGGGGCGGCGGGGTGACCGGCTGCGGCTGCGCGGCGGGCGCGGCGGGCGCCGCCGGTTCCTCCACCGAGACGCCGAAGTCCGTGGCGATGCCGGCCAGGCCGTTCGCGTAGCCCTGGCCGACCGCGCGGACCTTCCAGGCGCCGTTGCGCTGGTAGATCTCCACGACCACCAGTGCCGTCTCGGTGCCGAGCTGCGGGGGCGTGAACGTGGCCAGGACGCTGTTGTCGTCCGCGCCGCGGACCGTGGCCGTCGGTTCGACGCCCTGGAAGGTCTGGCCCGCCGCGTCGGGGCTCGCGGTGACGACGATCTTCTCGATGCCCGGGGGGAGCGCGGCGGTGTCGACGGTGATCGCGTCGGGGGCGGTGCCGCCGCCCGAGCGGTACGTCACGCCGGGGCCGCTGGGCTGGTTGTAGAAGATGAAGTCGTCGTCGGAGCGCACCTTGCCGTCGGCGGTGAGCAGCAGGCCCGAAACGTCGAGCCGCACGGGGGCGGTGACGTCCACCGTGACGCGGGGGGTGGGGAGGGGGATGTTCGAGCCGGGGGTCATAGCTGTCATGCCGGGTGAACGAGCGAGGGCGTTTTACCGTTCCCTTACCGTTCGGGTTCGGTCGGTCCGGTGGACGGGTGGGGCGGCGAGGCGGTCACCACCTGGCGCGCAGCACGCCGTCACGGTCGGGCAGGGCCACCTGGAACAGCGGGTGGCGTCGGTCGACGGCCAGGGGTAGGAGACAGGCCGCCCGCGCGCCCGCAACCGAGGCGGCGAGCTGCGGGTGGTCGGTCCTGTCGACGGTGACGTGACAGATCGTCCCGCCCGGCTCTTCCCACACGAAGTCCACGGTCTCGTCCTCGGGCAGCCCGGCGAGGACCGCGTCGACGTCGGGACTCAGATCCGGCCAGACGGTCAGCATCGCGCGTGGGCCGAGCGCGGCGCGGACCCCGTCGAGACTCCGCTCGGTGAGACGGTGCCAGCGGGTGGCGTTACGGACGGGGCTCTCCTCCAGCAGCAGTGTCCGCGGTGCGCACAGTTCCGCGCGCACCCGCTCCCAGAAGTCCTCGTCCGCGGCCTGTGTCACCTCCCGTTCGTCGAGGTGGGCGGCGTAGGGCGACACCGTGACCGGTTCGGCGAACAGGCCGAGGTGCCGGGTCCTGGCGACGGCCGCCTCGCAGGGCCGGTCGCTGCCGACGTACACGTACTGGTCCCATCCGACGTGCACGGTGAACGTGTCCTGCCGCTCCAGCCGACACCACGCGCCCTGCCCGCGGAGCATGACCCGGACCAGCTCCAGCGCCACGGCCACCGAGACCTCGGCACCGTCGTGGTAGCCCGAGAGGTCCGGCGGGAACAGCCCGGCCAGGCCATGTCCGTCCACCGGCGTCTCCGGGCCGAAGGGGACGGAGCCGCCGACCGCGGGTTCACGGATCTCCAGCCGGTCGGCACCCGCGTCCGCCGCGAAGGCAGCGATCGCCGCGAGGTAGGCCGCCTCGACGGGGCCTCGGTCGCTGACAGTGTCCTCGGCGCCGAGGTAGTGCCCGTGTCCGTCGCGGTCGGCGGGGTCGTACTTCGAGATCCGGCGGGTGAAGGACGGTGGCACGCTGCTCCCTGCGCTGACGGTGACTCTCCCCTGTGCTGAGGAAAGGGGTGTCAGCGTAGTGCGCCGCCGCCCGCCGTCCTGCGGGACTGGACGCCGACCAGGGGGGCTGGGAACCACCATCCCCAGACCCCCCTTCGGCCCCGAACGGGCCTCGTCCTCAAGCTCCTCCAGAGGGCGCACCCCCGGACGGGCTGAGCACCACCCCCTACGGCACCACCACGATCTTGCGGCCCACCCCCGACGCGAACTGCTTCAGTGCCTCCGGGTAGGAGGTCAGGGGGAGGCGGTCGCTGATGAAGATGTCGGGGTCGAGGACGCCGTTGGCGAAGAGTTCCGCGGCGCGTTCGAAGCTGTGGAGGACCGCCATCGAGCCGGTGATGGTGATCTCCTGGTTGTAGATGCGGTACGGGTCGATCTGGACGCGGGTGGCGTAGTCGGCGACGCCGAACTGGAGGAAGGTGCCCGCCTTGGCGACGCGGTCCAGGCCGTCCTGGATGGCGGCGGCGTTGCCGGTGGCGTCGACGACGACGTCCCAGCCCTGGGGGCGGTCCAGCTCGTCCGCGTTCGCGGCGGCGCCCGAGACGCCGAGGCGGTGGGCGGTCTCCAGGCGGGCCGGGTTGAGGTCGACGACGTCGACGCTGGCCGCGCCGGTCTTCTTGGCCAGCTCCAGCATCATCAGGCCCATGGTGCCCGAGCCGTAGATCAGGACGTGCGAGCCGAGGCGGGAGCGCAGGACGTCGTAGCCGCGGACCGCGCAGGAGAGCGGTTCGACGAGCGCCGCGTCCTCGGTGCGGACGTGCTCGGGGAGCTTGACGCAGTTGGCGACGGGGGCGACGGCGTACTGCGCGGCGCCGCCCGCCGTGGTGACGCCGATCGCGGCCCACCGTTCGCACAGGTTGTTGTGACCGGTACGGCAGTAGCGGCACTCGTGGCAGTACAGGGAGGGGTCGACGGCGACCCGGTCGCCCTCCGCGACCTCGGTGACCTGGGTGCCGACCCCGACCACCGTGCCCGCGAACTCGTGGCCGGGCACGATCGGCAGCTTGGGGGCGAACTCGCCCTGGAGGATGTGCAGGTCGGTGCCGCACAGGCCGCAGGCGGCGACCTCGACGACGACCTCGCGGGGTCCCGGCGTCGGGTCCGGGACCTCGGCGACGACGGCCCGGCCCACGGACTCGATGACGGCGGCCTTCATTTGACGGCTCCCAACGACAGGCCCTGGACCAGCTTGTCCTGGGCGGCGAACCCCGCGGCGAGCACCGGCAGGGAGATCACGAGCGACGCGGCGCACACCTTGGCCAGGAACAGGCCCTGGCTGGTGATGAAGCCGGTCAGGAAGACGGGCGCGGTCTCCGCGACGACACCGGTGAGGACCCGGGCGAAGAGCAGCTCGTTCCAGCTGAAGATGAAGCAGATCAGCGCGGTCGCGGCGATGCCGGGCAGCGCGATCGGCGCGACCACGCGGGCCAGTACCGTCGGCAGCCGCGCCCCGTCGACGCGGGCCGCCTCGATGACCGCGACCGGCACCTCGGCGAGGAAGGACTGCATCATCCACACCGCGATCGGCAGGTTCATCGACGTGTAGAGGATGACCAGCAGCCAGATGTTGTCCAGCAGGTCGGTGTTCTTCGCGAAGAGGTAGAGCGGCAGCAGGCCCGCGACGACCGGGAGCATCTTCGTGGAGAGGAAGAAGAACAGCACGTCCGTCCACTTGCGCACCGGCCGGATCGACAGCGCGTACGCCGCCGGCAGGGCCAGCAGCAGCACCAGCACGGTCGACGCGAGCGACGCCACCGTGGAGTTGATCAGCGACGGCCAGGGGCTGGCGCCGCCGTCGACGCCGAAGAACTCGCGGTAGCCGTCGAGGGTGAGGGGCGCGGTGAAGGACGGCGGGTTGGTCGCCGCGTCCTGCTCCGAGTGGAAGGAGGTCAGCGCCATCCAGGCGATGGGGAGGAAGAAGACGATGCCGGCGAACCAGGCGAGCAGGCCCAGACCGTTTCTGCGTACGGCGTTCATGCGCGGGAGGCCTCCTCGCGGAACAGGGACGACACCACGCGCAGCGCGAACGTGGCGATGATGATCGAGCCGATGACGACCAGGACACCGGCCGCCGAGGCGAGGCCGTTCTCGTGGGCCTGGTAGAAGCTCTGGTAGACGGTGTAGGGCAGGTTGGCGGTGCCCAGGCCGCCCGAGGTGATGGTGAACACCGCGTCGAAGTTCTGCACGATGTAGATCGAGCCGAGCAGCGCGCCCAGTTCGAGGTAGCGGCGCAGGTGCGGCAGCGTGAGGTGGCGGAAGATCTGCCACTCGCTGGCGCCGTCCACCTTCGCGGCCTCGATCTGCTGCTGGTCGCGGCCCTGGAGACCGGCCAGCAGGATCAGCATCATGAACGGCGTCCACTGCCAGACCAGGGAGGCCTCGACGGCGAGCAGCGGGGTGTCGGAGACCCAGTCGGGCTGCGGGCCGCCGACGTAGTGCAGCAGACCGTTGAACAGGCCGTACTCCGGGTTGTAGAGCACGTGCTTCCACAGCAGGGCCGCCGCCACCGGGACCACCAGGAACGGGGCGATCAGCAGGGTGCGGACGATGCCCCGGCCGCGGAACTTCCGGTCCAGCAGCAGGGCGAGGGCGAGTCCGAGGACCAGGCTCGTGATCACCACGGCGGCGGTGAGCAGGACGGTCGTCCAGACCGACTTGCGCAGCGCCTCGTCGGTGAGGACCTGCTGGTAGTTGTCGAAGCCGGTGAAGCTGCGGGCGTCGGGGTAGAGGGCGTTCCAGTCGAAGAAGCTGATCACCAGCGTCGCCACGAACGGCAGCTGGGTCACGGCGATCATGAAGATCAGGGCGGGCAGCAGCGGGGCGCGGGTGGCCCAGGCGCGCATTCTCGGCGAGGGCCGCTTGGGCGGCCGTACGGTGGCGGCGGTCCCGGGGGCCGCGGCGGTCGGTGCGGTGGTGGCGGTCATCGTCCCTCGTACTCCTCGGAGATCCGCTCGGCGAGCTGCTGGGACTTCTTCAGGGCCGACTCGACGGACTGGCGTCCGGCGATGGCCGCGCTGATCTCCTGGGAGACCTTGGTGCCGAGGTCGGTGAACTCGGGGATGCCGACGAACTGGATGCCGGGCGCGGGCCGCGGCTGGACTCCGGGGTCCTTGGGTCGGGCGCCCTCGATGGCGGCCTTCGTCATGTCCTGGAAGGCGGCGGCCTCGGCCCGGTAGTCGGCGTTGGTGTAGGTGGAGGCGCGCTTCCCGGCGGGCACGTTGGACCAGCCGATCTGCTCGCCGACCAGCTCCTCGTACTCCTTGCTGGAGGCCCAGGAGACGAACTTCCACGCCTTGTCGGTGTTGCGGGACGCCTTCTGGATGCCCCAGGCCCAGGTGTAGAGCCAGCCGGAGGACTCGGTGCGCTCGACGGGGGCGGGGGTGTAGCCCATCTTGCCCTTGACCGGGGACTTCTCCGCCTCCAGGAGGCCCGCCGCCGAGGTGGCGTCGTACCACATGGCGACCTTGCCCTGGGTGGTGTTGTTCAGGCACTCGGCGAAGCCGGACTGGGCGGCGCCGGACTCGCCGTGGTCGCGGACCAGGTCGACGTAGAACTTCACGGCCTTCTCGAACTCGGGGGAGTTCAGGCGGGCCTTCCAGTCCTTGTCGAACCAGGTGCCGCCGAAGGTGTTCACCACCGTGGTGAGCGGGGCCATCACCTCACCCCAGCCGGGCAGTCCGCGCAGGCAGATGCCCTTCATGCCGGGCTCGGCGCCGTCCACCTTCGCGGCCAGCTCGGCGATCTGCGTCCAGGTCGGGTTCGCGGGCATCGTCAGCCCGGCCTTGTCGAAGACGTCCTTGCGGTACATCAGGAACGAGGACTCGCCGTAGAACGGCTGGCCGTAGAGCTTGCCGTCGTCGGCGGTGAGGGACTCCCGCATCGGCTTGAGGATGTCCTGCTCGTCGTACCCCGGGTCCTTCGCCACGTACGAGTTCATCTCGTGCAGCCAGCCGTTGCGGGCGTAGATGGGGATCTCGTAGTTGGAGAGGGTCGCCACGTCGTACTGGCCGGCCTGGTTGGCGAAGTCCTGGCTGATCTTGTCGCGGACGTCGTTCTCGGGCAGCACGGTGAAGTTCACCTTGATGCCGGTGTCCTTGGTGAAGTGGGCGGCGGTGAGCTTCTGCAGTTCCACCATCTGCGGGTTGTTGACCATCAGGACGTTGACGGAGTCGCCGCCGGAACCGGACCCGCCCGCTCCGGCCCAGCAGCCGGAGAGAAGCGGGGCGAGCAGCGTCCCAGCGGCGGCCACGGCGAGTGTGACGCGCGGCCTCCGTCGGCTCGGGATACGCATGGATCGCTCCTGGACATAGGAAGAGGGGAAGAAAGGGGTGTACGGGGAGATATGGGGTCGGGGCGGGTGTGGGGGTGCCCGCCCCGACGGCGTGGGGGCGTGGGGGGTGCGGGTGTGGTCCGCGGGTCAGGGGGTGGGCGGTCGGCCGCCGGGTCCGGGGGTCACACGCGCAGGACCTGCGGGCCCAGCAGCGAGTAACGGTGGGCCTCGGCGGCGGGCAGCAGGGTGCTCGTCACGATCGCCTCCAGGGCGCTCACCTCGGCGAACCGGGAGAAGCTGACCGCGCCGAACTTGGTGTGGGTCCCCGCGAAAACGGTGCGGCGCGCGGCCCGTACGGCCTGCGCCTTGACCTCCCCGACGGCCGGGTCGGGGGTGGTCAGTCCGTGTTCGCGGCTGATGCCGTTGGCGCCGAGGTAGGCGAGGTCGACGACGAATCCGGCGAGCATCTTCGTCGTCCAGTGGTCCACGGTGGCGAGGGTCCCGGCCCGGACCCGGCCGCCCAGCAGCAGCACGGACACGTTCCCCGCCTCGGCGAGGGCGCCCGCCACCGGCAGGGAGGCGGTGACGACGGTCAGCGGGCGGTCGCGGGGCAGGGCCTCGGCGATGAGCTGGGGGGTGAAGCCCTCGTCGACGAAGACCGTCTCGGCGTCACCGAGCAGTCCGGCCGCCGCGGCGGCGATCCGGCGCTTCTCGGGCACGTGGCTGGTGGCCCGGAAGGCGAGGGTCGTCTCGAATCCGGCGCTCTCCACGGGATACGCGCCGCCGTGGGTCCTGCGGACCAGGCCGTGGTCCTCCAGGGCGCGCAGGTCCCGCCGTACGGTCTCCTTGGCCACGCCCAGGTCGGTGGCGAGCGCGGCGACGTCGACGGAGCCGGTGGCGCGCGCGGCCCGCACGATCTCCCGTTGGCGCTCTTCCGCCGTTCTCGGGGTCATCCCGTCACCTCGCCTTCCTGCCCGTTCGGGCCCGGTCGGGCCCTGGGGGAAGTTCTACCGTCGCCTTCCGGCGGTGACCAGGCCTGTTGCGGGCCCGATGTCGCCCGTCTGTGCCCGTTCCGGGTGGGCCGTGCCCGCCACGGACCTGCGCGGGCGTGCCGGGCCGGGCCGGATCGGGCGGTGCGGGCGCCCGAATACGCCGACGGGCGGGCCCGTTCGCTGCCCGCCCGCCGTACGCCCCCGCCCGGCGCCCGCCCGGCCGCCCGTCAATCGTCGATTTCCCGCCGTCCCGCGAGACCGCTCCGCGGGAGTCACCCTCGGCGCCGTCGCGCCGCCCCGCTCGGTCCGGCCGGTCAGTACGGCCAGATCGGCGGGTCGGTCACGAAGTGGCCGCCGAGGCGGGCCTGCGCCGGGTCGGCCGGGTCCAGTTCGCCCTGCTCGGCGACGAGACGGGCGGCGTACGGCTCGGAGTCGTCGAGGGGGGTGTAGCCGAGGGCCCGCGCCCCGGAGAGGTCCCACCAGAGGCGGGTGTTGGCGGAGGAGCCGTAGACCACGGTGTGGCCGACGGCGTCGGCGGTCAGCGCCGCGTGGAACAGGCGGGCGCCGTCGGCCGGGCTGAGCCACATCGACAGCATCCGCACGCTGGTCGGCTCCGGGAAGCAGGAGCCGATGCGGATCGACACCGTCTCCAGGCCGTGCCGGTCCCAGTAGAGCTGGGCCAGGTCCTCACCGAAGCACTTGGACAGGCCGTAGAAGGTGTCCGGGCGGCGCGGGGCGTCGACCGGGACGGGCGGGGCGCCGTCGCGGGGGTACGGGGTGTAGCCGACGGCGTGGTTGGAGGAGGCGAACACGATCCGGCGTACGCCCTCCTCCCGTGCGGCCTCGTAGAGGTGGTACGTGCCCTCGATGTTGGCCTTGAGGATCTTCTCGAACGGGGCCTCCAGCGAGATCCCCGCCAGGTGCACGATCGCGTCGACCCCGCGCACCGCCTCCCGCAGGGCCGCCCGGTCGCCGAGGTCGGCGGTGATCGCGTCCGGGGCGCCCTCGACCGGGCGCACGTCGAGGAGGCGCAGGTCGTGGCCGTAGGCGGGCAGGAGGTCCCGCATCAGGGTGCCGACGCCCCCGGCGGCGCCGGTGAGCAGCACGGTGCGGGGAGCGGCGGGCGGCGTGGTCCGCGGGGCTGTGTGCGGGACGGCGCGTGGGGCGGGGGTGCTCACGGTGCTCGGCCTCCTCAGGTCTTCCCCGTCCCCGGGGAAGGTCCTCCGAGGCGGATGTGTCCGTGGATGATATTCACATGCGTGTACGTACGCCAGGGAACGCGGTCCGACCGCCCGCTTGACCGCCTGTGAGCGGTCTCCTTAGGGTGACGGTGTCCCTCAGTGTTCAGAAACATGGACACTGATCAGAGACGTGAGCGTCCAGCCTTGGGAGTGCCCGTGCCGTCAGCCCCGCTCGCCGCCCGTCTGCGCGCCCCCGGCGGCGGACCGCTGTTCTTCCCCGTCACCGCCTTCGGCCCCGACGGCGCCGTGGACCTCGACACCTACCGCGCGCACGTCCGCGCCGGGGTCGAGGCGGGCGCCGCCGCCGTCTTCGCCTGCTGCGGCACCGGCGAGTTCCACGCCCTGACCGCCGAGGAGTTCGAACGGTGCGTACGCGCCGCCGTCGCCGAGACGGCCGGGCGGGTCCCCGTCGTCGCGGGCGTCGGCCAGGGCACCGCCCTCGCCGCCGACCTGGCCTGCCGCGCGCACATCGCGGGCGCGGACGGACTGCTCGCCATGCCGCCGTACCTGGTCGTCGCCGGGCAGGAGGGCCTGCTGCGGCACTACCGCGACATCGCCGCCGCCTCCCCCCTCCCGGTGATCGTCTACCAGCGCGACAACGCCGTGTTCACCCCCGGCACCGTCGTGGAACTCGCCCGCACCGAGGGGATCATCGGCCTCAAGGACGGGCTCGGCGACCTCGACCTCATGCAGCGGATCATCAGCGCCGTCCGCACCGACGCGCCCGGCGACTTCCTCTACTTCAACGGCCTGCCCACCGCCGAGTCCACCCAGCTCGCCTACCGGGGCATCGGCGTCACCCTCTACTCCTCGGCCGTGTTCTGCTTCGCCCCCGAGATCGCCCTCGCCTTCCACCGCGCCCTCACCGACGGCGACGACGCCACCGCCCACCGCCTCCTCGACGGCTTCTTCCGCCCCCTGGTCGACCTGCGCGCACAGGGCGCGGGCTACGCCGTCTCCCTGGTCAAGGCGGGCGTCCGGCTGCGCGGCCTCGACGTCGGCGAGGTCCGGCCGCCGCTGCACGAGCCCACCGAGGACCACGTCAAGCGCCTCGCCCGCCTCGTCGAGCGCGGCCACGCCCTGCTGGAGCCGACGGCGGGCGACGAACGGTGAGGGCGTCGGCGTTCCTCTACCCCTGGGACGTCGTCGGCGACCCCTACGCCCCCGGCCGCCTCGCCGCCCTCGGCGCGGACCGGGTCACGCTCGCCGCCGCCTACCACTCCACCCGCGCCCTCACCCCCCGCCACCCCCGCCACCGTGTCGTCACCGCCGAGCACGCCGCCGTCCTCTACCCGCCCGGCCCCTGCTGGACCGGCCGCGCGCTGCGCCCCCTGCCGTCGGGCGACTGGGCGCCCGGCGACGCGTACGGCACGGCGGCCGAGGCGCTGGCCGGGGCCGGTCTGGAGGTGCACACCTGGGTCGTCCTGGCGCACAACTCCCGCCTGGGCGCCGACCATCCGGACACCTCCGTCGTCAACGCCCACGGCGACCGCTACCCCTGGGCGCCGTGCGTCGCGCAGCCCGCCGTCCGCGCCCTGCTGACCGGCCTCGCCGCCGAGGCCGCCGTCCGTCCCGGCGCGGCCGGGACCGAGCTGGAGTCCCTCGGCTGGTACGGCCTCGCCCATCTGCACGCCCACGACAAGACCGGCGGCGTCGCCCTCGACGAGGCCGCCCGCTTCCTCATGGACCTCTGCTTCTGCCCCGCCTGCCGGGACGGCTACGGCGGCCTCGGCCAGGACCCCGACGCGCTGGCGGCGGCCGTGCGGGCCGCGCTGGAGCCGGTGTGGCGCGGCCTGCCGCCCGGCGACGGCGGCTGGGCGGACGTGGAGAAGCGGCTCGGCGCCGACCGGGCGGCGACCGCCCTCGCCTGGCGCACGGAGACCGCCCGGACCCTCCAGGAGGCGGCCGTCGCGGCGGTACGGGCGGCGGCCCCCGCGGGCTTCCGGGTCCTGCTGCACGCCGACCCCGTGCCCTTCCACACCGGCGCCAACGCCGGGGTGGACCCCGCGCACATCCTCTCCGTCGCCGACGGCGTGGTCGTGCCCTGCGCGGACGGCCCGGCCCTCCTCACGCCCTTCGCCGCCGTGCGGCGGCCGGACACGGTGCTCGCCGCCAACCTCTCCGTCGTCTCCGGCATGGGCGGCAGCCCCGCCACCCTCGCCCGCGACGCGGCCCGCGCCCGCGCCCACGGCGCCACCGAGCTGCGCCTCTACCACGCCGGCCTCGCCTCGGACGCGGACCTGACGGCCGTACGGGAGGGGCTGGCCACGCTCCGGTCGGGCGACCCCGGGGACGAGGCGCCGGAGGCAGGCGCACCAGGAGCCGGGGCGGACGGGGCGGGGGCGGCCGGGCCCGGTGGTTGAGTCCGGGGCGCGTCCGGCGATGAGTTCCGGGCCCCGCGGCGGTCCACCCCTACGACCACCGGACCGGACCCAGCGCCCCAGGAGCAGCACATGACCGACACCGACGCCGACGCCCGTACGGACACCGAGACCGGCGGCGGGAGCAGTGCCGTTCCCGACCTCGGCCCCCAGGCCCGGATCGTCGCCCGGCTCGCGGCGGCCGTCCCCGACGAGCGGCTCGCGGACCGTACCCCCTGCCCGGGGACCACGGTCGGCGCCCTGCTCGGCCATGTCGCGGGCCTCTCCGTCGCCTTCCGCGACGCCGCCCGCAAGGACCTCGGCCCCACCACCGACTCCGTCCCCGACCCGTCCGCGCCGACCCTCGCCCCCGGCTGGCGCGAGGAGTTGCCGCGGGTGCTCGACGAACTCGCCGAGGCGTGGCGCGACCCGGCGGCCCGTACCGGCATGACCCGTGCGGGCGGTGTCGACCTGCCCGGCGAGATCGCGGGCCTGGTCGCCGTCGACGAACTCGTCGTCCACGGCTGGGACCTGGCCCGCGCCACCGGCCAGTCCTACGCCCCCGATCCGGCCGCGCTGGCTGCCGCGCACGCCTTCCTGCTCGCCTCGGCCGCGGAGGAGGACCGGGGCGGCATCTTCGGCCCCGTCGTCCCCGTCCCGGACGACGCCCCGCTGCTGGACCGGGCGATCGGCCTCAGCGGACGCGACCCGGCCTGGACGCCGTGACCGGGCCCGCCGCGCGGCGGGGAGCGGGAGCCGGGGCGCCGCCGATTCCGTAACACGGCGAAAACCTGAGGGGTTTCGCGCGCGGGAACAATCCAGCCAGCGTCCGCGCACGATCACCACGGCCCCGAGGAGAGTTCGCCATGTCCGAAGCCCCACAGGCGCCCGAGGAACAGCAGGCCTCCGACGAGCGGCAGGCCTCCGAGGAGCGGCGGGCCACCGAACGGCCCGTCCCCGCAGGGCGGTTCGCGCCCGCCGTCGACCGCTACTTCCGGATCTCCGCCCGCGGGTCGAGCTACGGCCGGGAGATACGCGGTGGGTTCGCCACCTTCTTCACGATGGCCTACATCCTCGTCCTCAACCCGCTGATCCTGGGCAGCGCGAAGGACAAGTTCGGCGACACCCTCGACCCGGTCCAACTCACCACCGCCACCGCCCTGGTGGCCGCCGTGATGACGATCGTGATGGGCGTGGGCGGCAACCTGCCGCTCGCGCTCGCCGCCGGACTCGGCCTGAACGCCGTCGTCGCCTTCCAGATCGCCCCGCTGATGAGCTGGGACGACGCGATGGGCCTCATCGTCCTCGAAGGGCTGCTGATCTGCGTCCTGGTGGCGACCGGGCTGCGCGAGGCCGTCATGCACGCCGTCCCGCAGCCCCTCAAGCAGGCCATCAGCGTCGGCATCGGCCTGTTCATCGCGTTCATCGGCTTCGTGGACGCCGGGTTCGTCAGCCGTGTCCCCGACGCCGCCCGCACCACCGTGCCCGTGCAGCTCGGCGGGTCCGGCACCCTCACCGGCTGGCCGGTGCTGGTCTTCTGCCTCGGGGTGCTGCTCACGATCGCGCTGCTCGCCCGCAAGGTCCGGGGCGCCCTCCTCATCAGCATCGTCGTCATGACCGCGGTCGCGCTCGTCGTGGACTCCCTGGCCGACGTGGAGTCGTGGGGGCTGACCACGCCCGCGTGGCCCGACTCGGTCGTCGACACCCCCGACTTTGGACTGCTGGGCCACTTCAGCCTGTTCGGCGCGTTCTCGCAGACCACCGCGATCACGGTCGTGCTGCTGGTCTTCACGCTCGTGCTGTCCGACTTCTTCGACACCATGGGCACCGTCGTCGGCGTCAGCGCCGAGGCGGGCCTCCTCGACGAGGACGGCAAGGTGCCCCATCTGGGCCGGGTGCTGCTGGTCGACGGCGCGGCGGCCGTCGCGGGCGGCGCGGCCTCCGCCTCCTCCGCCACCTCCTACATCGAGTCCGCGGCCGGGGTCGGCGAGGGCGCCCGTACCGGCTTCGCCAACCTCGTCACCGGCGGCCTGTTCGCCCTCGCCCTGTTCCTGACCCCGCTGCTCACCATCGTCCCGCTCCAGGCGGCGGCCCCGGCCCTGGTCGCCGTCGGATTCCTGATGATGACCCAGGTCAAGCACATCGACTGGGACCGCTACGAGATCGCCGTCCCCGCCTTCCTGACGATCGCCGTGATGCCGTTCACCTACTCCATCACCAACGGCATCGGCGCGGGCTTCCTCTCCTACGTCCTCATCAAGACCGTGCTGGGCCGGGCGCGGGAGGTGCACCCGCTGCTGTGGGGCGCGTCGGCGCTGTTCGCCGTGTACTTCGCGATCGACCCGCTGGAGCAGCTTCTCGGCGTGAAGTAGCCGGGCCCGCAACGGAGTTCAGCTCTTCAGCGCCGCCTCCATGACGGCCTTGGCGACCGGCGCGGCCAGCCCGTTGCCGCTGACCTCGGAGCGGGCCGCGTCGGACTGCTCCACGACCACCGCCACCGCGACCTGCCGGTCCCCGGAGACGCCGTAGGAGGTGAACCAGGCGTACGGCGTCTCGGAGTTGTTCTCGCCGTGCTGGGCGGTGCCCGTCTTGCCGCCGACCTCGGCGCCCGGAATCCGGGCGTTGGTGCCGGTGCCGTCCTCGACGACCGTGCGCATCGCGGACCGCAGCTGCTCGGCGGTCCGCTCGCTCACCACGCGGGTCGTCGTGGCCTGCCCGTCGAGGTCCGCCAGGACGTCGCCGCCGCCGTCGGTGACCCGCGACACCATGTGCGGGGCGACGAGTTCACCCCCGTTGGCGAGCGCGGCGGAGACCATCGCCATCTGGAGCGGGGTGGCCGTCACGTCGAACTGGCCGATGCCGGTGAGGGCGGTCTGCGCCGCGTCCATGCCGGTCGGGTAGACACTCGGGTACGCCCGCACCGGGATGTCCTGGGTCCGGTCGTCGAAGCCGAACCGGTCGGCGGTCTTCTTGATCTCGTCCTGCCCCAGCCGGACGGCGAGGTGGGCGAAGACGTTGTTGCAGGAGTACTGGAGCGCCACCCGGATCGAGGCGTTCTCGCAGGGCGCGGACGGGTTCTCGTTGCGCAGCACGGTCGTCGTGCCGGGCAGGGTGTACGGGTCCTGGCTGTCGGTCCGCTCGTCCACCGAGTCGTACAGCCCGTTCTCCAGCGCCGCCGCCGCGACGACCAGCTTGAACGTCGATCCCGGCGGCAGCGGTTGGCGCAGCGCCCGGTTGGTGAGCGGCTTGTCCGGGTCGCCGGTCAGCTTCTTCCAGGCGGCCCCGGCGGTGCCGGCGTCGGTGAGCGCCGACGGGTCGTACGACGGCGTCGACACCACCGCCAGGACGCGGCCGGTCGCCGGGTCGATCGCGACGGCGGCGCCCTTCTTGTCGCCGAGCGCCCGGTAGGCCGCCTTCTGCACGTCCGGGTCGATCGTGGTGACCACGGTCCCCGGGTCCGCCCGCCGGTCGGTCACCGTGTCCATGACGGTCCGCAGCCGGGGGTCGGTGCCGTTGAGGAGGTCGGCGTAGACGCCCTCCAGCTGGGTGGGCGCGTAGCTCTGCGAGGCGTAGCCGGTCACCGCCGCGTACAGCGGGCCGTCGGTGTAGGTGCGGCGGTACGCGAGGTCGCCGCCCGCCGTCCGCGCCGAGCCGGTGACCGCCGCACCGGCCACGACGATGTTCCCGAGCGGGGCCGCGTACGTCTCGATGGCGTTGCGCCGGTTGTCCGGGGAGTCGGCGAGCGCCCGCCCCTCGTAGAACTGCACCCAGGTCGCCCGCACCAGCAGGGCGAGGACCAGCAGCAGGGTGAACACGGAGGCGCGCCTGATCGTCTTGTTCATGGTGATCAGGAGGACGAGCGGGGCGGAGGCGATCGTTCCTGATCGTCCGCTTTTCTCATGTTTCTCAGGAACCGTTCATCCGGGCCGGGAGGACGGGAACGGCCGCCGGGGCCGGTGCGGCGTGCCCCGGCGTGCCCGAGCCGGGCCGCTAGGCCTCCAGCCGCAGCACGACCTCGGCGGTCTCCGCGCCCCGCGCGTTCGCGTACCCGGAGTCCCGCCCGGTCACCCGGAAGCCGCACTTCTCCAGGACGCGCAGCGAGCCCGCGTTGTCGGCCGCCGCACGGGCGAACAGCGGGCGCTCCGGCACCTCCGCCAGCAGCAGCCCGAGGGCGGCCGTGGCGATGCCCCGCCCCCAGTACGCGCGGTCCACCCAGTACGTCACCTCGCGCTCGCCCGGTTCGCCGTAGACCGCGGCGCTGCCCACCACGTCACCGTCGACGAGGACCGTGCGCTGCACGGCGGAGGAGGCGCGGATCCGCTTCCAGTGCGCCGTGAAGGCCTCGTGGTCGGCGGGGTCGGCCGGGGTGAACGCCGCCATCCACAGGGACTCGGGGTCGTTGAGCTGCCGGAAGAAGACCGGCAGGTCGCTGTCGTGCACCGCACGCAGGTCCACGTCCACGGTTCAGAGCCTCCGGGTCGCCAGGGTCAGCCGGTCCCGCGCGTCGAACAGCGCGTCCTTCACGGTCTGCTCGTGCGCCGGGGTCAGCCGGGCCACCGGCACCGAGCAGCTGATCGCGTCCCGCGCCGGGGTCCGGTACGGGATCGCCACGCCGAAGCAGCGCAGCCCCAGCGTGTTCTCCTCGCGGTCCACGGCGAAGCCCTGCTCGCGGATCTGCCGCAGCTCCTCGACGAGCTGCTCGCGGTCGGTGATCGTGTGCTCGGTGAGCGAGGCGAGCGTCTCCGGCAGCAGCTTGCGGACCTGGTCGTCCGTGTAGGTGCTGAGCAGCGCCTTCCCCAGCGAGGTGGAGTGGGCGGGCAGCCGGCGGCCGACGCGGGTGAAGGGGCGCAGGTAGTGCTGGGACTGGCGGGTGGCGAGGTAGACGACGTTGGTGCCGTCGAGCCGGGCCAGGTGGATGGTCTCGGTGGTGTCGTCGGCGAGCCGGTCCAGCGTGGGCCGGGCCGCCGCGACGACCTCGTCGCCGTCGATGTAGGAGGTGCCGACCAGCAGCGCCCGTACGCCGATGCCGTACCGGGTGCCGGTGGCGTCCGTCTCGACCCAGCCGAGGTCGACCAGGGTGCGCAGCAGCATGTAGAGGCTGGACTTCGGATAGCCCACGGCCTCCTGCACGGACGCCAGCGAGTGCATGCCGGGGCGCCCCGCGAAGTACTCCAGCAGCTCGACCGTGCGCACCGCGGACTTGACCTGCGCCCCGCCCGCACCGGCCGCCGCCGCGCTGCTCAGGGCGTGCGGTGTGTCCGTGGCGTCCGCCGGTCTCGCTCCCGCGGCTCCGGTCCCGGCCCCCGCCTCACCAGCCGTCATCGCCCTTGACCCCTTCGTTCGACGAGAAGCTGAAGATATAGTCACCCGGCAGCGTATTCATCACCGGAGACGGTGTTCAGCATATCGAACGCCTCTGGTGGACGACGACGTGGAAGGACCCGCGGTGACAGCAGCAGCACCAGTCTGGAGTGTCGACCCCCGTACCGGGAAGCCGCGGGAGCAGGTCGCCGTGGAGGCCACGCCGCAGGAGGTCGACACCGTCGTCCGCGCCGCGCACGCCGCGCGCGGGGCGCTCGCCGACCGGGCCGTGCGCGCCGCGTTCCTGCGTGCCGCCGCCGACCACCTGACGGCGGCCCGCGAGCAGCTGGTGGAGGTCGCCGACGCCGAGACCGCCCTCGGCCCGGTCCGGCTCACCGGTGAACTCGCCCGCACCTGCCACCAGTTGCGCGCCTTCGCCGGGGTCGTCGAGGAGGGCGCCTTCCTCGACATCGTCATCGACCACCCCGACGACAGCGCCGTCCCGCCCGTCCCCGACCTGCGCCGCCACAAGGTCCCGCTCGGCGTCGTCGCCGTCTACTCCGCCTCCAACTTCCCCTTCGCCTTCTCGGTGGCCGGCGGGGACACCGCGAGCGCGCTGGCCGCCGGGAACCCGGTCGTGGTCAAGGCTCACCCCGACCATCCGGCCCTCTCCGAGCTGGTCGCCAAGGTGCTGCGCCGGGCCGCCGCCGGGCACGGGCTGCCCGCCGACGTCCTCGGCCTCGTGCACGGCTTCGACGCGGGCGTCGAGCTGATCCGGCACCCGGTGATCACCGCCGCGGGCTTCACCGGCTCGATCCGCGGCGGGCGCGCCCTGTTCGACGCGGCGGCGGCCCGGCCCGTGCCGATCCCCTTCCACGGCGAACTCGGTTCCCTCAACCCGGTCCTGGTCACCGAGGCCGCCGCCGCCGAGCGCGCCGCCGGGATCGGCACCGGCCTCGCCGGGTCCATGACCCTCGGCACCGGCCAGTTCTGCGTCAAGCCCGGCCTGGTCCTCGTACCGTCCGGCGCGGCGGGCGACGGCCTGGTGAAGACGCTCACCGACGCCGTCAGCGACACCGATCCGGGCGTCCTGCTCGACCACCGCATGCGCGACGCGTTCCTCGCCGGGGTCACCGAGCGCGCCCAACTCCCGGACGTGGAGAGCCCGGTGACCCCCGGCGCGGGCGGCGAGCACACCGTCAGCGCGGGCTTCCTCACGGTCCCCGCCGGGCGGCTCACCGCGCCGGGCCCGCACGACCTGCTGCTGGAGGAGTGCTTCGGCCCGGTCACCGTGGTGGCCCGCTACACCGACGACACCGAGGCCCGCGCGGTCCTCGCCCGCCTGCCCGGCAACCTCACCGCCACCGTGCAGCTCTCCGCCGAGGAGGCGTCCGGCGCGGGGCACGGCGCCGACCTCCTCGCCGCGCTGACCCCGCTCGCGGGCCGCGTCGTCGTCAACGGCTGGCCGACCGGCGTCGCCGTCGCCCCCGCCCAGCACCACGGCGGTCCCTACCCGGCCACCACCTCCCTCTCCACCTCGGTCGGCGCCACCGCGATCGAACGCTGGCTGCGTCCCGTCGTCTACCAGAACACCCCCGAGGCGCTGCTCCCCCCGGAACTCCACGACGCCAACCCCCTCGGCCTGCCCCGCCGGGTGGACAACCACCGGGAGAACTGAACCTCCCTCCGGGGGTGAGCGGGGCGGGGTGGAGGGGGAGCGGGCGCGGGTCGGGAGCCGGACCGTACCGCCGGGCAGCCGTACCGGCGGGCGGTCTCGCGGCCGTGCGTCCCCGCAGCGGTGCGGCCGTCCGCACGTACGTCGAACCCCCGTCCGGCGCGTTCGGCCGCCGCCCCCTGCGCGCGGGCACGGGATGCTGGAAGACTCCGCCCATGGACGACGAACTTCCCGAACTGCCGTTCCCCCTGCGCACATACGGGCCCGACGGGCACTGGTCCCACGAGGACGGGATGCTCAGCGGGTGGGCCGGACCGCACCAGGACCGGTTCGTGCCGCCGACCGGCGAGGCCCTGGACAGCGCCTCCGACGCGCCCCGGCTGCTGGGCGCGCCCGAGGGCGACTTCCAGCTGAGCGTACGGGTCACCGTCGGCTTCAACAGCGCCTTCGACGCCGGGGCGCTCTACGTGCACGTCGGCCCGCGCGCCTGGGCCAAGCTGTGCCTGGAGTACTCCCCGGACGTCGCCACCATCTGCACGGTCGTCACCCGCGGTCACTCCGACGACGCCAACTCCTTCACCGTGGACGGGAGTTCCGTGTGGCTGCGGGTGAGCAGGACCGGGCGGGCCTTCGCCTTCCACGCCTCCCGCGACGGCCGGCACTGGACCTTCGTCCGGCTGTTCACCCTCGGGGACACGGAGGAGACGGGGGCGGCGCTGGTCGGGTTCCTCGCGCAGTCGCCGATGGGGGAGGGGTGCGTGGTCACCTTCGACCACCTGGAGTTCCGCCCGGCCTGGCCCGACGACCTGCGGGACGGGAGCTGAGCGGCACGGGTCCCCGCGGAACCAGCCGGGGCCGCGGCCCGTCCTCCGTGGCGTGAGCAGGGAGCGAGTGATGCCAGGCCGAGTGATCCGGACCGCCGTGCGCGCCGAGACGGGCGCGATCATCGCGCTGCACGCCCGCGCCCGGGCGACGTACTACCCCGACGGCGTCCCGCAGGACGGCACCGACTGGGTCGCCGCCTGGCGTACGGCGATCGCCCGCCCGGAGGGGCAGGTGCTGTGCCTCGTCGAGGCGGGCCGGATCGTCGGCGTCGCCTCCTTCCGCACCCCGGAGGAGGGGCCCGCCGACCTGGTCAAGCTCTTCCAGTTCCACATCGACCCCGACCACTGGCGGACCGGCGCGGGCACCGCCCTGCACGCGGCCTGCGTGGAGCAGTGGCACGCCGACGCCCGCGGCGCCGCCGTCCTCGACGTCCACACCGGCAACGCGCGCGCCCGTGCCTTCTACGCCCGCCAGGGCTGGACCCCGGACCCGGCCCACCCGCCCGCCGAGGGCGACCACCACCTGTGTCTCCGCCTCGACCTGCGGACCGACGGCACCGGGGCGGACACGGCCTAGCGGCGCGGGCGGGGGAATGAGCCGTACCGCTTGAACGTTCACCGACTGGGTGGAGGTGGTCTCCACGTGGGTGGAGGCGGTCTCCACCCGGTCCGGACGAACGGGAGAGAGCCGAGTCATGCGCGTCGAGATCTGGAGCGACATCGCCTGCCCCTGGTGCTACGTGGGCAAGGCCCGCTTCGAGAAGGCGCTCGCGGCCTTCCCGCACCGGGACCAGGTCGAGGTCGTGCACCGGTCCTTCGAACTGGACCCCGGGCGGGCCAAGGGCGACGTCCAGCCGGTGCTGGCCATGCTGACCAAGAAGTACGGGATGAGCGAGGCGCAGGCCCAGGCCGGGGAGGACAACCTCGGCGCCCAGGCCGCCGCCGAGGGCCTTGACTACCGCAGCCGCGACCGCGACCACGGCAACACCTTCGACCTGCACCGCCTGCTGCACCTCGCGAAGGAGCACGGCCGCCAGGACGAGCTGATCCAGCTCTTCTACCGGGCCAACTTCGCCGAGGAGCGCTCCCTGTTCAGCGAGGGCGACGAGCGCCTGGTGGCCCTCGCCGTGGAGGCCGGCCTCGACGCCGACACCGTCCGCGCCGTCCTCGCCGACCCGGCCCGCTACGCCGACGAGGTCCGCGCCGACGAACGCGAGGCCGCCCAGCTCGGTGCCAACGGCGTGCCCTTCTTCGTCCTCGACCGCGCCTACGGCGTCTCCGGCGCCCAGCCCGCCGAGGTCTTCACCCAGGCCCTCACCCAGGCGTGGGACGCGCGCTCCCCGCTCAAGCTCGTCGACCCGGCGGGCGCGGGCGACGCCGAGGCGTGCGGCCCCGACGGCTGCGCGGTCCCGCAGGACGGCGCGGCGCGGCCCGACGGCGCCGCCCGGCACTGACCCGCACCCCCGACCTATAAGCGTTTCTTGGGGAAACGGCTTAGAAATCAGCAATGGACGTGAGGTGCGCCGGGCCGCACAGTAGAGCCATGGACACCTTCGAGACCCTCGTCCGCACCGAGTTCTCGCCCGCCGCGCCCGCCGCGCCCGCCGGGTCCGGCGGGCCCGCGCGCACGTTCCTCAACACCGCGAGCAACGGCCTGCTCCCCGCCCGCACCGTCACCGCCCTGCACGAGGCGGCGCTGCTGCGGGCGGAGGGCCGTCCGCAGACCCCGCTCTTCGAGGACGTCGAGGCCTGCCGGGCCGCCTACGCCCGGCTGGCCGGGGTGCCCGCCGCGCGGGTGGCGCTCGGCGCGTCGGTCGCCGCGCACACCGCGGTGATCGCCGCCTCGCTGCCCGCGGGCGCCGAAGTGCTCACCGCCCAGGACGACTTCACCTCGGTCCTCAACGCCTTCCACCTCCGCGGCGACCTCAAGGTCCGCGCGGTCCCGCTGGAGCGGATCGCCGACGCCGTCCGCCCGGACACCGCGCTGGTCGCGGTCAGCGCCGCGCAGTCCGCCGACGGCCGCGTCGCCGACCTGCCCGCCCTGCGCGAGGCGGCCACCGCGCACGGCGCCCGGACCTACGTCGACTACTCCCAGGCCGCGGGCTGGCTCCCGATGGACGCGGACGCCCACGACTTCACGGCCGCGGTCTCCTTCAAGTGGCTGCTCGGCCCGCACGGCGCCGCCTTCTTCACCGTCCCCGAGGACTTCGGCGGCCTCACCCCGGTCCTGGCGGGCTGGGTCGCCGCCGAGCGCCCCTGGGACAGCTGCTACGGCCCGGTCACCGAACTCGCCCACTCCGCGCGGCGGTTCGACCTCACCCACGCCCTGTTCACCTACGCCGGACTGCGCCCGTCCCTCGAACTCCTCGAAGAACTCGGCGTGGACGCCGTGCACGCGCACGACACGGCGCTCGCCGACCGGTTCCGGGACGGGCTGGCGGCCCTCGGCCACCAGCCCGTGCCCGCCCCCGGTTCGGCGATCGTGTCCGTGCCCGGACTCGGCGCTCGGCAGCCGGAGTTGAGCCGCGCGGGCATCGAGGTGTCCGACCGCGCGGGCAATCTCCGCGCCGCCTTCCACCTCTACAACACGGCCGTCGACGTGGACCGCCTGCTGGACGCGCTCTCCGGCTGAACGGCGGCCGGCTCGGGGGCCAGGGCCAAGGCCGGGGCCGGGGCTGCGGCTCGTCGGGGGTCCGTGCTCAGCGGACCGGGGTGAAGTCCCGCGCGCCGATGAACTCGGGCCGCCGCACAGGCGCAGCGAACGGCTCGACGGCCGCGTTCTCCACGCTGTTGAAGACGATGAAGACGTTGCTGCGGGGGAACGGCGTGATGTTGTCGCCGGACCCGTGCATGCAGTTGCAGTCGAACCAGGTCGCCGAACCGGCCCGGCCGGTGAACAGCTTGATGCCGTGCTCGGACGCCAGCGCGGTGAGCGCCTCGTTCGAGGGCGTGCCCGCGTCCTGCATCTGGAGCGACTGCTTGTAGTTGTCCTTCGGGGTGGCGCCCGCGCAGCCGAGGAACGTCCGGTGCGAACCCGGCATGATCATCAGGCCGCCGTTGGTGTCGTGGTTCTCGGTCAGCGCGATCGAGACCGACACCGTCCGCATCCGGGGCAGCCCGTCCTCGGCGTGCCAGGTCTCGAAGTCGGAGTGCCAGTAGAAACCGGAGGCGCCGAAACCGGGCTTGACGTTGATGCGCGACTGGTGGACGTAGACGTCCGAGCCGAGGATCTGCCGGGCGCGGCCCACGACCCGCTCGTCGCGCACCAGCCGGGCGAAGACCTCGCTGATCCGGTGCACCTCGAACACCGACCGGATCTCCTGCGACTGCGGTTCCACGACGGAGCGTTCGTCGGCGCGGATCGCCGGATCGGCCACCAGCCGGTCCAGCTCGTCGCGGTAGACGGCGACCTCGTCGTCCTCCAGCAGCCGGTCGACGCCGACGAAGCCGTCCCGCTGGAACGACTGGAGGTCGAGCGGCTCGAACGGGCCGGGCGCGTCCGGGGCGCCCCAGACGACCGGGTCCTGGCGCGGCACGGTCCGCTCGGTGGCCGCGCGGCTCGGGTAGAGGTCGGGGACGGTGGCGGACGGGTCGGACAGGGTGGGGTGGGTCGTGGTCATACGGGGTTCAGACCTCCTCGGGTTCGGTCAGCAGCGGGTAGACGCCGTTCTCGTCGTGGTCCTCCCGTCCGGTGACGGGCGGGTTGAACACGCAGAGGCAGCGGAAGTCCTCCTTGACGCGGAGCGTGTGCCGCTCGTGCCGGTCGAGGAGGTACAGGGTGCCGGGCGTGATGGTGTGCGTCAGCCCGGTCTCGTGGTCGGTCAGCTCGGCCTCGCCCTCGACGCAGACCACGGCCTCGACGTGGTGGGCGTACCACATCGACGTCTCCGTGCCCGCGTAGAGGATCGTCTCGTGCAGCGAGAAGCCGACCCGTTCCCGGGCGAGCACGATGCGCTTGCTCTCCCAGGTGCCGGAGGCGGCCTTCACATGCCGGTCGGTGCCTTCGATGTCCTTGAACGAACGGACGATCACGGTGGTGTCATGCCTTCCTGGTCGGTGACGGGGTCAAGTCGGTTGTGCCGGGCGTAATATGACGGCTCGTCAGGTGCCGGGGGCGGTCTCGCGGACCGCGCGGGCCAGGACGGCGAGGCCCTCGTCCAGCTCCTCCGGGGTGATGGTCAGCGCCGGGAGCAGCTTGACGACCTCGCTCTCCGGGCCGGACGTCTCGATGAGCAGACCGAGTTCGAAGGCGCGGCGGGCGACCCGCTCGGCGCGGCCCTTGTCGTGGAACTCCAGGCCCCAGACCAGACCGCGGCCCCGGTACTCCTTGACGTCGGCGAGGTTCTCCTCGGTGATCGAGATCAGCTCCGTCTCGACCTGCTCGCCGCGGGTGCGGGTCTGCTTCTCCATCGCGGAGCCGTCGGCCCAGTACGTCTCCAGCGCGGCCGTGGCGGTCACGAACGCCGGGTTGTTGCCGCGGAAGGTGCCGTTGTGCTCGCCCGGCTCCCAGACGTCCAGCTCGGGCTTGAACAGGCACAGCGACATCGGCAGGCCGTAGCCGCTGATGGACTTGGAGACGGTGACGATGTCCGGGGTGACCCCGGCCTCCTCGAACGAGAAGAAGGCGCCGGTCCGGCCGCAGCCCATCTGGATGTCGTCGACGATCAGCAGCATGTCCTGCCGCTCGCACAGCCCGGCCAGCGCGCGCAGCCACTCCGGGCGGGCCACGTTGATGCCGCCCTCGCCCTGCACGGTCTCCACGATCACCGCGGCGGGCTTGTTGAGACCGGAGCCCTGGTCCTCCAGCAGCCGCTCGAACCACAGGAAGTCCGGGACCTGTCCGTCGAAGTAGTTGTCGAACGGCATCGGTGTGCCGTGCACCAGCGGGACGCCCGCGCCCGCCCGCTTGAAGGCGTTGCCGGTGACGGCCAGCGAGCCGAGCGACATCCCGTGGAAGGCGTTGGTGAACGACACGATCGCCTCGCGCCCCTTCACCTTCCGCGCCAGCTTCAGCGCGGACTCCACGGCGTTGGTGCCGGTCGGGCCCGGGAACATCACCTTGTACGGCAGGTCACGCGGGCGCAGCACCAGGTCCTGGAAGGTCTGGAGGAAGGTCCGCTTGGCGACGGTCGACATGTCCAGGCCGTGGGTGACGCCGTCACGGGACAGGTAGTCGATCAACGCCCGTTTCAGGACGGGGTTGTTGTGGCCGTAGTTGAGCGACCCGGCACCGGCGAAGAAGTCGAGGTAGGCGTGGCCGTCCTCGTCGTGCATCCGGCTGCCGCGCGCGGTGTCGAAGACGACGGGCCAGCCGCGGCAGTAGCTGCGGACCTCGGACTCCAGGGTCTCGAACACGCTCAGGTCGGGCTGGGTGATGGTCACGGCGAAGCTCTCCTCGGTGCGGTGGGGGAACGGGTGCGGGGGCGTGGCGGGGCAGAGGTGGGTGGCAGAGGCGTGGCGGGGCGGGGGTGTGGCGTGTGCGGGGCGTCGGTGTCAGGCGACGGGCGCGGCCAACGGACCGATCCGGTACAGGACTTCCGGGTCGTGCGGGCCGTCGGGGAACAGCTCCGCGCCGAACAGGACCTCGCGGGTCACACCCGCCCCGTGCCGGGCGGCGAACGAGGCGAACAGCCGCTCGGAGGCGGTGTTGCCCGGCGTGATCGTGGTCTCGACGGCGGTCAGCGGACGCTCGGCGGCGAGCCGCGCGGTCAGCGCGTCCAGCAGGGCGGCGGCCAGGCCCCGCCCCCGGTGCGCGGCGTCCACCGCCACCTGCCACACCAGCAGGGTCTCCGGCGCCTCGGGCCGCAGGAACCCGGTGACGAACCCGACGGGACGGCCGTCCTCGGCACGGGCCACCGCCGTGGTGCCGGCGAAGTCACGGCACCACAGCAGATAGCTGTAGGAGGAGTTCAGGTCGAGGTTCCCGGATTCCTTGGCGAGGCGCCAGAGAGCGGCGCCGTCGGCCACGGACGGGCGGTCGATCCGCAGGTCTGCTTGTGGGGCAGTCATGCGGAAGGAACTTACCTAGCGATATTCAAAAATGCATGAACGAGGAGCGGTGATTCCGTGATGCCGCTGAGACGGGAGGGCTTTATGTCCCCTTATGGGGGGCGCAAAAGCGGGCAAATCCAAGATCCTGTGCGATGCGTCACCCGGACGTAACCTGCCCGAAAAATCGCCGAGTTTGAGCCCTGGATATCCGGGCAGGAGTACTACGGGAATCCCCTTCCGCTAATTCACCGGAATTCCGGTGAGGAAAAGCGGCCGGAAAAGGCCTTACTTCCAGGAATTCTCCGCCGCCCGCAGCGCCCCCAGGACGTCCACGTCCGCCCCCCGCTCCGCCAGCGCCGCGCCCAGCGCGACCAGGGCCCCGCGCACCGCGCCCGGCGTGGCCTCGGCGCCGTAGTGGTTGACCCGGATCATCTCCCCGGCGAGCGCGCCCCCGCCCGCCGCCAGCGGCAGCGCCGGATCGGCCGCCAGCGCCCGCGCCACCAGCTCCGAGGCCGGGACACCCGGCGGGGTGCGCAGCGTCGTCGCCACCGGCGCCGCGTCCCGCGCCTCCCGCACGTACGGCGTCAGCCCGCCGCCGAGCGCCAGGGCCCCCGCGCGGGTAGCCGCCGCCGCGGAGGCGTGCCGCGCCATGACCGTGTCCAGGCCCTCCGCCTCGATCCGCGCCACGCACGCCTCCAGGCCGAGCATCTCCAACTGCGCGGGCGCGTGCGGCAGCACCGTCCGGCCGCCGTCGATCCAGCGCTGCTTCCAGTCGAGCAGCGACAGGTACGAACGGCGCGGCGCACCCGGATTGGCCGCCATGACCGCCCACGCCCGCTCGCTCACCGACACCGCCGACACCCCCGCCGGACCGCCCATCGCCTTCTGCGCCCCGATCACGCACAGGTCCACGCCCCACGCGTCCGGCAGCACCGGCTCCGCGCCCACCGACGCCACCGCATCCAGGTAGAACAGCGCGCCGTGCTCCTTGACGACCTCGCCGATCTCCGCGACCGGGTTGGTGTTGCCGGTGGCCGCCTCCGCGTGCACCAGCGACACGAAACCGATCTCCGGGTGCGCGGCGAACGCCTCCCGGATCTGCGCCGCGGTCACCGCCGTGTGGAAGGGCACCGCCAGGTCGATCACCGTGGCGCCGCAGTCGCGCAGCCAGTCGCCGAAGGTCTGCCCGTACGGGCCGGTGATCACGTTCAGCGCGGTCGTGCCGGGACCGGCGGTGCCGCGGATCGCGCCCTCCAGCGGCAGCAGCGCCTCGCCCTGCGTGATCACCACGTCCTGCCGGGTGTCCAGCAGCCGGGCCACCCGGTCCTCGACGGAGGCGAAGCGGGCGGCGCTCAGCGGGGCGAGGTCCAGGAAGGGGTGGGTCACGGGGGTGCTCTCTTCGCTCACGGGGTAGACGTGACGAGGGTAACGGGCGGGGCGCGCGGGGCCCGGACCGGCGGCGGGCGGGTGACTTCGCAGGCCGGACCGGCGCGGGACCATGGGAATGGTTTGGGGGTCTCAAACTTTTCCTTATAATCGGAACTCGTACTTTCCCCATGCCCTCGGGGCATGGCCCCCGTCCACCCCCGTCCCCCACAGGAAGGCCCGCCGTGAACCCGCTCTCCGGGCGTCGGTCCCGTGTCCTCGCCGCCACCACCGTCACCGCCGGGCTGATGCTCGTGGCGGCCTGCACCTCCACCGACGACGGCGGCAGCGGCGCCTCCAAGACCGCCGCGGGCGGCGTCGAACTGGCCAAGGCCGGGCAGCTCACCACCTGCACCCACCTGCCCTACCCGCCGTTCCAGTCGGAGATCGACGGCAAGGTGCAGGGCTTCGACGTCGCGCTGATCGACCTGGTCGCCCAGGACCTCGGCGTGAAGCAGAGCATCCTCGACACGCCGTTCGAGAACTTCAAGACCGGCGCCTTCCTGAACTCCGGCGAGTGCGACCTCGCCGCCGCCGGCATGACCATCACCGACGAGCGCAAGAAGAACGTCGACTTCTCGGTGCCGTACTTCGACGCCACCCAGGCCGTCCTCGTCGACAAGAAGGCCGGGGTCACCTCCCTCGCCGACATCAAGGCGAAGAAGGTCAAGCTCGGCGCGCAGGCGCAGACCACCGGCGAGGACTACGTCAAGAAGCAGGGCTTCGACCCGGTCTCCTTCGAGTCCTCCGACGCCGTCCTCAACGGCCTGCGCACCGGCCAGGTCAAGGCCGTCGTCATCGACTACCCGGTCGTCCAGGGCTGGCTCAAGGACAAGACCACCGCCGCCTCCTTCCAGGTCGTCGACAACCTCGACACCGGCGAGCAGTACGGCTTCACCGTGAAGAAGGGCAACACCGCGCTGGTCAAGGCCATCGACAAGGCCATCGAGGGCGCCAAGGCGGACGGCACCTACAAGAAGATCTACGAGCAGTGGATCGGCCCGTACGACGCGGCCGCCGCCTCCCCGTCGGCCTCATGAGCGACACGGCGAAGACCGGTCCCGTGCCCCGCCGGAAGGGACTCACCCGGCGGCAGAAGCGCCGCGTCTCACGCGGCGTCCAGTACGTCGTCTTCGTCGCCGCCGTGATCGCGTTCGCGGTCTCGGCGGACTGGGCGCGCCTCAAGAACCAGTTCGCCCAGGCCGACATCGCCCAGCAGATGTTCCCGGACGTCATCACCCTGGCGCTGAAGAACACCGTGCTCTACACGGTGACCGGCTTCGCCGTCGGGCTCGCGCTCGGCATGGTCATCGCGCTGATGCGGCTGTCGTCCGTCGGCCCCTACCGCTGGCTCGCCGGGATCTACATCGAGATCTTCCGCGGCCTGCCCGCCCTGCTGATCTTCATCTTCATCGGCGTGGCCATCCCGCTCGCCTTCCCCGGCACCGAGATCGTCGGCGGCACCTACGGCAAGGTCGCCCTCGCGCTCGGCCTGGTCGCCGCCGCCTACATGGCCGAGACCATCCGGGCCGGCATCCAGGCGGTGCCCAAGGGGCAGATGGAGGCGGCGCGTTCCCTCGGGTTCTCCCCGGCCCGCGCCATGGTCTCCATCATCATCCCGCAGGCGTTCCGGATCATCCTGCCGCCGCTCACCAACGAACTCGTCCTGCTCTTCAAGGACTCCTCGCTGGTGCTCTTCCTCGGCGTCACGCTGGAGGAACGCGAACTGTCCAAGTACGGCCGCGACCTGGCCAGTACGACCGCCAACTCCACGCCGATCCTCGTCGCCGGCCTGTGCTACCTGCTGGTGACGATCCCGCTCGGCTTCGTCGTGCGCCGCATGGAGGCCAAGGCCCAGGAGGCCGTGAAATGAGCCGGGCGGAAACACCCCGCGACGCCGCCGTCACCCCGGAGATCCGGGTACGGGGCCTGCGCAAGTCCTTCGGCGACAACGAGGTGCTGCGCGGCATCGACCTGGAGATCGCGCCCGGCGAAGTGGTGTGCGTCATCGGGCCGTCCGGCTCCGGCAAGTCGACGCTGCTGCGCTGCGTGAACCTCCTGGAGGAGCCCAGCGCCGGGGAGGTGCACGTCGGCGGGACCGAACTCACCGACCCCGACGTCGACATCGACGCCGCCCGGCGCCGGATCGGCATGGTCTTCCAGCAGTTCAACCTCTTCCCGCACCTCACCGTCACCGAGAACCTCACCCTGCCCCAGCGGCGGGTGCTGCGGCGCTCCAAGGCGGAGGCCGCGAAGAACGCCGCCGAGAACCTGGCCCGCGTCGGCCTCTCCGAGAAGGCGTCCGCCTACCCGGCCTCCCTCTCCGGCGGCCAGCAGCAGCGCGTCGCCATCGCCCGCGCGCTGGCCATGGGCCCCGAGGTGATGCTCTTCGACGAGCCGACCTCCGCGCTCGACCCGGAGCTGGTCGGGGACGTCCTCGCGGTCATGCGGATGCTCGCCCGCGAGGGCATGACCATGATGGTCGTCACCCACGAGATGAGCTTCGCCCGCGAGGTCGCCGACCGCGTCGTCTTCATGGACGGCGGCGTCGTCGTCGAGGACGGCACCCCCGAACAGGTCATCGGCTCCCCCCGCCACGACCGCACCCGCCACTTCCTCTCCCGCCTCCTCGACCCGGCGATGGCCGAGGTGGAGGAGGACACGGCGGGGGGTCCCGGTAAGGCATGACGGTCCCGCCGGGGGTGGCGCCGGTCGGGGTCGCCCGGCGGAGGCCGAGCGGCGGAGACCGAGCGGCGGTCGGCCGCAACCGGGGGTGACCTCGGCCGGGCGGTGACGGCGACCGGGCACTGGTCGGATCGGCCCGGCCTCGGTCTGGCCGTCCCCGGACGGGCCGCCGTCGGTTCGGCCGCCCCTGGGTCGGCCGCCCCCGCCCCCGCACCCGCGGTGGGTGCCCGGTGGTGGGCCCTGACGTTCGGAGCCCGTGCCTGGTTAAGGTGCCGTGCATGAGCGATCACGACGCGGTGCTGCACGTACGGGGGCGGATTCTCGCCGGGCCGGACGAGGACCAGGTGCGGGACGAACTCTGGGTCGTCGGCGGGCGGGTCACCTACGAGCGGCCCGCCGGGGCCCGCGACGTGCGCACCGTGGACGGCTGGGCGCTGCCCGGCCTCGTCGACGCGCACTGCCACGTGGGCCTCGGCCACGACGGGCCGGTCCCGCAGGACGTCGCCGAGAAGCAGGCGCTCACCGACCGCGACGCCGGGACCCTCCTCATCCGGGACGCCGGATCGCCCTCGGACACCCGCTGGGTCGACGACCGCGACGACCTCCCCAAGATCGTCCGGGCCGGGCGGCACATCGCCCGCACCCGCCGCTACCTGCGCGGCTACGCCCACGAGATCGAGCCCGAGGACCTCGTCGCCTGCGTCGCCCGCGAGGCGCGGCGCGGTGACGGCTGGGTGAAGCTGGTCGGTGACTGGATCGACCGCGGGGAGGGCGACCTCGCCCCCTGCTGGCCGCGCGACGCCGTCGAGGCGGCCATCCTGGAGGCCCACCGGCTCGGCGCCCGCGTCACCGCGCACTGCTTCGCCGAGAACTCCCTCCGGGACCTGGTCGAGGCGGGCATCGACTGCGTCGAACACGCCACCGGCCTCACCGACGACCTCATCCCGCTGTTCGTCTCCCGCGGCGTCGCCATCGTGCCGACCCTGGTCAACATCGCCACCTTCCCCGGACTCGCCGCCGCGGGCGAGTCCAAGTTCCCCGTCTGGTCCGCCCACATGCGCCGCCTGCACGCCCGCCGCCACGAGACCGTCCGCAACGCCTACGACGCGGGCATCCCGGTCTACGTCGGCACCGACGCGGGCGGCTCCCTCCCACACGGCCTGGTCGCCGCCGAGGTCGAGGAACTCGTCACCGCGGGCATCCCCCCGCTGCGCGCCCTGGCCGCCACCACCTGGTCCGCCCGCGAATGGCTCGGCCGCCCCGGCCTCGACGAGGGCGCCCCCGCCGACCTGGTGGTCTACGCGGAGGACCCGCGCGCCGACGTCCGCGTCCTGGCGGCCCCCGAGCGGGTGATCCTCAACGGCCGGGTCACCGGCTGAACCCCATTGCCGCGCCCGCCTGTTCGGCGGCTGGACGTCGGGCATCTGTGCGGGTGCGCCACGATGGTGTGAACTCCGGGGGGATCGCTGTCGAACGGCCGGTGGTGCGACATCCTTTCGAGGTCCCAAGCATTCTCTCTGGGGGTCCCACCACTTGAACGGCAACAACTTCCGTATGCCCGCACGCCGTTGTGCCACCGTGCTGGCCGCCACCGCCCTCGCCGCAGGTCCCGCGGTGCTGGCGGGGGCGCACACCGCGCACGCCACCGACGAAGGCCGCGCGAGCGCCGTCGTACTGCGCACCGGTCTCGACGTGGCGCTGCTCAACAAGACCGTCGACGTCCCGCTCGCGGTCACCCTGAACGAGGTCGAGGCACCCGCGAGCGCGGAGAAGACCGCGCTCACCGTCACCCTCGACGGCGTCGAGAAGGGCCGCCCGGTCAACGTGCTGCGCGCCGACGTCGCGGAGGCCAGGGCGACCGTCGGGAAGGGGAAGGCGGAGGCGTCCACCCGGATCGCGCACGCCAGGCTGCACGTGCCCGGACTGCCGCTGCTCTCCCTCGTCGAACTGGACGCCGTCTCCTCCAAGGCCGTCTGCGAGACGGGGAGGAAGCCGGTCGCCACGACCACCCCGATCGGCACCGTCACCGTCCTCGGCAAGCGGGTCACCGTCTCCGCGGGCGGCACCACCGAGGTGAAGGTCCCCGGCGTCGGCGAGGTCCGTCTCGACCTGTCCCAGCGCACCACCACCTCCCGTACAGCGGCGGCCACGGCCCTGCAACTCACCGTGTCCGTCAACCCGTTGAAGCTGAACGTCGCCGAGGTCACCGGCACCGTCACCCTGGCGAAGGCCACCTGCGAGACCCCCGGAGCCGACCGCGCCGAGGAGCCCGAGCCGGAGCAGGAGCCCGAGGAGTCGCAGGAGCCCGGCGCCGAGGAGACCGGGCAGGCCTCGGCGCCCGGCCCCGCCGGACCGGCCGACACCAAGCCGCAGGGCGCCCCCGCCGAGGCCAACCTCGCGGAGACCGGCGGCAGTTCGGCCACCCCGTACGTCGCGGGCGGGGCGCTCGCCCTGGTCGTGGTCGGCGGTGGCGCGCTGGTGCTGGCCCGCCGCCGCAGCCACGGGTCCTGACCGACCCGTACGCCTGAACACCCCGGGTGGTCGCCGCCGTTGCCCCTGACGGCGGAGATGCCTGCGGGCCGGGGGCGGGGAGCCGTTCACACTCCCCGCGCCCGGCCCGCGTCCGTGTCCGGCGACCGCCGGGCGGTCCCCGGTGCCGTCCGTCGGTCGCGGTCAGCCGTCGGCCGACCGGTTCAGCCGACGGCGGTGGGCTGCGGCGCCGTGTGCTCCGTTCAGCCGACGGCGGTGGGCTGCGGCGCCGTGTGCTCCGCCGGGAAGGCCAGCAGCCGCAGCAGATGGGCGACCCGCCCGGCCATCGCGGCGCGCGCGGGCCGCAGATAGCGGCGCGGGTCCACGAGGCCCGCGTCGCCGTCCAGCGCCTCCCGGACCGCGCCGGAGAAGGCCACGTTGAGATACGTCGACACGTTGATCTTCCGCATCCCGGCCTCGGCCGCCCCCGCGAGGGTCGCGTCGTCCGCGCCGCTGGAGCCGTGCAGCACCAGCGGCACCGGCACCGACTCCCGCAGGCGGCGCACCAGTTCGAGGTCGACGGCGGCGGTCCGCTCGGTCATGTGGTGCGAGGTGCCCACCGCCACCGCCAGCGCGTCGACGCCGGTGTCGGCGACGAACCGGGCCGCCTGTGAGGGGCTCGTGCGTACGCCGGGCGCGTGGGCGCCGTTCTTGCCGCCGACCTCGCCGAGTTCGGCCTCGACGAAGACGCCGCGCCCCTGGCACCAGCGGGCCGTCTGCCGCGTACGGGCGACGTTCTCCTCCCAGGGCAGGTGGGCGCCGTCGTACATCACCGAGGTGAAGCCCAGTTCGACGGCCTCCTCGATGAGGTCGGTCCGGGTGGCGTGGTCGAGGTGGAGGGCGGCCGGGATCTCGGCGGCCCGGATCGCGGCGTGCGCGGCGGCGGCGATCGGGGCGAGCGCCCCGTGGTAGTCGACCGCGTTCTGGCTGATCTGGAGGATGACGGGCAGCCCGGCCTGTCCGGCGCCGTCGAGGATGGCCTCGACCTGTTCCAGCGTCACGGCGTTGAACGCGCCCACCGCCGCCGGGACGGGGGCGAGCAGCTCGTGGGTAGGGGTGAGAGGCATGTGCGGTGTCCCGGGGTGAGTCAGCCGGCGGGGCTGAGGATGACGGAGCGGGTGAGGTTCACCGGGTTGTCCGGGTCGCGGTCCGCGGCCTCGGCCAGCCGCACCGCCACCCGCTGCGCGAGCACCAGTTCGGCCAGCGGGTCCAGCGACGGCTCGCGCAGCGCGGCGCCGGTCTCCCGGATCTGCGCGGCCAGCGACGGGTCCACCGGGGTCAGGCTCCACACCGCGCGCCCCTTGCGGGCCACGGCGATCGGGCCGTGCCGGTACTCCATGGCCGAGTACGACTCGGTCCAGTGGCCCGCGGTCTCCCGTACCTTCAGCGCGGCCTCGTTGGCGAGGCCCACCGCCCAGCCGAGGCCGAGGAAGGTGATCTGCTCGGCGCCCGTCAGCTCGTCGGGCAGCGGCAGTTCGAGGGCGGTGCGCACGTCTGCGAGCGCGGCCTGCACCGGCAGCCCGAGGTGGGCGCGGAGCAGGACCAGCAGGGTGGTCGGGAACCGGGTCTGCACCACCGACTTCTCGTCGGCGTGGTCCAGCACGATCACATGGTCGGCGGTGACGGTCGCGGGCGAGCCCGCCACACCGGTGACGACGGTGACGACGGCGTCGGCGGTCCCGGCGGCGAGCGCGGTGATCACCTCGGTGGTGGTGCCGGACCGGGTCAGGGCGAGCACCCGGTCGTAGCCGCGGCCGAGGCGGGCCTCGGAGGCGGGGAACACGTCGGTGACGCCCTGGCCGGACTCCTCGCGCAGCGCCGCGTAGGCCTGCGCCACGAACAGCGAGGTGCCGCAGCCGATGACGGCGACCCGTTCCCCTCGCCGGGGCAGCGCCACCGTGTGCGCGGGCAGGTCGTCGAGCGCGCGCTGCCAGGCGACGGGCTGGGAGGCGATCTCCTGGGAGGTGTGGGACATGGGTGCTCCAGACATGAGGGAGGCGGACAGACAGGGGGTGGGGCGCGGGTCAGGCGCCGAGGGGGACGCGCAGGGAGGGCTGGAGCAGCGGGGCGTGCGCCTCGACCATCTCGTCGACGAGCTGCCAGATCCGCTCGACGGGCAGGGTCGCGGCGGTCGCCGGGTCGACCATCGCGGCGTGCCGGATGTGCCGCGGCTCGTCCTCCACCGCGGCCCGCACCACCAGGTCGTTCATGCTCAGGTAGGCCCGGTTCAGCGCGGCGAGCTGCGCGGGCAGCCGTCCGGCGCGGGTGGGCCGGATGCCGGTGCCGTCCACCAGGCAGGGCACCTCCACCGTGCCCTGCGCGGGCAGGTTCTCGATGAGGCCCCGGTTGGGCACGTTGCCGTAGATGGTGCGGGGCGTGCCGGTGACGATGCTGTGGATGATCTGCGGGGCGTACTCCATGGTGCCCTCGACGGTCAGCGGGGTGCCGGCGGCGAGCGCGTCGCGGGTCTCGGCGTAGGCGGTGAGGTTCTCGTCGCTGATGTCGAGGTAGGCGCCGACCGGCAGCCGCAGCCGCTCGATCTCCTCGGGGTGGTGCAGGTACCAGGGGACGTACTCGGAGGAGTGCTCGCTGGTCTCGGTCGGGTAGTAGCCGAGGCGCCGGTACATGTCGACGCGGGTGCGGCGGCGCAGCTGCGGGTCCTTCTCGATCAGCGCGTCGAGCCGCTCGTACAGGTTCTCGCCGTTGTGCTCGAACCGCAGCACCCACGCCTGGTGGTTGACGCCCGCCGCGGTGTAGGTGACCTCGTCGAGCGGGACGCCGACCAGCTTGCTCAGGTCGTGCAGGGTCCAGTACACGGAGTGGCAGAGCCCGACGACCCGCTCCAGGCCGGTGGCCTCGGAGAGGTACTGCACGTTCATCGCCATCGGGTTGGTGTAGTTGAGCAGCCACGCGTCGGGGGCGACGGCGCGGATGTCCTCGCCGAGGGCCTTCAGGAACGGGAAGGTGCGCAGCGCGCGGAAGATGCCGCCGACGCCGAGGGTGTCGCCGATGGTCTGGGAGAGGCCGTAGCGCGCCGGGATGACGAAGTCGGTGCGGGTGGCCTCGTGCATGCCGATCTGGACCAGGTTCAGCACGAAGTCCGCGTCGGCCAGCGCGGCCCGCCGGTCCAGGTGCGCGGTGACCTTGGGGTGGGCGCCGAGCTGGTCGGCGATGTAGCGGGTGGCGGCCTCGGCGGTGGCGAGGCGCTCCTCGGAGATGTCGTGCAGGGCGATGTGGGCGTCGCCCAGCTCCGGGAAGGAGAACAGGTCGGCGAGCAGGCCCTGGGTGAAGACGACGCTGCCTGCGCCGACGAGGACAACCTTGGGGGCGGTCATGAGGAAACAGCTCCAGTGTTCGGGAGGGTGGCGAGGGCTTCGGCCCAGGTGGGCTGGGCGTCGGTGCCCCCGAAGCCGTGGGTGGACAGGGCGCCGCACGCACCGGCGACGGCGAGGGCCTCCTCGGGCGGGAGGCCGCGCAGGCGGGCCGCGATGAACCCGGCGTCGAAGCTGTCCCCGGCGCCGACCGTGTCGCGTACGTCCGCGACGGGCTGGGCGGCCCGGTGGACGGCGGTGGTGCCGTCGTCGTAGAGGGCGCCCGCGGCACCGTCCTTGACGGCCACCGCCGGTCCGCGCCGGGTCAGCAGCCGGGCCGTCCCGGCGAGCCCCGCCTCCTCGGGGACCCCGGCGAGCCGGCGGGCCTCCTGGGCGTTGGGCAGCAGCAGGTCGGTCTCCGCGAGGACCTCGGTCAGGGCGGGCGAGGCCCACTGCCCGGCCGGGTCGTCGTTGGTGTCGAGGGAGGTGGTGGCGCCCGCCGCGCGCGCCGCCCGGAACAGTCCGGCCAGTCCGGCGGCGAGGGCGGGCATCAGGAAGAACGAGGCGGAGTGCACGTGCCGGGCGGCGGCCAGCAGCTCCGCGGGCACGTCGGTGGCCGCGATGCGGGGCAGGGTCCCGGCGGCGGTCACGATGGCGCGTCCCTCGCCGCGCGTGACGCTCACGGTGAGCGGGGTCGACAGGGCGGGGTCCAGGTGGAGCGCGTCGACGTCGACGCCGCGGGCGGCGAGCCGGTCACGGACGTAGCGGCCCGCCTCGTCGTCGCCGACCCGGCCCGCGAAGGCCACACCGAGGCCGAGGCGGGCGGCGCCGCAGGCGGTGATGGCGGCGGAGCCGCCCAGCGTCATGACGCCGTGGTCGACGAGTTGTTCCCGCTGTCCGAAGTCGAGCGGGGCGGTGACGGGTCCGATGATGACGTCCGGGTTGGCGTCGCCGATGACCAGGAGGTCGAAGGTGCGCGGCATGGTGCGTCCAGGGTGAGGAGAGGGCGGGTGCCGGGGTCGGGGTGCGGGGCGGGGTGCCGTCCGGGCACGCCGGGGGAGCGCGGGGCGGACGGGTGTCCGTGCGCTGGGTCGGTACGGGGGGTGGGGACGGGGGTGCGGGTGCGCCGGGCGGGGGCCGCCCGGCGGCCGGTCAGCCCTTGAGGCCGGTGGAGGTGATGGAGCGGATGAAGGTCTTCTGCGCGGCCAGGAAGGCGATCAGCACCGGCAGTACGGTGATGACGTTGCCCGCCATCACGGCCGACCACTGGATGTGGTGCTGGCCCTGGAAGGTGGTCAGGCCCAGCGGCAGGGTGTAGCTGGTCTCGTGGTTGATCGCGATCAGCGGCCAGGACAGGTCGTTCCAGGTGGTGAGGAACGTCAGGACGGCGACCGTGCTCAGCGCGGGCCGCGACAGCGGCAGCACGATCCGCAGGATGATCCGCAGCCGTCCGCAGCCGTCGATCCAGGCGGCCTCCTCCAGCTCCCGCGGCAGCGACAGGAAGAACTGCCGCAGCAGGAACACCGAGAACGGCGTCACCAGCGAGGGCACGATCAGCGCGCCGAGGGTGTCGATCAGGCCGAGCTGCTTCATCACCAGGAACGTCGGGATCATGGTGAGCTGGAACGGGATCACCATGGTCGCCAGCATCAGCGCCAGCACGATCCGCGAGCCGCCGAACCGCATCCGGGCGAAGGCGTAGCCGCCGAGGGTGCCGAAGACGAGGTTCGCGGTGACCGCCACCGCCGACACGATCAGCGAGTTGCCGAACCACTGCGGGAACATCGCGTTGTTGAGGACGAAGCGGTACCCGGCGAGGTCGATCCCGGAGGGCCACAGCGCGGGCGGGAACCGGTTGATCTCCGCGTTGCTCATCACCGAGCTGACCAGCAGCCACAGCAGCGGCGCCGCGAACAGCAGGGCGAGCGGGGCCAGCACCAGGTGCCAGGGGTCGAAGGGGAGCAGCCGCCTGCGGCGCGGCCGGGCGGTCGCCGGAGCGGGTTCCTTGTGCACGGGGACTCCCGCGGTCGGCCGGTGGTCGTGGGTGAGGGTCATGCCCCGGCTCCCTTCAGCCTGCGCGCCCGCAGCCGCCGGGCCGTCGCGGGGACGACCGTGAGCAGCAGCAGGGCGAGCGCGACGAGGTAGGCGGCGGCCGCGCCGTATCCGGCGGTGAAGTTCTTGAAGGCCTGCTCCCACACGAAGTAGACGACCAGGGTGGTCGAGCCGAGCGGGCCGCCCTTGGTGGTGACGTACACCAGGTCGAACACCTGGAGGGCGTTGATGGTCTGCCACAGCACGAGGAAGACGCTGACCGGGCCGAGGGCGGGCAGGGTGACGTGCCGCAGGACGTGCCAGTGGTTGGCGCCGTCCAGTGAGGCCGCCTCGGTCAGTTCCTTCGGCACGTCCTGGAGGGCGGCGAGGAAGATGACCACGCAGAAGCCGGTGCCGCTCCACACCGAGATGCCCACCAGCACCAGCAGGGCCTGGCCGGGGTCGGTGAGGAAGCCCTGGGCGCCGATGCCGAGCCGGTCCAGGAGGGAGTTCGCGGCGCCGAACTGGGGGTCCAGGATGAAGGAGAACAGCACGCCCTGCGAGGTCGCCGACACCACGAACGGCACGAACATCAGCGTGCGGTACAGGCCGGTGAAGCGGATGCGCCGGTTGAGCGCGAGGGCCAGCACCAGGCCGAGCAGGATGCTGAGCGGGACGTACAGCACCGTGTAGAGGAGGGTGTTGCGGACGGCCTCGGCGAACTCCGGGTCGTCACTGAGGCGCCGGTAGTTCTCCAGGCCCACCCAGGTGCTGGGGGTGAGCAGGTCGGACGACTGGAACGACAGCAGGAACGACCAGACGACCGGGACGATGCTGAGGCCGAGGATGACGAGCGCGGCGGGGGAGACGAACGCCCAGGCCGTGGCCGACTCGCGGACCTTCGCGGTCCGCCGCCGGCGCTCCGCGCGCGGGTCGAGGGTGAGGGGTGCGGGCCGTGCCATGCCGGATCAGGCCTTCGTTTCCGCGAGCGCCTGGTTGGACGCCTCGACACAGGTCCGCAGCGCCGCCGCGGGGGACTTGCGCTGGAGGAGGACGGCGGTGATCGCCTCGCCCATCGCCTTCGATATCTGCGGGTACGCAGGGTGCGCGGGCCGCACGCGCGCGGTCTCCAGGGCGGCGGTGAACACCGCGAGGCCGGGGACGGCGGCGGCGTGCTCGTGCCACTTCGGCAGCTTCTCGGCGGCCGGGCTGAGCGGCAGGGAGCCCGCCTTGATGCCCCAGTCGACGTCCTGCTCCGGCTCCATCAGCCAGCCCACCAGGGTCTGGGCGGCCTTGAGGCGGGCGGCGCCGTTGTTGAAGACGGCCCAGGTGTCGGGGCCGGAGATGGTGACCGAGGTGCCGTTGAAGCCGGGCAGCGGCACGACGTGGTAGTCGATGCCGGCCTGGCGGATGTCGGGCAGCTGCCAGGGGCCGGTGGCGACCATGGCGAGCCGTCCGCCCGCGAAGACCTGGTACATCTGCTCGCCGCCCGGCTTGGGGTCGACGTAGCAGCTCTTGTCCTTCACCAGGGACGAGATCGTCTCCAGCGCGCGCAGTCCGGGCTGACCGGCGAAGCCGACCTCCTTGCCGTCCTTGCTGAGGACGTCCCCGCCGAGGTCCCAGATCAGCGGCCAGATCCGCCACACGGTGTCCTCGTCACCGGCGCCCGGCCAGCCCGTGCCGAACACGTTGGCCTTGGAGTCGGTGAGCTTGCGGGAGGTCTCGATGAACTCGTCCCACGACCAGTCGGCCGTAGGCAGCGGCACGCCCGCGTCCTGGAAGACCTTCTTGTTGCAGACCACGGCCAGCGAGTCCAGCAGCGCCGGGGTGGCCCGGACCTCGCCCTTCACGGTGACCGCGTCGCGGGCGGCCGGCCAGTACTGCTTCCACGGCACGGACCGCGACTCGACGAACTTCGTCTGGTTCGCCAGCTGCGGGCTGCGGGCCACGCTCGCCAGGTCGGAGCCGAAGATGTACGCGATGTCCGGCACCGAGCCCGAGGCGAGACCGGCGGTCACCTTCTGGAGCATGTTGTCCGCGATGACACCCCCGCCGAGGTTCACCTTGATCTTGGGGTTCTCCCGCTCGAATCTCGCGACCAGTTCCTTGATCGCGGTGAGCCCCGTGTCCGTCTGCCCGTGCCACATGTCGATCCGGACGGTCCCGTCCGCCGAGGTGCCGTCGTCCTGCGTGCCGCAGGCGGTCAGTACGGGTGAGGCCAGCGCCGTGAGCGCGACCGCTCCGCCGGCGCCCAGCACGCTGCGTCGGTTCGGGGTGGTCTTCGGACAGAACGGGGGCGTGGCCATCTGTACCTCCAGGCGGTGGTGGGTGGGACGTGCTCGGGGGATGGGGCTGCGGCGCGGTGCGGGCGCGAGGGGGAGTTTCCGTGGGGGTGCGGGGGGCTCCGGTGGGGGGAGGGGCTGGGGGGATGTGCGGGTGCTCGGGGAGTGGCTGGGGGGATGTGCGGGTGTTCCGGGGGAGGTGCGGGTGGCCTGCCCTCCGGGTGTCCGGCGCCGGACACCCGGAGGGCTGACGTGCTGGGACCGCTGTGCTCAGACCGTCGTGCCCGAAGTGCTCGGCCTGGGCCGGTCGACGGCGGGGCGGATCGCCGGGCCCGCCCCGCCGGTACGGCACCTAGCAGGTGCCGTAGCGGTACTCCCCGCTGCCGGGTGCCGTGACGTTCTCGTCGCGGCGGACGACGCTGATGCGGCCGCCGTACTCGCAGGCGGTGGCCAGGCCCCCGTCGGTGTACTCGACGACGACGATGTTGTTGCCGAACGCGTCGACGAAGTCACCGCACTCGGTCCACCGGCCGCAGTCCTCCACGACGGCGAAGTCGAGGCCGTTCAGCGCGTGCCGCGAGGCGAGTTCCGCGGTGTTCTTCTGGGCGACGGCCAGGCCCTTGCTGTGGCCGTACGAGGAGAGGATGCGGACGTAGGCCTCGGCGTGCGCCTTGGTGATCTTGCCCTTGACCACGCCGCGCGTGAAGCTGTCGTAGTTGTCCAGCTCCAGGGCGTTGAAGCCCTTGGACGCGCAGTCGTCGATGTGGCTCTTGATCCGGGTCGCGATCCGCTGGCGCTTGGCGTCCGTGGTGATGTCGAGGATCGCCTCCTTCCACTCCGGATCGATGGCGTCCTTGCCGTTGCTGCCCTTGATCTTGAGGTCCGAGGGCCAGTCCTGGATGCCGTCCGGCACCTCGCCCTGCTTCTGCGTCTGGAAGGCGTTGATGTAACAGATGTTGTACAGCCCGGCGGCCGGCGCCGCCTTCCAGTCCCGGCTGACGATCTTGACCCCGGCGGGCGGCGTGTACGCCTGACCGATCTGGTAGTCCCACTTCGCCCCGACCGGGGGCAGGGTGACGGAGGCGGCCTGGGCGGACGCCGGGGCGGTGATCACTGCTGCGACGGCAGCAGCGGCGACGGCAATGGGCGCCCAGCGCCCGTTCCTCTGAGGAAGCTTCATCGAGTTGAGCTCCGTGTCGCGTGGGCACGTCCCCGCCTCGGTCACCCCCCGCACGGGAGTGCCTGGCGACTCGGGCCGGACTCGCTCGATGGCTTACCGGCTGGGCGTACCTCTGGCGTGAAGTCCTGGACTTCAGCGTGGAAGGGAGTAAACAGGCCACATTCAGTCACGTCAAGGAAGTGGAAACGCGCAATATCTGTTCGTTACAGTCAACATCGCGCACCATGGGGGGCGTACGACTGCCGTCGGCACCGACCCGCCCCCAAGGGCGCCACGGACCGGCCGCAGCGTCCGCGAGGGGGCCGGGGACCGTACGTCCCCGGCGGGTGCGGCCGTGGAAAGGAGAGGTGTCTTCATGACGGAGACCGAAACGGGGACGGGGCCCGGACGACCGGCCCCGGCGACGGCGACAGGAACAGGGCGGGGGAACTGGGCGGGCGCGGACCCGGCCGGGGGACCGGACGGCGGGGCCGACGAGGCGGCCGCGGTCGCCCGCCGCACCAGGAGCGAACGCCACCTGCGGATTCTCCAGCAGGTCGGGGAGCGCGGCGCGGCCAACGTGCTGGACCTCTCCGCGTGGCTGGCCGTCTCCCAGGCCACCGTCCGCCGCGACCTGCGCTTCCTCAGCGAACAGGGACTGCTGCGCCGCACGCACGGGGGAGGGGTGGCCGTCGACAACGGCCTCGAACTGCCCCTGCGCCGCAAGGCGGACAGCTTCCGCGCGCAGAAACGCGCGATCGCGCAGGCCGCGGTGCGGCTCGTCGCCGAGGGGGACGCCGTCGGGCTCACCGGCGGCACCACCACCCTGGAGATCGCCCGGCTGCTCGCCACCCGCGGGCAGATCACCGTCGTCACCAACGCGATCAACATCGCCGCCGAACTGGCCCCGCAGCCGCAGATCCGGCTCATCATGACGGGCGGCCACGCCCGCAGCCAGACCTACGAGTTGGTCGGCCCCGGCGCCGAACGGGCCCTGGGCGAGCACCACATGGACATCGCCTTCCTCGGCGTCGACGGCATCGGCGCGGCCCGCGGCTGCACCACCCACGACCCGCTGGAGGCCGCCACCAACCGGGCCTTCGTGGAAGGGAGTTCGCAGGCCGTCGTGGTCGCGGACCACTCCAAGGTCGGCAAGGCAACCCTCGCCCGCATCTGCCCGATCGAGATGGTCACGTCCCTCATCACCGACGAGGACGTCGACCCGGAGGAGGCGGCACGCATCGGCGCGCGGGGGGTGCGGGTGACGCGGGCGACGGAGACGTGAGGGTCACTCCGCCGCGGGGGTCGCCGGGTCCGTCGTCGCGTGCAGCGCCGTTCCCTGCCGCGCCCCGCGTGGTGCCGGCGCCGCTGCCGGTGCCGTGTGCAGCGCCGCTCCCAGGGCCGTGAGGAAGCCGTCGACGGTGGCGCGGTCGCGTACGGCCAGCCGCAGCCACTCCTCCCCGAGGCCGGGGAAGGTGTCGCCGCGCCGGACCGCGTACCCGAGGGCGCGCAGCCGTCGCCGTACCTCGTGCGCGCCGGGGAGCCGGACCAGCACGAACGGGCCCTCGGCGGGCCCCGCGACGGACACCCCGGCGTCCGCGAACGCCGCGAGCCCGGCGACCAGCCGCTCCCGGTCGGCGGCCGTATGGTGGGCCGCGTGCGCCGCCTCGGCCAGCGCGCGCGGGGACACGCACGCCTCGGCCGCGACGAGCGCCGGGGTGGACACCGGCCACAGCGGCTGCGCCCGCGCCAGCTCGGCGACGGTCTCCGGGGCGGCCAGCACATAGCCCACGCGCAGCCCGGCCAGACCCCAGGTCTTCGTCAGGCTGCGCAGCACGACCAGTCCGGGGACGTCGGTGCGCTCCGCCAGCGACTCCCGCTCGCCGGGCACCGCGTCCATGAACGCCTCGTCGACCACGAGCGTCCGCCCCGGCCGGGCGAGCGCGGCGACCGTGTCGGCGGGGTGCAGCACCGACGTCGGGTTGGTCGGGTTGCCGACCACGACCAGGTCGGCGTCCTCGGGGACCGCCGCCGGGTCCAGGCGGAACCCGTCCGCCGCGCGCAGCAGCACCCGGCCGACGCTGTGCCCGGCGTCCCGCAGCGCCGCCTCCGGCTCGGTGAACTGCGGGTGCACGACCACCGGGTGACGGACCTTCAGCGCGCGGGCGAGGAGGACGAACGCCTCCGCCGCGCCCGCCGTCAGGAGCACCCGCTCCACCGGCAGCCCGTGCCGCTCCGCGACCGCCGCCCGCGCGGCCCGCCCGTCGGGGTAGGCCGCGAGACCGGCCAGCGAGGCGGCGAGGCGTTCCCGCAGCCACGAAGGGGGCGTGTCCGCCCGCACGTTGACCGCGAGATCCACCAGCTCCGCCCCGTCGTCGCGCACTTCGGCGTCCCCGTGGTGCCGCAGATCCGGCCCGTCGGCGTACGGGGGAGGGCACGGGTCCGGCGGGATGCTCACGGCTGCTCCTGGGAGGACGGAAGGGGACGCACCGCGGGGAGCGGGTCGACCGTGGAGAGGGGGCGGACCGACGGGAGGCGGTGGACTGCGGGGAAGGGGTGATCGCGTCGTGCGACCGCGCAGGTCGCCCTCGCGGGGGAGCCCGCCGACTTCCGCTTGGGCACGAGGAGTTCGCCGCCGCGCGCCAGCGCCGCCGCCTCCGCCACCGACGGCGTCCCGGTGGCGCCCAGCGTCACGTCCGACGGGTTCGGCACCGGCACGGCGGCCAGCTCGGCGGCGGAGTACGCCACCAGCGGCACCCCGAGCCGCGCGGCGGCCCCGACGACGCCGGGCTCGTCCCGCCGCGCCGCCACGGTCGCCAGTTCGACGACCGCCCGCACGGACAGCCCCGCCGTCCGCAGAGTGTCCCGCACCAGCTCCACGACCTCCGCCACGGAGACACCGGTGGCGGCGCCGACGCCCACCACCAAGGACTGCTCGCCGCTTCCGGGGCGCTGCCCGATGTGCGTCGCCGGGCCCTCATCGGATACGAAGGGGCCATGGCGGTGGCTGTCGCGCTCTGCGCGTTCCTCATGACGTTGGCCGGCGGCTGGACGGCGCAGCGCGTCACGGACCGCCGTCACCTGGTGCTGGGCCTGGCCGGTGGCCTGATGCTGGGCGTGGTCGGCCTCGACCTGCTCCCCGAGGCGCTGGACGCGGCGGGCCGGGAGGTGTTCGGCGTCCCGGCCGCCCTGCTGCTGTTCGTGGCGGGGTTCCTGCTGGCCCATCTGGTGGAACGTCTGCTGGCGCACCGGCAGGCCGCGCACGGCGCCGAGGAGCACGCCGGGCGCAGCCCCGAGGTGGGTCTCGCGGCGGCCGCCGCGATGGTCGGCCACAGCGCCATGGACGGCGTCGCGATCGGCGCGGCCTTCCAGATCGGCGGCGGCATGGGCGCGGCGGTCGCGGTGGCGGTCGTCGCCCACGACTTCGCGGACGGCTTCAACACGTACACGCTGACCAGCCTCTACGGCAACGACCGCCGCAAGGCGCTGACCATGCTCTTCGCGGACGCGGCGGCCCCGGTCGCCGGCGCCGCCTCGACGGCGTTCGTGACCATCCCGGAACCCGTCCTCGGCGGCTACCTGGGCCTCTTCGGCGGCGCGCTGCTCTACCTGGCGGCGGCCGAGATCCTGCCCGAGGCGCACCACCACCACCCGGCCCGCTCGACGCTGCTGTGCACGATCGCGGGCGCGGCGTTCATCTGGCTGGTGGTCGGCCTCGCGGAGTGAGACCGCCCCGGCGGACGACGGCCCGCCGTTCACGGCGTGCGGCCCGCTGTTCACGGGGTGCGGCCCGTCGTTCACGGCGTGCGGACCGCCGTCCGCGCCGCCGTCCGGCACTGCTCCACGAACCGCCGGACCACCTGCGGCCCGGCCGCCCAGTGCGTGTGCAGGTAGCTGGCGTGCACGCCGCGCGCCACGAACCCCTCGACGCGCCGTACGGGCGTGCGCATGCCCCACGCGGGGGCGGCGCCCGCGCCCGGTTCGACGACGGTGCGGTGGAACTCGTGCCCGCGCATCCGGGTCCCGGCCACCGCGAGGACGCTGTCGCCGACGGCCACCGCGTCCCGGTAGCCGAGGGTCAGCCGCCCCGACATCCGCGCCGTCGCGTCGAGCACCCCGCACATCGGCAGGTCTTCCAACTCGCGGCACAGGTAGAGCAGTCCGGCGCACTCGGCGGCCACCGGCGCCCCCCGCTCCGCGAACACGGACACGGCCTTGCGCAACGGCTCGTTGGCCGACAACTCGGCTGCGTACACCTCGGGGAACCCGCCGCCGATCACCAACCCGGCCGTCCCCTCGGGCAGTTCCTCGTCCCGCAGCGGGTCGAACGGCACCACGACCGCCCCCGCGGCGGCCAGCAGCTCCCGGTGCTCGGCGTAGGAGAAGGTGAACGCGGCCCCCGACGCGACGGCCACGACGGGCGCCGTCTCGTCCAGGCCGTCCGAGACCACCGCCGCCTCCGGTCCGTCGCCCGAGCGCACCGCCGCCTCCGGACCACCGCCCGAGCGCACCGCCGCGTCCAGCGCACCCGAGGGCACCGCCCCCTGGCCCGGGACCGAGAGGGCCGACCGCGGCGGACCCCCCTCGACCGCGTCCCGCGCGTCCCACACCCCGCACTCCAGCACCCCGGCGGTCCACGCCAGCCGCACCAGCGCCTCCAGATCGCACCCCTCCGCGACCCGCGCCCCCATCTCCTCCACCACCGCCACCGCGGCCGACCCCCGCTCAGCGGCGGGCACCAGCCCCAGATGCCGGGACGGCGTCGCCACCCGCTCCGTCCGCCGCAGCACCCCCAGCACGGGCACCCCGCACCCCTCCAACGCCTCCCTCAGCAGCGCCTCGTGGCGGTCCGAGGCCACCTTGTTGAGGATCACGCCGCCGATCCGCACCTCGGGGTCCCACGACACGAATCCGTGCACCAGTGCGGCCACCGACCGCGACTGCGACGACGCGTCGACCACCAGCACCACCGGCGCCCGCAGCACCTTCGCGACCTGCGCGGTCGACGCCAGCTCACCCTCGCCGGACGCCCCGTCGTACAGGCCCATCACGCCCTCGACGACGGCGATGTCGCAGCCGCGCGCCCCGTGCAGGAAGAGCGGCCCGACCAGGTCCGTTCCGCACAGGTACGCGTCGAGGTTGCGCCCCGGCCGCCCCGTCGCGACGGCGTGGTAGCCGGGGTCGATGTAGTCCGGGCCGACCTTGTGCGGGGACACGGCGAGGCCCCGCGCGGCGAGCGCGGCCATCAGCCCCGTCGCCACGGTGGTCTTGCCGCTGCCCGACGAGGGCGCGGCGACGACCAGCGTGGGCATCGGCGAACTCACCACTCGATGCCCCTCTGCCCCTTCTGCCCCGCGTCCATCGGGTGCTTCACCTTCGCCATCTCGGTCACCAGGTCCGCCGCCGCCAGCAGCGGCTCCGGCGCGTTGCGCCCGGTGATCACGACGTGCTGGGTGCCCGGCCGCTCCCGCAGCACGTCCAGCACCTCCTCCACGTCCACCCACCCCCAGTGCAGCGGATACGCGAACTCGTCGAGCACGTACAGCTTGTACGTCTCGGCGGCGAGGTCCCGCTTGACCTGCTCCCAGCCCTCGCGCGCCTTCTGCTCGTTGTCGAGCTGCGCGTCCCGCTGGACCCAGGACCAGCCCTCGCCCATCTTGTGCCAGTCGACGGTGCCGCCCTCGCCGGAGGCACCCAGCACGCGCAGCGCGTTCTCCTCGCCGACCTTCCACTTCGCCGACTTGACGAACTGGAACACCCCGATCGGCCAGCCCTGGTTCCAGGCGCGCAGCGCCATCCCGAAGGCGGCCGTCGACTTGCCCTTGCCCACGCCCGTGTGGACCATCAGCAGCGGCCGGTTACGCCGCTGACGGGTCGTCAGCCCGTCCTGCGGTATGACACTCGGCTGTCCCTGCGGCACTACGCGGCCCTCCTCGAATCGCCCCGAACATCCTTGACCAGCCCGGCGATCGCGTCCGCCCGCAGCTCCTCCAGCGTCACCGCCGTACCGCCCAGCTCCCGTGCCAGAAGCCCGGCGAGGCCGAGCCGGACCGGCCCCGACTCGCAGTCCACGACGACCGAGGCGACCCCGTCGGCCGCGAACAGCCGCGCGGCGCGCCCCGCGAGGCCGACCGGGTCCGGCCCGCCCGTGGCCCGGCCGTCGGTGACGACCACGACCAGCGCGCGCCGCGCCGGGTCCCGCAGCCGCTCCACACGCAGCACCTCGTGCGCCCGCAGCAGCCCCGCCGCGAGCGGCGTCCGCCCGCCGGTGGGCAGCGACTCCAGGCGTACGGCGGCGGCGTCCACCGACGAGGTGGGCGGCAGCGCGACCTCCGCCGCGCCGCCCCGGAACGTCACCAGGCCCACCTTGTCGCGCCGTTGGTAGGCGTCCAGCAGCAGCGACAGCACGGCGCCCTTCACGGCACCCATCCGCCGCCGCGCCGCCATCGACCCCGAGGCGTCGACCACGAACAGCACGAGGTTGCCCTCGCGGCCCTCTCGGGTCGCCTGCCGCAGGTCGTCGCGGCGCACCACCAGCCCGCGCCCGTCCCGGCCGCGCGCCCGCTGGTGCGGGGCCGCCGCCTGCACGGTCGCCGCCAGGTGCAGTTTGGTCAGGGTGCCGCGCGGACGGCGGGCCCCGGTGGTCCGGCCGTGCTCGGTCCGCGCCCGCGAACGCCGCCCGGCGGCGCCCTCGCCGAGACCGGGCACGCTCAGCACCTTCGTCCGGAACGGCTCGGCCGCGGGCGCGGGCCGCTGCTCCCCGCCCCCGCCCGGCCGGGCCCCGGGCACGGCACCGGACTCACCCGCCTCGCCCTGATCCGCTGAGTCCCCCGTGTCTCCCGTGTCCCCCGTGTTCTGGGGGGCTTCGGCGGTCCCGGCGTCCGGTCCGTCCGGTCCGCCCGACGGAGGCAGCCCGCCCCCGCCGCCGTCGCCACCCCCACCGGGCCCGTCCGGACCCCCATCGGGATCGGGGTCGGGGTCGGCATCCGGCCCAGGATCGGGCTCGGGCTCGGGGTCGTCGTCCCCGAACTCCTCCAGCGTCCGGTCGAGTTTGTCCTCGTCCAGGCCGGGCGCGTCGAACGGGTTGCGCCGCCGCCGGTGCGGCAGCGCCAGCAGCGCCGCCTGCCGTACGTCCTCGGCGAGCACGTCGGTCCGCCCCGCCCAGGCCGCCAGCGCCGTCGCCGTCCGCGCCATCACGATGTCGGCGCGCATGCCGTCCACCTCGAACGCGGCGCAGGTCGCCGCGATCCGCCGCAGCGCCCCGTCGCCCAGCACGACCGACGGCAGCAGCTCCCGCGCCGCCACGATCCGCGCCCGTACGTCCGCCTCCTCGTCCCGCCAGCGGGCGGCGAAGCCTTCCGGGTCGTCGTCGTGGGCGAGCCGGCGCCGCACCACCTCCACCCGCTGGTCGGGTTCGCGGGAGGCGGCCACCTCGACGGTCAGCCCGAACCGGTCCAGCAACTGCGGCCGCAGCTCGCCCTCTTCGGGGTTCATCGTGCCGACCAGCAGGAACCGCGCCGCGTGCCGTACGGACACGCCCTCCCGCTCGACGTACGAGGCGCCCATCGCCGCCGCGTCCAGCAGCAGGTCCACCAAGTGGTCGTGGAGGAGGTTGACCTCGTCGACGTAGAGGATGCCGCGGTGCGCGTCCGCGAGGAGGCCGGGCTCGAAGGCCTTGACGCCCTCGGCGAGGGCCCGCTCGATGTCGAGGGCGCCGACGAGGCGGTCCTCCGAGGCGCCGACGGGCAGTTCGACCATCCGGGCGGGCCGGGCACCGCCCGGACCGGGCTCGTGCGGGCCGTCCGGGCAGCCGGGGTCGGGGGCCGCCGGGTCGCAGGAGAACCGGCAGCCCGGCACCACGGCCACCTCGGGCAGCAGCGCCGAAAGGGCCCGTACCGCCGTCGACTTGGCGGTGCCCTTCTCGCCGCGCACCAGCACGCCGCCCACCGCCGGGGAGACGGCGTTGAGCAGCAGCGCGAGCCGCAGATCGTCCTGGCCGACGACGGCCGTGAACGGGAACGGGGTACTCACTTCTTGTCGCCCTCCAACTCGCCCTGCACCGTGCTCTTCGCGCCCTGCGGCGCGCTCTCCGATTCGTCCCGCACCGCGTTCTCCGACCGGCCCGGTGGCTCGTCCGTCTCCTGGGGCGGCTGCGCGGGCGCACCCGGCGGCACGAACGGCAGCCCCGGTGGCGCGCCGGACTCGATGAGCCGCCACAGCGCGTCCGTGTCCGCGTGCTCCTCGATCAAGTCGCCCAGCCTGTCTAGCTGTTCCTCGCGCAGCGCGGCGAACGAGGTGTCCGGCGCCGGGACGAACCGGCGGCCCGCGGCGGCGGCCACCGCGCGCAGGAACGCCCGCCGGAAGCCGTCCGACTCCAGCGAGCCGTGCCAGTGGGTGCCCCAGGTCGCGCCGACCCGGCAACCGTCCAGGAAGGGTTCCCCGCCGCCCACCTGCGCGACGCCGTGGTGGATCTCGTACCCCTCGACGTGCTCGCCGAGGGCCTCGCCGACCGGCCGGGCCAGGGTCTTCTCGCGGGCGAACCGCACCCGCACCGGCAGCACACCGAGCCCGTCCACGGCTCCGGCGCGCGACTCGACGTCGTCCTCGATGTGCTCGCCCAGCACCTGGAACCCGCCGCACAGCCCCAGCACCGGCCGCCCCTCGGCGGCCCGCCGGACCAGCGCGTCGGCGAGCCCGCGCTCGCGCAGCCAGGCCAGCGCCCGGACCGTGCCCCGGGTGCCGGGCACCACCACCAGGTCGGCGTCGGCGAGTTCCTCCGGCCGGTCCGCGAACCGCACGACGACGCCCGGCTCGGCGGCCAGCGCGTCGACGTCGGTGAAGTTCGACATCAGCGGCACCGCGCACACCGCGACGCGCAGCACGTCCGCGCCGACCGGCGGCGCCACCGACGCCTCGCGGACGGTGCCGCGCAGGGAGACCCGCAGCCCGTCCTCCTCGTCGATCCCGAGCCCGTGCCGGAACGGCAGCACCCCGTACGTCCGCCGCCCGGTCAGCCCGTGCAGCATGTCGAGGCCCGGCTCCAGCAGCGAGACGTCCCCGCGGAACTTGTTCACCAGGAACCCGGCGACCAGCGCCTGGTCCTCCGGCGACAGCAGGGCGACCGTCCCGAAGAACGAGGCGAACACCCCGCCCCGGTCGATGTCCCCGACCACCACCACGGGCAGCCGCGCGTTGCGGGCGATGCCCATGTTGACGATGTCGGTGCGCCGCAGGTTGATCTCGGCGGGGCTGCCCGCGCCCTCGCAGATCACCGCGTCGTACGTGCTCCGCAGCTCGGCCAGGCAGTCCAGCACGGTCCCGAGGAGCCGCTGCTGCCGTCCGCCGTGGTAGCCGCGCGCGCTCATCTCGCCGACCGGCTTCCCCAGCAGCACGACCTGGCTGCTGCGTTCGCCGCCCGGCTTGAGCAGCACCGGGTTCATCAGCGCGGTCGGCTCCACCCGGCAGGCCTGCGCCTGCATGGCCTGCGCCCGCCCGATCTCGGCGCCCTCCCGCGTCACGAACGAGTTGAGCGACATGTTCTGCGCCTTGAACGGCGCGACCTTCACGCCCTGCCGCGCCAGCCACCGGCAGATCCCGGCGGTGACGACGCTCTTGCCCGCGTCCGAGGTCGTCCCCGCGACGAGCAGCCCCCCGCTCATGACCGGCGTCCCTTCAGGGCCAGGCGCGCGGCGACGGTGACGCCGAGCGCGAGGAGGCCGACCCGGCGGGAGAGCCGGGCGGCGCGTTCGATGTCGGTGACGGCGACCGGCCGCCCCGTCTCCCCGTTGAGCACGGGCCGGTGCTCGACCCGCCCGCCGTAGGAGAGGGTGCCGCCCAGCCGCACCCCGAGGGCTCCCGCGAACGCGGCCTCCACGGGACCGGCGTTGGGGCTCGGGTGCCGTCCGGCGTCGGCCCGCCAGGCCCGTACGGCGCCCCGCGGATCGTCGCCCGCGACGGCGGCGAGCACGGCGGTGAGGCGCGCCCCCGGCCAGCCCGCGAGGTCGTCGAGGCGGGCCGAGGCCCAGCCGTAGCGCAGGTGGCGCGGCGAGCGGTGGCCGACCATGGCGTCCAGGGTGTTGACGGCGCGGAAGCCCAGCAGGCCGGGCACCCCGGCGACGGCGCCCCACACCAGCGCCCCGACGACCGCGTCGGAGGTGTTCTCGGCGACGGACTCCACGACCGCGCGGGCGATCCCGTCGGCGTCCAGCGCCTGCGGGTCGCGCCCGCACAGGTGCGGCAGGCGGGCCCGCGCGCCCTCGACGTCCCCGGCCGCCAGCGCCCGCCCGACGGTCCGCGCCTCGCGCACCAGCGAGGTCCCGCCGACGACCGCCCACACGGCGGCCCCGGTCAGCGCGACGGAGGCGGCGGGGGAGGGGCGTACGGCGCGTGCGGCGGCGGCCCCGAGGGCGACGGCGCCTCCGGCGCAGACGACGGTGTGCAGGGCGCCCCATCCGCGGTGGTCGCGCCACAACGCGCCCTCGACGGCGCCCGCGGCCCGCCCGAACACGGCGACGGGATGCCCGCGGCGCGGGTCGCCGAGGAGGAGGTCGCCCAGGAGGCCGGCGGCGGCACCGTACGCGTAGCGGCGATCGGCACCCATCGGCTCAGCCGGCCGCGGGGGCGGTCGGACGGGACGACGACCGGGCGCGTGACCTCGGGCGGGAGCCGGGCATGACGACGTGTCCTCACTCAGGGTGTCCACGCCCTGGTTCGACGAGACCGGCGGCGAGAGTTCCTGGCTCCCGGGGCCGGGCACCCCGGTGACAGTGGCGGGACCGCGCCGGATTCGCACCGGCTTCCTCTCCTGCTGCCGTACATGGCCAGGGAAGTCCACCACGGGCCGCAGAACCCGTCAACCTGCCGTTGACCTGCGCGGAGGTGAGTGTGCACAACCCCACACGCGGAGGGCCGGGTGCCCGCCTCGGGGGAGGCGGGCACCCGGCCCTCCGGTGTCCGTACGACGCCGCGTCGGCCGTGGCCGTCAGGCGACGATCAGGGAGATCCCGTACGCGACGGCCGCCGCGCAGGCGGCGAAGCAGGCGTAGGCGCCGGTGACCGCGAGGGCCGCCGTACCGCCCTGGGCCGCGGCGCGTTCGCGCCGGGAGAGGCCCATGATGCCGAGGGTGAACAGGCCCACGAGGGCCACGGTGACCACGAGGCTGACCCCGAACACGGAGCCGAGCGCCGCCCAGTCGATCTTCATACTGCTGTTTCCTTCACAACCGGTGGGGCGTGGCTCAGGCGGGGGTGGCGGCCGAGGGTGCCGAGGACGCCGGAGGGGCGGACTCGACCGGGGCGGCCGGTGCGACCGGTGCGGTCTGCGGGGCCGGGATGGTGGCGGTCAGGTCGTCGGCGATCTGGCCCGCCGGGGGCGGGGTGACGGCGGCGATGGCCGTGGTGACCACTCCGGCCGGTTCGTCCTCGGCCGCGTTGACGTTGGTGTGGTCGACGACCTCGCGCCGCGACAGCTTCCAGATCCAGGCGCTGGAGCCGACGAGGAAGACCGCGACGAGCGCCGTGCCCCAGTCGCCGAAGCCGGTGACCCACTCGGCGAGCGCACCGACGACGGCGGCGGCCGGGAGGGTCAGGCCCCAGGCGACGAACATCCGGGTGGCGGTCGACCAGCGGACGACCCCGCCCTTGCGGCCGAGGCCCGCGCCCATCACCGCACCGGAGACCGAGTGCGTGGTGGAGAGGGAGAAGCCGAGGTGCGAGGAGGCCAGGATGACCGTCGCCGCGCTGGTCTGGGCGGCGAAGCCCTGCTGCGGCTGGAGGTCGGTGAGGCCCTTGCCCATGGTGCGGATGATGCGCCAGCCGCCGAGGTAGGTGCCGAGCGCGATGGCGATGCCCGCGGAGAGGATGACCCACATCGGCGGGTCGGAGTCGGGGGCGACGGCGCCGCCCGCGACCAGGGCCAGGGTGATGATGCCCATCGTCTTCTGGGCGTCGTTGGTGCCGTGGGCCAGGGAGACCAGGCCCGCGGAGGCGATCTGCCCGGCGCGGTAGCCCTTCTCGGCGGCCTTGCCGTCGGCCTTGCGGCCCAGGGAGTAGGAGAGGCGGGTGGCGAGCATCGCGGCGACACCGGCCACGAGGGGCGCGGCGATCGCCGGGATGAGGACCTTGGTGACCAGCGCGTCGCCGTGCACCGCGCCGGCGCCCGCCGAGGCGATGGTGGCGCCGATCAGGCCGCCCATCAGGGCGTGCGAGGAACTGGACGGCAGGCCCACGAGCCAGGTCAGCAGGTTCCAGAGGATCGCGCCGACCAGGGCGGCGAAGATGACCTCGGGCCGTATGCCGGTCTCGTCGACGAGACCCTTGGAGATCGTGTTGGCGACCTCCACGGAGAGGAAGGCACCCACAAGGTTCAGGACGGCGGACATGGCCACCGCGACCTTGGGCTTGAGCGCACCGGTCGAGATGGTCGTGGCCATCGCGTTGGCGGTGTCATGAAAACCGTTCGTGAAATCGAACGCGAGTGCGGTGATGACCACAATCGCGAGGATCAGCGAGAAGTTTTCCATTTACCCAGGCAATCGTTCGAAGTCATTGGCCGGACGAACGTAGGTAACCTGGGTGAACGGAAGATGAACTGAGCGGGGCTTCGAAGTGTCCGCGCGGCCCGGTTTTCTTCTCCTCGTCCCCACCGGCCCAAGTGCCGCACGGGCCCCCGCTCCTGACCGTCCGCAGGGACCCCCCGGAGGGGCCCCGAAAGAGACTTACGTCACCTGGCACGATCGGCCCATGGCAGAGCAGCGACGCGCCCCCGAGAACCACCCCGACAGCCCCGCCGCACCGGCCCCCGAGGAGGTGACGGAGGAGGTGACGGAGGAGGTGGCGGAGGCCTGGGACGACCTGGTCGCCACGGCCCGCCGCACGGTCGCCGACCGCCTCGTCGTCGGCACCTCCGGCAACGTCTCGGTCCGGGTCGGCGACCTGGTCCTCGTCACCCCCACCGGCGTCCCCTACGACCGCCTCACCCCCGCCGACGCCACCGGCGTCGACCTCGCGGGCCGCCAGGTCCTCGGCACCCTCCGCCCCACCAGCGAACTGCCCCTGCACCTCGCCGTGTACCGGGCCACCGACGCCCGCGCGATCGTCCACACCCACGCCGTGCACGCGACGGCCGTCTCCACCCTGGTGACCGAGCTGCCGCCGATCCATTACATGACCGCCGCCCTCGGCGGACCCGTACGGGTCGCCCCCTACGCCACCTACGGCACCGAGGAACTCGCCGCCCACGCCCTGACCGCCCTCACCGACCGCACGGCCTGCCTCCTCCAGAACCACGGCACCCTCGCCCACGCCCCCACCCTCGCCCAGGCCTACGACCGCACCGCCCACCTCGAATACCTCTGCCACCTCTGGCTCACCGCCACCACCCACCCCACCCTCACCCCCACCCTCCTCACCCCCACCCAACTCACAGAAGCCACCAAGGCCTTGACCACCTACGGCCAACACCCATAACCGGCCCCCGGCCCGGCCGGCCGCTTGGGGGCGCGGGGAACCGCGCACGGTCCGCTTCCCCACCCGCACCCGACACCCCGGTCAGGGAGAACCCCCCCTCAGGGGCGCGGGGAACCGCGCACAGCACGGGTCCAACCCGCACAGTCACCCCCGGTCAGGGACCCCCCTCAGGGGCGCGGGGAACCGCGCACAGCACGGGTCCAACCCGCACAATCACCCCCGGTCACGGAACCCCCCTCAGGGGCGCGGGGAACCGCGCACAGCACCAGTCCAACCCGCACAAACGCACTCCCCGCCAGGGAAACCCCCAGGGGCGCGAGGAACTGCGCACCCCCCGAGTCCCCACCCGCACCCGACACCCCCCCACCCCCCTCCACTGGCCCCGAACAAGATGGGCCAGGACACTGGACAGGTGCGCACCGTCACCGCAACCACCGCCGCCGTCACCGCCGCCCTGGCCGCAGGCGCAGCCTCCATCGCCGCCGGCCGCCTCGCCAGCGACGCCGCGCTGAAGGCACCCCCGGGCCGCCCCCTCCCCACCGAGCCCCGCCTCACCGTGCACGCCACCGCCGAGGGCCACATCACACTGACCCGCACCCTCGCCTCCCTCCGCCCCGGCACGTACGGCCTCGCCGGAGACGGCTCCCACGCGGTGGTGGGCCCGGTCCTCACCGCCCCGGCCCCCTCCGCCGACACCGTCGTACGCCGTCTGGAGCGCGTCACGCACGGCACCCTCACCCCCGGCGACGCGGTCTGGCTCACCCCGAACCTGTACGTCGGCAACCCGACCGCGACCCTCGGCCTGGACCACACGGACGTGGAGCTGCCCGGCGAGCTGGGCCCGCTGCCCGCGTGGTTCGTCCCGGCCGCCCGCCGCACCTGGGTGATCGCGGTGCACGGCCTCGGCACGACCCGCGAGCACGTCCTGAACCTGCTGCCGTTCCTGCACGCCCTGCGTTTCCCGGTGCTCGCCCTCTCCTACCGCGGCGACCTCGGCGCGCCCCGCCCGCCGGACGGCCTGGGCCACCTCGGTGAGACGGAGTGGCGCGACCTGGACGCGGCGATGCGTCACGCGGTCCGGCACGGCGCCGAGCGCCTGGTGCTGCTGGGCTGGTCCACCGGCGCCACGATGGCCCTGCGCGCCGCCGCCCGCTCCGGGGTGCGTGACCGTGTCGCGGGCCTGGTCCTGGACTCGCCGGTCCTGGACTGGCCGGCCACCTTGCGGGCGCTGGCCTCGGCCCGCCACACGCCGGGCGCCCTGCTCCCGCTGGCGGTGCGCGCGGCCCAGGGGCGTACCGGCCTCGACCGGGCGCGCGCCGACGGAGCGGCCGACGCCGCCGCCCCGGCCGTACCGACGCAGATCTTCGCGGGCCCCGACGACACCGTCGCCCCGTGGGCGTCCGCCCGTCGCCTGGCCGCCCGCCACCCGGACCTGATCTCGTTCCACCCGGTCCCGGACGCCCCGCACGCCGCGCTGTGGAACGCCGCCCCCGCCGCCTACGAGGAAAACCTGCGCCGCTTCCTGATCCCGCTCATGTGACTCCCCGCGCGCCCCTCCCCGCGCGCCCCTCCCGACGCGCCCCGCCGCACACGCCCCTCCGCTTCCTCCGCCCGCCCTCTCCGCCGCCTCCGCGCACCGCCGGACCCCGGCCGCGCAGCCCTGCGGGGCCCGCCGCCGCACGGCTCCGCCGAGAGCGGTCGCGCAGGTTCCGCTTAGCCGTGTACGCCCGCCCACCTGCCGTCCGACCCCCCTGCGCACCCCGTGCGTTGGCCAGTCCCGTCGCCCGCCGTGACATTCCGTTTGGGATTTCCGACCGTCAACCGGAAGACTGCACCCGTGACGTCCCGTATCCCGCGCGACTCCAGGCTCCGACTCGTCCGCCCGCGACCCCTGGCCGCCGCCCCCACAGCTGTGAACCAGCGGCGCCCCCGCCGCCCCGCGCCCCGCCCGCCGGAGGGCACCCCCGCCCCGGCGGAGCTGGCCCGCATGGCCCGCGCCGGCCTGGCCGCCGCGGCCCGCGTCGCCCGCTGGGCCGACAACGCCCTCGGCCCCGGCCGCGACGCCGCCACCGACGACGGCAAGGCCACCCTCTCCGAGTCCACGGCCGCCCGCGCGGCGAGCGACCTCGGACTGACCCCGGCCCAGGTCCGCGCCGACTGGGACACCGCCCGCCTCGCCGGACTGGTCGAGGTGCACGGCGACAGCGCCCGCCCCGGCTGGCGCCTGCGCGCCTGGAACCGCGACGACAGCGCCGTCCTGCGCGGCTGGGTCGCCCTCTTCGACGCCTGGTCGCTGGCCACGCCCGAGCCCGCCGACCAGGAACCCGGCGCCGTCGCCGAGGTCGTCTCGGCCATGCCGCAGGTGCTGTCCTTCCTCCAGCTCTCGGCCGGTCCCGTGCCCGTGGACCAGCTCCTGGACCTGCTCCGCCAGCGCGTCACCGAACTGCGCACCGCCCGCTGCGAGATCCCCTACGGCACCGACAGCCCCGACGGCACGCCCTCCGGCACCGCCCCGGCCGACACCGACCCGGCGGAGCCCGCCCGCGACGCCGAACTCGCCCCCCTCCTCGACTGGACGCTGCGCGCCCTCGCCTCGGTGGGCGCCCTGACCTGCGGCGACGGCCACGCCACCCTCACTCCGCTGGGCAGCTGGGCGGTCTGGGTCAAGCTGGAGCAGATCTGCGTCGCCGCGCAGAGCCCCGCCGGGAACATCGAGGTCGCCGCCGAGGAGATGCTCCGCGGCTGCGCCCAGCTCCGCCCCAACGCGGCCCGCGCCGAGTACCGCGCCTGGCTCGCCGCCCGCACCGTCGGCAGCGCCGTCGCCGAGCTGCTGCTCGCCGCCCGCGGCGAGGACGCCCTGCTGCGCGGCCTCGCCTTCGAGGCGCTGCGCGTGGTCGGCGCCCCGGCCGAGCCCGACGTACGCGCCGTCGTCGAGGAGCCCGCCCTGCGGCCGTACGCCCTGCTGTGGCTGGCCGAGCACGACGGCGTGGACCCCGAGGACGCGCACGAGGTGCTCACCCGCGAGGAGGCCACCTGGCTCTGGGTCGACACCGCCGCCGCCGTCGCCGACCACGGGGAGGCGCCCATGCTGGTCCGGCACCTGGAGTCCGCGCTCCAGCCGACCGTGCCCGCGCTGCTCTCCGAGGTCCGCTCCGCCGGGCACCCGCGCACCGTGCAGGTGCTGGTCGCGCTCGCCGCCGCGCACCCCGACCCCGCGCTCGCCAAGGCCGTCAGACGGGCCGCCTTCCAGGTCCACACCGGCGGCTGACCCGCCCCGCGCCCCCGAGGGCCCGCCCCCGAGGGCCCGCCCCCGAGGGCCCGCCCGCCCCGCCGGGCGGGAGCCCTCAGCCCTGTATCTCCGGGGCGTACGTCCCGAAGCTCCATATGTTGCCCTCGGCGTCCCGCGCCATGTAGTCGCGGGAGCCGTAGTCCTGGTCGGTGGGGGGCATCAGGATCTCCGCGCCGTGCTCCACGGCCCGGCGGTGGTGGTCGTCCACGTCGTCCACCACCACGTATATCCCGGCGGGACCCGCGTCCTTCATGGCGGAGTCGAACACCCCGCCGGTGCCCTTCGAGCCCAGCATCACCGCGCCGTTGCCCTGGGTCAGCTCGGCGTGCACCACCGCGCCGTCCTCGCCCTCGTACACCGACAGCTCGGTGAAGCCGAAGGCCTCCGTCAGCTGCCGGATCGCCGCCTTCGCGTCCCGGTACGTCACCGTCGGGTAGATGCTCGGACGGCCGCCGCTCGCGCCTGTCATACCGCTCACTCCCTCTCGGTCCTGCCTCGGCTGTCTCCTGCCTTCCAGTCTGGCAGCGACCACCGACAACGCCCCCCGAACCGGGCACACCGGCCCCCGGGCCCCGCCCGTGACCGTCCCCGCCACCCCGCCCCGCCCGCGGTCGACGCCCGCTCGGTTCACCGGAACGTGTCGCACCGCCCCATGTCCCCGGTCCGGTACCCCACGTCGAACCACTGCTGCCGCTGCGCCGACGACCCGTGCGTCCAGCTCTCCGGGGTCACCCGCCCCTGGTACCGCTGCTGGATGCGGTCGTCGCCCACGGCTGCCGCCGCGTCCAGCCCGTCCGCGATGTCCGCCGGGGTGAGGCTGGTGATCAGCGGCCGGCCCGTCGACTCGTCCGGCGTGCTCGTCGCGTGGTGCGCCCACACCCCGGCGTAGCAGTCCGCCTGGAGCTCCACCCGCACCGAGGCGCTGTCCGCGCCGGTCCGCCCGTCCCGCGCGCGCCCCAGCGTGCCCATGAGGTCCTGCACGTGATGGCCGTACTCGTGCGCCACCACGTACGCCTGCCCGAACGCGCCGCCGCTCGCGCCGAACGAGGAGCGCAGCTCGTCGAAGAAGCCCAGGTCGAGGTAGACCTTGCGGTCGCCGGGACAGTAGAACGGGCCGACCGCCGAGGCCGCCGTCCCGCACGCCGTGCCGACCCGCCCCGCGAAGAACACGGTGGGGGAGCGCGTGTAGGCGCCGCCCCGCCGCTCGAACTCCCCGGCCCAGAAGTCCTGCACGCTGTTGACCACGGCCACCGTCCGGCAGTCGTCGCGCGTGTCGGCGTCGGCACCGCTGCGGCACGCCGTCTGCACCTGCGCGAGCCCCGACGCGGTCGCCGCGGGCTGCGCGTCGCCGGAGGACAGCCCCAGCTGGTCCGGGCCGACGCCCAGGAAGAGCGCCAGCAGCAGCGCCACCAGCCCGGCGATCCCGCCGCCGACGGTCGCCCGCCCGCCCGGGACCCGGCTCCCGCGGACGTCCTCCACCTCGGACGTGTCCAGCCGGGCGTCGTCGTCGAACTGCACGGGGCCACCACCCTCCGCCTGCGCCGACCCCCTGCGCGCCATCCTGACCCGCTCCCGCGCACCGCGCGCGCGGAGCACCCCGCGCGGGGCACCCCACGCGCGCGCAGGCCGTTCACCCGCGCGCAAGGACCGTCGCACGCGCGCGGGAGCGCCGCAGCCTGCGCGGACGGTCGAACGCCCGCGCGCCGCAAAAGTGGTTGCACGGCCCCGTTAGACTGGCCCCATGGCCCTTCTCCTCGCGCATTAGACGGCGGGAACGTCCTCAGCCGCCCATCCCGCCACCCACCCCGCCTGGAGTCTGTCCGTGATCTCCGCCTCCGGCATCGAGCTGCGCGCCGGTGCCCGCATCCTCATCGAGAACGCGTCCTTCCGCGTCGCCAAGGGCGACCGCATCGGCCTCGTCGGCCGCAACGGCGCCGGCAAGACCACCCTGACCAAGGTCCTCGCCGGCGAGGGCATCCCCGCCGCGGGCCAGGTCACCCGCTCCGGAGAGGTCGGCTACCTCCCGCAGGACCCGCGCACCGGCGACCTCGACACCCTCGCGCGCGACCGCATCCTCTCCGCGCGCGGCCTCGACCTCCTGATCCGCAAGATGCGCGACAACGAACAGCGCATCGCCAACGGCCAGGGCGCCACCCGCGAGAAGGCCCTCAGGCAGTACGAGCGCCAGGAGACCGAGTTCCTCACCAAGGGCGGGTACGCCGCCGAGGCCGAGGCCGCCACGATCGCCGCCGCGCTCAACCTGCCCGACCGCGTGCTCGGCCAGCCCCTGCACACCCTCTCCGGCGGTCAGCGCCGCCGCGTCGAACTGGCCCGCATCCTCTTCTCCGACGCCGACACCCTGCTCCTCGACGAGCCCACGAACCACCTCGACGCCGACTCGATCGTGTGGCTGCGGGACTACCTGAAGACCTACCGCGGCGGCTTCATCGTCATCTCCCACGACGTGGACCTAGTCGAGACGGTCGTCAACAAGGTGTTCTACCTGGACGCCAACCGCTCCCGGATCGACGTCTACAACATGGGCTGGAAGCTCTACCAGCAGCAGCGCGAGTCCGACGAGAAGCGCCGCAAGCGCGAGCGGGCCAACGCCGAGAAGAAGGCCGCCGCCCTGCACTCCCAGGCCGACAAGATGCGCGCCAAGGCCACCAAGACGGTCGCCGCGCAGAACATGGCCCGCCGCGCCGACAAACTGCTCTCCGGACTGGAGGCGGTCCGCCAGTCCGACAAGGTCGCCAAGCTCCGCTTCCCCGAGCCCGCGCCCTGCGGCAAGACCCCGCTGATGGCGGAGGGCCTGTCGAAGTCGTACGGCTCGCTGGAGATTTTCACCGACGTCGACCTGGCCATCGACAAGGGCTCCCGCGTCGTCATCCTCGGCCTCAACGGCGCGGGCAAGACGACCCTGCTGCGGCTGCTCGGCGGGGTGGAGACCCCCGACACCGGCGCGGTCCGCCCCGGCCATGGCCTCAAGCTCGGGTACTACGCCCAGGAGCACGAGACCCTGGACCCGGCCCGCACCGTCCTGGAGAACATGCGCTCGGCCGCGCCCGACATGGACCTAGTCGAGGTCCGCAAGGTGCTCGGCTCGTTCCTCTTCTCCGGCGACGACGTCGACAAGCCCGCCGCGGTCCTGTCCGGCGGCGAGAAGACCCGGCTGGCGCTCGCCACCCTGGTCGTCTCCTCGGCGAACGTGCTGCTGCTCGACGAGCCCACCAACAACCTCGACCCCGCCAGCCGCGAGGAGATCCTCGGCGCGCTGCGCACCTACAAGGGCGCGGTCGTCCTCGTCACCCACGACGAGGGCGCCGTGGAGGCGCTCCAGCCCGAGCGGATCATCCTGCTGCCCGACGGCGTCGAGGACCTGTGGGGCTCCGACTACGCGGACCTCGTCGCCCTGGCGTGATCCACGGTGATCCACGGCGCGTGGATCACCGGACTGGATCATTCGGCCCACCGGTGATCCACCATCTGTGTGAGATCTCCTCGTATCGAGGTGTGTCCTACACGTATTTCACGGCCGATCCCCATGCTTCCGGGGATCGGCCGTTGTGCGTCTCTGACCTGGAGTTTCCCGGAGCAACCCGTTCAGCCGTACGAACAGGACGGGTCGGAATCCCTGATTCCGCTTGTGGGGACCCGCTCCTGTCGTCACAAGCCTGTCGCACGGACCTTGCCGAATGGGTGGCCAACCCGCCCCGGAGGGGTGATCATGAGGAGACCAGAGCGCACTTCCCATGAGGAGGCACGGGTGGCCGAGACTCTGAAGAAGGGCAGCCGGGTGACCGGCGCCGCGCGCGACAAGCTCGCGGCAGACCTGAAGAAGAAGTACGACTCCGGTGCGAGCATCCGGGCACTGGCCGAGGAGACCGGCCGCTCGTATGGCTTCGTCCACCGGATGCTCAGCGAGTCGGGCGTCACGCTCCGTGGGCGTGGCGGGGCGACACGAGGCAAGAAGGCAGCCTCGTCCTGACCCCGGGCGGCCCACCGGTCTTCGATGGTGGCCACCCGGTCGTTCTTGCGACCGACCGGGTGGTTACTGTGCAGTCACTTAGCTAGCGTCAGCTGACCGCACCCATCGGAGGCGCCCCATGGCCACGCTCGGCCAGGAACTCGTTCCCCTGCTCGACCAGGACGGCGTACGGCTCACCGTCGACGACGCGCTCGCCACGGTGACGCTCACCAACCCCGCCAAACGCAACGCGCAGACCCCCGCGATGTGGCGCGCGTTCGCCGAGGCGGGCCGGCTGCTGCCGGGCTCCGTCCGGGTGGTCGTGCTGCGCGGTGAGGGCAAGTCCTTCTCCGCCGGACTCGACCGGCAGATGTTCCTGCCCGAGGGGATCGAGGGCGAGCCGTCGTTCGTGGATCTCGCGCGCGGCAGCGACGCCGACCTCGACGCCGCCATCGCCTCCTTCCAGGAGGGCTTCACCTGGTGGCGCCGGACCGACGTGGTGTCCATCGCCGCCGTGCAGGGCCACGCCATCGGCGCGGGCTTCCAGCTGGCGCTCGCCTGCGACCTGCGGGTCGTCGCCGACGACGTCCAGTTCGCCATGCGCGAGACCGGCCTCGGCCTGGTGCCCGACCTCACCGGCACCCACCCGCTCGTCTCTCTCGTGGGATACGGCCGGGCCGCCGAGATCTGCCTGACCGGCCGCTTCGTGCACGCCCAGGAGGCGGTGGCCTCGGGCCTCGCCAACGTCGCCGTGCCCGCCGCCGACCTCGACAGCACCGTCCACGACCTGGCCGCCGCGATCCTGGCCGCCCCCCGCGACGCCGTCGTCGAGACCAAGGCCCTGCTGCTCGGCGCCGCCGACCGCACCTACGAGGAGCAGCGCGCCGCCGAACGCGCCGCCCAGGCCCGCCGCCTGCGCGACCTCGCCGGACTCGGCGAGTAACCGCCCCGCGGGGAGGGCGGAGCCGCCCGCTCCCCCTCCCACCGCGCGCTCACCCCGCCCCGGTCACCAGCACCGCCACCGACGGCCGGTCCGGCAGTACCGCCGTGACCGCCGCGCGGACGTCCCGGGCGACGTCCAGGGCCCGCCGGTCCGCGCCGACGGCGACCTCGACCCGGACATGCCGACGCGGCAGGGCCGCCGCCGTAGCGGTCACGTCGGGCCGGTCGTCGATCCGCACCGCCCGCCCCAGCACCTCGGTCAGGCCCGTCACGCCCGGCACGGCGAGGGCGGCCCCGCCCGCCCGGCTCTCGTCGCCCTCGGCGGTGGCCGCCGCCGTACGCGTCGGCCGGTCCGGTTCCGGCAGCACCGGCGGGCGGCCCGCGTCGAACAGTTCCGTCACCCGGAGATCGACCTCGGCGACCACCAGCCCCAACCGCTCCGCGGCCGCCGCCGCCAGCGCCGCCCGCAGCCGGGCCGCCGCCGTCGGCAGGGGCTCCGACCCGCTCGCCGCGCACTCCGCGCTCACCCGCAGCGGCCCCGGCGGCAGCGCGCTCGGCGGCGCCGGCACCACCGGCTCGTACGCCCCCTCCGGGCCCGCCGCCGCGATCCGCAGCGCCCCCAGCCGTACGCCCGGCACACCCCCGGCCGTCCGCCGCAACGCGGTCCGTGCCGCGTCCTCCGTGATCCACGCCCCGTCCCGCGGGCCACCCAGAGGGAGCAACCGACCCGCACCGAGCCGGTCCCGCACCGCACGCGTCCATCCGTCCGCCGTCATTCCTCCACCCTGCCCCATCCCTGGGGCGAGGTCGGCGAACCGCGCTTACGGTGGCAGAAGGACGACGACCGAAAAGGACGTACGGCGATGACCGAGACCACGGAGCAGAACCGCAGCCACACCTCCGACACCAGCACCGACCCCGGCCGCAGGACCACCCGGCGCGGCGGCGGCAGCCCCTCCGACCGAGGGCGCACCACCATCGCCGACGGAGTGGTCGAGAAGATCGCCGGACTCGCGGCCCGCGACGTCATCGGCGTGCACGCCATGGGCAGCGGGATCAGCCGCACCTTCGGCGCCGTGCGCGACCGCGTGCCCGGCGGCTCCAAGTCGGTGACCCGCGGCGTCAAGGCCGAGGTCGGCGAAGTGCAGACCGCGCTCGACCTGGAGATCGTCGTGGACTACGGCGCCGCCATCTCCGACGTCGCCCGCGACGTCCGCGAGAACGTCGTCGCGGCCGTGGAACGCATGACGGGCCTCGAAGTCGTGGAGGTCAACATCGCGGTCAGCGACGTCAAGCTGCCCGACGAGGAGGACGACGAGCCGGAGCCCCGCATCCAGTGACCGGGCCCACGCACACCGCGTACGACACACATGAACACCGCTGAGGGGAGCGCACGTTGAGCATGGCCGTGGTCGGCATGATCGCGGGGATGGCCCTGGCCTTCGCCGGATACTTCGGTGGGTTCGGCGCCTTCCTGCTGGTGGCAGCCCTGGGCGCCGTCGGCTTCGTCGTCGGGCGGCTGCTGGAGGGGGACGTCGACCTGGGCGACTTCTTCCGCGCCCGCGACGACCGGCGCAGGTGACCCCGCGTGACCACCGTCGCCCCCGGGAACGCGGGGTCCCCGGCACCCGGCACCGCACGGACCCCGGTCCCCGCGGCCGAACGCGGCGCCACCCGCATCGCGGACCGGGTCGTCGCGAAGGTCGCCGGGCAGGCGGCCCGTGAAGCCGTCGGACCGCTGCCCTCCGACGCCGCCCGCCCGAGCGCCACCGTCGTGGTCCACCACGACGCGGCGCACGTCCGCGTCCACCTCGAACTCGGCTACCCCGACGACATCGGCGCCCGCTGCCACGCGGTCCGCCGCCACGTCAGCGAACGGGTGCGCGCCCTGGTCGGGATGACGGTGCCGGAGGTCGCCGTGCACGTCGACCGGCTCCACCTGACGGAGACCCACGGCGTGGCCCACGGGAGGACGCCATGAGCGAGCACCCCGTCGTCCTGGAGAAGACCCCCGACGCGCACGGGCCCCCGCCGCCCCCGGCGCGCGGCAGCGGCCGCTTCTGGTCCCGCCGCCGGATTCCGGCGGCCGTCGTCGCAGCCCTCCTCCTCGCCCTCACCGGCACGCTCCTCTACGACGTCGTGGCGGTCCGCGCCGGGCACACGGCGCTCCACGTACGGCGCGAACTGGCACGGCAGCTCGCCGAACGGCCCCTGGACGACACCTGGGTGCTGGTCGGCGCCGGGGTCGCCGCCGCCCTCGGCCTCTGGCTGATCCTGCTGGCCGTCACCCCCGGCCTGCGCGACCTGCTGCCCATGCTCCGGCCCCGCCCCGAGGTCCGGGCCGGACTCCACCGCTCCGCCGCCGCGCTGGTGCTGCGCGACCGCGCCATGGAGGTCGCCGGGGTGCAGTCGGTCCACGTCCGCTCCGGCCGCCGCCGCGCCCAGGTCCGCGCGCTCGCCCACTTCCGCGCACTGGACGACGTCCACGCCGACCTCGACGAGGTGCTGGCCGAGGCCGTCCGGGGCCTGGGCCTGGCCCGCCCGCCTAAGCTCTCCGTCCATGTGCGGCGGCCGACGAAGTAGGGAGGACCGACGATGCTGCGAACCGTCAACCGCGCTGTCCTGGGCCTGGTGGGCCTCGTCCTCCTGGTGGTCGGCGGTGCCGTGCTGGCCGTCGGCCTGGGCTGGTCCCCGCCGTCCTGGTGGCCGTACGACGACCGGCACGACGTCCTGCTCAGCGACGCCGACCGCACCCGCTGGCGCGACGACGGCTGGTGGTGGCCCGTGGTCATCGCCGTGCTGGCGGTGCTGGTCCTGCTGGCCCTGTGGTGGCTGGTCGCGGTGCTGCGCCGACGCCGCCTCGCCGAGGTCCTGGTGGACACCGGCGACGGCGCGGGCGCCGTGCTGCGCGGCCGTGCCCTGGAGGGCGTTCTCGCCGGGGACACCGCCCGCCTGGAGGGCGTCTCCCACACCCACGCCCACCTCAAGGGCCGCCGCACCGCCCCCGAGGCCCACGTACGCCTCCAACTGGAGCCCCACGTCGACCCCGCGGCAGCCCTCACCCACGTCACCGACCAGGCCCTCACCCACGCGAGGGACTCGGCGTCCCTGACATCCCTCCCCGCGGAGATCCGCCTCCGCACGACGAAACACAAGCCGGAACGCGTCACGTGAGGCCATGCCCGCGCGCCCCCCTTCAGCCCGTCCGGCGTTTGAGGACGAGGCCCTTTCGGGGCCGAAAGGGGGGTCTGGGGGCACAGCCCCCAGGTTCGGGTCGGGAAGGGGCGGCGGGGGCGAACCCCCTCGGGTCAGAACCCGTGCCGCATCCCCCCGTCCACGGGCAACATCACCCCCGTCAGATAAGACGCCGCAGGCGACAGCAGAAACGCCGCGATCCGCCCGAACTCCTCGGGCCGCCCGTACCGCCGCAACGGAATCCGCGACTCCGTCGCCAGCCGCGTAGCCTCCGGATCCGCCGACATCCCGTCCAGCTCCCGCACCCGGTCCGTGTCGATCCGCGACGGCAACAGCCCCACGACCCGCACCCCCCGCGGCCCCAACTCGTCGGACAGCGACTTGGCGAACCCCGCGAGTCCGGGCCGCAGCCCGTTGGAGATCGTCAGCCCGGCGATCGGCTCGTGCACGGACCCCGACAGCACGAACCCGATCACCCCGCCCTCCTCCAGCTCGGCCGCCGCCGCCCGCGCGAGCCGCACCGCGCCGAGGAACACGGACGTGAACGCCGCCTCCCACTGCTCGTCGGTAGTGTCGGCGACGAAACCGGGCGGCGGCCCGCCGACGCTGACGAGCACCCCGTCGAACCGCCCGAAGTGCTCGCGGGCGGCCCCGATCAGCCGTTCGGCGGCCTCCGGGTCGGCGTTGTCGACGGCGACGCCGACCGCGTCCGGCCCCAGCGCGAGCGCCGCCGCCGCGGTCCGTTCCTCGTCCCGCCCGGAGACGACCACCTTCGCGCCGTCCGCGAGCAGTTCACGCGCGGCGGCGTGGCCGAGCCCGCGCGTGCCCCCGGTGACGACGTACACCCGGTCCTTCAGTCCAAGATCCATGGCCCCTATCCTGCCCCCTGGTCGCCGTAGAGCGTGAGGGCGGTGTTGACGAGGCCGATGTGGCTGAACGCCTGGGGGAAGTTGCCGAGGTGGCGTCCGGAGGCGGGGTCGTACTCCTCGGCCAGCAGCCCCACGTCGTTGGCGAGGCCCACGAGCCGCTCGAACAGGGCCCGCGCCTCCTCGGTGCGGCCGGTCAGGTGCAGGGCGTCGGCCAGCCAGAACGAGCAGGCGAGGAAGGTGCCCTCGTCGCCCGGCAGCCCGTCCACGTCCGGTCCGGCGGTGCTGTAGCGGCGGACGAGCCCGTCGTGGCCGAGTTCGGCGCGGACCGCGTCGACGGTGCCGACGACGCGCGGGTCGTCCGGCGGGAGGAAGCCCACGCGGGGGATGAGCAGCAGCGAGGCGTCCAGCTCGCGGGAGCCGTAGTACTGGGTAAAGGTGTTGCGCTCCGGGTCGTAGCCCTGTTCGCACACCTGCCGGTGCACCTCGTCCCGCATGGCGCGCCAGCCCTCCAGGTCGCCGCTGAGCTGCGGAAACCGTTCGAGGGCACGGACGGCCCGGTCGGCGGCCACCCACACCATCACCTTGGAGTGCGTGAACTGGCGGCGCCCCCCGCGCACCTCCCACAGGCCCTCGTCGGGCTGCCGCCAGTGCTCGGCGAGCCAGTTCGTCAGCGCGCTCTGGAGCGCCCACATGTGCGGCTTGGGCGACATGCCGGAGGCGCGGGCCAGCGACAGGGAGTCCATGACCTCGCCGTAGACGTCCAGCTGGAGCTGGTCGACGGCGCCGTTGCCGACGCGTACGGGGCCGGAACCGGCGTATCCCGGCAGCCAGGGCAGTTTGACCTCGGGCAGCCGGCGTTCGCCGCCGATGCCGTACATGATCTGGAGGTCGGCCGGGTCGCCCGCGACGGCGCGCAGCAGCCAGTCGCGCCAGGCCTCGGCCTCCTCCTGGTACCCGGCGGCGAGCAGCGCGCCGAGGGTGAGGGTGGAGTCCCGCAGCCAGCAGAACCGGTAGTCCCAGTTCCGTACCCCGCCGAGCTGTTCGGGCAGCGAGGTGGTGAGCGCGGCGACGATGCCGCCGGTCGGGGCGTAGGTGAGCGCCTTGAGGGTGAGCAGGGAGCGCATCACGGCGTCCCGGTGGGGTCCCCGGTAGCGGCAGCGCGCCGACCAGGCCCGCCAGTCCTCGACCGTCGTGCGCAGCGCCTCGTACGGGTCGACGAGCGGCGGGCGCGCGTGGTGCGAGGGGTGCCAGGTCAGGACGAACGCCACCGATTCGCCCTCGGCGACGGTGAACTCCGAGTGGGTGCCGAAGTCCTCGCCCCAGGTGCGGACCTCGGGTTCGCTGCGGAACCAGACGGAGTCCGGTCCGGCGACCGCGACGCGGTGGCCGTCGACGCGCCGCATCCACGGCACCACCCAGCCGTAGTCGAAGCGCAGCCGCAGGGTGCTGCGGACGGTGACCCGGCCGTGCAGCCCCTCGACGACGCGGACCAGGTCGGGGCCGCGGTCGCGCTGGGGCATCAGGTCGGTGACGCGGACCGTGCCCTCGGCGGTCTCCCAGAGGGTGTCCAGGACGAGGGTGTCGGGGCGGTAGGCGCGCCGGGTGCACTGCTGCCCCTCGGCGCCGCGGGGCGCGATGCGCCAGTGGCCGTTCTCGTCGCCGCCGAGCAGCCGGGCGAAGCAGGCCCCGGAGTCGAAGCGGGGCAGGCAGAGCCAGTCGACCGAGCCGTCCCGGCCGACCAGGGCGGCGGTCTGTTCGTCGCCGATGAGGGCGTAGTCCTCGATGAGGGAGTGCACGGGGTGCGGGTTCCCGGCGGGGCGTCCGGGCAATCGGGGGAGGGGGCCGGGCGGGTGACGCGGGCCGCCCCGGCGAGCGGGACGCCCGGTCAGCCGGTCGGCCGGTCGCCGGGACCGTGGGGTCCGTGTCGTCAGACGGAGGCCGGTTCGGCGGGTTCCGTGGCGTCGTCGGCCCCGGCCGCCCGCTTCGCCGCCGCCTCCCGGCGGTCGCGCAGCTCGCGGCGGACCAGGACGACCCAGCCGACGGGCACGCCCGCGGCGAACAGCCACCACTGGATGGCGTACGCGTAGTTCAGGGCGGCGTCCTCGTTGCCGGGCCTGCCGATCAGCTGCGGGGTGTCGCCCTTCGGCTCGGGGCCGGTCTGCACGACGTAGCCGCCGAGGACCTCGGCGTCGAGGCGGCGGGCCTCCCGCGCGCTGTTGATGAGCATGATCTGCCGGTCGGGCAGCCCCGCGAGGTTCTTGATGCCGCTCGCGGCGGTCGTCTCGTCGGGCATCAGCCGCCCGGTGACGGTGACCTGCCCGGCGGGCGGCGCGGGCACTTTCGGGAACGCGGTCTGGCTGCCCGGGTCGGCGGGGATCCAGCCCCGGTTGACGAGGACGACCTTGCCGTCGGTGAGGACCAGGGGCGTCAGGACGTGGAAGCCGACCGTCTCGTCGGCGTTGACCCGGCGGCGTACGACGACCTCGTCGTCGGTGTCGAAGCGGCCGACGGCCCGCACCGTGCGGTAGCGCTCGCCGGAGGTGACGGTGTGGCCCGGCGCGGTCAGCTCCTCGACGGCGACCGGCTCGGCGGTCAGCGCGTCGGAGACCAGCTGGTTGCGGGCGGTGCGCTCGTCGTAGCGGTGCATCTGCCAGATGCCCAGCCTGATCATCGTGGGGACGAGCAGGAGAGCGACCAGCGTGATGATCACCCACTGCCGGGACAACAGGAAGCGGTACACCCCACGACCGTACCCTCCGACCGTGGGGCGCTCGCTGCCGGGGTGGGGCGCCGGAACGGGTCCGGGCCACGGGGGCTCAGACCCGGTCGACGATGCCCGCCTTCCCCTCCGCGCGGGCACAGTGCGCACCGCAGTACCAGTGGCCCTCGACCTCCACGCCCTGCCCGATGATCTGCACGCGGCAGTGCTCGCAGATCGGGGCCATGCGGTGGATCGCGCAGGAGAAGCAGTCGAAGACGTGGACCGCGCCCTGGGCGTGCACCTCGAAGGACATTCCGTAGTTGTTGCCGCATACCTCACATGTCGCCATGCGCCACAGGGTGGGCGGTCGGCGCGGGTCGGGCGAGCGGACGATGGGCGAGTCGCCCGCCAATCACCCGTCCGTACGGTGCGGGGCGCTCGCCCTGTTTCTCCGCGGCGTCAGCTCTCCGTCGCCGTCGCGTCCTTCGCGTCGTCGGCCGGGGCCACGTTGCCGAGGAGTTGGCCGAAGGCGGCCTCGTCGACCACGGGGGTGCCGAACTGGCGGGCCTTGACGACCTTCGACGTGCCGGAGTCCGGGTCGTTGGTGACGAGCAGGCTCGTCAGCCGGGACAGGGAGGTCGCGACGTGCAGCCCGGCCTCGGCGGCCCGGTCCTCCAGCAGGTCGCGCTCGACGGACGTGTCGCCGGAGAACGCCACCCGCATCCCCTGCTTCAGCGGCTTGCCGTCCTCGTACCGGCCGGGGTTGGGGTACGGGCACACGGGCCGCTTGCGCGAGGGCCGCCAACTGCTCGGACGGTAGGAGCCGTAGCCGCCGCCGTAGCCACCCGGGCCGCCCGCCTGGCGGCCGATGGACGCCGCGGGCCGGTCCTGCCACTCCGTCAGCGGACGGCACTCGTGCAGCGGCAGCCGCACCCCGCCCGCCGCGGCGGCCCGCAGGCTCGGCCGGAACGCCTCCGCCAGCACGCGCGCGTCGTCCAGCGCGTGGTGCGCCCGCTGCTGCACGACGCCGTAGTGGGCGGCGAGCGACTCCAGCTTGTGGTTGGGCAGCGGCAGCCCCAGCTCCTTCGACAGCGCGATGGTGCACAGCCGCTGCCGCACCGGCGCCTCACGCTCGGCGCGCGCGTACTCGCGGGCGATCATCTGCCAGTCGAACACCGCGTTGTGCGCGACGAGGACACGGCCCGCCAGCCGGGCCGAGAACTCCTCGGCCACGTCCCGGAAGAGGGGCGCGCCCGACAGCGCCTCGCTGGTCAGACCGTGGATCCACACCGGCCCCGGGTCGCGCTCCGGGTTGACCGTCGTGTACCAGTGGTCCTCGACCTCGCCGCGCGCGTCGAGCCGGTAGACCCCGGCCGAGATGATGCGGTCGTCGCGGGCCAGGCCGGTGGTCTCCACGTCGACGACCGCGTACCCCTGGGGGTAGGCGGCCGGCCACTCCGTGGGGGAGGGGGCGGTGGTCGTCGGGTCTTCGAGCATGGTCACTGAGGATACGTCCGCCCACCGACACCGGTGACGCCCCCCGCCCATCCCGCGCCCCCGGATCGGTCCCGCCGGACGCGCGTACGGGACGAAGGCGGCGGAAAGGTGCCTGGGCGTACGGGAGTTCGGGTGGCGGGCGGGGCTGTGGCGCCGGCCTCCGTGGGGCCGCAGCGGTCGGCGCAGGAGCCTCCGTCAGGCGAGACACCGTCAGGCGAGACACCGTCAGCGGGCGTGCCGTCAGGCGACCGGCACTCCGCTCCCCAGGGCCGCCACCAGGTCCCCGGCCGCCAGCGGGGTGAGGCCGCAGCCGTCGGTCGGGCCCGGAAGGAGCCGGTACGCCTCGCCGGTGGCCCGCTCCGGGGCGACGTCACCGGCGACCAGGGCCAGCAACACCCGCTTCCCCGCGGCCGATCGGGCGGCCAGAGCCTCGGCCGTGGGCCCGTCCCGTCCCGGCCGCTCCCGCCGCTCCGGCGCCGCCAGTCCCCGCACGCGGGCCGCGAACGCGGCGCCGCCCTCGCCGTCCCGCCGCGCGTAGTGCCACACCTCGTCCCCGGCCTCGCTGCTGCCGGTCGAGCCCTCGGGGGCCCCGGTGTCCTGACGGTCCGCGCGCCGGAGCACCGTCACGGTGTCGGCGCGGGCGGCGGCGTGCCAGGCCGCAAGGTCCCAGAGGGTGGTGCGGCCGGTCGCGAAGTACTGGTGCAGGTCCCGTCCGGCCCGGCCGAGGTCGGCGGCGTGCCGGTGGACGTTGTGGAAGCCCTCCGCCGCCGACAGGTGCAGGTCGGTCCAGAGGAACGTGCGGTGGCGCAGGTCGACGACCAGCGGCACGTGGACGCGCGAGTCGCCGCTCAGGTCGTAGCGCTGGCGCACCGCCCGCGGGTCGTACGACGCGTCGCGCGCGTCCTCCGCGGCGGAGGGCAGCGTCATGAACCCGGCGAAGGCGTCCAGCATCCGCTCGAAGGGGATGTCGTTGTAGCTGAACACGACGGGCAGCGCGTACCGCACCCCGTGCCCGCCGAGGGCGGCCAGGTCCAGGTCGACGTACTCGGTGGCGCCGTCGGGAGCGGGTGCCGAGGTGAGGTCCCCCGAGTGCACCGCCCACCGCTTGCCGTACACCAGGTTGGTGTAGTCGCACAGGCCGGTGAACTCCCACCGTTCGTCGAACAGCGCCACCGACAGGTCGAGGTCCACGCGGGTCTTCGCGGGCTGCGTCCAGTGCAGGAACAGCCGCATCACCTCGCCGTGCGGCAGCGGCTGGGTGCTGCCCCGGGGGACGGCGACCAGGGCCTTCGCGTCGGCGCGTTCGTTGGCCGGTACGGCGAGACCCGTCAACGCCGAGTCCAGCACGGCGTGTTCGACGCGCGGGGCGACCGCGAGCCGTCGTACCGCCTCGGCCTCCAGCAGCGCGCACACCGCGCCCGTGACGGCGGGGGAGAGCGGCGGCCGGGGGTCGTCCAGGGTGTAGGCGTGGGTCACCCGGCCGCGAGGGAAGAACACCCGCCGCTCGGACGCGACATGACGGTCTCTCAGGCGGCCGTGCGCGGCGAGCAGCGGTGCCGGGCCCGCCTGCGGCAGGACGCGCCGCAGGACGTCCGCGACGGCGTCCGGCAGAGTCTCCCGTGCCTGGAGCCGCAGCAGTTGGTCCAAGCGGCGCAGCAACTCGCCGGGCCGCTGGGCCAGGAGCGCGAGCGCGCCCTCCAGGTCCCGCTCGGCCAGCGCCTGTTCCACACGGCCCCGCCAGGTGATCGCGCGCAGCCGGTCGCCGTCGACGCGCACGGCGCGGGGGTGCGCGGCGGCCGTCTCCCGCAGCGCGGCGCCGATCCCGGTCCCGGTGAGGGACGTGCCGCGCAGGACGGCGAAGGCGAGCGCGGCCCGCGGGTGCCGGGCGTGCCGCTCGTACGGGTGCAGGATCTCCGCCGCCCGCTTCCACGGTTCCGGATGCCGCAGCACGTCCTCGACGAGAACGGCCGTCGGCAGCGCGTCGAGCAGCGCGAGAAGCGTGCGGCGCAGCGGGCGCGGCAAAGACCGCAGGCGCGGCGGCGCGATCAGATCGGCCTCGCCGCCCGACCACACGCACAGCAGCCGCAGCACGTCGGTGGCGGTGGTCAGCTGCGTCGCCAGCAACGCGACCGCGTCGGAACGCCGTTCACGGTCGGCGAGCATCCACCCGAGGACCAGCGACTTCGTCTCGCGGACCGGGATCTCCGCCGGGTACCAGTCCGTCCCGGCGGGCGCGTGCGCCAGCAGCACGGCCAGATCCGCCCGGTCCCGCGGCGGCAGCGGGGTCCGCCGGGCCAGCAGCGTCCCCAACGCCCGTACGGTGTCGGCGCGTACGTCCCGGCCCAGGCCGAGCAGCTTCAGCGGGCCCGCGGCGGGTTCGGGCGCCCGCCGGGGCGCCGTCGGCCGCAGGAACGGGTCGGCGGGGTCGATCCGGCGGTGGCAGATCGGGCAGCCCGCGTAGTCGGCGCCGTCCCAGCACTCCCGGCACACCAGGTGCGCGCAGGGCGCCACCGCGTGCACGCTCCCCACCGACGCGCACAGCACGCACGGCTGCTCGGGCCACTGGAGGAGCAGTGTGACCATCCGGTCGATCCACACCTCGTGGGTGTCGTCGGGCACCGAGGCAGGGAAGCTGCGGAACAGCGGCATGTGGGTGCGGTCCACACCCAGCTCGGCGTCGAGCCGGGCGACCAACTCCCGTCCCGCCTGGGCCAGTCCGGCCGGTCCCAGCCAGGCCAGCGCCGCCCGCAGCCGGGCGTCGGGCGCGAACCCCCGCTCCAGCAGCTCGGCTTCGAGCGCGACCAGCCCGTCGTGGGTGGAGGGGTCGCCGGGGCGGGGCCCGGCCTGGTCGACGTGGACGACACGGAGACGACGCAGCAGCACGGACGCCAGTTCGGACAAGCGGATTCCCCCGGAACGCCAGAGAAGGGCCCCGCGCGGACGGCGGAGCGGGAAGACAGGAAGACGGGAAAGCAGGAAGGCAGAGAGACGGGAAGTCCAGAAGCGGGACGCACGGGCCGACAGGACAGGCCGACAGACACGGGCGAGGGGCGGAGAGAGGGCGCGCTACGGGTGTTCGCAGAGGAAGGAGAAGGAAGCACGCGGCGGAGCCGCCCCCGCCGAGTCAGGACTCTAGAACGCCCCGGAACCGGCCCGCCACTCCTTTTTCCGCGCGCGCCTCGGCCGACCCTGTTCGCGCCCCCGCGGCCGACCCGGCCCGCGCCCTCGGCCGCCCTCGCCCGGCCCCGACTGGTCCGCGCCCCCCGACCACCCCCGCCCCGACCCCGACACCGCCCCCGACCTGCGCCGCGCCCCCAGCCGGTCAGGCCTCGCCGTGCGACCCGCGCGGGCCACGGCGTACGGTGAAAGAGCGCCCGGCCACCCCTACCGGGCGTGCCCCCGGACCAGACAAGGACCTTCCGTCATGCGCGCCACCACCATCCACGCCCCGTTCGACCTGCGCGTGGAGGACGTCCCCGAGCCGGTCGTGCAACTGCCCACGGACGCCGTGGTGCGGGTGCTGCGGGCCTGTATCTGCGGCAGCGACCTGTGGGCGTACCGCGGCGAGGCGGCCCGCAAGCCGGGGCAGCGCATCGGCCACGAGTTCCTCGGCGTCGTCGAGGAGACCGGCTCCGAGGTGTCCACCCTGCGCCGCGGCGACCTCGTCGTGGCGCCCTTCATGTGGTCCGACGGCACCTGCGACTACTGCCGCGAGGGCCTCACCACCTCCTGCGAGCACGGCGGCTTCTGGGGCTCCGTGGGCCACGACGGCGGCCAGGGCGAGGCCGTGCGCGTGCCCTTCGCCGACGGCACCCTCGTCCAGTTGCCGAAGGACGCCGCCTCCGACGACCACCTGCTGTCCGCGCTGCTCACCCTCTCCGACGTCCTCGGCACCGGCCACCACGCGGCCCTCGGCGCGGGCGTCCGGCCGGGCGCCACGGTCGCCGTCGTCGGCGACGGCGCCGTCGGCCTGTGCGCGGTCCTCGCCGCCCGCCGCCTCGGCGCCGAGCGGATCATCGCCCTCGGCCGCCACCGGGTCCGTACCGACATCGCGCGCCGCTTCGGCGCCACCGACGTGGTCGCCGAGCGCGGCGAGGCCGCCGAGGAGGCCGTCCGCGAGCTGACCCGCGGGCAGGGCGCGCACGCGGTGATCGAGGCCGTCGGCACCGAGCAGTCGATGCGGACGGCCGTGAACATCACCCGCGACGGCGGCGCCATCGGCTTCGTCGGCGTCCCGCACGGCAGCGGCACCGGCCTCGACCTGAGCGTCATGTTCGACCGGAACATCGGTCTGCACGGCGGGGTCGCCCCGGTCCGCGCCTACATCCCCGAGCTGCTGCCCGACGTCCTCGACGGCACGGTCGACCCCACGCCCGTCTTCGACCTCACCGTCGGCATCGAGGGCGTACCGGACGGCTACAAGGCGATGGACGAGCGCACCGCCCTCAAGGTCCTCGTCACCAACTGAGGCCCCGCACCGGGCCGTACGACACCGAAAGGCCGGGTGGGGAGCAACTTCCGCTCCCCGCCCGGCCCTTCGCCGTCACGGGCGTGCCGTCACCGGCATCCGCTCACTGACGGAACGTCACCACTTGACCGCGCGCAGCGCGTTGACCACGCCGTACCCGAAGAAGCCGTTGACGCGCTTGCCGCCCTCGCAGGTCGCGTCCACCACGCCGTCGCCGTTGCCGTCGTACGGCTCGGTCGGGCAGGCCTGGCTGTCGGCCTGCGCCTTCAGCAGCAGCTGGAGCTGCGCCGGGGAGGCGTAGGGGTGCTTCGACTTCAGCAGCGCGGCGACGCCCGCGACGTGCGGGGACGCCATCGAGGTGCCCTGGAGCCAGCCGTAGGTGTTGCCCGGCAGCGTGGACAGGATGCGGCCGTTGGCCGACGGGGTCTCCGGGATCTGGTAGCGGTCGCCGCCCGGCGCCGCCACGTCGATCGCGCCGACGCCGTACGTCGAGTAGTACGACTTGGTGCCCTTCACGCCCGTCGCGCTCACCGTGACGACGCCCGGCAGCTGGGTCGGCACGTCGAAGCACGTGTGCGGGTCGATGGTCCGCGGCACCGGGGTGGTGTCGTCGGGGCTGGACTCGTCGAGGATCGCGTCCGAGTCGAGGTCGTGGTTGGAGTTGCCCGCCGAGGCGACGTTGAGCGTCCCCTTCCGCTGGGCGTACTTCTGGGCCCGGTTGACCGCGTCGACGATGGCCTTCTGGTCCGGGTCGTTCAGGCAGTTGTACAGCCACGGGTCCACGTAGTAGCTGTTGTTGGTGATCTCGACGCCGTGGTCGGCGGCGAACACGAAGGCGCAGACCACGTTCTCCGGGTAGAAGAGGCCGTCGTCCGGGTCGCTCACCTTGATGCTGGAGACCTTGACGCCGGGCGCGACACCGGCCACGCCGATGCCGTTGCGGGCGGCGGCGATCTCACCGGCGACGTGCGTGCCGTGGTAGTCGTTCGGGGTGTACGGCCGCCAGGCGCCCTCGGAGGTGTCGGCGACGCCGCCCACGCAGTTCGCGGACTGCCCGGCGGAGAAGTTCGGCGCCAGGTCCGGGTGGGTGTCGTCCACACCGGTGTCGATGACGGCGACCGTGACCCGCTTGCTGCCGGGGTTGATCTTCGCGGCCTTGTCGGCGCCGATCGCGCGCAGGTCCCACTGGTCGGCTTCCAGCGGCTCGCTCGCCTCGGTCTTCGCCGACGCGCTCGCGGTGCGCGCCGCCTCGGCGGCGGTGAGGGGCTGGGCCGCGCCCTCGTCGGTGGTCCCGGCGGCCTTGAGCGGGCCGGTGCGGGTCGCGCCCGCCGACTGCACGCCGCGCACGGCGCGTATCCGCGGACCGAAGTCGGGGTTCGCGGAGTGGACGACGATGACGCCGATCTCGGCGTAGGTGGCGACGACGGTGCCGTCGGCCTTGGCGATCGCCTTCTTCACCGACTCGATCGTGCGGCGGTCCACCTTCGTGTTGACGACGTACGCCAGCGAGCCCGCGTCGGCGGCCCGCACCACGGGCGCGGCGGCCGGGGCGGCGGTGGCCGCGGTCGGCAGGAAGCCGAGGGAGGCGGTCAGCGACAGCACGACGGGCACCGCGAGGGCGAGACGGCGTCTGGAAGGCAGATGAGCCATGGGGTCTCCACATCATCCGGAAGCGAGCGCTGCCCCGACGCGGGTCGCGCCTGGGCAGGTACATGACGGGTGGTGCTCGCCCGAAACTATCTCCCCGACTCACGGACCAGCAATGACCTTCGGCAGGCGAGTTCCACCCGCCCGGACGCCGCCCGGCCGAAAACAGCCCTCCACGCCCCCGCCCCGACCCACCGGTCCCCGCCCTCCGGCCATGACCTTCCCCGGCGGTCACTCGTTTGCCAGAAGCCGCCGACGAGGAGCGCCGCCGACGTGACTTCACAAACCGGCCCGACGGGTTGAACCCGTCCTCGCGCGGCGCCGTGACCTTGGGCAGGGAGCGCGCCCCCGCGCCCCCCGCGCCCGTACCGACCGCACCCGCAACGCGAGGAGACTCCGTGGCCACCGACACACCGCCCCCCTCGGACACCCCAGCCCGGCTCCCGTCCACCGAGGAGTTCGTCGCGGAGCAGGAGAGCGCGGAGTTCGGCGAACTGCGCCGCTCCTACCGCGGGTTCGCCTTCCCGCTGACGATCGCCTTCATCGCCTGGTACCTCCTGTACGTCCTGCTCTCCAACTACGCGGGCGACTTCATGGGCACCAAGGTCGTCGGCAACATCAACATCGCGTTCGTGCTGGGCATCGCCCAGTTCGTCACCACGTTCCTCATCGCCTGGTGGTACTCGCGGCACGCCGCCGAGAAGCTCGACCCCAAGGCCGAGGCGATCAAGTCCCGGATGGAGGGCACCGCATGAGCCCCGCCCAGCAGACGTTCCTCGCCGCCAACGAGGCGAGCGAGCACCGGCCGCTCATCATCACCCTGTTCGCGCTCTTCGTCGTGGCCACCCTGGTGATCACCGTGTGGGCGGGCCGCCAGACCAAGGACGCCGCCGACTTCTACGCGGGCGGACGGCAGTTCAGCGCCTTCCAGAACGGCCTCGCCGTCTCCGGCGACTACATGTCGGCCGCGTCCTTCCTCGGCATCGCGGGCGCCATCGCCCTCTTCGGCTACGACGGCTTCCTGTACTCCATCGGCTTCCTGGTCGCCTGGCTGGTCGCCCTGCTCCTGGTCGCCGAACCGCTGCGCAACTCCGGCCGCTACACCATGGGCGACGTCCTCGCGTACCGCATGCGCCAGCGGCCGGTCCGTACCGCCGCGGGCACCTCCACCATCGTCGTGTCGATCTTCTACCTGCTGGCGCAGATGGCGGGCGCGGGCGTCCTGGTCTCCCTGCTGCTCGGCATCACCTCCGACGCGGGCAAGATCGCCATCGTCGCCCTGGTCGGCCTGCTGATGATCGTGTACGTCTCCATCGGCGGCATGAAGGGCACCACCTGGGTCCAGATGGTCAAGGCCGTCCTCCTCATCGGCGGCACCCTGCTGATCACCTTCCTGGTGCTGCTGAAGTTCGACTTCAACATCTCCGACCTGCTCGGCACGGCCGCCGAGAACAGCGGCAAGGGCTCGGCGTTCCTGGAACCCGGCCTCCAGTACGGCGCGACCGGCACGTCCAAGCTGGACTTCGTCTCCCTCGGCATCGCCCTGGTGCTCGGCACCGCCGGTCTGCCGCACATCCTGATCCGCTTCTACACGGTCCCCAACGCCAAGGCCGCCCGGAAGTCCGTGAACTGGGCGATCGGCATCATCGGCGGCTTCTACCTGATGACCATCGCGCTCGGCTTCGGCGCCGCCGCGCTGATCGACCAGAAGGAGATCATCGCCTCCAACCCGTCCGGGAACACGGCCGCGCCGCTGCTCGCGCTGCATCTGGGCGGCACCGACTCCACCTGGGGCGCGATCCTGCTCGCCACGATCTCGGCGGTCGCCTTCGCGACCATCCTCGCCGTCGTCGCGGGTCTCACCCTCGCCTCCTCCTCGTCCTTCGCGCACGACATCTACGCCAACGTCATCCGCAAGGGGAAGGCCACCGGCGCCGAGGAGGTCCGCGCGGCCCGCTGGGCGACCGTCTTCATCGGCATCGTCTCCATCGGCCTCGGCGCCCTCGCCCGCGACCTCAACGTGGCGGGCCTGGTCGCCCTCGCGTTCGCCGTCGCCGCCTCCGCCAACCTCCCGACGATCCTCTACAGCCTCTTCTGGAAGCGGTTCACCACCCAGGGCGCCCTGTGGTCGATCTACGGCGGCCTGATCGTCGCCGTCGGCCTGGTGCTGTTCTCCCCGGTGGTCTCCGGCGACCCCAAGGCGATGTTCCCCGACGCCGACTTCGCCTGGTTCCCGCTGAAGAACCCCGGCATCATCTCCATCCCGTTCGGCTTCCTGATGGGCTTCCTCGGCACCGTCCTGTCCAAGGAGGAGCCCGACAAGGGCAAGTACGCCGAACTGGAGGTCCGCTCCCTCACCGGCACCGGCGCCCACTGAGCCGTAACGCCGTTCCCCCGGAGGCCCCCCTCGGCCCGCCCCGCGTCCGCCGGCCTGCGCACCCGCAGGTCCCCGGGACGCGGCGGCGGGCCGCCTCACGTGAGCGGGCTCCGGCGTTGTCGGCGCCGTCACGTAGGCTCGCCAGTGACAGGAGTGCGACGACCGGCCGTGCGGACGGCCGCGAGGGAAGGGGGCCCACATGCTCGTCGACACGTACGGCCGGACGGCCACCGATCTCCGGGTCTCGCTGACCGACCGCTGCAATCTGCGCTGCACCTACTGCATGCCCGAGGAGGGCCTGAGCTGGCTGGCCAAGCCCGACCTCCTCACCGACGACGAGATCGTCCGGCTGGTCGGCATCGCCGTCACCTCCCTCGGCATCGAGGAGGTCCGCTTCACCGGCGGCGAACCGCTGCTGCGGCCCGGCCTGGTCGGCATCGTCGAGCGGGTCGCGGCGCTCGCCCCCCGCCCGCAGATCTCCCTCACCACCAACGGCATCGGCCTCAAGCGCACGGCGACCGCCCTCCAGGCCGCCGGGCTGGACCGGGTCAACGTCTCGCTGGACACCCTCCGCCCGGACGTCTTCAAGACCCTCACCCGCCGCGACCGCCACCACGACGTCCTCGACGGCCTGCGCGCCGCCCACGACGCGGGCCTCACCCCGGTCAAGGTCAACGCCGTCCTGATGCCCGGCCTCAACGCCGACGAGGCCCCCGACCTGCTCGCCTGGGCCGTCGAGCAGGGCTACGAACTGCGGTTCATCGAGCAGATGCCCCTGGACGCCCAGCACGGCTGGAAGCGCGAGGGCATGGTCACCGCCGACGACATCCTCACCTCCCTGCGCACCCGCTTCGCCCTCACCCCCGAGGGCGAGGCCAGCCGCGGCTCGGCCCCGGCGGAACGCTGGCTGGTCGACGGCGGACCGCACCGCGTCGGCGTCATCGGCTCGGTGACCCGCCCGTTCTGCGCCGCCTGCGACCGCACCCGCCTCACCGCCGACGGCCAGATCCGCACCTGCCTCTTCGCCCGCGAGGAGACCGATCTGCGCGCCGCCCTGCGCGCCGACGCCCCCGACGAGGAGATAGCCCGCCGCTGGCGCGAGGCGATGTGGGGCAAGAAGGCGGGCGCGGGCCTCGACGACCCGACGTTCGTCCAGCCCGACCGCCCGATGTCGTCCATCGGCGGCTGAACCGGCCCGCCCGACGGCGGCCCGACCGGGGCGGTACGGGCCCTACGCGCCCTCCGCCGCCCCCGACTCCCACTCCGCCAGCGTCACCACGTCCTTGAGGAAGCCCCGCACCCCGAGGAACTGCGACAGGTGCTCCCGGTGCTCCTCGCACGCCAGCCACGTCTTGCGCCGCTCCGGCGTGTGGATCTTCGGGTTGTTCCACGCCAGCACCCACACCGCGTCGGCACGGCAGCCCTTCGCGGAACACACGGGCGTCTCGTCACTCACGGCACTCACAGCACTCACACGGCTCACAGAACTCACAGGAACGTCCGGGCGGCCACCGGCACGGCCGGGCGCTCTCGGACAGTCACGGGGTGGGAAACAAAGCGACGCCGAGCAGCCACGGGGGGAGCTGCCCGGCGTCGGTCCGTCGCTCCGACGGGGGATGCGGAGCGCGTACGAAGTATGTCACGGGGACCCGGCCCCACGGCACCGGAACAACATGATTGATCTGAGCTTTTCCTGAGCTTCGCCGGGCTCCGCGTCACGCCGGACGCCCGGCCGGACCGGCCCCCGCGTCCCCGCCCGAGGGCTCCCTCGCGGCCCGCCCGGATTCCGCGACGCGCTCCTCTTCCGGCCCCGGACCGCCCGCGCGCGGCGGCGCGATCATCGGCGGCAGCGGGGCCGTCACGAACGTCGACGGCAGGCCCGGCGCGCCCTCCCGCCCGGCGTTGGCGATCACCACCGCGATGTAGGGCAGGACCACGCCGAGAACCAGCGCGACCAGCGCGACGTGGCGTTCCACGTTCCAGAGCGCCGCCGCCAGGACCACGGCCAGCGTCCGGACGGACATCGAGATCACATACCGCCGCTGACGGCCCCGGACGTCGTCCTGGAGCCCCTGCCGGGCGCCGGTGATCCGGAACACCTCACCGCCGCCACCGCGCTGCTTCCGCATCACATTCCACCGTCCGACCGCATCGACCTCTCCCCGCCGACCACGGTACGCCGCGCCCCCACGCCCCTCGAGACCGGGGCGTCCGCCCGGGGCGGCCGGGCTGCGCCGTACCGCGTACGGCCCCACCCGGCGTGCGGCGTACCGCGACCGGACCGACACTGGGGGCAATCGCTCGCTCGGAGCCGTACCGCGCTCAGAGCCGTACAGGAGGCATCCATGGGCTGGTTGTGGGCCATCATCGTGGGATTCGTGCTCGGTCTGATCGCCAAGGCGATCCTTCCCGGCAAGCAGCACAGCCCCCTCTGGCTGACCACCATCTTCGGCATGCTCGGCGCGATCGTCGGCAACGCGATCGCCCGCGGCTTCGGCGTCGAGGAGACCGCAGGCATCGACTGGAGCCGGCACATCTTCCAACTGGTCGCCGCGATCGTCATCGTGGCGCTCGGCGACATGGCGTACATGGCGACGCTGGGCAAGCGCAAGCACGAACGCGCCTGACCGCCCGACGGCGGACAGCCGAGGGGGCGCGGGCCGTTGTGCGGCCCGCGCCCCCTCGCGTCCGTCCGCTCAGACGCCCTGGCTGACCGAACTCATGTTGAAGTCCGGCACCCGCAGCGCGGGCATCGCCGCCCGGGTGAACCAGTCGCTCCACTCCCGCGGCAGCGTCTTCTCCGTGCGCCCCGCCTCGGTGGCCCGGCCCAGCACGCCGACCGGCGACTCGTTGAACCGGAAGTTGTTCACCTCGCCCACCACCTCGCCGTCCTCGACGAGGTACACACCGTCGCGGGTCAGCCCGGTCAGCAGCAGCGTCGCCGGGTCCACCTCGCGGATGTACCACAGGCAGGTCAGCAGCAGCCCGCGCCGGGTGTCCGCGACCATCTCCTCCAGCGAGCGGTCCGCGCCCCCGTCCAGGATCAGGTTGTCCGCGCCCGGCGCCGACGGCAGCCCGGTGAGCGCCGCCCCGTGCCGGCTGGTCGTGAGGTGCCGCAGCTCGCCGTCGCCGATCCAGTCGACCGCCGGGATCGGCAGCCCGTTGTCGAACACCGACTGGTCACCGCCCGACGAGTGCGCCACCACGAACGGCGCCGACTCCAGACCCGGCGCGTGCGGGTCGCTGCGCAGCGTCAGCGGCAGCCCCGACAGCTTCTCGCCGACACGGGTGCCGCCGCCGGGCTTGGAGAACACCGTGCGGCCCTCGGCGGCGTCCCGGCCCGACGCCGACCACAGCAGGTAGATCATCAGATCGGCCACGGCGGTCGGCGGGAGCAGCGTCTCGTACCGCCCCGCGGGCAGGTCGATCCGCCGCTCCGCCCACCCCAGCCGCACCGCCAGCTCCGCGTCCAGCGCCGCCGGGTCGACGTCCCTGAAGTCCCGCGTGGAGCGACCCGCCCACGCCGAGCGGGTCCGGTCCGGCGACTTCGCGTTCAGCTCCAGCGTCCCGTTCGGCTGGTCGTGCCGCAGCCGGACGCCGGTCGACGTGCCCAGGTAGGTCGAGACCAGCTCGTGGTGCGCGAAGCCGTACAGCTCCCGGCCGCCCGCCCGCGCGCGGGCGAACGACTCGCCGAGCGCCGGGGCGAAGTCCGCGAACACCGCCGACGAGGTCTCCACCGGCGCCTCGGTGAAGCCGGCGGACGCCTCCCGGCCCGTCACCAGCGGCTGCGCGTCCTCGGCCGGACCGGCGCCGCGCGCGGCGGCCTCGGCGGCCCGCACCAGCGGCTCCAGCTCGTCCGCGGTCACCGCGGCCCGCGAGACCACGCCGGTGGCGGTGCCCTCCTTGCCGTCCACCGTCGCGATCACCGTCAGCGTCCGCGAGCGGGTGACCCCGTTGGTGGTGAGCGCGTTGCCCGCCCAGCGCAGGTTCGCCGTCGACTGCTCGTCGGCGATCACCACACAGCCGTCGGCCCGCGACAGCTCCAGGGCCCGCTCCACGACCTCGTGCGGCTTGTTCGTACGGGCGCTCATCGGCCGGCCTCCTGCGTGGTGTTGAGAATGTTGACGCCCTGGAAGAGCGCGGACGGGCAGCCGTGCGACACCGCCGCGACCTGCCCCGGCTGCGCCTTGCCGCAGTTGAAGGCACCCCCGAGGACGTACGTCTGCGGGCCGCCGACCGCCGCCATGGACCCCCAGAAGTCGGTCGTCGTCGCCTGGTAGGCCACGTCCCGCAGCTGCCCGGTGATCCGCCCGTTCTCGATCCGGAAGAACCGCTGCCCGGTGAACTGGAAGTTGTACCGCTGCATGTCGATCGACCAGGACCGGTCCCCGACCACGTAGATGCCCCGGTCGACGCCCCCGATGAGGTCCTCCGTGGCCAGCCCGGCCGGGTCCGGCCGCAGCGACACGTTCGCCATGCGCTGCACCGGCACATGGCCGGGGGAGTCGGCGAACGCGCACCCGTTGGACCGCTCGAACCCGGTGAGCCGCGCGATCCGCCGGTCCAGCTGGTAGCCGACGAGGGTGCCGTCCTTCACCAGGTCCCAGGACTGCGCCGCCACGCCCTCGTCGTCGAAGCCGACCGTGGCCAGCCCGTGCTCGGCGGTCCGGTCACCGGTGACGTTCATCAGGTCGGAGCCGTAGCGCAGCTTGCCCAGCTGGTCGAAGGTCGCGAACGAGGTGCCCGCGTACGCCGCCTCGTAGCCCAGCGCCCGGTCCAGCTCGGTGGCGTGCCCGATCGACTCGTGGATCGTCAGCCACAGGTTCGACGGGTCCACCACCAGGTCGTACAGGCCCGGCTCCACGCTCGGCGCCCGCATCTTCTCCGCCAGCAGCTCCGGGATGCGCTCCAGCTCGCCGTCCCAGTCCCAGCCGGTGCCCGTCAGGTACTCCCAGCCCCGCCCGACCGGCGGCGCGATCGTCCGCATCGAGTCGAACTCGCCGCTGGACTCGTCCACCGACACCGCCGTCAGCGCCGGGTGCAGCCGGACCCGCTGCTGCGTGGTCACCGTGCCCGCGGTGTCGGCGTAGAACTTGTTCTCGTGGACGGTGAGCAGCGAGGCGTCGACGTGGTTGATCCCGTCGGCCGCCAGCAGCCGCGCGCTCCAGTCCGCCAGCAGCGCCGCCTTCTCCTCGTCGGGCACCGAGAACGGGTCGATCTCGTACGACGACACCCACGTCCGGTCGGCGTGCACCGGCTCGTCGGCCAGCTCCACCCGCTCGTCGGACCCCGCCGCCCGGATCACCTGCGCGGACAGCTTGGCCATCGCCACCGCCTGCGACGCCACCCGCGCCGCCGCGTCCATCGTCAGGTCCACCCCGGACGCGAACCCCCAGGTCCCGCCGTGCACGACCCGCACCGCGTACCCGAGGTCGGTGGTGTCCGAGGACCCCGACGGCTTGGCGTCCCGCAGCCGCCAGGACGCGCTGCGCACCCGTTCGAACCGGAAGTCCGCGTGCTCGGCGCCGAGCGCCCGCGCCCGCGCGAGCGCGGCGTCGGCGAGGGCGCGCAGGGGTAGTGCCGTGAAACTCTCGTCGATGCTGTGGGGCACCTGGGTATCTCCCTGTGGTCGTCGTCGCCTGTGTCGCCTGTGCGGGGTCCGATCATGTCGCGCGCGCGGAGCCCGGACCACCACCTTTCCATCCCGGGCGGCCCGGACACGAGCCGCGCACGGCCCGCCCCGGCCACTTTCTGTAGGGACCCCACAGCCAGCCCCGTGACCCACTGTCGGTGCCCGAATGTCGGCCGACCGGCGTGGACCGATAGGTTTCGAGGGAAGCCGCCTGTCACCCAGCGTTCGGGCGGGTGTGTCCATACCCCCTATCGAAAGGGTGATCCGTTGAGCCGCTCGGTTCTCGTCACCGGAGGTAACCGGGGCATCGGCCTCGCCATCGCCCACGCGTTCGCCGACGCGGGCGACAAGGTGGCGATCACGTACCGCTCCGGGGAGCCGCCGGCCGGCTTCCTCGCCGTCAAGTGCGACATCACCGAACCGGAGCAGGTGGAGCAGGCCTACAAGGAGATCGAGGACGCCCACGGCACCGTCGAGGTCCTGATCGCCAACGCCGGCGTCACCAAGGACCAGCTCCTGATGCGCATGTCCGAGGAGGACTTCACCACCGTCCTCGACACCAACCTCACCGGCACCTTCCGCGTGGTCAAGCGCGCCAACCGCGGCATGCTGCGCGCCAAGAAGGGCCGCGTGGTCCTCATCTCGTCGGTGGTCGGACTGCTCGGCTCCGCGGGACAGGCGAACTACGCCGCCTCCAAGGCCGGCCTGGTCGGCTTCGCGCGTTCCCTGGCCCGCGAGCTGGGGTCGCGCAACATCACCTTCAACGTCGTCGCGCCCGGCTTCGTCGACACCGACATGACCAAGGTGCTCACCGACGAGCAGCGCGCGGGCATCGTCTCCCAGGTGCCGCTGGGCCGGTACGCGAAGCCGGAGGAGATCGCCGCGACGGTGCGGTTCCTCGCCTCCGACGACGCCTCGTACATCACTGGAGCCGTCATCCCCGTTGACGGCGGACTGGGAATGGGTCACTGATCACCATGAGCGGAATTCTCGAGGGCAAGCGCGTCCTCATCACCGGTGTGCTGATGGAGTCCTCCATCGCCTTCCACACCGCGAGGCTGGCCCAGGAGCAGGGTGCCGAGATCATCCTGACCGCGTTCCCGCGGCCCACCCTGACCGAGCGCATCGCGCGCCGTCTGCCCAAGCCCACCAAGGTCGTCGAGCTGGACGTCACCAACGACGAGCACCTGGCCCGGCTGGCCGACGTGGTCGGCGAGGAGCTGGGCGGCCTCGACGGCGTCGTGCACTCCATCGGCTTCGCCCCGCAGGACGCCCTCGGCGGCAACTTCCTGAACACGCCGTTCGAGTCGGTCGCCACCGCCATGCACGTGTCGGCGTTCTCCCTGAAGTCGCTCACCACGGCCTGCCTGCCGCTGATGCAGAACGGCGGCTCGGTCGTCGGCCTCACCTTCGACGCCTCGTTCGCCTGGCCGCAGTACGACTGGATGGGCCCGGCCAAGGCCGCCCTGGAGGCCACCAGCCGCTACATCGCGCGCGACCTGGGCAAGCAGAACATCCGCTGCAACCTGGTCTCCGCGGGCCCGCTCGGCTCGATGGCCGCCAAGTCCATCCCGGGCTTCACCGAGCTGGCCTCGGTCTGGGACCACCGCTCCCCGCTGGAGTGGGACCTCAAGGACCCCGAGCCGGCCGGCCGCGGTGTGGTCGCCCTGCTCAGCGACTGGTTCCCGAAGACCACGGGCGAGATCGTCCACGTGGACGGCGGCCTGCACGCGGTCGGCGCCTGACCGCACGCGCCCGCGGCCCCCGAGGCCCGACGCCCCGTTCCTCCCGCACCGCGCGGGGGAGCGGGGCGTCCGCGTGTGTCCCACGCGCGCGTGCCGCTCGTACGCCGTGTGCGCCGTCACCCGATCGGCTCACCCGGCCGGGCGGGGCGGCGACCGGACAGGCCACCCTGGAGTGCGGGTTCCCACCGCGCGTCCCTCCCCAGCACGGCCGAGGAGGTCCCCTTGTGCGCCTGTCTCGCAGCCCGGCCCCGGTGACCGTCGTGACCGTCGCCGCCGCCTGTCTCGCCGCCCTGACGCTCGTCCTGTGCGTGCCGTACGACGCCTCGCCCCACGCGCGCGTGCGGCCGCAGCCGGGCCGGGCCGCCGCGCCCGCCCCGGGAGGCGCCGCCGAGGAGCCCGCGGGCGCGGAGTGCCGTACGTCCGTCGAGGGCTCGCACGTCGTCGCGTACTGCCACAACCCCTACGCCGCGACCGACCGTGTCCGGCTGCACGTCGAGTGCGCGCGCTGGTGGGACCTCGACACCGACGGCGCCGCCACCGAGGTCGGACCCGCCGAGACCGTACGGCTGACGGCGCGGTGCTGGAAGGAGGTCGACGCGGCCTGGGTCAGCCACGCGCGGCCGTGAACCCCCGGCCCGGACGGCACAGGAACGGGTAGCTCGCCGCCTCCTCGGCCGCCGCCCCCGCGTCCCCGGCCCGGATCGCCTCGACCAGCCGGGTGTGGTCCATGTGCGCCTCCGGCGTCAGCTCGTCGCCGATGTCCGTGCGCAGCCAGTCCCGCAGCACCTCGCCCAGGTCCGCGTACATCGCCGACATGACGTCGTTGTGGGAGGCCGCCACCACCGCCAGGTGGAAGGAGGCGTCCGCCGTCACGAAGGTCTCCGCGTCGCCCGTCGCCCAGGCCTCCTCGCGGCGCCGCAGCAGCGCGTCCAGCTGCCGCAGGTCCTTCTCCGTGCGCCGCTCGGCGGCCAGCCGCGCCGCCGACGACTCCAGCGTCGAGCGCAGCTCCGCGATGTGCCGGGGGTCGGCGCCCGCGAACCGGCGGTGCATCACACCCGCCAGCTCGCTCGTCGCCACGACGTACGTCCCCGACCCCTGCCGGATGTCCAGCAGGCCGTTGTGCGCCAGCGCGCGGACCGCCTCGCGGACGGTGTTGCGCGCCACCCCGAGCTGCTCGACCAGCTCGGGCTCCGTCGGGATGCGCGAACCGACCGGCCACTCGCCCGAGGTGATCTGGGTGCGCAGCGCGGCGATGACCTGCTCGGACAGGGCCGAGCGGCGGGGATGGCTCAGGGGCATGGCACACCTTCGCACGGGCGGGCCCGGGAAAGCGGCCCCGGGGATGGACAACCAATCATCCCATGATTCTATGATGGGCGGCATGGCACGCAAGGAGACCACCACCGACACGCGCCCGCCGGACCTCGCGGACCCCGCGGAACCCGCGGGCCTCGCGCACCCCGCCGCCCCTTCGGCCGCCGCGGACTCCGCGGGCCTCGCGGCCGACCGGACTCCGGGCCCGGCGGCCTCCGCGGCTTCGGCGCGGGTGCACGGCGCGGCCGGGTCCGCCCCCCGCCCGTGGCTGCTCCGGCTCGTCGCCGTCGGCATCGTGCTGGCCGCGCTCAACCTGCGGCCCGCCATCACCAGCCTCGGCGCCCTTCTCGAAGAGGTCCGCGACGGACTCGGCATGAGCGGCGGCGTCGCCGGTCTCCTCACCTCGGTGCCCCCGCTCTGCTTCGCCGTCTTCGGCGTCACCGCGCCCCGCCTCGCCCGCCGCTTCGGCACCGGCGCGGTGGTGTGCGCGGGCATGGTCGCCATCACGGCCGGGCTGCTGCTGCGGCCCTTCGTCGGCGGCACGGCGGGCTTCCTCGCCGCCAGCGCCCTCGCCCTCATGGGCATCGCCGTCAGCAACGTCCTCATGCCGGTCATCGTCAAGCGCTGGTTCCCCGACCGGGTCGGCACCATGACCGGCCTGTACTCGATGGCCCTCGCCCTCGGCACCTCCCTCGCCGCCGCCGTCACCGTGCCCGTCACCGACGCCCTCGGCGGCGACTGGCGGACCGGCCTCGTCGTCTGGGCGGCCCTCGCCGTCGCCGCCGTCCTGCCGTGGCTCGTGCTGGCCCGGGTCCGGGAACCGGCGCACGGCGGACCGGGCGCGGCGGCGGAGGCGACCGGGACGGCTGCGACGGCACGCACGCGCGCGCGGGCGTCCGGCACGTCCGGTGGGCTGCGCGTCACCCGCAGCCGTACCGCCTGGGCGCTCGCCGTCTTCTTCGGCCTCCAGGCCACCGCCGCCTACATCACCATGGGCTGGATGCCGCAGATCTTCCGCGACGCGGGCGTGCCCGCGTCCACGGCGGGCCTGCTCCTGGCGGTGACGATGGTGATGGGCGTGCCCCTGGCCTTCGTCATCCCGCGCGTGGCGACCCGGCTGCCCCGCCAGGGCCCCGTCGTCGTCGCCCTGGGCCTGTGCGGCCTCGCCGGATACGCCGGGCTGTACGCCGCGCCCGCCGCGGGCGCCTGGGTGTGGGCCGTGCTGCTGGGCATCTCCAACTGCGCCTTCCCGCTCGCGCTCACCATGGTCGGCATGCGGGCCCGCACGGGCGCGGGCGTGGCCCAGCTGTCCGCGTTCGCGCAGAGCACGGGCTACCTCCTGTCGATCCCCGGCCCGCTGCTGGTCGGCATGCTCTACCAGCACAGCGGCGGCTGGGACCTGCCCCTGGTGCTCATGGCGGCGCTCATGGTCCCGCAGATGGCCGTCGGCGTCCTCGCGGGCCGCGACCGTACGGTGGAGGACGAGGCGGCGGTCTGAGCGGCGGGGCGCGTCCCCGGCGGGTCCCATCCCTGGCGGGTGCCGGGCCGGAGGCCGGGGCCGGGGTGCGTGGCCGCGCGGGTCCGTGGCCGGGGTCGATGGCGGGGGCCGGTCCGTGGCCGGGGCCGCGCGCCGACCCCGGGGGAGGGCGGCCGGGGCGCGGGTGCCAGACTGGGGCCATGCCAGTGCTCGACCCGAACCCGCGCAACGGCCAGAAGAAGATGCTCGCCGTCTTCGGCTCGTTCCTCCTCATCTTCGTGATCATCGGGATCATCGCGACCATCGCGTCTCCCTGACCCCGGCGGTCACCTCCGCGCGATCCCCGCCCGCGACGGCCCGCGCCCCGCTCCTTTCGCCCCTCCGCCGGGCCATGGTGGGGTTAACCCCCCGGTCCCCTAGGGGGTGAGGCTCAGGGTCAAGTGGGTGGATCACCCGATGGGAGCGGGCCCGCCGGATGCGTACCTTCGAGATGTGGCCGCCGGACGCGGTCCACGGTCCACTCGAAGACCAGCGGAGGCACCCATGTCGGCCCCCACGCATCTCCCGCCCCGCCCGGCCTCCCCGCGCGTCGGCACCCGGCTGCCCTGGTGGGCGCTGGCCCTGCCCGCCCTGGCCTTCGTGAGCCTGCTGACCCTGATCATGAACCCGGCCGACGCCCACGCGGCGGGCGGCGACCCGGGCCTGCCCCAGGTCGTGGCCCGCGTCCACCAGCTCGTCGCCCGCTGACCGGACACCCCGCCCCCGCCCCGCCCCCACCCCGCCCGCAGCCCCGTCCACCGTCCCGCCCACGTCGGGAGGGCCGCTGAAGGCGCCTGTCAACTCCCTGCGCCCCATGGCCTGTTTCGTGCGAAGCTGGGAGTCATGAGCGTCGCAGAACCCCGCAGGATCGTCCTCTTCCGGCATGCGAAGGCCGACTGGCCCCAGGTGAACGACCATGAACGCCCCCTCGCGGAGCGGGGCCGTCTGGACGCCGCCGAGGCCGGACGCAGACTGACCGAGACCGGCCTCGGCGTCGACCTGACCCTGTGCTCGACCGCCGTGCGGACCCGGGAGACCTGGAAGCTCGCCGTCCACGAGCTGCCCCACCGCCCCAGAACGGTCTACGAGGAGCGGATCTACGAGGCCACCCCCGGTGAGCTGATCGCCCTGCTCAACGAGACCCCGGACGACGTGCGCACCCTGCTGCTCGTCGGCCACAACCCGGGCGTCCAGGGGCTCGCCGAGGTGCTCTCCGGCTCGGCCGAGGGGGACGCCGGGCAGCGGATGAGCCGCCGCGGGTTCCCGGCCGCCGCCTTCGCGGTCGTCTCCTTCGACGGCACCTGGAAGGCGCTCGAACCGGGCACGGCCACCCTCACCGACTACTGGGCGCCCTCCGAGTAGCGCTCCGCGCGCACCGAGGACAGAGCGGGCCGAGGACGGAGCGGCCGAGAAGGGCGCGTGCCCGGCACGGAACCGCTGAGGGGCCCGGCGATCACCGGGCCCCTCACCACGTCACGCGGCACGCCGCACGCCGTCACTTCTCGTCGTGCGTGTCCGCCGCCTCGACCTCTTCGCGGGTGACGCCCAGCAGATACAGCACGGTGTCCAGGAAGGGCACGTTCACCGCCGTGTGCGCCGCCTCGCGCACCACCGGCTTCGCGTTGAAGGCCACCCCGAGGCCTGCCGCGTTCAGCATGTCCAGGTCGTTCGCGCCGTCCCCGATCGCCACCGTCTGCGCCAGCGGTACGCCCGCCTCCGCCGCGAACCGGCGCAGCAGCCGCGCCTTGCCCGCCCGGTCCACGATCTCGCCGGTGACCCGGCCCGTCAGCTTCCCGTCGACGATCTCCAGGGTGTTGGCCTGCGCGAAGTCCAGCCCCAGCCGCTCCTTGAGGTCGTCGGTGACCTGGGTGAAGCCGCCGGAGACCACGCCCACCTGGTAGCCGAGCCGCTTCAGCGTGCGGATCAGCGTGCGGGCGCCGGGCGTGAGCCGCACCTCGGCGCGCACCTTCTCCACCACCGAGGCGTCCAGCCCCGCCAGCAGCGCCACCCGCGCGTGCAGCGACTGCTCGAAGTCCAGCTCCCCGCGCATCGCCGCCGCCGTCACCTCGGCGACCCGGTCCTCGCAGCCCGCGTGCGCCGCGAACAGCTCGATGACCTCGTCCTGGATCAGCGTCGAGTCCACGTCCATCACGATCAGCCGCTGGGCCCGCCGGTGCAGACCCGCCGCGACGACGGCCACGTCCACCCCGAGCGCCCCGGCGTCCGTGACCAGCGCGGTGCGCAGCGGCTCGGTCTCCACCCCGGAGACCGCGAACTCCACCGCCGTCACCGGGTACTTGGCGAGCCGGAAGATACGGTCGATGTTGCCGCCCACCTTGGTGATCTTGGCGGTGACGGCGGCGGTGGCCTCCGCGGTCAGCGGGTGGCCCAGCACGGTGACCAGGGAGCGGCCCAGGCCGCGCGGCCGGTTGTCGCCGAGCCCGGAGATGATCTCCGCCTGCATCCGCATCGACTCCGCCCAGCTGTGGACGGTGGACCGCAGATCGCCCTCCAGCCCGTGCGGCGGCGCCGTGACCAGCGCGCACAGCACCATGCGGCCACGGGTGACGACCTGCTCGATGTCGACCACGTCGACGGAGTAGGCGGCGAGGGTGTCGAAGAGTCCGGCGGTGATCCCGGGCCGGTCCTTGCCGAATATCTTGACAAGGAGGGTGGGCGCATCGGCGGGCAGGGACGGCGAGGTCTGCGAATCGCTCATGGTGCGTCCACCGTATCCGGCACTCCGTGCCGCCCGCCCCCGCGGTCCGTCTGGCGGACACGGAACAGTCGGTGTCGCGCGCGTGACGTGCGCCTGACGCGGACGGGTGCGGACGGGCGACGCGCGCGCCGCACGCGGATGCCCGCGGAGACGTGCGGCGCGCGGTTCATGACCGCGGAGGACGTCCGGGCGGCCGGGGCGGTGGCGGCGGGGGAGGGGTGTCCGGGCCCTCGTCCCCCGACCGCCCCCAGCGCCCCGCCCGCCCCGTGCGCTCCCCGGCCCGCTCCCCGCCTCGCGGCCCCTCCCCGCCCCGCGCGGGCGGCGGCGGGGGAGGAGCGGGCCACTTCCCCGCCGCTGATCCCGCCCCCGCACCCGATCCCGGTCTCGGCCGGGGCGGCGGCGCGCCGACCGGCCCCACCACCGTCGGCGCACCGGCGACGTCGTCCCGGCCCGGCGGCGGTACGGCCCCCGCGTCGTCCCGGCCCGGCGGCACCGCGTCCTCCGGCTCCGGGCCCGGGTCCGCAGCAGCGTCCGGCGGCAGCCGCAGATACGGATTGGTCGCCGGGTTCGGCGGCCGATGCGGCCGCCCCGGGGCATACGGCCCAGCCGCAGCCGCCGCATCGGCCGCCGTACTCGCAGACTCCGCCGCAGAAGCCGCACCCGCCCCACGCACCGTCCCCCTCGCTCCACCCACCCCCGCCCCGACTCCCACATCCGCCCCGACCCCTGCACCCGCCCCGGCGCCCACAGGAGCCCCCGCCCCCTCTCCCCCCGTGACCGTGCTGTCACGCAGTGCCGCCGGGGCAGCGCGTCCGCCCGCCGCCCCCGTCGCGCGGGCGAGCAGCGCGCCCACCGCGCCCGCCCCCGCGCCCCAGGCCGCGCCCAGCAGCACCGCCGCACCGAGGTGGCCGCGCAGATCCACGCCCGCGCCGAACGCGTCGACGCCCAGCACCGACAGGGACGCGTTCACCGACACGTCCGCGAGCCGGACGACGAGCGGCAGCGCCACCGCCGTGGCCACCCCCAGCCGCAGCGCGCAGCCCCCGACGTACCGGCCGACACCGAGCCGCCGTACGCCCGTCCGCGCCCCGTCCCCGGCGTCCGTGCCCGTCGTGCCGCCCCGGACCGGCACCGCCACCGGTGTGCGGACGGCCGTCAACACGCCCGCCAGCAGCATCATCACGGCCGCCGCCACCCCCAACAGCCAGACCCGTTGGTCGAGTTCGGCGAGGCGGGCGAGGGTCACCGGGCGTTCGTCGCCGCCGCTGCCGAGCAAGTCGTCCAAGGGGTCCGGCAGGACCTGGGTCAGCACCCCGCTCGCCCGGCCGTCCCAGGGCACCCACAGCCCGACGCCGACGCCGAGCCAGACCCCGTTCGGCGCGCCCAGCAGGGCCGCTCCGGCGATCCGGCGCGGATGGTCGTCGCCGATCGCCGCGTACGCCGCCGCCGCGCACCCGGCCGCCACCGCGAGGAGCAGCACGGTCACCACGGCGGACACGGCGGGCCGCACCACCCGGTGCACGGCGTCCCACCCGCGCGGCAGCGGCGTACGGCGCGAGGCGAGCAGGGCGACCAGCAGCACGCCCGCCGACCAGACGAGCCCGCCGAGGAGCGTCGGGACCGTGTCGACGGTGAAGCCGACCGCGGCCCGCGCGTCGACCAGGTCCCCGACCCGGTCGGGCAACAGGCCGCCCAGGTCGCCGAGTCCGGGGATCGACACACCGCCCCCGCCGCCCGCCCCACCGCCGCCGGGCAGGTCGTCGAGGCCGAGGGCCGCGCCGTCGAGGGTGACGACGTCGTGCCCGGCCCAGGCCAGCCCGCCCAGCGCCGCCACGGTGAGCGCGACCACCGTCCCCGCGCGGGCGAGGAGTTCGGCGGGCGCGACCTCGGCGCCGGCCGTGCGCAGGGACCGCAGGAAGAACCAGGCCAGCAGCAGCGCCCCGACCAGGCCGACGCCCAGCGGGGTGAGCGCGAGGGCCGTGTCCGCCTCGGCGCCCGTCAGCCCGAACGCGGACACGTCGCCCGACGGCGTCACCGCGCCACCCGCGCCCAGCGCGACCACCGCCGCCGTCATCGGCCCCGGCGCACCGGCCGCGTCGGCGTCCAGCAGGTGCAGTCCGAGGGCCGCCGTCCCCGCCATCCCGATCAGCGCCCAGCTCACCCCGGCCACCGCCGACAGCAGAACGTCCGCCCAGGGCACACCCCGCGCCCCGGCCCCGCCCGGCATCCCGGTACCGCCCCTGCCCCCGGCCCTCGATCCGGCCCGTCCGGCCTTCATGCAGACCCCCCGATCCGCGCCGCGAGGCGGTGAAGACGGCCGCTTCCGCCCCCCTCGCGGGCGTTTACCACTCTCCGGCCCGGTTTCAACCCCGTCAACGGCGCGGGCCGGCCCGTCCGGGGCCGTTCGTCACAAGGCCCGACTTTCGGACAAGGGGCCGGGCCTGAAATAGTTCCCGACGATGTTCGCCATCCCTAGACTCCCTGTGACGGGGGTAATTCGGGGGACTACTCAGTGGGGCATGGAGTGCCGGAACTCGTACTGGAATTGAACGGACGTACCTGGAACCTGGATCCGTCCAGGTCCTACACCCTGGGCCGCGATCCGCAGGGGGACGTCGTCCTCGACGACGCCAGGGTCTCGTGGCGGCACGCCACGGTGAGCTTCGACGGCCGGGGCTGGGTCCTGGAGGACCACGGCAGCACCAACGGCACCTTCGTCCGGGGGCAGCGGGTCCAGCGGGTGGAGGTCGGGCCCGGCTCGGCGGTCCACCTCGGCAACGCGACCGACGGACCGCGCGTCGACCTGTCCGCCGCACCGGCCGCGGTCGCCCCGCAGCAGCCGTACGCGGCGCAGGGCGCGAACGCCGGCTGGGCGCAGCAGGCGGCCCCGCCGCAGCAGGCCCCGCAGGCCCACCCGGCCCCGCAGCAGCCGCAGGCCGCCTGGCCGCCGCCGCAGCCGCACGGGGCCCAGGCCCCGCAGAGCGGCCCGGCCGTACCGCCCCAGCAGGGCCCCGGCGTCGGCGCGGGGGCGCCGCCGGTCCACGGCGACCGCAGCCCGACCACGTTCCACCAGTTCTCCCTGGGCCGCGTGATGCGCATCGGCCGCGCCCTGGAGAACGACCTGGTCGTCTCCGACCTCCAGGTCTCCCGCAACCACGCCGAGTTCCACGCGACGCCCGACGGCCGCATGGAGATCCGCGACCTCGGCTCGCACAACGGCACGTACGTCAACGGCCAGCCGATCGCCAAGGGCGGCTCCCAGCTCCTGGGCCCCACCGACATCGTGGGCGTCGGCCACTCCACGTTCCGGATCGTCGGCGACCGGCTGGAGGAGTTCGTCGACACCGGCGAGGTGTCCTTCTCCGCCCGCCACCTGACGGTCACGGTCGACGGCGGCAAGCAGATCCTGAAGGACGTCTCCTTCGGCGTCCCGGAGAAGTCGCTGATCGCGGTCATCGGACCGTCCGGCTCCGGCAAGTCCACCCTGCTCAAGGCGCTCACCGGCTACCGGCCCGCCAACCAGGGCGACGTCCTGTACGACAACCGCAACCTCTACAAGCAGTTCGCCGAACTGCGCCAGCGCATCGGTCTGGTCCCGCAGGACGACATCCTGCACAAGGAACTGACCGTCAAGAAGGCCCTCAAGTACGCGGCCAAGCTGCGCTTCCCCGCCGACACCACGGGCGCCGAGCGCGACGCGCGCATCGACGAGGTGCTGCGCGAACTCAAGCTGGACATCCACAAGGAGAAGAAGGTCACCTCCCTCTCCGGCGGCCAGCGCAAGCGCGTCTCGGTGGCCCTGGAGCTGCTGACCAAGCCGTCGCTGATCTTCCTGGACGAGCCGACCTCGGGCCTCGACCCGGGCATGGACCGCGACGTGATGCAGCTGCTGCGCGGCCTCGCCGACGACGGCCGCACGGTCCTGGTCGTCACGCACTCGGTGGCCGAACTGGCGATCTGCGACAAGCTGCTGGTGATGGCGCCCGGCGGCGCCGTGGCCTACTTCGGCCCGCCCGAGGAGGCGCTGAACTTCTTCGGCTACGACACCTGGGCCGACGTCTTCTCCGCCTTCGAGAACTACCGCGACTACGACTGGGCGGGCCGCTGGAAGGGCTCGCAGCACTACCAGATGTACGCCGCCGACATCGACGCCGTCGCGCCGCAGTCCGTACAGATGCCGCCCATGCAGGCCATGAGACCGCCCAAGCCGCAGGGCTGGATGTCGCAGTTCGTCACGCTGGTGCGGCGCTACGCCTCGGTGATCGCCTCCGACAAGGGCTTCCTGGCGCTGTCGGTGATCCTGCCGGTCGTCCTCGGCTCGGTCAGCCTGCTGATCGACTCCGGCAACAGCCTGCTGCCGAACCCGGTCAACCCGAAGTCGGGCCGGATCATCCCCAACGGCACGGCCACCACCGTCCTGCTGATCCTCGCGGTCGGCGCCTGCTTCGCGGGCGCGGCCAACTCCGTCCGCGAACTGATCAAGGAACGGGTCATCTACGAGCGGGAGCGCGCCACCGGCCTGTCCCGCTCGGCGTACCTGATGTCCAAGGTGTTCGTGCTGGGCCTGGTCACCCTGTTCCAGGGGCTGCTGGTCGGCGTGATCGGCTTCTCCAGCCGGGAGATCCCGGAGGAGGGCCTGATCCTCAAGAGCGCGCCGCTGGTCGAGCTGTGCCTGCCGATCATGGCGCTGGGCTTCACGTCGATGATGTTCGGCCTGATCATCTCCTCGCTGGTGAAGACCGCCGAGAAGACGATGCCGCTGCTGGTCATGTTCGCGATCATCCAGGTCGTCTTCACCGGCTGCCTGTTCGCGCTGAGCGGCTCGATCGGCGTCAACCAGTTCTCGTACCTGATGCCGTCGCGGTGGGCGGTCGGCGCGGCCGGTGCCACGCTCGACTTCAACCGGATCAGCCCGCCGCAGGACGGCGGCGACAACGACCCGCTGTGGGAGCACACCGTCGGCGCCTGGACCATGGACATGCTCGCGCTGATCGTCCTCGGGGTGATCTGCGGCATCTTCGTGGCCCGCTTCCTGCGCCGCCACGAGCCCGAGGTCATGCGGAAGTGACCGGGGCGCGCGGAGCCCGTTCCGCGCCCGCGCACGCCGGAGGGCGGCACCCCGCGCAGGGGGCGCCGCCCTTCGGCGTACGGGCGGGGGGCCGGTCAGGGGCGTCCCCCCGCCCGTACGCGCTGCCGACGTACGTCGGTCGGTGGGTGCTGTCGGCGTGGGTCAGTACGCGCTGTTGACGTTGTCGATTGTGCCGTAGCGGTCCGCCGCGTAGTTGGCGGCGGCGGTGATGTTGGCGATCGGGTCGTAGATGTTCCAGGAGGTGCCCGGCACGTGGTACGCCTTGAAGGTCGGCGGGATCACCTGGAGCAGGCCCTTGGACGGGATGCCGTTGATGGCGTTGATGTCCCAGTCGTTGATGGCCTGCGGGTTGCCCGAGGACTCGCGCATGATGTTCTTGTGCAGCCCGTGGTAGGAGCCCGGGATGCCCTTCTTCTTCATGATCGACAGGGACTCGCGGATCCAGCCGTCGAGGGTGTTCGGGTACTGCTTGACGACCACGCGCTTGGGCGCGGCGCGCTTCGCGGACCGGCTGGCCTTCGCCTTCGCGTCGGCCTTGCGCTCGGCGGCGGCCTTCCTGGCGGCAGCGGCGGCGGCCGCCTTCTTCTTCTTGGCGGCGGCGATGGCCGCCTTCTTCTTGGCCGCGGTGTCGGCCGCGGCCTTCTTCTTGGCCTCGATCGCCTGGATCTTCAGGTTGTCGGCGGCCTGCTGGTCGGTCACCCCGGCCTTGACGTCCCGCACGGGCTCGGAGCTGTAGGCCACCTTGGCTGCCACGGGGGCGTCGGCGGTGGTCGTGGTCTGCGCGTCGGCCGGCACCACGGAGAAGGCGACAGCGGCGGCACCGAGCGTGGCGACGCCGGCAAGCGCGATCTTGTGAGTGTTCTTGGGCATGGCGGTTGGACCTCTTCGAATAGCGCGGAGGTCGCTCTCTTCGTCCGACGGCGGACCGGGTGCTTGAGGCACGAACGCCGCGGGCAACAACCCGCGGCGCTGAGCGACGAGAGCCATTGTTAGCGGCCGCAAAATCCGGAGGCAAAGGTGTGACGTACGATCCCCGGTAGTGGAGCCGACAAGGGCAAAACGGGACAGACTGGAACGTCTGCCCCGCTCACGCCCGCCCCTTTTCTCTCCTATCGCCCTTCGTACGTGATGTGCACCCTATGTGCGGGCTCACATGGCGGCCCCTCAGATCTCACCGCACGTTGCGTCAGCAACGCTCTGTGTGAGGGTTCTCCTCCGGGAGGAGGAGGTGCAGGTCCCCGAACTCGTGCCACAGGTACCGCCCGCGCACCGCCGCCTCGTACCCACGGTCCACGGCCGCCCGCCCGGCCACCGCCTCCAGCATCAGCAGATGCGAGGCCTCCGGCTCGTGCAGCCCCGTCAGCAGCCCCTCCACCACCCGCACCCCCCGCTCGGGCGTCACCACCAGGTCCGTCCACCCCGCCCGCGCCCGCACCACCCCGTCCGTGCCCGCCGCCGACTCCACCGCCCGCACCGCCGTCGTCCCCACCGCGATCACCCGGCCGTCCCACGCCCGCACCGCGTTGATCAGCCGCGCCGACGCCTCCGGCACCGCGAACCGCTCCGGGTACGGCGGCTCGTGCGCCTCCGCCGACGACACCCCCGTGTGCAGCGACACCGGTGCGAACCGCACCCCCCGGCTCACCAGCTCCGCCACCAGCCGCCCCGTGAACGGCCGCGCCGCGCTCGGCATCTCCGCGCTGCCCGAACCGTCCGGAGACGGCACCGCGAACACCGTCTGGTACGCCGACAGCGGCTCGTCCCGCTCCGTATAGGCGTACCGGATGGGCCGCCCGTGCGCCCGCAGCAGCTCCGCCACCTCCCCGCCCGACACCCGCGCCCACCACAGCCGCCCCCCGGCCACCGGGCCGTGGCCGCCGACCGGCTCCTCCAGCACCAGCCCCGCACCCCCGGCCAGCCCCACCCGCGTCCCCTGCGGACCGCCCGCACGCGCGCGTGTGGTGCCCCGCCCGTCCGGGTCCCGCAGCTCCACCGCCCACCGCCCGTCGTCCCCCCGCGTGGAGAAGTGCACCACCACGCGCGCGTGCCCGGCCGTCCCGTCCACCGCGGCCGCCAGCGTCGGCGAGGTGTTCACCACCAGCAGGTCCCCGGCCCGCAGCAGCCCCGGCAGCTCCCCGAACCCGTGATGCGCCACCCGTTCCCCGCGCGACACCAGCAGCCGTACGGAGTCCCGCCCGCGCCCCGGCCCCCGCCGCTCCGCCGGGACCCGCGCCGACAGCTCCTCCGGCACCCGCAGCGCCGCCCGCGTCACCGGGCCCCCTCCAGCAGCGCCGGAGCCGCGTACCGCCCGCTCACGGGCCGCTCGTCCAGCAGCCGCAGGAACGCGGGCACCACGCTCCCCGGCTCCGGCCGCGGCCCGTCGTCGTCCGGTACGGCCGCCGCGTACAGGTCCGTCGCCATGTCCCCCGGATCGACCGCCCACACCCGCAGCCCCGGCTCCTCCACCGCGAGCACCGCCGCCAGCTGGTCCAGCGCCGCCTTCGAGGCGCCGTAACCGCCCCAGGTCCCGTACGCCTCCGCCGCCGCGTCCGAACTCACCGTGACCACCGCCGCCCCCGGCCGCGCCCGCAGCAGCGGCAGCGCCTCCCGGACCAGGCCCAGCGCCGCCACCACGTTCACCTCCAGCGCCCGCCGCAGCCCCGCGAGCGGCAGCTCCGCCAGCTCCACCAGCGGCTCGGCGCCCAGCGCGCTCGCGTTGTGCACCAGCAGATCGCAGCCGCCGAGCCGCCACGCCTCCGCCACCAGCGCCGACCGGTGCCCGGCGTCCGTGACGTCCCCCGCCAGCGCCCGCACCCGCGTCCCGTGCCGCCCGGCCTCCGCCGCCGCCCGCGCCAGCACCTCCGCCGACCTGGCGTCCAGCACCAGATCCCAGCCCCGCCCGGCCAACGCCCCGGCGAGCGCCCGCCCCAGCCCCTTCGAGGCCCCCGTGATGATCGCGACCGGCATGACTACCGTCCCCTCGTCCGACCCCGCCGAGCGGCGGTGGTCCGGGGCCCACGCTAGGAACCGGCCCGCCCCGCCCGCCTCGGCCGCCGGACCGTACGCACCGGGGCCCTTCGGCGTACGCCCGGCCACCGGGACCTCCGCCCTAGGCCCCGGTCCTAGGCCTTCGGACCCGGGCCGGTGGGCCACACGCCCGATCCCCGCCGCCGGGTCCGCCGGTACCGTGAGGCCATGAGTCACGGCCCCCGGTCCGGCCTCGCCGCGGTGAGCGCCGCGCTGCTGGCCATGAGCAGACACCTGGAGGTGCGCGACGTCCTCAAGACGATCGTCGCCTCCGCCCGCGAACTGCTCGACGCCCAGTACGCCGCCCTCGGCGTCCCCGACGACCACGGCGGCTTCGCCCAGTTCGTCGTCGACGGCGTCAGCGACGCCCAGTGGAAGGCCATCGGCCCCCTGCCCCGCCAGCACGGCATCCTCGCCGCGATGCTCCACGAGGCCCGCCCCGAGCGCCTCGCCGACGTCCGCCGCGACCCCCGCTTCGAGGGCTGGCCGTCCGCCCACCCCGACATGTCCGACTTCCTCGGCCTGCCCATCCGCGACGGCGACGAGGTCCTCGGCGCGCTCTTCCTCGCCAACAAGAACTGCCCCAAGCCGGTCGGCGGCTGCGGCTTCACCCAGGACGACGAGGAACTCCTCGGCATCCTCGCCCAGCACGCCGCGATCGCCCTCACCAACGCCCGCCTCTACGAGCGCAGCCGCGAACTCACCATCGCCGAGGAACGTTCCCGCCTCGCCCACGAACTCCACGACGCCGTCAGCCAGAAACTGTTCTCCCTGCGCCTGACCGCCCAGGCCGCCGCCACCCTCGTCGACCGCGACCCCGCCCGCGCCAAGGGCGAACTCCACCAGGTCGCCGTCCTCGCCGCCGAGGCCGCCGACGAACTGCGCGCCGCCGTCGTCGAACTGCGCCCCGCCGCCCTCGACGAGGACGGCCTCGTCGCCACCCTGCGCACCCAGATCCAGGTCCTCGACCGCGCCCACACCGCGCGCGTCACCTTCACCGGCCACGGCGTACGCGCGCTGCCCGCCGCCCAGGAGGAGGCCTTCCTGCGCGTCGCCCAGGAGGCCCTGCACAACGCCCTGCGCCACTCCGGCGCGGCACACGTGGACGTCACCCTGCGCAAGCACGGCCCCCGCACCGTCCTGCGCGTCACCGACGACGGCACCGGCTTCGACCCGCGCACGGTCCGCCGGGCCGGACGCCACCTCGGCCTGGTGTCCATGCGCGACCGGGCGAGCGGCGTCGGCGGCCGGCTGACGGTGGAATCGGCGCCCGGCAAGGGCACCACGATCGAGATGGAGGCCCCCGGTGGCTGACCCCGCCGACCCGATCCGGGTCCTGATCGTCGACGACCACCAGGTCGTCCGCCGCGGCCTGCGCACCTTCCTGGAGGTGCAGGACGACATCGAGGTCGTCGGCGAGGCCGCCGACGGCGCCGAGGGCGTCGCCCGCGCCGAGGAACTGCGCCCCGACGTCGTCCTGATGGACGTCAAGATGCCCGGCACGGACGGCGTGGACGCCCTGCGCAGACTCCGCGAACTCGACAACCCCGCGCGCGTGCTCGTCGTCACCAGCTTCACCGAGCAGCGCACCGTGGTCCCCGCCCTGCGCGCGGGCGCCGCCGGATACGTCTACAAGGACGTCGACCCCGACGCGCTCGCCGGAGCCATCCGCTCGGTGCACGCCGGGCACATCCTGCTCCAGCCCGAGGTCGCGGGCGCCCTGCTCTCCCAGGAGGGTCCCCACGCCGGCCAGGGCAGGGGAGGCACCCTCACCGAACGGGAGCGCGAGGTGCTGGGCCTGATCGCCGACGGCCGCTCCAACCGCGAGATCGCCCGCGCCCTCGTCCTCTCCGAGAAGACCGTGAAGACCCACGTCTCGAACATCCTGATGAAACTCGACCTCGCCGACCGCACCCAGGCCGCGCTCTGGGCCGTACGCCACGGTGTGACCGGCTGACCCGCACGCCGGCGCGACGGCCTGACCGGCGGATTCACGCCCCGGCGCACCGCGGGGCGCACACGCGGGCGCACATACGGAGGCGTCTCCTCCGGTCCGAGATTCATACCGTCGTGGGAATGTCCCCCGAATGGCGCATCCTCCCGGAGGCCCGCGCGTTCTCCAGTGCGTGCCACGGCGCCTGCCGCGGCGATCACTAGGAGGACTCAGAAGTGAAGAACCTGAAGCGCGCCGCGGCCGTGACGATGGTGGCCGGTGGCATCGTGGCCGCCGGTGCCGGCATGGCCTCCGCCCACGGCGGCGCGGTGGCCGGCGGCGAGGCGCACCACTCGCCGGGCGTCGTCTCGGGCAACGTCATCCAGGCGCCCGTGCACGTGCCGGTCAACGTCAGCGGCAACACGATCAACGTCATCGGCCTGCTGAACCCGGCCTTCGGCAACCTCGCCGTCAACCACTGACGCCCCCGGAGCCGACCGGTCCCCACCGGTCTGCTTTTCGCCCCAATGATCCGAACGGGCAGTTTCCGCACCCCACCCCGTGCCACCCGCGCCCCCCGCGCGTTGGGCAGCGCACGACCCGCGGCCGGGTCGCCCACGCAATCGCAGGAGGAACGCTTCTCATGAACATCGCCAAGAAGGCCGCCGTGGCCCTCACCGTCGCCGGTATCGCCGCCGGTGCCTCCGCCGGTGCCGCTGTCGCCGACTCGGGCGCCGAGGGTGCGGCCGTGAAGTCGCCGGGTGTCGCCTCGGGCAACGTCGCCCAGGTCCCCGTCCACGTCCCGGTGAACGTCGTCGGCAACAGCGTCAACGTCATCGGCCTGCTCAACCCGGCCTTCGGCAACGCGGGCGCCAACGGCTGAATCACCCCCTGAAAGGCCCCTGTCCCCCCGGACAGGGGCCTTTCCGCGTCCCTGGGGGACCCGCCGCTCGACCTACGGCCGGCGGCCGTGCCTGACCTGCGGCCGCACCCCCACCCAGCGCGCGGCCACGCGCCTCCCCGCCCCGCCCAGCCTGCGGCCACACGCCTCCGCCCGTCCCGCCCAGCCTGCGCACACACCCGCACCGCCCGCCCGGCCTGCGGGCACACGCCTCCGCCCGTCCCGCCCAGCCTGCGCACACACCCGCACCGCCCGCCCACCCTGCGGCCGCACCCCCGCCCAGCTTGCGGCCGTATCCCCCCACCCAGCCCTCCGCCGCGCGTCTCCCCACCCCGCCCTGCCTGCGGCCACCCGCCCCCCCGCTCAAGCTGCGGGCAGTCGTGCCGCTGGGGCGGCACGGGTGGGCGCAGGCCCGCACCCCGCACGCCGGGCCACCCTCCCCACCCCCGAGCCCCGACCCACGGTCACCTCTCAACCAGCCCCCACCGCACCCACCCCCCACCAGGAACCCCGTTCACCCCTCAACAGACCCCCACGGCACCCACCCCATCCCACCCCACGAACCCCGTTCACCCCTCACCCCCGCTCAAGCCCCCTCTCCCTCTCCTCCACATACGCGTTGTACGCAGCCACCTGCGCCCGCCGAGCCACCCGCTCCACCGGCCGCAACGCGGCCCCCCGCCCCGCGATCTCGGACGCACTCACCGCACCCCCGGGCCCCGCCCCCCGCTCCACCGCCAGCGACACCAGCAACCCCACCCGCTGCGCCAGCTCCAGCACCCGCACCGCCCGCGGCGGATACCCCGGCGCCAGCACCTCCCGCCCCCGCTCCGCCCGCGCGCGATACGCGTCGATCGCCGCCTCCGCCGCCGGTCCCGACCCGGCGACGTCCAGCCGCGACAGCACCGACGTCGCCTCGCGCAGCGCCTCCGCGAGTTCCCGCTCCGCCTCCCCGAGGGACGGCACGTCCGCCGGGGGAGCCTCCCGCACGGGCAGGCAGTGCCAGACCACCTCGACGTGCACGTCCCCGGCCGGACCGGCCTCGGTCACCTCGGGCACCAGCCCCAGCGCGACCCCGTGACCGATCACGGCCTCCTCCGCCTCCAGCGCCCGCGCGTTGAACTCGGGCGGCCCGCTCAGCCCCAGCGGATGCCCCGGCGCGGGCAGCGCCACCCGCAGCCCGGTCACCCCGAGCGCCCGCAGCCTCCCGAGCGCGAGCGTCAGACCGACGGGCGCCGTCTCGCCCGGCAGCCCTTCCACCCGGTGGACGGCGTCCTCACCGACGACGGCGAGAACGGCGTCATCCGGCGAGACAAATCCGGCCAACAGGGCATTTCCCCAAGCGGCGAGGCGACCAGAGCGCGGTTCCGTGAGCATGCCCCCAGCCTAAGGACCGGACCGAGGGGACAGGGGCCCCGGCCGGTGGCGTAGATTTTCCCGGAGGGCCGCGCCCACCCGCGCGCGGTCGTCCGTGCCACAGGCGCCCGCGACAACCGAGACCGGCCACACTGCAAGGGGAGACAACGCGCTCATGAGCGATGTTCTGGAGCTTCAGGACGTATCGGTGGTCCGTGAGGGCCGGGCTCTGGTGGACCAGGTCGACTGGTCGGTCAAGGAGGGCGAGCGCTGGGTCATCCTCGGCCCCAACGGAGCGGGCAAGACGACCCTGCTGAACCTCGCGAGCAGCTACCTCTACCCCACCAAGGGCAGCGCCACCATCCTCGGCGAGACTCTCGGCGCCCCCGGCACCGACGTCTTCGAACTGCGCCCCCGCATCGGCGTGGCCGGCATCGCCATGGCCGACAAGCTCCCCAAGCGCCAGACCGTCCTGCAGACCGTCCTGACCGCCGCGTACGGCATGACCGCGGGCTGGCAGGAGGACTACGAGGAGATCGACGAGCAGCGCGCCCGCGCCTTCCTCGACCGCCTCGGCATGACCGAGTTCCTCGACCGGAGGTTCGGCACCCTCTCCGAGGGCGAGCGCAAGCGCACCCTCATCGCCCGCGCCCTGATGACCGACCCCGAGCTGCTGCTCCTGGACGAGCCCGCCGCGGGCCTCGACCTCGGTGGCCGCGAGGACCTCGTCCGCCGCCTCGGCCGCCTCGCGCGCGACCCGATCGCCCCCTCCATGATCATGGTCACCCACCATGTCGAGGAGATCGCCCCCGGCTTCACCCACGTCCTCATGATCCGCCAGGGCAAGGTCCTCGCCGCGGGCCCGGTCGAACTCGAACTCACCTCCCGCAACCTCTCCCGCTGCTTCGGCCTCCCCCTCGTCGTCGAGCAGGTCGGTGACCGCTGGACCGCCCAGGGCCTCCCCCTCTCCTGACCCCGGCTCCCCGCGCGCCCGACGGCCCCCGCGCCGACCGCAGTTGGAACCGTGGCCGGAACCGACCGCCCCCCTTCGCGCCCTGTCCGGAGCACCACCCGCGGATCTACCATGAACGTGTGAACGACATTGACGCGTGGGTGTGGTGGCTCGTCGGCGCGGTCGCGCTCGGAATCCCGCTCGTGGTGACCGCCATGCCCGAGTTCGGCATGTTCGCGGTCGGCGCGGTGGCGGCCGCGATCACCGCGAGCCTCGGCTTCGACGTCGTGGCCCAGGTCCTCGTCTTCGTCGTCGTCTCCGTCGCGCTCATCGCCGTCGTACGGCCCATCGCCGCCCGGCACAACGCGCAACGGCCCCGCTTCGCCTCCGGAGTGGACGCGTTGAAGGGCAGACAGGCCGTCGTCCTCGAACGCGTCGACGGCTCCGGCGGACGGATCAAGCTCGCCGGGGAGGTCTGGTCCGCCCGCGCGCTCGACGGCGACCGCGCCTACGAAGTGGGACAGGAGGTCGACGTCGTGGAGATCGAGGGCGCCACCGCGATCGTCATCTGACCTCGCCCAACTCCCGCACCACACAAGTCGACCGAACATCGCACGAGCCGCGCGACGGTCTGTCAGACTCGACCAGCAAGATCTTCAACAGCCCATAGGATCTTCCGAAAGCGCCGAGGCGGAGAAGGGTACGGGGAGCACGATGGAACCGGTCATCATCGTCTTGATCATCCTGGTGGTGTTGGTCTTCATCGCCCTGATCAAGACGATCCAGGTCATCCCACAGGCGAGCGCCGCCATCGTGGAGCGGTTCGGCCGCTACACACGCACGCTCAACGCGGGCCTCAACATCGTCGTCCCGTTCATAGACACCATCCGCAACCGCATCGACCTCCGCGAACAGGTCGTCCCGTTCCCGCCGCAGCCGGTGATCACCCAGGACAACCTGGTCGTCAACATCGACACCGTCATCTACTACCAGGTGACCGACGCGCGCGCCGCGACCTACGAGGTCGCCAGCTACATCCAGGCCATCGAGCAGCTCACCGTCACCACCCTCCGCAACATCATCGGCGGCATGGACCTGGAACGGACCCTGACCTCCCGCGAGGAGATCAACGCGGCCCTGCGCGGCGTCCTCGACGAGGCCACCGGCAAGTGGGGCATCCGCGTCAACCGCGTCGAGCTGAAGGCGATCGAACCGCCGACCTCCATCCAGGACTCGATGGAGAAGCAGATGCGCGCCGACCGTGACAAGCGCGCCGCGATCCTCACCGCCGAGGGCACCCGGCAGGCCGCGATCCTCACCGCCGAGGGTGAGAAGCAGTCCCAGATCCTGCGCGCCGAGGGTGAGGCGAAGGCGGCCGCGCTGCGCGCCGAGGGTGAGGCCCAGGCCGTGCGTACGGTCTTCGAGGCCATCCACGCGGGCGACCCGGACCAGAAGCTGCTGTCCTACCAGTACCTCCAGATGCTTCCGAAGATCGCCGAGGGCGACGCCAACAAGCTCTGGATCGTGCCCAGCGAGATCGGCGACGCCCTCAAGGGCCTCTCCGGCGCCATGGGCAACTTCGGCGGCCTGGGCGGTGGTTCCAACGGCGGCGGCAGCTCCGACCGCCCGACGGAACGCCGCGAGAAGCCGTCGATCGACTGACGCCCCCTCCCCGCAACGCCACAGTTCCCCGCACCCCACCGAACGCAAGGGGCGCGGGGAACTGCGCAAACGGCCTTTCACGATCCGCTGAGCACCCCGCGGCGCCGAGGACCTACGCCGCCTCCCCGGTCAGCCACTCCGGCAGCGCCGCCAGATCCTCCTGCCCCAGCGCCAGCAGCATCGCGTCCTGCGGAGTCGGCTCGAACGGCAGCCGCAGCAACGGCATCCCCGCCTGCTCCGGAGTCCGGTCCGCCTTGCGGTGATTGTCCTCCGCGCACGACGCCACCGTGTTCAGCCAGGAGTCCCGCCCGCCCTGCGCCCGCGGCACCACGTGGTCCACGGTCGTCGCCCGCCGCCCGCAGTACGCGCACCGGTGCCGGTCCCTGACCAGCACACCCCGCCGCGACCACGGCGCTTGTCTTCGGAACGGCACCCGTACGTACCGGCACAGCCGGATCACCCGGGGCGCCGGAATGTCCACGGCGGCTCCGCGCATCCGCAGTTCGGGGTGGGCCTGCTCGACGACGGCCTTGTCCTGAAGCACCAGAACGACGGCTCGGTTCAACGTCACCGTCGACAGCGGCTCGAAGCTCGCGTTCAGCACCAGCGTGTCCCGCATACCAGCCCACCTCCCGTGCACCGGCCCACCCCGTGGCGGGCTGGGACCAACTCTGGCCGGGCACGCCGAGATGGACAACGCAATATCTGCTGCTCCACGGGGGGTGACCCCCGCGACCCCCGGCAACAAAAATGCCCGCCCCTGATCACTTCCAAGACCAGAGGCGGGCAAACGTTGAATGAACGATGAGCTGTCCGGAAAACCGCCGGGAACAGCGCCCGGCGGGCTCCTCAGCGCACCGCGCCGCTACGCGGGATTCTCGAACTCACCGATCAGCTGGGCCCGCGCGAGCGCGTGGAACCGCAGGTTGAAGCCGACCACGGCGGGCGACGCGTCGGCGTCCGGACCGAGCTTCTCCTGGTCCACCGCGTACACGGTGAACACGTACCGGTGCGGGCCGTCGCCGGGCGGCGGGGCGGCCCCGCCGAAGTCCCGCGTGCCGTAGTCGTTGCGCGCGTGGACCGCGCCCTCCGGCAGGCCCTCGAACTTCCCGCCGCCCGCGCCCGCGGGCAGCTCCGTCACGGAGGCCGGGATGTCGAACAGCACCCAGTGCCAGAACCCGCTGCCCGTGGGCGCGTCCGGGTCGTAGCAGGTCACCGCGAAGCTCTTCGTCCCGGCAGGAAAACCCTCCCACCGCAGCTGCGGAGAGGTGTTCCCCTCCGCCTGGACCTGGTCGCCCTTGAGCGTGCCGCCCGCCACGACGTCGTCACTCGTCACCGTGAACGACGGCACGGGCGGGTGGAAGTCGTGGGGGAGCGGCCGCCGCTTGAGCTCGGTCACCTCGGTACCTCCCGATCGATTACGGAGTCAGTGGTTCCGAGCCTAGGCCTTTCTTCCGGACCCGGTCGCCCGCGTGGCGTCGCTCAGAACCAGTTGCGCCTGCTGCCGACCTCGGACAGCCACTGGTTGAGGTACGCCGCCCAGTCGGTGCCGTGGTGGTCGTTGAGGCCGACCTGGAAGGAGCGGAAGGTGTCGCTGCCCTCGCTGAACAGGCCGGGCTTCTTGTCCATCTCCAGGACGACGTCCATCGTGTGCGCGTCGGCGACGAAGCTCAGCTCGACCTGGTTCAGCCCGCGGTACTGCTGCGGTGGGTAGAACTCGATCTCCTGGTAGAACGGCAGCGTCTGCCGGGTGCCCCGGATGACACCGCGCTCCAGGTCGGCGCTCTTGAAGCGGAAGCCGAGCTGGAGGAACGCGTCCAGGATGGCCTTCTGCGCCGGCAGCGGGTGCACGTTCACCGGGTCGAGGTCACCGGAGTCGACCGCGCGCGCGATCTCCAGCTCGGTGGTGACGCCGACGTTCATCCCGCGCAGCGCCTGCCCGTCGATCATGGTGACGGGCGTCTCCCACGGGATCTCCAGCCCGAACTGCACCGCGTGCACGGCCTTGGCCTGGAGCTCGAAGGCACCGCCCAGCCGCTGCTTGGTGAAGACGATGTCCTGCTTGTACTCCTGGTCCCCGCTCTCGACCTCGACCTTGGCCTGGAGCCCGACCGACAGCCCCTCGATCTGCTGGTTGACGGACCCGCCCTGAATCCGCACCTCGCCCTGGACCACGCCGCCCGGGACGACGTTGACCTCCGTCAGCACCGTCTCGACCGAAGCCCCACCGGCCCCGAGACTCGCGAGCAGCTTCTTGAACGCCATGACTCTCCCTCTACCTCTACGACCCAGTACGACGGGATACCTGATCCCAATAAACGCAATCCGGCCGCGGCCGGTTCCGGGTCCCACCCTGGCAAGCCGCCTGCCCGCTGACCACCCCGGCACACGAACCGACTGCACTACGCTCGGAGCGCATGATCGCGACCCCCGACCGTACGCCCCTGCCCAGGGGTTTCTTCGACCGGCCCGTCCTGGAGGTCGCCCCCGACCTCCTCGGCCGCCTCGTCGTCCGCACCACCCCCGAGGGCCCGATCACCCTCCGCCTCACCGAGGTCGAGGCCTACGACGGCCCCAACGACCCCGGCTCCCACGCCTACCGCGGCCGCACCCCCCGCAACGCGGTGATGTTCGGCCCGCCCGGACATGTGTACGTCTACTTCACCTACGGCATGTGGCACTGCATGAACCTGGTGTGCGGTCCCGAGGGCGAGGCGAGCGGAGTGCTGCTGCGGGCCGGGGAGATCGTGGACGGCGTGGAACTGGCCCGCGTCCGCCGTCTCTCGGCCCGCACGGACCGGGAACTGGCCAGGGGACCGGCGCGACTTGCCACGGCGCTCGGTGTCGACCGGTCCCTCGACGGCACCGACGCCTGCACCCCCGACGACACCCCGCTGCGCGTCCTCACCGGTACGCCGACCCGCCCCGACCAGGTCAGCAACGGCCCCCGCACCGGGGTCTCCGGCGACGGCGGCGACGCGGAGGCCCACCCGTGGCGCTACTGGCTCACCGGCGACCCGACGGTGAGCCCCTACCGGGCCCATGTCCCGAAGCGCCGCCGAAGTTGACTCCCCTTGACGGGGCGCGTAACGTAGCCCGAGCCGCTTGAACCGGTTACGGCATTCGCCAGCAGCCGAGAGCGGCCAACCCACTACCTACGACGCCCCTGGCGGGGCCGCATTCGGCATGCCTGCGTGCCCGAATTCGAACTCCGCGGAACTCGATTATGAGTTGGCGAGGGGATCGGCTAACGTAGTGAATGTCGAAAGGCCGACAGGCGAAAGCCGAAAGCCCAAGACAATTCCCGCCGACAGGGAATCGGATCGGAAAAGGATCTGATAGAGTCGGAAACGCAAGACCGAAGGGAAAATGCCCGGAGGAAAGCCTGAGCCGGTTGGCTGGGGTGAGTAC